>JAXLXG010000028.1:0-72490 GCA_046328075.1 Candidatus Sericytochromatia bacterium
TTTAAATTAACACCTTTTATAGATACAGGATTTGGAAAAACTAATTCTATATAAGGAGATTTACCAAGATTTGCTGCATCTCCTGCTTTTGAAAACCATGAAGTAGTAATATTTCCATCAATTAGCCTATTTTTATTCCAAGAAGTACTATACTCACTACTAACATTTACAATTACACCTGAATTTCTAGCTAGATTATTTGTACTTGATAATAAACTAGCAGTTCCAGCAGTTACGTTTGATGAAACAGATGCAGAGGTATTTACAGAAGTTGATGTACTTGAATTTGTTCCTTGCGTCATATCATCTTTTAAAGTTAAATTTGTATTTTCATTAAACAAATAAACACCTAAACAATTATCATTTGAATCTGTAATAACCCAAGGATGAGTAACATAAGTTTGTTGTTGATGCATTCCATTTATAGGAACATTTCTATTATATGAAACTCTTTTTCCTAATTGATTAAGCCAATAAATTTTAATAGCTTTACTCATATTATTTATGAAAGTTACATTAATTGATTTACCTGATTTTGATACAAGTGTCTTTTCAGCATCACACCCATACATAGAATAATTTGCATTAGAAACTATTGCTGATGTTGAACCTGTTGTTGATGTACCTGAATTTCCAGAACTACCTGTAGTTGGTGTTGATGAGCTTAAAGAAGCACATTTTTCGATGTTGTATGCTTTAAGAACATTAATATAAGTTGATATAGAAGTCGATGTAAATATAGAATCAGGTAATGCATTGATTGTAGTTAGTCCAATTTGTAATTGAGCTTTAGAAAGAGAATCTGTGGTTGATTCTATTGCACAATTATATGCTTGTATTAAATCAGCTTTTGTTTTTATTACTGTTGATAAGTCAATATTTCCTACATTTGTACTTACTGATGGAGAAGGACTAGGGCTACTTGAAGGAGTTGTTGATGAATCTACAAGAGTTCCTGTACTAAGATTACAATTACTTAAATTATATTGTGATAATACTTTTGCATGAACATCAATTGCAATTGATGAAATAGATGTTTCTGGTATTGCAGATACAGTATTTAAACCAATATTTAACTGAGTTTTTAGTCCTGCATTATCAGTAGAATCTATAGCACATTTATATGCATTAATTAAATCAGTTTTTGTTTTTATTACTGTATTTAAACTTGCAGATCCAATAGTATTTGATGGTGATGAATTTGAACTTGAACCTGTACTTGAACTAGAATTATTAGGTGTAGTACAAGAATATAAACTTAATAAACTAACTGATAATATGGAAACTAATTTTTTAATACTCATTTATAACCTCAATAAATTAAAATAAAAACTTATATAATAAAAGCTTATCTATTATACAAAACTTTTAATTTAATTGAGATTATAAAAAATCATATAAGTCTTATTTGGACTTTTCTAAAACCATTTTTTCTAAAGCATCGACCCATACATCATGGTTATTTAATGATTCTATTAATTGAACTTTTTCTCCGCCATAAGATTTAAAAAGTAAGTCATATTCTATACTTATTTCAAAAACTGTTTCTAAACAATCACTAACAAATGAAGGTGCAAAAACAAGTAGCTTTTTATAACCTTTATCAGCCATCTCTTTTAAAATGTGATCTGTATAAGGCTTAATCCAAGGAGTTCTACCAAGCCTAGATTGAAAACAAATTGTAAAATCATCTTTTTTTAAGTTTAATTTATCAGCTATTTGGTAAGCTGTTTGAAAACATTGTGCTCTATAACAAAATTGATTTTTCTCATTAATAGTTTCACAACATGAGTTAAATTGACAGTAATTAGATTCATCTCCATTTTTTATTTGTCTTTCTGGTATTCCATGAAAACTAAATAAAATATGATCATATTTTTCTTCTAGATATTTTTTAGCTATTTCTACATTTGCACTAATATAATTTGCATCATTATAAAAATAACTTTTAATATCTAAAGAAGGTATATTCTGCCAATTTTTAACTATACTCATTATTTTTTCAATAACAGATGCAGTTGAAGCAGAAGCGTATTGAGGAAATAAAGGAATAACATTAATATAATCATATTTATTACTTTTAAAAATATTTAATGCCCTTTCTAAAGAAGGGTCTCCATATCTCATAGCTAACTCTACATGATATTCATCACCTAATTTTTTTTGAAGTTTTTCTTTAACATCTTGGCTATAAATAAGTAACGGTGAACCATTTTCTAACCATATTTCTTTATAAGATTTTGAAACTCTTTTTGGTCTTGTTGGAAGTATTATAAACTTCAATAACATAAATCTTGCAAAACCATTTATATCAATAACTCTTGGATCTGATAAAAATTCATCTAAATAAGTTCTTATATCGCTTGGTTCTGGACTTTTAGGAGTTCCTAAATTTACTAATAGAACACCTTTTTTTGTATTACTTTTATTTATATTTTTTAAGCTGTTTTCAGCCAAGCCAGAATTTGTCATAATATCCCTCAAACTTCCTAAAAAAGAAGAACTATTTTTACCCTAAAAATATACTTAAACAAAAGTGGTTGGAAAAAACTAATAAAGTAAAACTATTAAAATTTATTCTTCTTGTCTTATCACTTTTTACTTAGTTATAAATATATCAAACTATATAATATGACAAAACAAGATTTTTGGAGAGTAAATTAAGATAATTTTAAAATATTTAAGGTTAGAGGTTTTAAAAATAATAAATCCTGAAATTATAAAAATAAAAATTTTAAGCTTCTTTAGAGCAAGTTTTTATATCTATAACTCTATAAGAATTATTAGTTGGTGAGGAAAAATATATGAGTGAATACAGTTTTAGAAACGGGTTCAAGGAAGAAAGTAGTTGGAATAATTTTAAAAAGTTAGATACAAATGGCGATAAAAAAATATCATTTAGCGAAGTAAAAAAGCTTGATAAAAATAATGATGGTGTTTTAAATGATAAAGAGTTTGAAAATGCTGGTATTACGAGTACAGTTGTTCAAGATGAAATCAATGTAAGGCTACCAAATTTAAAAAGTGGTGATACGAATCCATTGGATCAACGAGTTGTTTTTGATATAAAGAAGATCAATGAAAAAATTGATAAGCTAAAATGTAAGGGTATAGATTGTTTATCACCCACCTATCTTACTTTACCAAAATTACCTGACCCGAATCATCGAATATCAGATACAATTCATACAAAATATCTTAGAGCTAAAGTAGTAATGTCACCTACTCAATTTAAAGACTTGGAAACTAAACTTAATAGTAAAAATATGAATGAAGTAAAAATAAATAATCTTTTAAACAAAGCTTTGGAGACTCATGACTTATTTACTATGGCAGATGGATATCAAATTATAGCAGCAACAAAAAATCAAGTTCGTTTAGTTGAAGACCAAAACCGTACACTTGAAGAGAAAAGTGCCATCTTTGTAAAAAGAACAGGACTTATTCTTACATGAGTGTTAGCTAAAACTATACTTGAACAAAATTTTGATGATAAAGATATGGTTAAACGAATGGCATTCACAAGTTCTGTAACTAGAATAGGAAATTGTGGTGAATTAGCAGCAGTTGCAGCAGTTGCAGCTAGGGAGTTAAGAGGAGGCAAGGTAGAATTTTTCTCTGTTCAGTACTCTAGCAATGAACAAAATAATCATATTTTTGTAGTAGTTAATAGAAAAGAAGGCTCAGATCAAAGCAAACCTTCTAGTTGGGGTGATAAAGCTATAATTATTGATCCGTGGAGAGAAAAAGTTTATCAAGCATCAGATTTTAATAAAAGTGATGAGCAAGGTTTAACTCCGATATATCAGGGAAATTTTCCAAATGAGTAAATTTAATCTTAGTAATAATTTTATTTATGGATTAACTGTTTTTTTTTATTTTTTTCCACATCATTTATTACAAATTTCATTTATCAAATAAATTTTTGTAACTCGTCTGATTCTAATATCAACGTAATTTTCGGGATAATATTATTTATTACATCTTTATATTGTCTATGGTTAACAGCTTTAAAAAATAGTTTAAACAAAGATTATTTAATTTTATACTTATTTTTTTTACTTTTTTTCGTATTAATTAATCCTTTAGGGTGTATGGGAGCAGTAGGTTTTTCTTTGGCTAAATATTCTCCTATTATGTTCTATTTTTCCCTTATCGGAATTATTTTTATGATAGCTAAACAATTGTTTTTTAAAAAATTACCTTAACTTTTTATGGATTACTTTTTAGCTTCTTCCAGAGAATTATCTTTATGGTCTGCATAAAAATTAAATACCTAACCTTATTTAAAAATTACAACCTATAAACCAGCTTTAGCTTTTAAATTTCTAAGTTTTAAAATCTGATCTCTTACTTCTGCTGCTTTTTCAAACTCAAGATTTTTAGAATACACTTTCATTTCTTCTTCAAGCTTTTTAATTATTCTAGGAATTTCTTCTATTCCATCAATATCATCATTTGTTATATAAGGTGATTGTGTATCAGCAACTTTTAATTTTTCAAGAATTGAATTATTCATTGCTTTTATAATTGTTCTTGGAGTTATTCCATGTTCTTCATTATATTTCAACTGTATTTGTCTTCTTCTACTAGTTTCATTCATAGCTCTAGCCATTGATTCTGTTATTTTATCAGCATACATAAAAACTTGACCCTCTACATTTCTTGCTGCTCTACCAATAGTTTGTATTAAAGAACTTTCAGATCTTAAAAATCCTTCTTTATCAGCATCCATAATTGCAACTAAAGAAACTTCTGGTAAGTCTAAACCTTCTCTAAGTAGATTTACTCCAACAAGAACATCAAAAGCTCCACTTCTTAGATCACTTAAAATCTCAATCCTTTCAATAGGTTTAATATCGGAATGTAGATACTTAACCTTAATATTCAAATCTTGAAGGAATCTTGTTAAATCTTCTGCCATTTTTTTTGTAAGAGTTGTAACTAATACTCTTTGATTTTTATCAACTCTTGTTTTTATTTCACCAATAAGATCATCAATTTGATTTGCTGTTTCTCGTACAATTACTTCTGGATCAACTAATCCTGTTGGTCTTATAACTTGTTGAACAATTTGTTCACTATTTTCTAATTCAAAAGAAGCTGGTGTTGCTGATACAAAAACAATTTGATTCATTTTATCCCAAAACTCATTCCATTGTAGAGGTCTATTATCTAAAGCACTAGGAAGCCTAAAACCATGTTCAACTAAAGTTGTTTTTCTTGATCTATCTCCTTTATACATAGCTCTTATTTGAGGTAAAGACACATGAGATTCATCAACCATTATTAAATAATCTTCTGGAAAATAATCAATTAATGTTTCTGGAGGATCTCCTTCTTTTCTTCCTGTTAATGGTCTTGAATAATTCTCAATTCCTTGGCAAGTTCCTATTTCTTTCATCATTTCAATATCAAATTTTGTTCTTTGTTCTAATCTTTGAGCTTCAAGTAATTTATTTTCAGATTTTAATACTTCAAGTCTTTCTTTTAACTCATTTTCTATATTTGATAAAGCACTCTCTAAAGTATCACCTGACATTATAAAATGTTTACCTGGATATAAAACAATATCAGTCATTTTTTTAATTGGGTTTACAGTTACTAAGTCATAAGAGCCAATTTTTTCTATTTCATCACCAAACATCTCAACTCTTATAAAAAATTCTTCATAAGGTGGGTAAATCTCTAAAATATCACCTTTTACTCTAAATTTACCACGTTCTAAAACAATATCATTTCTTTCATATTGAATATCTATTAAATTACGTATTAAATCATTTCTGCTAATCTCTTGTCCTACACTTAATCTTATAGCTGAACGTAAATATTCATCAGGTAAACCTAAACCATATATACAAGAAACACTTGAAACAACAATAACATCTCTCCTCTCAAATAGAGAACGTGTTGCAGAGTGCCTTAACCTGTCTATTTCATCATTTATAACAGCTGATTTTTCAATAAATGTATCAGTTTTAGGGATATATGCTTCTGGTCTATAGTAGTCATAGTAACTAATAAAATACTCCACAGCGTTATCAGGAAAAAACTCTTTTAACTCATTACATAATTGTGCTGCAAGTGTTTTATTATGAGCTATTACTAAAGTTGGTTTTTGAACTTTATTTATGACATGAGCCATTGTGAAAGTTTTACCTGTACCAGTAGCTCCTAATAAAGTTTGACATTTTAGATTTTTATTTACGCCATCAACAAGCTTTTCTATAGCTTCAGGTTGATCTCCTGAAGGTTGATATTCTGACTTTAGTTGAAATTTTTTACTCATAATAGATATTTTACCTTACAATATTTAATTCAGATAAGGTAAATTTAAGCTTCTATTGATATTTTGTATTTGTTTTTTATAGATAATTTAAACTTTAGGAAATTAATCATATAATATTACTATTAAATTTTTTATTATTTTAGGTTAGTATATGAAAAAAGCATTTATTTTTACCTTTATATCAACTGTAATTTTTTCTTGTAGTTTTCAATTAGATAAACCAACTAATGCAAAAACTGAAACTAAAGTAACAAATACTAATCAAGATGTCTCTTTTTTATCACAATTAGAACAAGAAACTTTTAAAGAACTAAATTTACTTAGAAAATCACCTAAGAAATATGCAAAAAAAATTCTTGATATAAAAAAATACTATAATGATAAAGAATTAAAATATCCAAATGAAATAACTATAATTACAGAAGAAGGTTTAAAAGCTGTAGATGAGTGTTATGAGGTTTTAAATTCTACACCTGATTTACCAGAGTTTAATTTATCCAAAGGTTTATCAAAAGCAGCAAAAGATTTAGTTAATATGCAATCAGTTACAACTCAAATAGGACATAATGGAACAGATGGAAGCACTCCTTTTGATAGAATGAATAGATATGGTAAATGGAGTATTACTTCAGCAGAAAATATTGATTATGGTAATAATATTGCTGAAAGAATTATCATGTCATTACTTATAGATGATGGTGTAAGTTCTAGAGGTCATAGAAAAACAATGTTAAGCCCTGAATATAAGTATGTTGGTGTTGCTGAAGGAACTCATAAAGCTTATAACTATATGTTTGTAATGGATTTTGCTGGTTCATATATAGATAACTAATTTGAAAATAGCTATAGATGCAAGGTCATTAACAAAGAACTTAACAGGAATTGCAAGTTTTTTACTTAATGCTATTAATGAATTAATAACTCAAAATCCTAATTGGGAATTTTATCTCTTAGTTCCAAGACCTTTAAATATTGATATTGAGAAAAAATTAATAAAAACTAATAATGTTCATATAGTTTTAAAAAAAACTCTTTTATCAAAAATAGGATCTTTTTGGTATATTTTTCAATGCTCTAGTTTTTTAAAAGGAATAAAACCTGATATATTTTGGTCACCTGCAACACTTTTACCATTTAATTTACCTAAAAATATTAAATCTCTTGTAACAGTTCATGATGTAGTTTTTAAAGATTACAAAAATACAATGAGTTTATTTAATATCTTTACTCATACACTTTTATTTGATAAATCAATTAAAAATGCTGATATTTTATGGACTGTTTCTCAATATACAAAAAATAAAATTTTAGAATATTATCCAGAGATTAGATATAAAAATATTTTTGTTGGAAGTTGTGTGGATAAAAGGATTTATCGAAAAATAGATATAAGTAAATCTGAAAGAGAAAGCTTTTTAAACAGATATAATTTAACTGATAAGTGTTTATTATTTGTAGGAACTTTAGAACCTAGAAAAAATATATCTTATCTACTCTCATTAATGCGAGAATTAGCAAAAAAAAATTATAGTTTATTAGTTATAGGTGCTAAAGGTTGGGGTAAAACAAATATAAAAGATATTATAGAAAAAGATGATTTTCCAAAAGATAAAGTAATATTTGCAGATTTTACACCTCCTGATGAATTAGTAAAAATATATAATATGGCTCATATCTATATTTCAACATCTTTAAATGAAGGTTTTGGATTACCTCAACTTGAAGCAATGTCATGTTCTTGCCCTGTAATAAGCTCACATAACTCAGCTATGATAGAAGTTGTAGAAAATGGTGGTGTTACAGTAAAAGGTTTTGAAAAAGAAGATTGGCTTAAAGCTATTTATGATGTTTCAGAAAATAGAGATTTTTATTCTAATAGCTCTTTTAATAAGTCTAAACAATATAATTGGGAAGATATAGTAAAAGATTTAAGTAAAATAATATGCTTATGAACAATAAAAAAATATCTATTTTAAAGCAATAATAAGATTTTTATCTATATTTTAAATATAGTTTTTGGTACTTATGAAGAATAATACTTGTATTAAGGTAATAAATTTATCTGGGACTTAACAATAATACTAATTTTTTGTATAGCCCCAGAATTATTTTTTTAGCTATAAATGACTCTTTGTAAATCTAAGATTTCTCTACGTGTTGAATCAATAGATTTCGCATAATCAAGGTATCTTTTAGCTGAATCATTATTATCTAACATATAAAAGATATATGATAAATAAATATAAGGTTCAACTCTGCTTCTTTTAGCTCTTATTGCATCAAAAAACTTATCAGCTGATTTTTTTAAAATTTCTGTATTTTGATTACTTGCAAATTCTGTAAATAATCTTATCCCTTCTTTAAGCTCAACTTCAAAATCACCAACACTTTTTTCATAATTAGTTGATGCTTTCTTTTTAGCTGTAGCTAGGCTACTCATATCAAACATTTATATTATTCTCCTCTTACACTTGCTGCCATTTACCATCTACTTTAGTCCAATTTTTTTGTTGCTCCTGAACTTGTTCTGTATCTACTTTTGGCTTATCAAATACAGCAGGATTTAACTTATCTAGTTTATCACTTAAATTCTTAATTTTTTGAGTATCTTGTTGATCTGTTGGTTTAACTATTTCTTTCATTAACTCTTTTAAATTTGGATCATTTAATAAAGGATCTTGGAAAAAGCTGTGTTCTAATGCTGCTCTAAGTGTTGGTCTTTTTGATGGATCTGGATTCATAAGAGCATTTACTATGTTATCAGATGAAGTTAAAATTTTCTTATCATCAGATGTATTACGAATTCTATTTTCATTATTAGCTCCAAAGTCTTTTATATTAGCTTCAATTTCATAATCATATACATTTTCACCTTCAGGTCTATCTGGTGTAAACATATGAACATTACCACCTGTAAGCTCATTAAGCATCATACCAACAGACCAAGTATCTGATTTTTGATTAACAAACTTTGCATTTCTACCATCAAATCTTGAAGATACTTCAGGGGATGAATAAGCAGGTGTTGTAACTAACTCTCTATCTTTAAAATCATCACTTCCAATTCTAGCACTACCAAAATCGGAAACCATTGCATTACCATTTTCATCCATTAAAAAGTTTTCAGGTTTTAAATCAAAGTGAATCATGTTTCTTTCTTCTTGAACATAATTCATAGTACTCAAAACATCCTTCATCATAAATCTATTTATTAAAGCTTTACTTCCATCTGATATGTCCTGAGAGTTTTGTAATTTTCTCATTACACCTTTCATATCTCCACCTTTAGCTTCATCCATGATCATATAAAGAGTTTCATCTTCACTTTTAGCTACACCCATAAATTTAACAATATTTTTATCTCCTTCTCCGCTAGGATCCATAGCATGCTTATGATTAATAATTTCTGTTATCATATCTTGCCTTTTTTCTTTTTCTAGTAGTTCTTTTACTATTACACTCTTACCAGTTTCTTGATTAGTATATTTTAAAATTCTTCCTAAACCACCTTGTCCTAAAAATTGAGGTTCAGAATACTCTTTTCCTTTAATAGTAATTTTATCTGGTACTGTTATATCTTTATCTTCTTTATCTTTTATTGTCTTTTGACCAGATAATTGTTCAAACTTTGTATCAAAAGATGTTTTGAATCCATCATATACAGCATTAATGAAATTCTGTTTATCTTCTGGTATAGATTGAAACCATCTTTTATTATGTTCACTTATATTAAGTCCAATATCTTTTGCAATTTTTGTTTTGATATCAAATTCTGATTGTAATGACATATTATATCTAACATCTGTTGTGCAAGATAATAAAGCTTCTTTTGACTTAGTTTTAACTTCATCCATATTTTTTTTAAGTGGTGAAGATTCTGATTTAATAAAAATATTTTTTATTCTTACTTCTATTTTTTGAGGTAATCCATCTTTTATTCCTTGAACAATAGCGTCAACAAGTTCTCTTTTATTTTTAGGAAGTTGTTCATATGTTTTTCCATCATGTTTATCTTTTAATCCACCAATTGATTTTACAACTTCAGCTCTTAATTCATTATCATTCATTTTTGAAAGATTTCTTATTAATAAACTTTCATGTGATATTGATGCAACTGTTTGTCTTGCTGTAACTCTAGACTCATCATAAACTTTACTTTTTACTAATACGGAATCAAGTTTTGCAACTTTATCTCTGAATTTTGTATTTAAAATTTTAGTAAAATCTTCAGCTATAGGTTTGTTAGGATTTATATCAGTTTTTTCAGATAAATTATTATGCTGTTCTTTAAGTTTTTCTGGATTTAGTTGGGTTTTTTGATCAATTTCATCAAGCGTTTTTCCTACACGCTTTAATTGAACACTTTGTAATTGTTCAGATGTAGGCTTTGTTAAACTTGCTTCATCAATTTTAGTTTGAAAACTAGTTGTATTTTGACGGGCTTCAATTTCTTGTGATTTTAAATTAGTGAGTGTCTTATTATTACCCTGATCAATTTCATCAAGAGTTTTGCCTATTGGTTTTAATTGAACATTTTGTAACTGTTCTGTATTGGGTTTTGTTAAAGCTTCTGTACTATCTTGAGTTATAGACTTAATAAAATCTACGTTAACTTTTTGAGGGTTTAATTGTGAACTTTTTATTGAACTTTGATCTTTTTCAATTTTTTCATCTGAAAGGTTTGTAATACTCTCTTGTTTTGGATGACTTTCACTTATATTCTGTTTACTATTTACTCTAACAAGCATGGCCCCAGAAACTGATTGTGGTGTGTCTTGTGTCGGCTGAACGCCACTTATAGAATTAACTCTTGTTCTGCACATACATTTTCTCCTTACATATAAATATTTTGATATTACATAAAATAAATTTATTGATAGACCCTAAAAACAAAATAATATACTTTAGAAGAACTATAAATATATTATTAGGTTCATCTATGCTACCAGAAAATCCTTTTATAAAGTATTTCATTAGCTTTTCAATCTTTAATTTTTTATTCTGTAGGTATTTTACATAATTTTTATAAAAAATTTTGAATGTTTTAAGATGATTAAACTTCATAATTTTAGTTAGTTTCTTTATAAAGAAAGGGTCAATCTTAGGTATATTTGATAATAGATTACTAAGTATTAACCTATCATTATTAATATCATCTAATGTTGGTAAATTATATCTATGAGGTGTTGTTCTTTTTTTTAAAAGATTATTTTCACTCATATAAATTTAAATATCCTAAAAACAATTTATTTTAAATTTTAATGTAATAAAAACTTTAAAATTATCATAACATTATTAATAAAAATTTACTAGAGTTTTATTTATTTTACAACCAAAATCAATTAAGTAATTATTTTGAAAGTAGAATGTAATTATAACTTAAATATATTGATTTAAAATATAAACAAATATAAATGAATGTACTTAAGTAATAAATGAATATTTTTTGTATAATTTTAACAAAAAAAATTCTCTTATTATAAAAAATATTGTATGATAAAAACAAATAGAAGTAAAAATAGAAGTAAGTTTCATAGAGTTTTAAGTAGTAACTATAGACTCGAGGCATTTAAAAGTTTCTACTAGATAAAGGATTAATAAGCTATGTTTAATTTAGAAGATTTAGCAAAAGCAAAAACTAAAGTTAAGGATATAAGAAAACAAAATTCAGGAAATGCCTATGAAGAAGGCTTCAAAATCCTTGAAGAATTTGAAAATGGTGAAGCAGATAAAGAACAATTAGCTATAGCTGGAGATAACATTATTGAAGCTTTAAAATTTGATCCAGAAAATGTAGAAGCCTATGTTTGTTTATCATATATATTCTATGTTTTAGGTGAGGATCAAGTAGCTTTAAAATATGTACAAATAGCAGAAGAAATATTTGGAGAAGAATTACCTTTAGAGCTTGAAGATTTTAAACAAAATCTGATTTCATCTATTGAACTTGAGATAGGAAATGTTGATAAATTATTTTCAAATAATAATGAGCAAGATGATAATACTGAAGAGGAGATAGATTAATATGTCAACTACAGGTATTTCAGGTAATTCTCCTATTCAACCAAGATTAAGTGAAGGGCAACAAGGAGAAGGACTTGGTGGAGCAAAACAAAGAGATGATGTAGAAAAATCAAATGAGTCTCATAAAGCACTTCATAAATCACGTACAGAAGAACATCAGCAAAAAATAAAGTTTATGGTTACCAAAGCAGGTAATGCAGCTAAAACAATGCATAACGCCTTATTAAAAAATCTTAGATCAGATAGAGTTGCAGAAAAAATGTTTACTAAAGTTCATTCTACTGCAATTAGACAAATCACAAGAAGAATGGTAAATAGAGCGTCAAGAAGAGGTAATTCTGAATCATTAAATGCAAATGAAGATTTAAAACAAAAGCAATTACAAGCTCAGTTGGCTATAGGTTCAAAATTGAGGCCTTCAGATATAGATACAGATATGGATATGGATGCTGATACTGATGAAGGTGGTGATCTTAGTGGAGGTCAAAAAGATCAAGAGTCAATGATAATGTTTATCAAAAGTATGTATGGTGAAAAGGAACAACCATTAATAAAAGAAACTTTAGCAAAGATTGAGGATAATAATTTTTCTGATGAAGAAAAACTAAAAGTTGTTAAAACATTACATAATAATGATATAAACAAAAATCCTAGTTTATCAGATAACTTATTAAAAACAATAAATTCTGACGAATTTAAGAGCTTATCAAATGAAACAAAAAATATTATATTAGACTTTATGTCTGGAGATAATATAAAAAAATCCTCTATTACTGTTCTTAAAAATCAGTTAGAAGTAAGTAAAAAGCAATTTACTGGGGTATTAGAAGGTGTAACATATATAAATGCTAAAAATAAACTTACAGAAAATAATTTATTTAAATATAAAGATAATGATATTAGCTTAATGCTTTATGTATCTAATCAAAAAAGTAGTTTATCTTTACTAGGTTCAAGAATAGACTTAAAAAATATCAAATATAAACAAGCTCTCAGAAAGTATTGATAATGTTGCAAATAAAACATCTGTTACTGTAATGAAAGCAAAACTAGTATTAACCCTTTAAGTAGCAAAAATCTAATTAAAATAAATGTCACTATAAATCCACAGATAAAAATGCTTTTAGAATAACACTAAATAATGATTTATCTATAAATAAAATCTATAAGCAATTAGATAAAGCTAGGTTAGAATAAAAATGAGTAATACAAAAATTTTATCAAAATTAACTGATAATAACTTATTTGATATAAGTATAAAGTCATTAGATGAAAATGAATTAAAAGATATATACAAATTTAAAGAAGATGATAATTTTCAAGTTATAAAAAGCAGAATTATCTATTATTTATTTAAAGACTTAATCGAAGATAAAATAAATGATGATACAAAAAAATGATCTTAGAGAATTATTCTAATGAATTTTAAACTTTTTATTTAATTATTCAAAAAAATAAGACTATTACATCTAATATAATTAAATTATCAAAAGAGTTTACTTATAAAGAAAAAGACTCTAAAAATAATCTATTAAATGATTATATTGAAATTAAACGTGAGATTTGATAATATAATAGCTCAAGAAGATAAATTAGATTCCAATTCTTTAAAAAAGAATCTATTGAATTTAGATAAAAAAATAGTAAAATACATTTAATTCAGTTCAATTATATTTATCACTTGCTTATAACATAGATACTTTAAGAGATTACATAAATTTTAAAAAATATTAAATCTTAACTGTAAAGATATAGAAAACATTAAAAGATAAAAAGAATCTATTAAATAACATATTTGATTAAAAACTAATAAGCAAAAAAAAGTTGCAACATTACAAACATTATTAACGAAAATTAATGAGCAAATACAAAATCAATTTTCAAAAATTACTGTTAATACTAATAAACTCAAAATGAGTGATTTATCTAAGAGTATTCAAATTTTCCTAAAATATAATCAAGAGATAAATGATTTATATTTTAAACGCTTAAATACAAATGAATTTAAGTTGAATGCGTACCTCTATGAGCAGATAACTCAAAGATTTAATATCTTAGATGAGCATCTAAAGTCTATAAAAATTAAATCTCCTAATGGTTTGAAAGAAGATTTAAAGTATTTGTTCTATTTATATGAAATGCAAATATATCACAAGATAAGAATAAATCAGTTAAATTCTGAAATTGAATCTAATATAGAGGATTTATTATCTTTTATAAATTATCTAAAAAAAGAAGATAAAAGATTTACTAGATACAATGTTTTTTCATATCAAGATTTCAGTTATATAAACTTAAAAAATATTATTGATAGTGATATATCAAAAATTTTAATACATATATTACCTTCTTATTCATTTTGTTCTTTTGAATATGATGAAAGAAGATTAATAGGGCTTTGTGAATTAGATATAGAAAAAGATATTGATACTTATATATTACAAATTACTGAAATGAACATAAATACTAAATATCCAAAGTCAATACGTTTTAAATTTAACGATACAGACTCATTAATAAAATTTATAATTTTAGGATTTAGTAAATATGATTATTTAAATATCTTTGATGGAAAAGAGAGTTAATATGAATAATATAGATGTTAAAGCGTTTCTAGATCCGGAAACAAATGATATACACGAAATATATACCATTTTTGATGGTAAAAATGTTACATTTAATCTTAATGGTGCACCATTTAAATTTGAAAATTTTATTTTGGTTACAACTAGACAAAAAGATGTTCTATCTTCAATATTTATACATATACCCCGCTTATCTCAAGAGGGTTTAGAAAAAATTTCTACATTTTTAGAACTTCCTGTAGATAAATACGATCTTAAAGAGATGGGGGAGGAACTTGTAGTAAGGCTAGAAATGAAAGAAGAAGCAATAACAAAATTTATTAATCCTAAATTTAATACTATTAGAAATCTAAAACAATTTTTTATGATGAGAGATGATGTTGGTGGAAGTGTTATTCTTGACTTTTTTTATTACACAATAACAAATGTAGAAGCTATTCCTATAATCATACCTGAAGAAGAACTCAATATAGCTAGTTAAACTATTTAAATTATTAATATACTCTAATAATTAAATTAAAGTATACTAATAAATTCATTTTTTATCTAATAGGAGATATACTCTCTATAATTTCTCTTTCTATCTCTATATTTTTCTTTTCATTTCCATCTTGCCAATATAAAATATAAGATGCATAGTTATTAGAACTATTTGGATCTATAAATCCTAAAACAGCAAAGTTTACACCTTTTCCATCAATAAAACCTTCACCTAAGATCTCATAACCACTAAGACCATTTAAACTTCTTTTTTTATTAGATGTTATTTTTAATCCCTTTTTATCAAGCCCTAAATCAGCAAATGCTGCATCTGCAACTTCTTTTTCATTTAAGGAGTCATCCTTCCAAGGATATATTTCAAAAGTTAAGCTTTTATTTTCAGCAATGTATTTAGTAGATGTATTTTCAGTTTCTTTTAAATCAGAGGGCAATGAGAATTTAAGATTATATTGTGTCCATGATATGTCTTCCCAAGTTGTAGTTCTAGGACCAGCATTTGCAACAGATGTCATAATTATAAATGGAGTTACTAGACTTAAAAACATTTTAGATTTTTTATTTGATTTGAAAAACATTTTATAATACCTTTTAAATGAATAATAAGATGTATAAATAATATTGTTTTGAAAATTAAAAGTCAATTATTTTAAGAATTAAAAAAAACTTTTTAGTTAAATCTATTTTTTATACTACAAAAATATAATATAAGAATATAATATTAATTCATAAGATTATTTAAAGGTTACAAAAATTGGATTATAAAGATTTTAAATTAACTGAACTTGTTGAAAGTGGTGGCTGAGCGTCTAAATTGGGGATAACCCAACTTGCACAGGTTCTGTCGCAATTACCAAAACAAGATGATACAAATTTATTAGTTAATTTATCTACTAATGAAGATGCTGGTGTTTTTAAGATAAGTGATGATAAAGCTTTAGTACAAACACTAGATTTTTTTACACCTGTTGTTGATAATCCATATAAATATGGAGCTATTTCTGCTGCAAATTCTCTAAGTGATGTTTATGCAATGGGTGGAACTCCTTTAACAACAATGAATATAGTCTGCTTTCCAGCAACTTTACCTCTTGAAATTTTAGGCGAGATTCTTAAAGGTGGAGCAGACAAAGTTAAAGAGAGTGGAGCAATTATGGTTGGTGGACATAGCATAAAAGATAAAGAGCCAAAATTTGGTCTATCTGTAACAGGTATAATTCACCCAGATAAAGTTTTAACTAATTGTAATTTAAAAGAAAATGATGTTTTAATTTTAACAAAACCACTTGGAACAGGTATTTTAACCACTGCTTTAAAAAGAAAATTAGTAGATGAAAATGGTATAAATGATTGTATTGATGGAATGATGACTCTTAATAAAAAAGCTTGTGAGATTATGTGTAAATATAATGTTAATTCATGTACTGATATAACAGGTTTTGGATTTTTAGGACATTTAAAAGAAATGTGTATAGGAAGTAATAAAGGGGTAATTGTTGATATTGATGGTTTTAGATTTTATAACTATGCATTAGATTTTACTAAAAAAGGGGCTGTCCCTAAAGGTTGTAAAGATAATTTAGAAAATGTAAAAAGTATAGTTGATTTTTCTAATAATATTACGATTGAATATCAATATTTATTATCAGATCCTCAAACATCTGGTGGATTATTAATAAGTGTTCCTGAATCAGATTCTGAGCGTTTAATTAAAGATTTATTAAAAGATAAAATACCTGCTTTTATAGTAGGAAAAGTAAATGAAAAAGCTAATATTTTTGTAAAATGAATTAAGTTCAATTCAACTATAATAAACTTTAGTAAAAATTTATGAGAAATTTTTTAATATTCTTACAAATTATTTATTAATTAGTTTTTTTTATTAATTTTATATGCCTCTTAGGATTATTATATTATAATATTATGAGTTTTAAAGATGATTTTTCAAAGTAAATGGATTTAAAAAAGATGAATGAAGATAATAATATAAGACAGCAACTATTAATCGCATCTATAATAAATGCAATTGTTACATATATTTTAGCTATAGGGTTTAAAAATCCTATTATAGCTATTGCAATGATTTTTTTTGTAAGTCCTATATTATTTACCATATTTCATGTGATGGTTCAACGCAAAAATGGATCATTAAATTTAAATGATATTAAACGTTCTGAAGAATTATCTAACTCAATGCTAGATGGTGACTTATCAATAAGAGATACAGCAAGTGGCAATTTACCATTACTTTTAAGTGATGTTTCTAGTAAATTTTCTAAGAGTTTAGAAAGAATAAAAACTAGTTCTCAAACCTTAGAAAATGAATTAAAAAATTATAAACAAAGCTTAATTGATATTTCACCTCAAGTGAGCGGAACAAATACTATTAGTGAAAATCTCAATAACTTAAAAGAAGAAATTGATAAAGCAATGAATAAGAATAATGATATGAGAATTATTTTTGATGAAGTTTCAGCTTCATCTGAAGAAATTGCTATTTGTTCAAGTCAAATAACTTCAAGTATTGAAGCTTTAACATCTGCTCTTGAAGAAGTTTCAGCAATTGTTGAAGAAACATCTTCATCAATTGAAAATATTACAGGAAGTGCTCAAAACCTTATGGCATCAACTGAAGAAACATCTGCTGCTATGATACAACTTTCATCTAATGCAAAACAATCTGTTTCTAACGCTCAAGAGACAGCAAGTGTTGCACAACAAATGAAATCAGCAGCACAAGATGGTAATAAATCAGTTCAGGAAACTGTTAAAGGAATTACAGATTTAAGAGAAATAGTTGTAAAAGCTGCATTTGTAATTGAGAATCTTGGTAAAAATACTCAAAAAATTGGAGATATTGTAAGTGTTATTAGAGATATTGCAGATCAAACAAATCTTTTAGCTTTGAATGCAGCAATAGAAGCAGCGAGAGCAGGTGAACATGGTAGAGGTTTTGCCGTTGTCGCTGATGAGGTTAGAAAGTTAGCAGAAAGATCTAGTCAAGCAACTAAAGAAATTGGAAATTTAATCAAAGGTATTCAAGAAGAAGCAATTGGGGCTGTTGAAGTTGTAAGGGGTGGAGCAACAAGTGCAGAAGAAGCAACTAAGATTGCTCAACAAGCTGGAGTAAAAATAAACCAAGTTTTAGATGGTGTAGAATACACTGCACAATTAGTTGATAAAATTGCAAATAGTTCTATAGATCAATCTGGTGTTGCTGATATAGTCGCAGAATCCACAACTCAAATGAGTCAACAAGTAATGATGGTTAGTCAATCTATTAGAGAACAATCAATAGGTGTAAAACATATTGTTGATGCTTTAGGTCATATTACAATAATGTTAGAACAAATCCAAAAATCAATTTATGGTCAGGCTAGTAGTTATGGGCATATAAAACATATAATTGATAATCTTAAAGATGAAATTGAAAGCTTATCTGAAATGACAAATGTAAGTAATGAATATACTAATTTAATTATTAATGGATTCTCTAATAATCTAACAGACGACTCAAATTCTAAAAATACAGAGTCTTTAAATAAAATAAATAATATTATTTCTAAAAATATTCAAATTATAGAGGAAATAAACAAGTATAAGTTTAATTCTAACGATAAAGATAAAAATCTTGTTGTCACAAATTAAGTAGAGGTTATTAAGTGGGATTTTTAGAGAATAAAAAATCACCTGAGAATGAGAAAAAGTTTTTATTTAGAAATGAGCCATTAAGCTCTCTAAAATATGCTATTCAAAACTTTATAGGGAATACAAATTATTATTACCCTAATCTATTTTATATAGAAGGTGCAGAAGGAAGTGGTAAAACTTGGCTAATAAACCAAATTTTACATTTAAGTCAAAGTAATAATATTTTTTCTAAAGCCTTCACAGTAAAAGTTGATTGTAAACTTATCAGTCTATCTGAAACTTTAGGCTTAGTAAATTTTATGGTTAAGGTTCGTGATTCTATTGTTTCTAAAGATGAGTCTTTACAACAAGCTTTTGCTAATTTTGATAAAGCTTATGATAATTTTTTAAATGGTACTTTAGCTGATGATACGACAAATGACTTAAAACAGGTTCCACAAAAAGAAGCACCAAAAACACGTTCTTTACTTCAAGAAAAGGAAGCAGAAAAAGCAAGACTTTTAGAGTTAGAAAAGCAGAAAAAATTAGATGAAGAAAGAAGGTTAAGAGAAGAACAACAAGCAAAAACAGCCTCAAAAGCAACTGATGCAAAAAGTAGACTTGCGAGCCTAAGATCTCAAGGCTATGGTTCTAAACAAAATCAGACTATGACTATTAACTCAAAAGACAATGCCGCACTTATCCCAGGAAAAAGTTCTGTTAAAGAAATACAACAACAAGAAGAAATAAATTCTGCACCTACAGAAATACATGAAGTTAATGTAAAAAAACAAACAGGAAATCTTAATATGACTGGTGCTTATGGCCATCTAAATACCTATAGTGAAAAAGAGTTACCTCGTAATAGAAGAGGTGAAGCAGATGTTAAAGCTATTGCTAAAGATTTAATAAGCACACTTGAATCTTTAAAAAAAGGAAATGTAAAACCTGTTGACTATAAATCAATCTTATTAAGAAAGTTTTTACAAGCAATTGATTTAATTAGTAATCATAGAAAATTAGTTTTAATATTTGATTCTTTTGATAGAATACATGCTTTAGCTGGTTTTTTATTTAATACTTTTCTAAAAAATTTAAGAACAGAAATAATTGTTATTATTGCCTCTCAATTAGATATGGAAAGAGAATTAAAAGAGAGGTATGATACAACACTAAATTATATCTATCTTCAGAATTTTACTTATTTTGAAGTAGAAGAGTATATTAGAAAAAATCATGTCATTTCTGAACCAGGAATAATTGAATCTATACATGAACTAACTAGTGGTGCACCTTTATCACTTGCTCTAGTTAGTGGTGCTTTTCAAAATTTTAAAGGTGATGTTTTTAAAATAATGAAATTTTTAGGGGTAGCAGCAGAAGATGAGAAAACACTAAGATACTTAAATGTAATTATGCTTGACTTTTTACCTCCACATGATAAAAAAATGATTATTTTATTAGCAATAATTAGAAGTATAAATTATGAACTTATAGAAAATATCGCAGGTGTATTTAATTCAAAAAATTTAGTTCAAAGTCTATCTGAAAAATACTCATTTATTGAAGAACAGGGATTACCAGAAACACTTAAAAAGTTTACTAGAACCTATGCAAAACATGAAGCTGCAAACTTATATGAAGAAATTCATAGATTAGCTTCTGACTATTTTAGTTCTAAAGTAATAGAAGAGCCAGAAAATAGAGAATACATGCTAGATAATCTTTATTACAGCTTTAAGCTTCAAGAAGAAGAAGGATATACAAATCTTTTAACAATATTATCAAAATATTTATCAAATGACATAAATTTTTGTGATGATGCTTTAAATACAGCTCTTAATACTGCTGGTATTTCAAAAGAAATGAAAAATAGAATAACAGTATTAAAAGAAAGTCTACCTTATGTAGTTTTAAAAGATCATAAAAGAATGTTACCTATGCTTGAGGCTATATCTCAACTCCAAGTTAGAAATATGAGTGGTATGCAGATTTTAGATGGTTTTTAATAAGTTTAATATAAAATAGACTAAGTAAAAATTCAAGAAAAAATAAGATAAGAGTTAGTAATTTTAATATTTGTGCCTCATTAATTTTTTAGACTAATTTTGTTTAAAAATAATTTATTATCTGTTAAATGGATATTCATTTATCCAATTAAACCCTCTATATAAATTTAACTTACTTAAATCTACTCTCTTAAGCTTTATTTCTGTTTTTTTACTATCAATATCTTTACTAAGAATAAGATAATCATTATTCTCTTTATAATCAAATTTTATAGTACTTATATAATTTTCTTTATCATAGGCATATTTTTTTTGATTAAAAACAATTTTTCCTTCTTTTTTATTAATATCTATATCATAAAAATCTTTTTTATCATTCATATACTTTATTGCAACAAAATCTCTATCAATAAAAAGTTTTTTCCATCTTTTTTCATCTGTTAAAATAGGAGCTATCTCTTGATTATTAACTTTAAATATTTCTACTTCATACATCCCATACATTTCAGGTTTAGGTCTATTGTCCCCATATTTATTTAAAGAGTTTATTCCTGAAAATATACTAGTATATAAAAGAAAAGATATAATTATGATTTTAAAAATACCAGATACTAAATCTGCTCTTTTACTTTTAAAAGGTTTAAAAAAATCCACTTTTTCTATAGCTGTATTTAAAATAAAGAATTTAAAACACCTTACAAAATCATTCATTATTAAAATGATTGAAATTAATAATAGATGGAATGATGAAATTTTTACAGGTATATCATAAGACATATTTAACATAAAAACATTACTAAGAACAGCAATATTAATTATTGAAGCAAGGGTAGTTAATCTTCTTGAAAATAAAAGAGTTCCACCTATCATTTCTCCTAAGCCTGTAAAAATATTATAAGAATTTGAATACCCCATAAAGTACCAGACTAAACCCATAGGAGATATATCACCTAGTTTTTTATCAAGATCTAATAAATCAGGAAAAGGAAATTGTGTTTTGAAAACTTTAACTGAACCATAAGATATTAAAATGTAAGCTAAATAATATCTTAAAACTAATCTGAACCAATAATTTAATTTTACATAATTATCTCTATTTTTATCAATAATTGTCCATAATAGTGTAGATACTAACGCTAATATCAAAATAGTAAATATTTGAATATAATTATATGTAGTATCTCCGCTTCCATTAGGAAAAATTTCTATACTACCTAAATTAAATAAATTTATAGAAATCCAGTTAATAAGAGCTAATGGATAAAAGCTATCTGGAATGAGAATATATATAAAAAAGTAAGAAAATAAAAATCTAAATGATAGTTTTTTAAATGAATTCCATATAACTTTATCTGAATCTATAAGCATAATAAATACCAATCAAAAATAAATCTATGTATTTTAAATCGTATTTTTTCTCTAAAGGTTACATAATAAACAAATATACATAAAAAATTTAACTTTATTCTTTGTAATATTTTTTTGACTAAAACAATCTTAAGTTAGTATAATTAATACTTTAAATGTTAGGAATAGAAGAATTTAAAGGCTTTTTATTATGGATGAGAATAAAATAGACAATAACGATCCAAGTTATGAATTACATTGTATAAGACACTCTGCTGCTCATATTATGGCACACGCAGTTCAACAAATTTTCCCTGATGCAAAGTTTGCTATAGGACCTGTTATTAAAGATGGTTTTTATTATGATATGGCTTTACCAAGATCAATAACAGAAGAAGATTTAACCGAGATTGAAAAAAGAATGAAGGATATTATTAAATCTAATAATCCTTTTAAAAGAGATGAATGGGACAAAGAAACTGCTAAAAAATGGTTTAGTGAACATGGACAAGATTTTAAAATTGAAATTATAGATGGAATACAAGATGAGAAAGTTTCAATTTATAATGAGGGAGATTTTACAGATCTTTGTGCGGGTCCTCATGTAAGATATACAAAACAATGTAAGAACTTTAAGCTTTTAAAAACATCTGGTGCTTATTGGCGTGGTGATGAGAAAAACCCAATGCTTCAAAGAATATATGGAACAGCTTGGAAAACAAAAGAAGATTTAGACCAATATATGTTCCAATTAGAAGAAGCCAAAAAAAGAGATCATAGAAAATTAGGAAAAGAGCTTGAATTATTTTTTATGCACCCATATTCCCCTGGTAATGCTTTTTGGCTACCAAAAGGAAATACAATATTTCAAATCCTTTCAACAAAAATAAGAGAATTTAATAAAAGAAATGGTTATGTTGAAGTAAGAACACCTCAATTGTTTAAAAAAGATCTATGGGAAACTTCAGGACATTGGGAACATTATAAAGAAAATATGTTTAATTTTGAATCTGAAGAAGAAACACATAGTCTTAAAGCAATGAATTGTCCTTCTCATATGTTGATTTTTAAAAATAGTTTAAAAAGTTATAGAGATTTACCTTTAAGAGTTCACGATCAAGGTGTTTTACATAGAAATGAAGTTTCTGGAGCTTTATCTGGTTTAACAAGAGTTAGAATGTTCTCTCAAGATGATGCACATTTATTTGTTACAGAAGAACAATTAAAGTCAGAAATAAATGGAATAATTTCTATGATTAAGAGAATTTACTCTGTTTTTGATATGAAATTTAGTGTAGTTCTTTCTACTCGTCCAGAAAGCTTTATGGGGGATCCTGCTCTTTGGGATATGGCTGAAAAAATCTTAGAAGAAGTTATTGTAGAAAATGGTCTTGATTATAAAATAAATCATGGCGATGGTGCATTCTATGGCCCTAAAATAGATTATCTCGTTTATGATTCTTTAGGACGTGAATTTCAAACAGCTACAACACAACTAGATTTCCAATTACCAAGAAGATTTGAATTAACCTATGTTGATAAAAATAATGAATTTAAAACACCTATAGTTATTCATAGAGCAATGTATGGAAGCTTTGAAAGATTTATTGGTTTATTAATTGAGCACTATGCAGGTATATTCCCAACATGGATTGCACCTGTTCAATGTCATATAATCAATATCTCTGATAGACACATTGATTATTGTAAAAAAGTTGCTGATATGTTAACAGAAAAAGGCATAAGAGTTCATCTTGACGATAGAAGTGAAACAATGAATTATAAGATAAGAGAAGCTCAATTAAAGAAAATCCCTTATATGTTAGTAATTGGTGATAAAGAACTTGAGGCTGAATCTGTTGGGGTAAGACATATTAAAAATGGTGATCTTGGTATTGTTAAAACTTCTGAATTTATAGAACAGATTGCTGAAGAAGCTAAAATGGATTTTTAAATTTAATTTATAGTAATAATTTATTTATAAATTTCTATAATAGAAAAGATATAGGCAGATATTTTAAAAAACTAATATCTGCCTATTCTTTATTACAAGTTAATAAAATTAGGATTCAGATTTATATACTAGACATAGTGTATAAAAAAGCATTATTAACCCTAAAAACATAAATCCATTAAAAATGGATAAATTAGTTGAAATATAACCAAAGAGCAATCCAATTATTATGGTAAAAAATCTTAGACCAAATGATATAAAAGACTCAATAGTTGCTCTGTCAGTTTTAATTCTATGATGTAAAGTACCCATTATAAGAGGTTCAGTAATACCATAAAGAAAAAATACAAATGCTAGAGAAAGGATACTATAATAATTTTTTATATAATTAGTTGAAATAAGACATAAAGAAGAAATAAACATATTAATTATAAAAAGATACTTATTATTTGCTAACTTTTTAAACTTGTACGAATATAAATGAGATATTCCGTCACAAATAAATATTATTAATAATACAAATCCAAATAAATATACAGGAAAATTAATTTCTTTTAAATAGATTTGATAATATTCTTCTATATAAACTATTAATGCACCAAAAATTATATTATAAAAACCTAAAAGCTTAACTTCTGAGTTTTCATTAAAAAAACTTATTATATTTTTGAAATCAAATTTTTCATCTTCTTCATCTTTAAACTCATTATCATTGATTTTAGGTTCTACAAGACTAAATGAAACTATTAAACATATAAAATAACTTATTATTGATAAATAATAATTCATTGTAAAACCATATTTATCAGCTATGTATGAACCCGTCAAACCAGCTATACTAGCTGAAATGACACCAAAAATATTTTGTCTACCAATAATTTTTTCAAAATCATTTTCTAGATTTTCACTTTTTAATGAGTTATATAATAAAGCATTCATAGAGCCACTCGCTAAGGCTCCTGCAATTGCGACTAAAGTTGTTGCAATTGAGAATGTATAAAAGTTATAAGCGTTAGAAAGTATTATCATTTCAAAAAAATATAATACTGAGCTAATAACTATAGATATTTTATATCCATATTTATCAGCAAAAATTCCTGTTGGAACTTCAAATACCAAAACTACAAAGGCATATAAAATCTCAATATATACCATTTCTTGTATATTAAGACCTCTTTCTAAACCAAAAAGACGCTCTATAACATAAGCAAAGATAAGACTATGAAAAAATGTGAAAATATATAGTTTATTGATATTTAATATTGATTTACTTTTATTTAATTGATTATTTAGCATAAAAACTCCTTAAATTACATAATTTATTGATTAAGAATTTAAGTAAATCAATTAAAGTATTTATTATTTTTTTTAGAATATTTATGGTCAATAAAAATATACTTATTTCTAAGAATAGAATAAGTAATAACTTATATTTTATAGAACAGCCAAAGGCTAGAGGTTAAATAGGTATTTTTAACATCTTTTATCACCTAAATATAATGATTTTATTATACATTAATAGACTAAAGTTTATATAATTTTACATTCTTTTTTACAATTTTATATACATTTATTAGCTTCTAAGATTTATAATTTATTTAGTCATTTATTAAAAAGGTCTAAATATTTATGTCTGAAAATATTAATTTTGATTTTATGCCTATCTTCTTAAGAAGTGGCAGAGATACAGAGAAAAAAGAAAGAGCTTTTGTTAATACTGATGTTCAGGAAACAGATATATTAAAACAACCTGAGTTTTTTGAAAATGTTTATAAAAGTATTCATATGAAAAAAGATTCAGAAGATAATATGACACAAAAAGATTCAAGTGCTTTACTAAAAGCAAATCCAAATGCAGAACAAATAAAAAATAAAATCTCAAAACCTGAAGAAAATTTTTCTATTTCAGATATTTCTGTAAAAGCTTTAAATAGTAATAAAGATATTATCAATGATATGTTTAAGACATTAAAATCATAAAGTTTTAAAATTTATATTTAAAAAAAATCTCTAAATATTTAGAGATTTTTTGTTATTTTATATTATCTGAATCTTATAGATTAATAACTAGTGTTACTTAAATTTTTAAATAGTAAAAATACATATTTTGTTTTAACTTCAATTGTATTTTCTTGTATAATTAAAGTTTTACTTGGAATTATATATCTCATTCTTTATAATGATAGTTATATAATTTTTTTCTCTGAAATATTTTTGTATATATTTTTAGTGTTATTTAGTGTTTTTTTAGGAACTATTATTAGTTCTTTATTTATAAAAAAAGAGAATTTTTCTTTTAAAGAGTTTTTTATTTTAAATTCATTAATTTTACCCGTGTATATTTACTTTTCATATTCTATTGAAAACTATCTTTCATCATTTATACTTTCTCAAGAACCAATTGATGAATCTTATAATTATTTTACGTATAATGGTTTAGATATTATTGACAATCATAAAGTAACTCCTATTTTTAATCCAAATTATGAATTTATCATTAGCTTATCCTTAATACTTTTAATCATAATATTCGTATTTTGTTGTATAGCCTTAGAAGGTTTATTATTCATAAAATACATAAAAAACTCTTAAAAGAATAATATTATATTTTTTGATAACATAGAATCAATACAGTGGACATTTTTTAATAATGTAAAAAAGTAGATAAAAACCTATTATACTTTTAAATATCAAAATAAAATAATAAAGAGGTAATTATCTGATGAGAATTATAACAAAAGTATTATCAAAAATGTCTAATTTAAAAGAGAGCTCCAAAAAAATTTATAGAAAAAGTAAGTAATGGAATTTTTTGCAGTCTAGGAAAAAAACTTTAGAAATATAAGCAGATATATAGAATTGAATGAAAAAACAATCTCAAGAAATTATATAAAGGATAATCATTCAACATAGTAGAAATGAATGTAATAGGAATTAAAGAAATCTATAAAGAAAATAATAAAAATATATTGGCTTTTGATGCGTCATTTATAAAAAAGTGGAAAGAAAACAGATGGTTTAGGTAAATTTTGGGATGGAAAGAACTCAAAAGTAACTAAAGGTTTAGAGTTATCATTATTAGCAATGATAGATACAGAATATAACACGGCTTATCCAATAAGTGCACTTCAAACAGATTCTAATTGTGAAAATAGAATGGATTTTTACCTAAAACATATTGAAAATAACAAAGAATACTTTAAAGAGATAAAACATATTGCTTTTGATGGATTTCATTCAAAAAAGAGTTTGTAGATGGAATAATCAAACAAGAGAAGCATATTATTTTGTAAACTAAGGTCAGATGCTAATTTAAATTATCTTTATCAAGGTGAAAGAACAAACAAAAAAGGTACTCCTAGAAAATATTATGGTAAAGTTGATTTTAAAAATCACAAGTTAGATTATGTAATTACTTTACTTGAGGGTGAAAAACAACAAAAGCTGTTTACAGTTTATCTTTGAAAAGAAATATAAAAATAGTTTTACTACTTACAAATAAAGATAAGCGTCATATATTTTATTTCCAAGTGACCTTGAATTATCTGCCTTAGATATTTTTGAATTTTATTCAAGTAGATTTCAAATAGAGTTTTTATTTAGAGATAGTAAAACTTTTACTGGTTTAGAAGATTGTCAATCTACAAATAAAAACATTTTAGATACTCATTTCAATATGTCTTTTTTTGCTGTAAATATGGCTAAAGTACAAGACAGAATAACAAAAGGTGAATTTCACAAAGAACCTTTTTCTATGCTAAATTATCAAAGATTAGCTTCTAATAATCAAATGCTTAAATTATTTATTCATAAGTTTGATATTGACCTAAATTTAAAAAATGGCTGAGGCTTACAAAGACATGCTCACAATTGGATTAGTTGCTTAATTAAATTTATTATTTATGTCCATTGTATTGAGAATAAATTGTTGTATATTATTATCTATGCTTTTTAATAGAAGATAGAGGAGAAGAATTTACTTGATTGAAACTCATAAACCAGCAGAGAGAGCCTTTATTGTTGGAGTTAAATTACAAAATGATACATCAGAAGAAGTTAAAGAATCATTAGAAGAATTAGCTTCTTTGGTTGATACAGCAGGGGCTGAAGTAGTAGAATCATTTATACAGAATAAAACAAAGGCTGATTCTGCATTTTTTATAGGTAAAGGTAAAGTTGAAGAACTAAAAATTTATGCAGAAGAAGCTAAAATTGATACAATTATTTTTGATACAGAACTTTCTCCAAGTCAAATAAAAAATCTTGAAAATACTATTGGAAAAAAGATACTTGATAGAAGTTGGGTTATTTTAGATATATTTGCTAATCGTGCCCAAACTAAAGAAGCTAAAACACAAGTTGAACTTGCTCAATTAAAATATTTTATGCCAAGATTAACAAGACAATGGACACATTTATCAAGACAAGCAGGTGGTGGTGGAGTTGGAACAAAAGGGCCGGGGGAAACTCAGTTAGAAACAGATAAGCGTTTAATTAGAGAAAAAATTACACAACTAGAAAGAGAACTTGAGGAAATATCAAAACAGAGAGATATTAGAAGACGTGGAAGAAAAAATATATTTAAAGTAATTTTAGTTGGTTATACAAATGTTGGTAAATCAACACTTATGAATAGATTATCTAATGCAGGTGTTTTAGCTGAAAATAGACTTTTTGCAACACTAGATTCAACAACAAGAACTATAGAACTTGATAATAAAAAAAAATTTCTATTAAGTGATACAGTTGGTTTTATTAATAAATTACCTCATAATCTTGTTGCTTCATTTAAAAGTACATTGGAAGAAGTAACAGAGGCTGATTTATTACTTCATGTAGTTGATGTAAGCCATAATAATTTTGCAGAACAAATGAAAACAGTTGAACAAGTTCTCGAAGAACTAAAAGCAAATGATAAAAAGACTATCTTTGTATTTAATAAAGCTGATTCTGTAGATCTAGAAGAAATAGCCTATAAAATAGATTCTAAATATAAAAAATGCTGTTTATATCTCAGCACAAACAGGCTGGAATGTAGACTCCCTATTAAATAAAATAATAGAATTTATGGAGTCTGATTATGTAACTAAAGAAATAAACTTAAAAATCAGTGATTCTAAAAATATATCTGTTATTCATAGTATCTCTGAGATTTTAGAAGAAGATTATCAAGAAGATAAAGTTAGAATATTATATAGAGCTAGTTCTGCTAATGATAAATATATAGAATCTTTATTAGGTTTAAAATAATGACAAGAGAAATAATAGTTGCAGGTGGTGGAATGTCTGGTGTTGCAGCCGCAATAGCAGCTAAAAAACATGGTGCAGATGTTCTTTTAATTGAACAATATGGTTTTTTTGGTGGAACTTCTACAGCTTCAATGGTTTCACCTTTTATGAATTTTAGTGCTGGAAATCATCAATTAGTTTATGGAGTATTTCAAGAAATGCTTGATGAACTTCATAAATATGGTGGAAGAAAAGCTGGTTCAAGAGCCTTTGACTCAGAAACATTAAAAGTTGTTCTTTTTGATATGTTAGATAAATATAAAGTTGATTATTTACTTCATACATATCTTACAGGTGTTATAAGAGAAGGAAATTTAGTAAAAGAAATTATTACTGAAAGTAAAAGTGGTAAACAAAATTATTCAGCTAAATTTTTTGTTGATACTTCAGCAGATGCTGATTTAGCTGCAAAAGCTGGAGTTCCTTTTGAAATAGGAAGACAAAAAGATGGATTAACTCAAGCTATGACTTTAATGTTTAGAATTGCTAATGTGAATATGAAAAAGGTTTTAGAATATTGCAGAAAAAATCCTGAAAACTATAGTTTTATTGAAGAAGATATAAATGGTGTTTCAATAGCAGGTTTTAAAAAAGAAATTGAGGAAGAAAGAAAAACAGGTAAATTTGATAATCCTCTTGATTATATATTTTTTGTTACAACTCATAGAGATGATTTAGTTATTGTAAATACAACTAGAAGTCTAAAAGTAAGTGGTTTGAGTAATATTGATTTAAGTAGAGCGTCTTCAGAAGGTCATAAAAACGCTTGGCAAATACATCAATTATTAAAAAATAAAGTTGAGGGTTTTGAAGACTCATATATTTCAAATACAGCAACTCAAGTTGGAGTAAGAGAAACTAGACGTATAATAGGTGATTACACAATGACTGGAATGGATGTTGTAAGTGCTGCAAAATTTGATGATAGAATAGCTAGAGGCTCTTATCCTATTGATATTCATGATCCTACAGGTAGTGGTGGAGAAATGATAAGACTAAAAGAAGGTGAATATTATGATATTCCTTATAGAAGTCTAATTCCTCAAGGTGTTGATAATTTAATTGTAGCTGGTAGATGTATTTCGGCTACTCATGAAGCACAAGCATCAATAAGAATTACTGCTACTTGTACAGCAATGGGAGAAGCAGCAGGAAATGCAGCAGGATTATGTATAAAAAATAATTTAGGAACAAGAGGGCTAGATATAAAAGAACTTCAAAAGTTCATTGAACCTAATATTGTTTGGTGATCTAAAATTAAGAAATTAATTAATTAGATAATTTTAAGGAATAAATTTTATGAAAAGTTTTATGAGACAAGAGATAGAATCTCAACCAGACTTAATAAGAAGTTTAAGTAATTACTGGCAAGAAACAGCAAATGAACTACAAGAAGAAATAAAATCAAAAAAGAATATAGTTTTACTAGGGAGAGGTACTTCAGGAAATGCTTGTATATTTGCTTCTTATTTATTTGGTTTAAGCACTGGTAGACATCCTATAGATTTTAGACCTTGGTTAGCGACTCAAGAAACAGTATATGCAGATTGGAGTGATAGTCTAGTTTTAGCATATTCTCAATCAGGTGAAAGTACAGATATAATTCATGCTACTTCTTGGTTAAAAGAAAGAAATGCAAGAGTAATTTCAATTACTAATTCTCAATCAGAAAATCCTAGTATTAAAAGTGTATCTGATAAAGTTTTTTTTATTAAAGCTGGTAAAGAAAACGCCGTTCCTGCAACTAAATCTTATTCTGCTCAACTAATTGTAACTGCGGCTTTAAGTGGAATAAATATTATTGAACAGAATAAACAAATTGCAAATTGTATAGAAAAATATTTATTAAGTGAAGAAGCAAAAAAATTATCAGATTTTGTAAATTCTAAAAATGTAAGTGTTTGGTTATCAAGAGGTGTAATACAACCAGCAGCTCTTGATGCATCTTTAAAACTACAAGAGACAGTTGGAGTTCCTTCTTTTGGATATTCTTCAGCAGAATTCTTACATGGTCCGATTGCTTGTCTTAATAATAACGATTGTGTGATAATATTTGATAGCCATGATAAAGATAATGTACCTGACTCTATATCAAAAATAATAAGTGTTCTAAAGCAGAAAAATACTGAGTATCTAAAAATTAGTAATAAAGAACAAGAAAAATCTTTGAATTTATATCTACCAGATGAAAAATGGGCACAAACTGTAGTTTATAGTGTTGTTGGTCAATATAATGCTTTATTGATTGCAGAAAAAAGGAATATAGATCCAGATAAACCTCAAGGATTAAATAAAGTTACTATAACTTAGTAAAATGTTCTAAAAATGTAATAAGTAAGTTATGGGAAGTTATAGATAAAAACATATATTAGAGCTTAATAAGATTTAAAATGTTTTCTTTACATTTATTCAGAATAGTAGCTTATTATTAATAAAATAGTTTATATATTTATCATATAATGCATTTATTATATTTCTAATTATAATGACTAACTATAAAATGAAAATATACATATGTGTTTGAGGTAATGCTCTTAAATAAATATAAAGCAAGTTTTATTATTAAAATATTAGCATAAAATAAATCAAAATAATATAAATAAAACTGACTTTTATAATACTTTTATATAAGAATATATTCAACTGTTGACTTTTATAATAACTTTATTATTTCTCTTAAAAAGATAGATTACCTTTTACATTTATTTTATTATAATCAGAGAAAAATGTAAAAAATACTATAAAAAATGCTAAAAAAATATTTTTTTGATATTTCTTTTTTTATTAATTAAGTATAAAATTAAAGTACTTAAGTATTGATAAAACATAAAAACAAATTATTTTTAATTGTAAGGGAGCAAGAGGCTAATGGATGAAGAGCAGATCATGGAATTGATCAACAAGTATGAATCTGAAATAACAAAACTAAAGTATCAACAAGATAAAATCAATGAGATTATTGTTGAACTTAGAATTATGAGAAAAAATGCTTCAGGTGGAGTAAGCGATTACAGTTCATATGTTAAAGAACTTCCAAGGGAAAAAATTGTTCATCAAAGACGAAATATTCCAATGAAAGCAGAAGTGCCAGATATCTTACCTGATGAAGATATTGAACCGAACTTAAATGATGAAAGATCTTTAAAAGAAGAGAGAGAAGCATTAATGAGAGTTTCTCTTGAAAGAAGAGGTAGAGGTAGACCTAGAAAAATTACTAGAGAGGGCGTAGAGGAAACTCCTAAACAAAATTTATTTAATATGAATGTTTCAGGGGAATCTAAAAGGTTTAGAAAAAAAGGTGGATATAGCTTATCTACATGGGATAAAATGATTTTAACTAGTTTAAATAGACTAGATGAAATGCTTTCAAGTGCAGAAATGTATGTAATTGCTGAAAAATTTGTAAAAGAAAAAGGCATGAAAATGTCTGAAAATCAGATAAGAGGTAAAATTTCAAGAAGTATTACAAAGTTAACAAAAAGAACTGATGGTATTTTAAGATTTGATAGCCGTAGAAAAGGTTATGTTTATGGTTTATATGATTGGTTTTCAAGAAAAGGAGAACCAAAACCTAAATATATGAGAGGATTATAATTCAATAAAAACAGGCTTTTTATATTTAAAAAGCCTGTTTTTTTAGGTTAAATATTGATAAATAAAAATAGTGTAATAATTTATTGTATAAAAATAAGTAATAATCTATCTAAAATTAGTTATTATAAGACTTTATTAAATAATGAAGAAATATTTAAAGCAAATAGGTTCTATTTTGAAAAAGATAGAGATTGTTATATATTAGCAAGAGGAAAACTTAGGGAATTATTAGGAACTATTCTAGATATAAATCCTAAAAAAATAGAATTTAAATATAATGATTTTAATAAACCATTTATAGATAGTAATATTAAATTTAATATATCACATTCTAAAGATTATATATTGATAGGGTTTAGTAATAGTCACGATATTGGTGTTGATATAGAATATATTAAAGATAATATAAAATATAAGCAATTAATTTATCGTTTTTTTTCAGAAAATGAAATAAAAGAATTTTTAACAATTCCAGAACAATTTCAAAAAGAAGCGTTTTTTAATGGCTGGACAAGAAAAGAGGCTTATATAAAAGCAATAGGTAAAGGGTTAAATATATCATTAAATAGTTTTGATGTAAGTTTAAAAGATGAAGAAGAAATAAAAATAATTAATATAGATGGTAAAAAAAATACAATTTGGAAATTATATAATTTAAGTTGTGATAAAGAATATAAGTCAAGTTTTGCTATAAATACTAGTATTAATAATTTAGAGTTAATATATAATTAATAATGTCTGATTTAATTAATATACTTTTATTTATTCTTATTATCCCAACAGTTTTTATTATATATGACTATTTTTATACATACTATATATATAAAAAGAGTACAAACGCAGGCAAATTATCACATGAAGATGTGAGATTAAAAAATGAATCTGATTATACATATAATAATGATAATATAAAATTATTTGTTGATGGAAATCAAGGCTTTCCTGAAATTGAGAAACTTATTTATTCTGCTAAATCAACAATATTTATTGAAATATTTATTTTTCATTATGACCCGACAGGAATTAGAATTGCAAACCTATTAATAAAAAAAATGCAGGAAGGAGTTGAAGTCAAAGTTCTTATAGATTCTACAGGTTTAAGATTTGGAAGGAATGATAGAAAAATAATAAAACTTTTAAAAAAGAAAAAAGTAGATGTAAGGGTATTTAATATTAACCTATTTTCAAGAACTGGAATAAATTTAACACATAGAAAGATGATAATAGTAGATGGTGAGTCTTCTATTATTGGCGGAATGAATTTTGGGCGAGAGTATGAAGAAGATTGGCATGATGCAATATTTCTATTAAGAGGGCAAATAAGTCAAGAATTACAAAAAGAGTTTTTATTTGATTGGAAAAGAGCAGGAGGTAAAGAACCAAATAGAATTTTAAAACTTAATGATAATGCATATTATGGTAATATAAAAATGAAGATTTTAAAAACAGATATAACTCCTGATAACGTGGATTTTCAATTATATAGAGAAATGCATAATCTTATACATAATGCTAAAGATTATATTTATATGACATCTCCCTATTTTTCAGATGATGGGATTATTGATAATATAATAAAAGCTAAAAAAAGAAAGGTAATAGTAAATATTGTAATATCAAAAGAAAATAATCATTATGTTTTTAAAGCTTTAAATTTATATACAGCAAAAAGATTTGTTAGTGTTGGTATTGATGTTTATTTTTATAAACCAAAATTTAGCCATTTAAAAGCATATATTTTTGATAATAAAGCTATAGTTGGCTCTGCAAATATAGATCAAAGAAGTTTTACAGGTAATCAAGAAATAGGTGTTTTAGTAGAAGATAAAGAATTTGTAGAAGAAATTAAAAACAAACTTTTTATTAAGGATATAGAAATTTCAGAAAAAGTTACAGAAGAAACAGTTAAACTTACTGGAACCAAAAAGATTATAGTTAAAATATTAGATATATTAGATTACTATTTATAAATGAAAAAAAAAGTTATCCTTCTAATTGTAATTTTTCTAATATCATGTACAGAAGAAAAAGAAATAGAAGTTAAACATATAACCTCAATAATTAAAAATATTGAGATTAAAAGTATTAATAAAATTGATTTTGATTACTATATAAAAATAAGTAATGGATTTCAAGTAAAAAATATAATAAAAAGTAAAGATATTTCATTTGTAATTACTAAAAATAATCAAAAATTTATAGGTACTGCTGAAAAATTTGAATATAATCAAGATAAAAAAATGCTAATTTTTAATAATCTATCTGTAAAAAAGAATGACCTAAATTTTAAATCTAATCTATTAGAGTTTACTGAAGATAAAGGAATAAATAAAACTTCAGAGATAATAATAAAATCTAACAACTTTTATATAGAAGGTTTTAACTTAAACTCAAATAAAAAATTGAATAATTTTACTTTAAATAAAATAAAATCAAGATTTAAATTTTAAGTTTGGTATTAAAGATAAAAAGCGAGAAAAGAATATAATATTTAGTAATTTAAATAATATTTCCTCAATTAATCTATTTTTCATAAATAAATTCTTTTTATCTCTTTTGTTCTCTATATCAAAAAGTATTGACAGTAAATAAGTAAATAGTATATAGTGTAACTATATACTATTTACTTTACAGGTTAATATATGCTTGTTATAGAAATCTTAAAATCAGTTATTTCTAAAAAAGAAAAATATCCTCCTTATCAAGTGAGGAAAGGTTCAAATAGATTTAAAAATATTTATTCTTATAAAAAAAATGTTTTATTAGATGATAAAGAGTATAAAGAAAAAGTACCAAAAGAATGTAAAACTGTAGAAAAATTCAAATTAAAGTTAAATAGTTTAGATAAGGAATTTTTAATTAAATCAGATAAAACTTTGATTCAAAATTCTGAAGACAATGGAATTGAATTAAGATATAGTTGTTTAACAGGGGGGTGCGGAGCTTGTAAAGTAAAAAAAATTAGTGGTCAAGTTGATATGTCTGAAACTAATTGTTTATCAGATGATGAAATTGATGATAATTATATCTTAGCTTGTATAGCATACCCTAAATCAAATATTATTTTGGATATTTAAGATGAAAATAAGTAAACATAATAAAGAAGAAAGTCTTTTCCGTATAAAACAATTAATAGAGAAAACAGGTGTAAGTCGTGAAACAATACACTTTTATCTAACTGAAGGATTATTACCAGAACCTAATAAAAAAACAAAGAATATGTCTTGGTATTCTCAAGAACATATAGAGCGTTTAAACTTGATAAAAGAGTTACAAGAAAAACAGTTTTTACCATTAAAAGTAATAAAAGCTATTTTAACCAATGCAGAAGATTTTAATTTTACACCAGACCAAAAAAATTAATTCATTATATGCAAAATGACTTCTTAGAAAAACAAGAAAAATGTATTTCTATTAATGAAATAGTTAGAGACCAAAATATATCTTTAGATGAAATAAATAAAATGAAAAGTATTGGTTATATAGATAATACTAAGTATCTTACAAATGAAGATTTAAAATTAATTGAGCTTTGGATTACATTAAAAGAAATGGGAATTACTGAAGATTTAGGTTTTCCTTTAAGTAATTTAGATTTTTTTATCGATATTAGTGAAATTATTTTTAATCAAGAATTTAGTATCTTTTCTGAAAATTTATCAAACCTAACTAATGAGCAAATTACAAATATTGTTCAAAACTCTATACCTGTAATAAATAATATTATTTCAGTACTTCATCAAAAAAGAGTACACAAATTTATAAATGATTTTAAAATTTACTAAAGGAGTTAATTATGTCATTAGCAGAAAAAGCATTAAATAATATACCTAAATTTGCACAGAATACTATTAGTAATGCTATTAATTCAATAGATATTAATCCTAAAGTTTTATATAATATGCTTCCTTCATTACTAAAAGGATTTGTATTAAAGCAAGGTAAGCAAAATAAACCTATATTAATAAAATCTGGTCATGATGCAAATTTTGATTTTAGTTATAGCACAGAAAATCCACAAATGTATGAATTATATAGAAGAGCTATAGAAAATCAATGGAATGGGGAAACCAAGCTAGATTGGTCTATAGATGTAGATCCACATAACCCTGAAAAACTTTTATTACCTGATTCTTTTTTCCCTTTTGATAAATTTGAGTCTCATGGAATAAGGTTAAATAAGAAAGAGAAGTTAGAGTTTAAGCATAGTGTGACTTCTTGGATGCTAAGTCAATTTTTACATGGAGAACAAGGGGCATTATTTGCAGCAGCACAAGTAACTGAAAGTATAAAATGGCTTGATGGTAAATTATACGGTTCGACTCAAGTAATGGATGAAGGTAGACACGTTGAAGTTTTTCTTAGATATTTAGATACTAAAATGAATAGAATATACCAAATCAATGATAATTTATTTGTAATAATTGATCAATTAATGACAGATTCAAGATGGGATATGAAGTTTTTAGGTATGCAAATAATGGTTGAAGGTTTAGCATTAGGAGCCTTCTCTAATCTTTATTTTCATACACAAGAACCATTACTTAAAGAACTTCTAAAAAATGTTATTCAAGATGAAGCAAGGCACGTACATTACGGAGTCTTAGCTCTATCAGAACATATAAAAAATAACTTAAATGAAAAAGAAAGAAAAGAAAGAGAGGATTGGTCTTTTGAGGTCGCAACACTTATGAAAAATAGATTTTTAGTTCATGAAGTTTATGAAGAATGGTTTGAAGGAAGAATGAAAAAATCTGATTGGGAAAACTATATTTCAAATACATCTGGTATGCTTGATTTTAGAAGAACTATGTTTAAAAGACTTATCCCTAATTTAAAATATATAGGTTTATTATCACCAAGAATACAAGAAAAATATGTAAAATCTGGTTTAATGATATATGCTGATGGTAAAAATGCGAGTGAAATTACAGCAGACGAATTGTTAATACAATAGCTTACAATAGTTAAATAAATTAGTAATTTTAGTTTTAATTTGTAGTAGATAATAGGCATTATTTTGGAAAATATTTATAAATACTATTCAGAAATTTTAGAACAATATAAAAATATAATATTTTATGGAAATTCTGGTTCAGGAAAGACATATAATACATTAAAAACTATTGAATATATGATAGGAAATAAAAATTACTTTAAAAATCTTGAGAAAGAAAATCGATTAAAATATATCTCTTTTCATAAAATGTTTTCATATAATAATTTTATTGAAAGAAAAAATGAAAATATATTTGAAAATGGCATTTTTAAAGAGATGTGTATAAATGCCTCTTTAGATATAATAAAAAACTCTATAAAAGTAAGATTTAAGAATAATATATCAACAAATTCTAAAGTATGGAAAATCTATTTAGGCTATAGAAGAACAGAAGAGAGGATATATAATCAGGCTAAAAAAGATAAAGAAATTGTGTTAGGTTGGCTTGAAAATGAGAGTTTAGAAGGAAAATCTTATAATGAAATATATTCTATGCTAGAAATAAAAAGAGGTAATGATGAGCCTAGATTATCTGCTGACGTACGCTCTATTAACTCCATAGTTAATGAAATGAAAGTAGGAGATTTTGCTCTTATATACCAAGAAAATAATAAACTAAGTGATATAGGATTAATAACAAGTAATTATTTTCATGATTATGGTGCACCATATCCACATAAAAGGAAAGTTGTATGGTTAAAAGAGTTTAAGAATTATTTTGATATGGATAATTATGACAAAAATATAAATGAGTTAAGGAGTTGTTATAGTTTAAATTCTATTGATTTTTCTGATCTTAGAGAAATTATGAATTTAAAAAATTCAGAGTTAAAAGATACTAAACCTTATTTTTTAGTTATAGACAATATTGATAAAGGAGATATTTTTTCAATCTTTGGTGAAACTATAGAACTTATAAGTAAAAATAAGAGAGATTTTTCTATAACTTTATATCAATCTAATAAAAAATTTTCTATTCCTGAAAATATATATATTATAGGTAATTCAGAAACAAATATAAAAGATTTAACAATAAAAAATAAATTTGCTTTTATAAAAACTGATTTTAAAGTAAATAAGATTATATCAATAAAGAATATGAATATAAATTTAACTGAGATAATAGAACAGATCAATAATAAAATTTTAGAGTTGAATAAAACACCTTTAAGCTATGGATTTATTTCAAATATTAATAATATAGATGAGTTATATAATTTTTGGTATACACAGTTAATACCATATATAGAAAGTCTTGATATAAGTATTAATGAAATTTTAGGTAGTACTTTTATTAATATACAAAACAATAATATAAAAATGTATAACAAAGCTGAATTTGTTAAAGTTTTAACTAGTTTCTAACTGAACTTATATTTTTTATAAAAATGATTTGAGCATAGTATTTTTACTTGTATAATAAATCAACACCAAAATAAATGATTATTTATTATAGCTACAAGGGGGTAGTATGGATCATAAAGGATGTCAACTAAGAAAATATTTATATGATGAAGGAATAGATCCTGATTTAAGAAGATTGATACACGCAATTTCTGTTGCATCAAAATATATATCTGCAAAAATTAATGAAGCTAATAGAAAATTATCTGGAACAAAAAATGCATCAAATGAGGAACAATTAGAGCTTGATAAAGCATCTGATATTATTTTAGCTGATACAATCGGTGAACTTGATTATGTTGGAGAATATGCCTCAGAAGAAAGGGATGAAGTTGTAACGTTCAATAGTTCCCATGGTAAATATTCTGTTGCTTTAGATCCTCTTGACGGTTCTTCTTTAGTTGATGTAAATCTTTCTATAGGCACAATAGTTGGTATTCATTATGGTAGAAATGTTTTAAAGCAAGGGCGTAATTTAGCAGCAGCTTTTTATATACTTTATGGACCTCTTACAACACTTGTTTATACATCTGGTAGAGGTGTTTGTGAGTTTGTATTAAATCCTGAAGGTGAGTTTATCCTTACTCAAAAAAATATATCAATGAATGACAAAGGTAAAATTTATTCACCAGGTGGATTAAAAAAATCTTGGACTGAAAAACATTCAGAATATATTAATCAATTAGAAGAAGAAGACTATAAGTTAAGGTATAGTGGAGGTTTAGTTCCTGATGTTAATCAATTATTAATGAAAAAGGGTGGAGTTTTTACTTATCCATCATTAAATGATGCAGAAAAAGGAAAGTTAAGGTTATTATTTGAGTTACAACCTTTAGCATTTTTATGTGAACAAGCAGGTGGTATGGCTACAGATGGAATAACTGATATTTTAAATATTCCTGTAACATCTTTACATCAAAGATCTCCAATATATCTTGGTAGTAAATATGAAGTAGAAAAAGCAAAATCATTTTTAGGATAAATAAATTATGGCAAATCTTGACGGAAAAATATGTATTGTTACAGGTGCTAATTCTGGTGTGGGTAAAGTAACAGCTTTAGAATTAGCAAAGATGGGCGCTGAAGTTATTATGGTTTGCCGTAATCAAAAGAAAGGAGAAGAAGCATTAGATGAAATTCTTATAAAAAGTAAGAATAATAAAGTTAAACTAATGCTTTGCGATTTCTCCTCTCAAAAGTCAATTAGAGCTTTTGTTGATGAATTTAAATCTAAGTATGATAAATTACATATACTTGTAAATAATGCAGGTCTAATAATACCAGAAAGAAAATTAACAGAAGATGGTATAGAATTAACTTTTGCTATCAATCATATAGGATATTTTCTAACAACTAATTTACTTTTAGATTTATTAAAAAACTCTGCACCTTCTAGAATTGTTAATGTTGCTTCAGATGCTCACAAAGCAGGTCATATTAATTTTAATGACATTAATTATGAAAATAATAAATATAAAAGTATGAATGTTTATTGTGATAGTAAATTAGCTAATATTTTATTCACAAAAGAGTTAGCAAAAAGACTTAAAGGTACAAATGTAACTGCAAATTGTTTACATCCTGGGGTCGTAAATACAAACTTTGCAAATGATTATGCTGAAAAATTTGGTTTTATTGCAAAAATAGTTAAATCATTTTTAATTACACCAGAAAAAGGTGCTGAAACACAAATATATTTGGCAAGTTCTTCAGAGGTTGAAGGTATAACAGGAGAGTATTTCGATAAAAAGAAAATTAAAACACCTTCTAAAGAAGCTAGAGATCCAGAAATTGCAGAAAAACTTTGGAAAATTAGTGAAAGAATGACAAACCTAATGGTAGAAAACGGATAATATTAGTTTACTAAGTAAAAAGAGAAAAAATAAAAAGTGATGAAAGAAGAAGGTCATACTTAGTAATTTCACTAGTTGTGCTTCATTAAGTTTTAGACTAATTTTGTTTAACTCAATATTTAACTTTCTTAGCCTTATCTTTTAACTTCTTGTTTTATCATTTCTTGTCTTCGTTTGAACACAAATAAAAATGATGAACACATATTTTTCATCTTATCTTTTTACTTCTTCTCTTCTTACTTATTAGCTTTTATGTCAAAATATAGACTTGTATTATTATTACAGGTTTTTTTATGCAAGAAATAAATATTATTGGTGGTGGTTTTGCTGGTTCAGAGGCGGCTTGGCAGTTGGCAAATAGAAATATAAAAGTAAATCTATTTGAGATGCGTCCAGAAAAAAGATCAGATGCACACCATTCTAACAACTTTGCTGAAGTTGTTTGTTCAAACTCTTTAGGTTCACAAACAGAAGGTAATGCTTCTGCTTTAATAAAAAAAGAATTAAAAATGCTTAACTCATTAATAATGGAAGCCGCTGAAGCAACTAAGGTTCCTGCTGGTGGGGCTTTAGCTGTTGATAGGGAGCTTTTCTCTAAGTATGTCACAGCCAAAATTGATAATCATCCACTAATTGAAGTTCATAGGAAAGAGATTACAAATATTGACAGTTCACAAATAAATATAATTGCTACAGGCCCTCTTACAAGTAAAGACTTAAGTGAAAATCTTCAAAAAATTTTAGGTGAAGGTTATTTCCATTTTTTTGATGCTGCAGCACCAATTGTAGAATATGACTCATTAAATTTTGATATTATTTTTGAACAATCTAGATATGATAAAGGTGATGGTGTTTATTTAAATTGTCCTTTTGATAAAGAACAATATGAAATTTTCTGGAGTGAGTTAAATAAAGCAGAATTAGCTCCTGTTAAAAACTTTGATGTATATGAAACTAATAAGAATTTCTTTGAAGGTTGTATGCCAATTGAGGAATTAGCTAGAAGGGGGGTAGATACTCCTAGATTTGGACCTATGAAACCTGTTGGTTTAACTGATCCTAAAACTGGAAAAAGACCTTATGCTGTTGTACAATTAAGGCAAGATAACGCAGCTGCGTCATTATATAATCTGGTTGGTTTTCAAACTCAATTAAAATGGGGAGAACAAAAAAGAGTATTTGGTTTAATTCCAGGTCTTGAAAATGCTGACTTTGTAAGATATGGAGTTATGCATAGAAACACCTATATCAATTCTCCAAAGTTATTAAATCCTACATTACAGCTAAGAAAAGAAAAAAATATTTTTATTTCTGGTTTACTAACAGGTGTGGAGGGTTATATAGAGTCTTGTGCAATGGGTGCTTTAGCTGGTATTAATGTTAGTAAATTTATTAATAATCAAGAAATGATAATTTTACCTGAAACATCTATGATGGGTGCTTTAAGTCGTTATATTACTAATCCAGATATAACTAAGGACTTTCAACCAATAAATAGTAACTGGGGGATAATAAAAAGCTTAGAAGAGAAAATAAGAGATAAAAAACAGAGAAATCTTTTATTAACTCAAAGAGCATTAAAAGATTTTGAGGATTATATAAAAACTAATTTATAGAAAACTATTTAAGAGAATAGATTGATTAAATATCAATTAGTTTTGTTTATTATTTTTTTAAGGTAGCATAGAATTAAATATTTTTATGTAAAATTAATATGTTAAAATATCTTATTTAATCAAAGTAATTTTTATAAAATTTTAGGTATCTATCTGATGGAAAAGTCTTTATCACTAAAATATAAAATTAGTGTTGCTGTCTTTCTTTTACTTTTAATTGTTTGTTTATTTATACTTATATTTTTTCCATACATACAAAATAAGATTGCTTATTCATATATGCAAAATAGAGCATCAAGTATAGTAGATATATTAGCTTCTAATATAAAATCAGGTCTTGAATTTAGTGATAAAGAATCTGTTGAAGAATCTCTCAACGCAGTAAAATCTCAAAAAGATTTACAATATATTTTAATAAAAGATAAAACAAATAAAGTTTTTACCGAATATAATCCTGAAAAAAGAGAATATACAGATCTTATAGCTACCTCTAAAGACTATGATTTTTTTGGTGATACATTCTTAATAATGAAAAAGGTGAATTCAGTAAACCAACAACAACTAGGAACAATTGAATTAGGATTCTCTTTAAATGAAATTAATGAAAAGTCAAAAGAATACAGATATATAATTTTATTAATTAGTTTATTTATTCTTGTAATATCCACATTAGTACTTATTGCAATAATTAATTATTTAGTTATTAATCCAATAAATAATTTAGATTTACTAATGAAAAATATATCTCAAGGTGAAGGAAACTTAGATATTAATCTTGAAGTAAAAAGTAATGATGAAATAGGTAGTTTAGCAAATAATTTTAATACATTTATATTAAAGATTAAGAATATCGTATCACAAGTTAAAAAGACATCAAACTTAGTTTCTGAAGAATCAGAGAGATTAAATAAGAATGTAGGACAAGCATTCGATATTCAAAAAATTCAACATCAAAATATAAAAGATGTAACAGAAAATGTCACTAATATCAATAAATCTATTCAAGATGTAGAATATAAAAATCATGAACAAAACAGTGCAATTGAAGAAATTTCAGCAACTTTAATAGAAATGGATAATAACTTAAAAGAAGTTTTAAGCCAGGCAGATATTATGAATAAATTTGTTTATGAAACATCTAATGACTTATCTGCATTAATTGATTCTGTTGGTAGCATTTCACATAATGTTTTAAGTATTAATAATACATTTTCAGACTCAACAAATATGCTTGTAGATTTAAAAAGTTCAATAGAAGAAAATGCAGTAAGAGTAAATGAAATCAATAGTTTATCAGACTTAACAAATGAATCTGCTAGAAATGGTTATGAGGTTGTTAATAAAACTGTAAATGAAATAGATAACTTAAATAATTTTATAAAAAAATCAGTTGATGAAATAGAAAACCTTAGCAAAAGTTCAAATGATATAGAAAAAATTACAGAGATAATTAGCGATATTGCTAACCAAACTAATCTTCTTGCATTAAATGCAGCAATAGAGGCAGCAAGGGCGGGAGAATATGGTAGAGGTTTTTCTGTAGTAGCTATGGAAATTCGTAAATTATCAGAGAAAACTCAACAAGCAACAAAAGACATAAAAAATAGCATTGAAGAGAATAATATAATACTTAAAAATGTTATTTACTTAATTCAAGAATGTTTTAATATAACAGGGCAAAGTAAAAGCTTATCTGATGAAACAGGTTTAAGTTTTAATTCTATTATACAAAATATACAAGGTATCACAGATTTTATTAAAGATATTAAGTATTTCTCTGATTCTCAAGTATTAAGTTCTAATAATATAGTTAGAGATATATATAATTTAAAATCTAGTGTAGATACAATACAAAAAGATATTGATAATCAATCTACAAAGAGTCAAAATATGGGATTATCAATACAACAAATGAATACAATAGTTTCTCAAGTTGTTGACTCTGTTAGAAATCATGCTTTATCAAGTCAGCAAGTAAGAGAAACTTCTGATTACTTATTAAATATATCATCTTTAATTTCTGAAGATATTAATACACAATCTAAAAATTTAATAAAAATCGAAGATTCTGCAAATAATTTATTATCTATGAGTAATGAAATATCTCAAATTAGTGAGAATCAGTTTAATAGCTTTAAAAAGCTTAGCTCTGAATCAGATGAGCTTGATGGATTAGTAAATAAGTTTATTATTTCTAATGTAAATTCAAATGAAAATAGTCTTATTGAATCTGAAATACAAGATTTAGATAAAGTCATATAATTTGTAATTTAAGTGATGTATAAAAATAATCTAAAAATTATTTTTATACATAAGCAAAATTGATTTGGAAAAACTAATTTTTTAAAAGTATTAAACTTACGAACTCTTGTCTTATTTTCTCATTACTTTTTACTTCTTATACTTTTACATCTACCCACCTCTTACTTATACTAATCTATATGATATAATTCATAAAATGAAATTATTGGAAATATAGTGAATATATGCTTTCGAGAGACATTAAAGATAAATTTTTAAATACATATTTTAAAGAAGATGAAAAGGTTTTTGTCACTGAAATTTATGATAAATGGAGTCAAAAACCGCCTAAGCTATTAAAAGTAAGTTACACTAAAGATGAAGCTGTTGAAAATCATAATAAAATACTTGAAGAGCTTGAATCAAAAATGAGAACAAAACCAGAGAATAGATAAAATATATTATTATTTGGATAAACCTAAATGTCAAAACACGTAACTATAGACTTTGAAAAATGTAAGGGCTGTTGGCTTTGTATTGATCAGTGTCCTAGTGATCTTTTTAGAGAAACTAATATAAAAAATGAGATTGGATATAAAGTAATCCAAATGGTAAATCCTAACTTTTGTTTAGGTAATGATTGTCTAAAATGTGTTAAGATTTGTCCTGATAATGCATTCAGTCCGCCAGACGAATTACCTGATAAAATATCAGGGATGTTTTATTGGCTTGGCAATAAACTTTCTAAAAATATCATTGATCGTAAAAGTAAAAAATAAGTGAAAAAATTAAATTTAGCATTTATATGGCATATGCATCAACCACTTTATAAGGATAATTTAAGTGGTAAATATTTGATGCCTTGGGTAAGATTACACGCAATAAAAGATTATCTTGATATGGCTTTAATCTTAGAAAAATTTCCTAAACTAAAACAAACATTTAATTTGGTTCCATGTTTAATCGAACAATTAGAAGATTATGCTTATAATCATGTATCAGATCCATACCTTGATTTATCGAGAATACCTGTTGAAAAACTATCAAATTCTAAAAAGGGTAAAATATTAGAGTTATTTTTTGATCTTAATTGGGAAAAAATGGTTTATAAATTTCCTAGATATGCAGAAATTTTAAATAAAAGAGAAAGACTAAGAAAAAAAAATAATGACCATTTTTCTAAAATAGCTATAGAGTTTAAAAGTCAAGAAATTTTGGATCTTACTGTTTGGTTTAATATAGCTTGGTTTGATTATATATGGCAAACTCAAGATGATTTATTAGTTGAACTTATAAAAAAAGATAGAAATTTTACTCATGAAGATAGAGAAAAACTTTTAGAAAAACAATTTGAAATTATTAGAAAAATAATTCCTGAATATAAAAAGTTACAAGAACAAGGTAATATAGAGATTACAACAACTCCTTATTATCACCCTATTTTACCTCTTTTATTTGATACAGATTCAGCAAAGGTTGCAAGACCCCAATTAAATTTACCTGAACATAATTATTCTTATCTTGAAGATGTCGATATTCAAATTAAAAGAGCAGTGGAAAAGTATGAAAATTTATTTCATAAAAGACCTAAAGGATTCTGGCCTTCTGAGCAATCTGTAAGTCAAGATATTATAAAATATTTTCAGAAAAATAATGTTAATTGGATAATAAGCGATGAAGGTATTTTATTTAATTCTATAAAGAATTTTCCTCATAGAGATAATAATGATTTATTTCTTGATCCTACAATTCTTTATCAACCATATCTAGTTGGTGATGAAAAAAATCAAACTGCAATATTATTTAGAGATGTTGTTTTATCAGATCTTATAGGTTTTATTTATTCTAAAATGGATGCAAATAATGCTGCATATAATCTTTATGGAAAAATAAAAGAGATTCAAAATAGATTACCAGATGATTATCCATATTTAGTAACTATAGCTCTTGATGGTGAGAATTGTTGGGAACATTATGATAATGATGGTTATGACTTTTTAAATAATTTTTATACACTAATTGAAAATGATGATTCAATTAATATGACTTCTGTAAGTGATTATCTAGAAAAACATCCACCTAAAAGACATATTACAAATTTATTTTCAGGCTCGTGGATAAGAGCAGATTTTACAACTTGGATTGGTGATAAAACAAAAAATAAAGCTTGGGATTATCTCTATTTGGCTAGAGAGGTTTTAAGTGAATTTGAAAAGAACAATCCAAATTCAGAGGTTTTAAAAAAGGCTTGGGAAGAAATATATATAGCAGAAGGAAGTGATTGGTTTTGGTGGTTTGGAGAAGGTAATACAAGTAGTCATGATGATATTTTTGATTGGCAATTTAGATTACATCTTCAAAATGTTTATAAGCTTATAGGCTCTGATATTCCTGAAGAATTAAAACATTCTGTTGAACAAAACTTTAAAGAAACTCATGATAATAAAAATTTATATGATTTTTCTCATAGAACAGGAACAATGCAACAAGCTCTTAAAATTTTTGAAAAGATTTATTATGATCACGATGAGCAATATTTTAATATTAGAATGGATTTATGTGAAAACTACCATAATAATGATATTGAAATATATGTTAAATCAAATAAAAATTTAAGTTCTAAGCTAGTTTTTGAAGATACTGAAATAAAATCTGATTTTAAAGCAAATTTTGGATTAGTTATTAGAGGAGATATATCTAAGGTCTGGGAAAAAACTTTCTCTGTTTATAAAGCTGAAGATAATAAATGGAAAAAAATAGCTATTTCTACAGATATAAAATTTCATGATTCAACAATTGAGCTGAAAATACCTTACAAAGTCTTTAATACACAAGATGAAAAATTTTCGTTTGTGGTAATAGGTTATAAAGGTGAGACCATAGAAGAGTTTACAGAAAAGATAAAATATTACATTAAGTAAATCTTAAAGAATTTAACCTTTTTTTAACATTTAGTTAGCAAGTTTTTAAACTAGATTTCTATAATAAAAACATAGAGATTTTTTGAAGGAGATATAATTTTATGAAAAGACTTGTTAGTTTATCATAAAGAATAATTATATAAATCAACCTTAAAAATAGGGATTAAATTTATATTTTTACCTTTTTATTAGAAATTGAAATTTAAATAATAGAAAAACACAGTACTAGAAATAAATATATATAGATTGTTACGATTTTCCCAAATAAAGACATTTACTAAATAAGTAAATGTCTTTATTTATCTGAAAGCTATTTTATACAGCAACAACTTCTATCTTAGGATTAAATTCTTCTCTTAAAATATTATTTATAGCAGTAAGAGTTGCATAAGTAGAACTTGGACAACTACCACAAGCGCCATGATATTTAACTGATAATTTCATATCTTCAGATAACCCCATAACCTCTAAACCTCCACCATCCATAGCTAAACCAGGTCTTACTGTATCATTTAAAATTTCTTCAATTCTTTTTAAGTTTTCATCATCTTTATTATATGTATTTCCTTTTTCCAGATTGTTAAAATATTCTTGATTTTCATTGATTATATTTTTAACTTCTGTTTCAATAAATCTCCAATTTGTATCATTATCAGATTTACTGATAGTTATAAAGTTTGAAAAGAAAAATACACTCTCAACACCATCAACTTTAAATAATTCTGAAGCTAAAATATCATCCTCAGCTTCATTTCGAGAGTTAAACTGTTTTGAACCTTTACTTAGAACATTTTTCTCTAAGACAAATTTTCTAGCATTTGGGTTAGGTGTGTATTCAATATCTATATACATTTTAATTCCTTATATTTTTAAAATATTTTCAAATAAAATTATACTCATGATTTAGAAATATAGTTACACTAGATGATGAGTGTTTAGTAAAAAGACAAAATGAACTATATTCAATTTTTTATACTTGAAACCTTATAATGAACCAAAGAAAACTTTGAACAATAAAGATAAGAATTGAAAAGTGAGAAAAAAAGACAGTTTTAAGTATTCAACTTAACTATTTTAAAAGTTCTACCCCTATATTTGGATAATCAGTTATTATTCCATCTACTCCCATTTTCTTTAATTTAATCATTTCTTCTTTAGTATTTACTGTCCAAGGAATAAGTTTTATATTTAGTTTTTTTAAATCTTTAATTAGTTTTTCATCTATTAAATGATAATCAGGACTATAAACTTCAGGATTAAAACCAAGGCTTTCAAGATTTTTACTTAATGTTAAAGTATTTTCAACTAATAAAGCTACAGGTATATTTTTATTTAACTTTTTAAATTCTTTCAAAGTTCTAGGATCAAAAGATTGAATTAAAACTCTATCTAAAATATTTAAGCTTTTAAGTTCTTGATATAATAGATTTGCAAACTCTTTTGGTAATGGGTTTGATATATTATCTTCTTTTTGTTCACTTTTTGTTTCAATATTATATAAAACATTTTTTAAATTATTACTTTTAATATATTTCTCAATTTCTTTAATAGTTTCATTTAATAAAGGTTTATTAGTTTTGAATGATTCTTGCTTTTTGAATCTTGGATGTCCTCTCATTCCACAATCATATTTTGCAATATCACTATAGTTCATTTTATATAAATTTATTTTATCTTTATCTGTTATAGGCTTTCCATTAGGAAAAGAGCATATTTCACTTGAAAAAAATGGATCATGAGAAATTACAACTTTTTTATCTTTTGAAATAATAGTATCCATTTCAAGAGTTGTAACTCCTAAGTCTAAAGCTTTTTTAAAAGCAATTAATGTATTTTCTGGAAGTAAACCTCTTGCTCCTCTATGACCTTCTACATCAAACTTTATCTTATAAAGTAGATGATTTGATTTTATCTTTGAATCTTCCTTTGTATTACTATACGAATTGCTATTTATAGTTAAATTTAAAGTAACCGCTAATATACATATTTTAGTAATTTTTTTCATATATTTATCCTAGTAAAACTTGTTAAAGAAACATTATATAAGATATATATGAAATATTAAAATATCATTTTTATAGATTTTAAAGAATAAACCCATAAATAAACTTTAGTTCAATGTATAAACTTTCAATAAATCGTAAATTATAAATATAAGCAAAATTAATAATTTTTATATGAAAGGTAAAATTTATGAAAAAAGGTTTATTTATTTTTTTATCAAGTATTTTGATTAGTCAAAATGCTTTTGCAGAATCTAGAAGTAATATATATACAATGAATGAAAGTAAAACACAAATAATCTATTTAAAAAATGGTTCTTCAATAGTAGGAGATATTGTACAAAAAAATTCAAAAACTGTAAAAGTAAGATTTTTTAACAATAAAGAAATTACTTTAGACTTAGAAGAAATAGACTATATTTCAGATGTTAGTGATAGTCAAATAAAAGATAGTGATAGTATAAATATTAATCAAGAAGAAAAGAGTCAAGAAATAAAAGATCTAGAGTTAGAAAGAAAGAAACTTGAGAAATTAAAAAAAGAAATGTCTAAAATTATAAAACTTGAAGATGATATAAGCACTAATAAAAAGAAAGTTGAAAATTTAAAAACTGTAAGAAAAGAAGATTGGTTTCAAAATCCAAATTATACAAGAATGTTTTTTGCACCTACTGCAAAACCATTAAAAAAAGGTGAGGGATATTTGCAAAATATAAATATTTTCGGCTTTGCAGGAAACTATGGAATAACAGATAATTTTTCAGTTGGAGGTATTGCATCATTAATTCCAAGTGTAAAGGCAGAACAACAAGTCTTAGCTTTTACACCAAAGTTTGGTTTTAATATCAATAAAGATTTAAGTGTTGGTGGAGGTTTATTATATCTTAGTGGTGCTGGTGTTGCTCAGGTTGGAGTTGGTTATGGAGTGGTTACATTAGGTTCTTCTGATACAAATTTAACTTTAGGAGTTGGGGGTGCTTATGGTAATATTAGTAAAAAAGGATTTTTTGCTAATGTTGGTCAAGAGTCAATGGTGAGTAATTCAGGTGCTATAGTTGGTATGGCTGGTGGTATGCATCGTATTGGTGAAAATTGGTCAATAGTATCTGAAAATTGGATTGTAAATAATAATGTATCAAAAGATTCATCTTATTTATTTTCCTATGGTGTAAGAATATTTGGGGAAAAATCTAGCTGGGATATAGCTGTGATTTATCCAGTAATTCCAAATGTAAATTCTTATCCATTACCTTATGTAGATTATGTATGGCACTTTTAATTGAAGGAAAATTTATATGAAAAGTTTTACAAAGTTATTTATAATATCAAGCTTATTATTAATAAACTCATGTGCTTCAAGTAGAAAACTTAGCTATGAGTTATCATATAATGTAAATTTAGATGTAGCAAAAGATAAAAATATAAAAGAAAATGTTGTCCTTAAAAAGAAAGTTTTTATACTAGATGAAGATAAAAATTTTAAATTTGAGGATCAGTTTATAAAAACTGAGTGGGATTTAGAAAGACAAGGTATTTGGTTTAATATTATAAATAAAACAAATGAAAAAATTAAAATTATATGGACAAATGCTTATTTTTCAGATAAAGAGTTAGGAACAATACAACTCAAAAAATATAATCTTGATGAATATAAAGATGAATCCATAATAATTCCAGAAAGTTTTTATGAAAATACTTTTTACCCTTATAAAAGTTCTAAATATAGTTATTTCCAGAAAAAAATTATAGTTAGGGAATCATCAAGTAATAAGAAGGTATATAAAATTTTAGAAGATATATATGAGCAATTTATAAATAATCCTATTCAATTATTAATTCCAATAGAAATAAACGGTCAATTGCATGAATATCGTTTTATATTCAGTGTAAATGAAATAAATTTAGAAGATAAATAAAACATTATATTAATTTATGAAAACCTAAAAATAACTACTTATCAAAAAAAGATTATTAAAAAATATTAACTGAATAGAAAGGTAATAATATTATTAACTATAATTTTACTACTTAATATTTAATTTTTTGGTGAATTACATGACAAATATAAATTCTGTTCAATCTTCTCAATTAATTAATGAAATTCAAAACTCATTTAAAAATGATAATAGGATTGATAACAAAGAATTAAAACAATTAAAAGAATTGATAAATAATTCTGATTTAAGTGATGAGCTAAAAGGTAAAGTTACAACATTTTTAAATCATGCAAATGATGCTTCAAAAACATTTTTTGGATTGTTCCCAAGTAAAATATCAGAATCTGAGTTAAACAGTTTAAGAGCAGAGTTAGACCAATTAAAAGAAATTGTAAAACCTTTAGAACAAGATAATCAATTGGCAAAAGACCTAGTTGATACTATAGATAAATCTTTACCTACTATTACTCCTAATCAAGATAATAATCAAACTAATACTTATAATTCTCATGATTCTAATCCTGTATCAGATTTTTTATCTAAGATTTTCTCTGGTTTTTCAAATAAAACTTCAGATACAGATAATAAACCAGTAAATAACTCTGGAAATTTAAATAATAATACAGATAAGCTTAAATCTGCTCATCTTTCACAGTTTGCTTCAGGTTTACCTTCTCAAAATGGAGATTGTGGCCCTACATCTGGAGCAATGGTATTAAGATTATTTGGGTTTGATAATGATATAAAAGATGTGAGAAATAATGCACCAGGTAAACCTTCTGGTCCACCTTGGGCTTTAAATGAAAATCAGATTACTAGATCAGTTTCAAAACTTAGTAATGGTCAAGTAAAAGTATCTGCTGAACAAACCTATAATCCTAAAGGAGATGCTAATGCAGTAAAAGAAAAATTAGTATCTGATATAAAACGTGAACTTGCACAAGGTAATTTTCCTATGTTATGTATGGGAACAGGAGATTATACAAATGAGAAAGGAACCAGACATTATACAGTTGTAACAGGTGTTGATGATAAAGGTAATTTACAAATTTTAGATCCTGCTGTTCAACCAAATAATTATGGTGCAGTTTCTGTTAGCCCTGAAAAGTTTATGGAAAATATATTGTCAACAAGAAATGCTAATATACCTTCCATATCATTAACTTCATTTGCAAAAGCTTAACTTTTAATTTATTTTATGAAGTTGTTTAGATATAGTATCATTTTTAAAAGATTTTATTATATGGTAAATAACTTCTAAAAATTCCTCCATCTGTAATAGCATAAATATACCCTTTTTTATCAAAAGTTATTCTTCTTACATTTGTATTGTATAATCCTGAATTAATTTCTTCCCAGATCCCTTTAGATTCGATTAATTTATAAAAACCTTTATTTGTTCCTGCATAAAGATTATTACTTTTATCTTTTACTACTTGGTTAATACTTTCATCATTACCAATACCTTTACTAAAAGGATAAAACCCAGTGTAAAATTTATCAAACTTAAATATCTCACCATTATAAAAAAATAATTCATTTTTAGAATTAAAGATAAAGTTATCTGTACTTCTTAAATAATCTGATGAAAGATTAATAGAGCTAATTTTTTTTCCATTATTGTCTAAATAAATTACAGAATAATTTCTATCTTTATAGTTTACTATTATAATATTTCCTTTAGAGGTTATAAATAAATTTCTTATATATATTTCATTTGTAATTTGACTCTTTTTATTATTTTTACTTATTTTATATAAGTTACCTTTTTCTATATAAAATCTATTCCCTTTATTGTCTTTATATGAGTTTTTATAGTCATTATCTTCATTATTGTTATTATCTAAAAAATCATAGTCCCCTTTTAGGGAGGGTAAATTCAATTTTTTCCAAGGTATATATTTATTCTTTTCTTTTTTTAATATTGTATTGCTATGAAGTCTGTCAAAAAAAATTTCACTATTTTTTATTCTACTTTTTAAAGTAAAACCTCCTTTTGCATCAGATTTATAATTAGATGAAAAAGAATATAATTTATTTTTTTTATTCACTAATTTCCAAGTTTTTCCTTGATTATCTGAAATATTTATATGATCTAATCCATCATCTGAAAATATATTTCCTTTTTCATCACCTTCTATTAAATGAATTGTTAACTTTCCTTCATTAATAGCTTTCCAAGTTTTTGTATCGTCTTTTGAAACAAATAAACCACCTATAATTCCAACAAAAACTTCATCTTTAGAGTTTATATATATTGTATTTGTAAAAGCGTTAGTTAAATTATTATTGTTTTGAAGCCAAATATTATTTTTATCTAAATAATAAACTCCTGTTGTAGTACATACAAAGATTTTACCTTTAGAGTTCATCAATATATCTTTTATTTGTAAATTTCTTAAACCTTTATTTAAAATAATCCATGTATTACCTTTATCAGATGACTTGAAAACGCCATCATAATCAGTTCCAACAATCAAATTATTATCTTGATCTATAAGAATAGACGTTATATAAGTATTTTTAAATCCTAAATGTTCCCAAGTTTTACCATCATCTTTTGAAACTAATAAACCACTATTGAACGAGCCTAAATAAATATAACCTTCTCTATCTACACCTATAGTTGACACATTTCCTTTATAAGAAGTATCAACTCTTTGCCAAAAATCTTTAGCTTGTACATTTGAATATAAAAGTATAAATATAAAACAAATAGCTAAAAAAAATTTATGCATACTAATCTAGCCTTAGAGAAATATTATATTTATTTTATCACTAAAAAAGTTTTGATTTAGTTTTATTTTAATAGTAATATTAATTAAACTGATTAAATTATTTATAAAAACAGAATTAAAAATGGATCAAAGTGAAAAAAAGAAGCTAAGTGAAGAAGATATATGTAACTTATTCATTAGTCCTGCATTAACAAAAGCTGGTTGGGATAATTTAACCCAAGTAAGAAGACAAGTTACTTTAACTCCGGGTCCTATAATAGTTAGAGGAAACCTTTCAACACGTAATAAAAATAAAAAGAAATATGCTGATTATGTTTTGCAATGGGAAAAAGGTGTTCCGATTGCAATTATTGAGGCTAAAAAAAATGAATTTTCTGTTAGTCATGGTATGCAACAAGCTTTAGGGTATGCAGATATTTTACAATTACCAAGTGCTTTTAGCTCTAACGGTGATGCTTTTTATTCTCATAATAAAGTTGCAAATGAAAATGAAGATATTGAATGTGAAATACCTTTAGATAATTTCCCTTCACCACAAATATTATGGAAAAGGTATAAAAAATATAGAAATATTGAAGATGATGATGAAAAGATAATACTTGAACCATATTATGATGATGGATTAAGTAAATCTCCAAGATATTATCAAACTGATGCAATTAATAAAACTATAGAAGCTGTAGCAAAAGGTCAAAAGAGATTATTATTAGTTATGGCTACAGGTACAGGTAAAACTTATACAACATTTCAGATTATATGGAGATTATGGAAAGCCAAAGTTGCAAAGCATATTTTATTTTTAGTAGATAGGAATATACTTGCTGATCAAACTTTGGTAAATGATTTTAAACCATTTGGTTCATCTATGACTAAAATAAAAAATCGTAAGATTGATCCATCTTATGAAATATATTTAGGATTATATCAAGCTCTAACTGGACCAAATGAAGAAGATAAAATTTTTAAAACAGTTTCACGTGATTTTTTTGACCTTATTATTATTGATGAGTGTCATAGAGGAAGTGCCTCTGAAGATTCAGCATGGAGAGAAATTTTAGAATATTTTTCTGATGCAATACAATTAGGTCTTACAGCTACTCCAAAGGAAACAGAATATATTTCAAATATAACCTATTTTGGAGAACCTATTTATACATATTCATTAAAACAAGGAATAGAAGATGGTTTTCTTGCCCCTTATAAGGTTATTCGTATTGATATTGATAAAGATATTGAAGGTTGGACTCCACCTGAAGGAATGAGAGATGATTTAGGTAGAGAGCTTGAACATAGAGAATATAATCAAAAAGATATGGACAGAATTTTAGTTTTAAATCAAAGAACAAAACTAGTAGCAAAAACTGTAATGGACTTTTTAAATAAAACAGATCCATATTCTAAAACAATTATATTTTGTGAGGACATAGATCATGCTGAAAGAATGAGGAGTGCAATTGTTAATGCTGCTGGAAAAATTGCAATTGATAATCCTAAATATGTTATGAGAATTACAGGTGATAGTATAGAAGGAAAAGCAGAACTTGATAATTTTATTGATCCTGAAAGTAAATTTCCTGTTATTGCTACTACATCTGAACTTTTAACAACAGGAGTTGATGCAAAAACTTGTAAACTAATAGTTTTAGATAAAACAATTAATTCTATGACTACTTTTAAACAAATAGTAGGTCGAGGAACAAGAATTGATGAAGATTTCAAAAAATATTATTTCACAATAATGGATTTTAAAAAAGCGACAGAATTATTTAAAGATCCAGATTTTGATGGTGAACCAGTTGTTATCTATAATCCCAAAGATGGAGAATCAATAGTACCACCTGAACCTGAATATGATGACTATACTTATGATTTTGAAGAAGAAAAAGAAGGTTTTTCTAAATATCGTGTAAGTAGTGGTGTTGATGTATATATAAAAGCTCAGAGAATAGAATATTTAGATGCTGATGGAAAACTAGTTACAGAGTCTTATAGAGATTATACACGTAATCAAATACTTACAGAATATTCTTCTTTAGATGATTTTATAAAAAAATGGGATAGTTCTAAGAAAAAACAAGCAATAATTGATGAATTAAAAAGTCATGGAATTGTTCTTGAAGAATTAGCAAAAGAAGTAGGAAAAGATTATGATGACTTTGACCTTATATGTCATATAGCTTATGATATGCCACCACTTACAAGAAAAGAAAGAGTTAATAATGTAAAAAAAAGAAATTATTTTACAAAATACAATGATAAAGCTAAAGCTGTGTTAGAATCTCTACTCGATAAATACGAGGATAGTGGTATAAGCTCATTAGAGAATTTTAAAATATTGCAAATAAAACCATTTGATAGTTTTGGAACACCTGTCGAGATTATAAATAATATTTTTGGTGGTAAAGAAAACTATGAAAAAACTATTCAAGAATTAGAAAATGAAATTTTTTATAAAGATAGTAGAGAAAAAAGAGCATGAGTAATGTAAGTGGAATAATCAAATCAATTCAAGATATTATGCGTAAAGATGTGGGTGTTGATGGAGATGCTCAACGTATAAGTCAATTAGTTTGGATGTTCTTTTTAAAGATATTTGATGATCGTGAAGAAGAACTAGAATTAACAGAAGATGATTATAAGTCACCATTACCTAATCATCTAAGATGGAGAAGTTGGGCTAAAAATAAGGAAGGAATGACAGGTGAGGAATTAAGTGATTTTATAAATTTACAGCTTTTTCCTACTTTAAAAAATAAGCTTAATTTTGAAGGTGAAACTGGAAAAAGAGCTTTAGTTATAAGAAATATCTTTGAAGATGCTTATAACTATATGAAAAATGGAACTTTAATTCGTCAAGTTATTAATAAAATAGCAGAGATAAACTTTAATAATACAGAAGATCGTCATACATTTGGAAGTATTTATGAACAAATATTAAAGGATTTACAAAGTGCAGGAAATGCAGGTGAATTTTATACTCCTCGTGGTGTTACCAAGTTTATTATTAATAGAATCGATCCAAAATTAGAAGAAAGTATTCTAGATCCAGCTTGTGGAACAGGTGGTTTTTTGGCTTGTAGTATTGAGCATAAAAAAGAGCTTTATGTAAAAAATGAAAAAGATAAAGAAATACTTGTAAATAGCATTCATGGTGTTGAAAAGAAAGCTTTACCTCATATGCTTTGTACAACAAATATGATTTTGCATGGAATTGATAGTCCAATACAAATAAGACATGAAAATACATTGGCAAGACCTTATAAAGATTATAGTAATAGAGATAGAGTTGATGTAATTGTTACTAATCCTCCTTTTGGTGGAATGGAAGAAGATGGAATAGAAAATAATTTTCCTGCAAACTTTCGTACAAGAGAAACTGCTGATTTGTTTATGGCATTGATTATAAAGTTATTAAAAGATAATGGTCGTGCTGCTGTTGTTTTACCAGATGGTTTTCTTTTTGGTGAAGGTATGAAAACAAGACTCAAACAAGAATTAGTTGAAAAATGTAATTTGCATACAATTATGCGTCTACCTAATGGAGTTTTTGCTCCTTATACTGGTATAAAAACGAATATACTATTTTTTACTAAAAAACCTGAGCATGAGCAACCTGCTACCAAGCATATTTGGTATTATGAACATCCTTATCCAGATGGAGTAACAAGTTATAACAAAAGTAAGCCAATAGATTTTAAAGAGTTTCAAGCAGAAATTGATTGGTGGGGCAAAGAAGAAGAAAATTTTAAAACTCGTGTAGAAAATAAACAAGCTTGGAAAGTAAGTATAGAAGATATCATAGCTCGTAACTATAACCTTGATATAAAAAATCCTCATGAGGGTGAAAAAGTTAATCATGACCCTGAAGAGTTATTAAATGACTTTAAGAAACAACAAGAAGAAATACAATCTTTGAAAAATCAATTAAAAGCTATTTTATCTGATGCTTTGTCTTAACTCACCTCTAGCCCCTCTCTAAGTCATTAGAGAGGGGAATAAGAAGTGATAGGAGTTATTAATTATGTTTTTTTATGTTAAATTAGGCGAAAATATTAAATGAATTTTGAAGAGTTAATTCAAGCTATAAATAATATACATTTTGAGTTACAGCAAAAAAGCGGTCTCATCAGTAAATAAAAACCTTACAATAAGAAACTGGATTATTGGTTTTTATATTTTTGAGTTTGAGCAAAAAGGTGAAGATAGGGCAAAATATGGAGATAAATTAATAGAAAATATATCTAAAAGAATTTATATTAAAGGGTTTTCAAAAACTAACCTAAAAATATTTAGACAGTTTTACATTACATATAGGCAAATTGGTCAGTTGCTTACTGACCAATTCAAAAATGAAAAATTTTCAACTAGCTTAAAGAATTCTTTAAGTAAAAAATTAGGACACAAGCATTATGGGGTAAACATTGAGACTCTTTTAAATGGAATATCTTTTACTCATATAGTTGAGTTTATTAAAATTGATGATCCATTGAAAAGAGCTTTTTATGAACTTGAATGTTTGAAAGGAAATTGGTCTGTAACTGAACTAAAACGACAAATTGCATCTTTGTACTTTGAAAGAATTGGATTGTCAAAAGATCAGCTAAAACTTTCAGAATATACTCAGAATAAAGTAGTTAAACTACTACCAAAAGATGTTATACAGAGTCCTTTTCTATTTGATTTTTTAGATCTAAAAGATAAAGAAGTTATAAAAGAAAGTGATTTAGAAGAAGCATTAATGGATAAATTACATGATTTTATCCTTGAATTAGGAAATGGATTTTGTTTTGAAGCTAGACAAAAAAGAATTACTATTGGAGATGAGTATTTTTGGGTTGATTTGGTATTTTATCATCGTATTCTTAAATGTCATGTATTGTTTGAATTAAAGTTAGATAAGTTTAATCATGAAAATATGGGGCAACTTAATACATATCTTAATTATTTTAAGAAAAATATAATGGAAAAAGATGATAATCCTCCTGTTGGTGTTTTATTATGTACTGATATGAATCATTCTCTAGTTGAATTTGCAACAATGGGAATTGATAATCAATTATTTGTATCAAAATACTTATTATCATTACCAAGCAAAGAACAATTACAAAAATTTATTGATGAAGAAATATCTAAAATAGGTGATTAAATAAAAAATGAGTAAGTTTGAGCAAATAATCACACAAAACTTTGATATATGGTCATCTGCTGTAAAAAGTAAATCATCTGTTGGGAGAGGTAGCAGTAGTAAAATTGAACTTTATGGAGTAAAAAAGCTTCGTGAGTTGATTTTAGATCTTGCTGTAAGGGGATTGTTAGTACCTCAAGACCCAAATGATGAACCAGCAAGTGAGTTATTAAAAAAGATAGCAAGTGAAAAAGCTAAGTTGATAAAAGAAGGTAAGATAAAAAAAGATAAACCTTTAGAACCTATTAAAAAAGATGATATTCCTTTTGTTATTCCCAAGAATTGGGAATGGGTAAGGTTAGATGATATATGTAATTACATACAAAGAGGTAAATCTCCAGAGTATTCAACAAAAGAAGAAATTCCTGTAATTGCACAAAAATGTATTCAATGGTCTGGTATTGATATGAATAAAGCACAATTTATTAATCCAGATTCAATAAATAAATATGCAAATGAAAGATTAATTCAATCAGAAGATTTATTATGGAATTCAACAGGAAATGGAACACTTGGAAGAATAAATATATACTATGAATATATGAGTAAATATAAAATTATTGTGGCTGACTCACATGTAACTGTTATTAGAGTTTCAAAAATAGGTATATCTTCAAAATATATTTTGAATTGGCTTTCTGGTTCATATGTTCAAGAAAACTTAAATAATATAATTACAGGAAGTACTAAACAAACTGAGTTACCAATAAATAAAGTCAAAAATCATATAGTTCCACTACCACCACTAGAAGAACAAAAAAGAATAGTAGCTAAAGTTGATGAACTCATGACTCTTTGTGATACTCTCGAAAAAGAACAAACCAATAATATAGAATCTCATCAAACTTTAGTTCAAGTTTTCCTTGATTCATTGATTAATTCAAAAGATTCTGAAAGTTTTGATTTTGCATGGAAAAGAATATCAGATAATTTTGATATTCTTTTTACTACTGAATGGAGTATAGACCAACTAAAACAAACTATTCTTCAATTATCTGTTATGGGCAAACTTGTAAAACAAGACCCAAATGATGAACCAGCAAGTGAGTTATTAAAAAAGATAGCAGATGAAAAAGCTAAGTTGATAAAAGAAGGTAAGATAAAAAAAGAAAAACCTTTAGAACCTATTAAAAAAGATGATATTCCTTTTGTTATTCCCAAGAATTGGGAATGGGTAAGGTTAGATGATATATGTAATTACATACAAAGAGGTAAATCTCCAGAGTATTCAACAAAAGAAGAAATTCCTGTAATTGCACAAAAATGTATTCAATGGTCTGGTATTGATATGAATAAAGCACAATTTATTAATCCAGATTCAATAAATAAATATGCAAATGAAAGATTAATTCAATCAGAAGATTTATTATGGAATTCAACAGGAAATGGAACACTTGGAAGAATAAATATATATTATGAATATATGAGTAAATATAAAATTATTGTGGCTGACTCACATGTAACTGTTATTAGAGTTTCAAAAATAGGTATATCTTCAAAATATATTTTGAATTGGCTTTCTGGTTCATATGTTCAAGAAAACTTAAATAATATAATTACAGGAAGTACTAAACAAACTGAGTTACCAATAAATAAAGTCAAAAATCATATAGTTCCACTACCACCACTAGAAGAACAAAAAAGAATAGTAGCAAAAGTTGATGAACTCATGACTCTTTGTGATACTCTCAAAGAAAAAATAAGTATTTCTAAAGAATTACAAGTGAAACTAGCTGAGGTTTGTACTCACCCCTGCTGACGCTTCCCCTCTCTATTGCAATAGAGAGGGGACTCTGTTTATAGTTGATTGAAATAGCTTATATTTTTTGATATTGATATTTATAGAGGAATTATAATGAATGAGGCAAATAGTTTAGAAGTATATTCTTCAATTCTAAATGATGTAAAAAACAGAATAAGAAAAGCTCAAATAAAAGCTACTCTTTCTGCTAATACTGAAATGATTTCAATGTATTTTGATATAGGAAAAATTATTTATGATTTACAAAATAAAGGTACATGGGGAGATGCAATAATTCCAAAACTATCAAGAGATATTCTCAATGATTTACCAGAAATAAAAGGTTTTTCTGAAAGAAATATAAACTTTATGCTTCAGTTTTTTAAAGAGTATAATTCTGAATCTGAAATTATGAAACAGCCTGTTTCAAAATTAGACGAAATTAAAAATCTTGCTGTACAAATACCTTGGGGACATAATATTGTACTTATGCAAAAAATAAAAGATTTAAATATTCGTAGTTGGTATATACAAGAAACAATAGTAAATGGTTGGAGTAGAGATGTATTATCTCTTATGATAAAAAGTAATCTTTTTGAAAGGCAAGGAAAATCTGTAACTAATTTTGAAAAAACTCTTTTACCAGAACAATCAGATTTGGTAAAACAAACTTTAAAAGATCCATATATCTTTGATTTTTTAACTTTAAGAAATAACTTCGATGAAAGAGAACTTGAATTAGGATTAATAAAACATATTGAAAAATTCTTAATAGAACTTGGAAAAGGTTTTGCTTTTGTTGGTAGACAATATCATTTAGAAATAGCTGATAAAGATTTTTATTTAGACCTTTTATTTTATCATTTAAAACTACGCTGTTTTGTTGTTATTGACCTTAAAAAAGGTGATTTTAAACCTGAATATGTCGGTAAAATGAATTTTTATTGTTCTGCTGTTGATGATTTATTAAAACATTCTACAGATCAACCTACAATTGGATTAATTTTATGTCAAACAAAAGATAAAATATTTGCAGAATATGCTTTAAGAGATATAAATAAACCAATTGGTATTTCAGAATATGAGTTAATTAATTCTCTACCTGAAGATATTAAATCTAGCTTACCAACTATTGAAGAGATAGAAGAAGAATTATTAAAAGAAAAAGATTAAAATAGATTATATTTTTTGATATTGATATTTATAGAGGAATTGTAATGAATATCATCAATGATTTACAAAATAAAGGTACATGGGGAGATGCAATAATTCCAAAACTACCAAGAGATATTATTAATGAGTTACTAGAAATAAAAGATTTTTCTGAAAGAAATATAAAATTTATGTCTCAGTTTTTTAAAGTGGTTATTTTGTATAAATTTCTTCATTTATAATATATTCTTTTTGAACTGACGTAGTTGCATAAAGTTTTAAAAACGAACGTATTATTGACCCTCTTAACTTTTTTTGCCAACTAGATCCTCCATATTGAATCATATTTCCTGATTCTTCCTTATAAGAGACTTCAAAATGCCAAAAATTACCAATTGTTGGTTTATGAATTACTTTACAAATAGCTTCAAAATCAGATGTTTGACCATTTATTTCTTTGTTGTAAGGAATTTTTTTATCATGAATATCAAAAACAAGAAAAAAAATAGCTTCTTTATTCTCATTTATTTCAAACTTATCTTGAGCTACTTCAGTTAAACAAGTATCATCTTCTTTCCATTCATCATCAAGTCCAGATCCTTTTTTAGGCTGAATTTTAGTATGTTCAAGTTTATATATTCCATAAAGATTTACAGAAAGATCAAAAACTTGTTTTTCACTACCTGATTTAACAATATACTTATCTGATATTTTCCCAAGTTCATCTAAAATAACTTTTTCATCAGTAGTTCTTATTATTACAGCTTCTTTAGGTAATTCTTCAGTAGTAATTTTTTTGTAATTAATTTTAGGAAGTAACTCTAAAGGATAACTCATTTAACAGATTCTAAAACCTTATTTAGTCTTTCAAATGAATTTTCAATATTATCCCAACCATAAATTAAACAATTTTTATTTTGATATAAAGAAAATAAAACTTCCTTTTCTTTACCAACTTCTTCAATAAAAAAATCATAATGAATTTCAATATCTTTATCCATAACAATAGTAAAAAATATAGAATTATCTGAAGTTATTTCAATAGTAAACTTATAATTTCTTAAGTTATTAACTATAAAAGTAGAAATACTATCTATACTCCTTCTTATTAAATCATTAGTTTTTAAATTCTTTTGTAACTCAATATCTTCTAGGTTATTAACAAGGCTATTATATTTACTAATAATTTTCATTTTGTCTTTATCATCAATAATGTTTATATTATTTGTATTAAGTATTTTATTATTTGATTCAGCAATAACAGTTTTTGTATATACTGAACCTTGAATATTTTTTGTAATGTTAACTTTTATTATAGGCTCTAGATTAGTTCCAGAAAAAGTTCTCTTGGAATTATACTTTATGATGCCACTTTGACTTGTTAAATTATTATTTTTCAAACTGAGCATTATACTCTTCCTCCAAAAAATCTATTTTTACTGTTTTCAAAAAAATGCTTTTTTCTTCATCATGAGCTTTTTCAATTAAATCTAAAAGATTATTTAAGTTGTATTCAAATGGTATTTGATAGGAGATATCTATATCAATTAATCCACCATTTTTTTCTTCCGAGTTTTCTATTATCCCAATATTTGAGCTAATTGCCAAATTACAATCAAAATTATTTTCACCTTTTAGATATGTTGAAAGTGTCATTCTTTCATTTTCATAACCATCTAAACTTTGTTTTATATTTATATTAGTTTTCTCAATAAAAGATTTATGACCTTCAAAAAAGCTTATATATCTTAGACCTATTCTTTCTATTGAAGATATTAAATTTAATTTATCTATTTTTTCTAAATCTTCTTTAATACTAGGGAAGAAATTTTTCCAAGTTATATATTCAGATGAACAACTAAATGTTATTACAGATGCTCCAGCTCCTAAAGATAATGTATCATTAAACATTTTTTGAGTTATTGTATATTTAAAACTCTGCTCTTGATTTAAAATTTCTCTAGGAATAAGTAAAGAATTTGATACTTTTTTATATTTGTTTCTGAGTGAAGAGTAAAGAAGCCCAAAAATTGCTTCATGAGGAACTTCTGTTGTAAATCTAATTTCAATTAGAGTATCAATTAATGTTTCTGGAGTAAGCTTTAATAATTTCATAATATTTTAATACTCTATTTTGACATTTAAAAATATTTTTATATAAAAGTATAACCAAAAATATAATAAAAAAAAAGAGTGCTTTATAGGTAGTTTATTTTAGATTATATTCATTTAAACAGGGAATAAGTCTTCCTCTGCTTGAATTCCTCTTTTTATTATTTCACCCTTATTTTCTTCATTTATTTCTAGATAACCAAGTGATTTATAAAACTCAGGGTTATAGCTTCTTGTCCTTACTACAACAGGCATAGGTACAGAATAACCCAAAATTAAAGCTTGTTGTTTGGGATCCATTTGAGATAAAACAGTTTTAAGTGTATTACCACCACTAACACCAGTAAAAACAGCATCAATATCCTTATCATCATTAAGAAGTGCTGTTATTCTTGTTCCGACTTGAGATAAAACCTCATTATCAATCCCAGATGGTCTTTGATCTACAATTAAAAGAGTAACAAAATATTTTCTCATTTCTCTTGCTATTGTTCCAAATATAGTTTGCTTTGCAATAGCAGGATCTAAAAATTTATGAGCTTCTTCTATTGTAATCATAAGTTTTTTAGGTTGAGGACAATTAAGAGGATCTGCGTTATATGCTTCTGAAACTTCTACATATCTTTTATGTATTCTTCTTGTAATAATATTTGTAGCTAACATATAACTTAAAAGATTATTTTGAGAACCAAATTCTAATATAACGTGTTTTCCAGATTCTAAATATTGAATTATTTTATTAATAGAATCAGAAGCTACAACAGAACGAACATATTTTAAATCTTCTATTTTAGATAATTTTCTTTGTAAAGCTTTTAATGCTCCTCCATGTCCTTTTCCTTGCTCAACAAACATATCAATTTCTTCATTAGTCATTACTAAAAATGTTCTAAGCCAATGAGGTCCTAATTTTTCTCTTAAGATTAAAGCTGATTCTATACTAGCTTCTGAAAGATTTAATTCATTTTTTAAAAGGGCTATATCTTCAACATCTATTTGATTTAAAGCAATATACATTTCTTGAGCATCATTAATACCACGTCTTCTTGTGGATTCTGCATCAAGTGTAAAAACAACCACATCATGATTAAATAATTGTTTTAATCCCTTTACTGTAACTTCACCTTTATTTTCACTTCTTGCCTGCCAACCATATTCATTATGCATATCAAAAATTAAATTTACAGCAGCTTTTTTATAAATTACACCACATAAAACAAGTCTAGTTAAAAATGATTTACCTGTTCCTGATTTTCCAAAAATACCATTACTTCTTTCAACAAATTTATCTAAATCTAAACAAACTGCTGTATTCATATCAAGAGGTTGACCAATATTAAATAATTTTCTTTCTTGATTATGTTCATCACCAAAAACTATTTTAAAATCATCTTCACCTGCATCACAAACATTTGAAAAATGGCTAGGAATTGTTTTAACTGGTTTTAATTCTTCGACACTTGAAGTCGAATTTCTTTCAAGCATAAGCATTGGTGTTAGTTTTACTGTTCCAAAAGTTCCAATTCCACTTAGTATTTCAGATGTAAAATCATCATCTCTTGGAGGATCTAATAATATTTTTGCATTAGACGTTCCCAAAGAAACATCTGTAAGCATAGAGAAAAACCTATTTTGTTTTCCTTCTACAACAACAAATTTTCCAACTCTAACATCTTCAACAGAATTATGTGGATTTAATCTCATTTCAAGACCACTTGAAAGAGAGCCTTGTGTAATAACACCAAGATTCTTTTTACTCAGAATAAAATACTCCTAAAAAATTTACACCTGTAAAACTGATTTTAACATGATTTTCTATTATCAGATATTTAAAAATAATGTAAAATATCTTACTTATAATTAAAGAAAAGTGGTTTGAAAAAATAATAAAGCAAAACTATTGAAATTTTTTAATCTTAGTCTTTTCACTTTTTACTTATCACTTCTTACTTAGTATATTTATAATATGGAATTTATTTTTAGAGGTTTAGTTTATGGAAAATAAAGAAATAGTTGGAAAAGCTCTTGGTAAAGTTGCTTCAGGATTATATGTAGTAACATCAAAACATGGCGATAATTATGCTGCTTTCACTGCTTCATTTTTAGTTCAAGTTTCATTTGATCCACCTCTTGTCGCTGTGGCTATGAAAAAAGGTAGAGAAAGTTATGATATTATAAGTGGGTCTAAAAAATTTGCTGTTAATATAATTGGTAAAGATTCAATGAAACTTGTTGGTTTATTCGCTAATCCTAAGACAAGTGGAAAAGAAGGTTTAGACACTGTAGAATATGAAGAAAAATCCTTAGGTCTACCTGTATTAAAAGAAAGTATTTCTTATCTTGAATGTAAAGTTCATTCTGAAACAGATGCAGGGGATCATACAGTTGTATTTGGTGAAATTGTTAATGGTGAAGTACTTAATGAAGGTGAACCTGCGATTCACATAAGAAAAAATGGTTTTGGATATTAAAAATATTTATTAAAAATAACTAAAAATAGATTTTTAATAGTAATCTTATATATTGTTACTTTTTTGTTGTTGATTTTTATTTATGAGGTATATAATGCGTTTAATTAAAAAGTATGGTTTATCAACTATGCTTATTTCTCAATTTATTTTTTCTAGCTTATCTGTAAATGCAGAGGTTGCTCCTAGTCCTTCTTCAGAAGTTTATGAGTTAAAGCCTATCCCTGTTCCTACAGTTATTCCTACTCCTGAGATTACCTCAACTCCCCAAAATGACATACCAGAATCTATTGCCCCTAGTCCGCTTGTAACACCTAAATCAATTAATCCTAGTCCAATAGTTACACCAACTCCTATAAACATTAAACCAACAACAAACCCTAGTTCTATTCCAACCCCAAAGCCTTTAAAAGTTACTCCAACACCAATGCCTAAAGTAAGCCCTACTAATCAACCTAAAAATATAAATCCAACTCCTACTGCTACACCTAAACCACAAAAAATAAATAAGATTGATAAAGATAAAGAACAAGTTAAAACTTCTAATCCAATAAGTATAAAAAATAATCCAAATTCTAGCTTTGTACTAAGACCAGGTAAATCTAGTGCAACTACTTATACAGCTAAAAAAGGAGAAACTCTTTATACTTTATCAAGAAAGTTTAATATAAGATATAGAACTCTTTTATCAATGAATAATACAAATAGTCCTTATTTAACAGTGGGTCAAAAGGTTATAATTGATAAGTCTGTTAAACAAACATCAAATTTTAACGGAATTGTTGTTAATATACCAGAAAAAAGATTGTATCATTTTCATAATGACCAATTGCAAAAAATATATACAGTTTCTGTAGGCTTACCATCTCCTAAATGGCAAACACCTATAGGAGATTATAAGATAAGGGAAAAAGTAAAAGATCCTGTATGGAAAGTTCCTGTATCTATTCAAAAGGAAATGGCTGAAAGAGGTCAGGTAGTAAAAAAAGAAGTTCCAGCAGGGCCAGGAAACCCTTTAGGTAAATGGTGGATGTCTCTATCTGGTGGTTTAGGAATACATTCAACTAATGCTCCTCTTAGTGTTGGTTATTCAGTCAGTCATGGTTGTATAAGAATGCGTCCTTTAAGTGCTGCTGAATTATGGAATAAAGTAGCTAAAAATACTCCTGTTAAAATAATCTACCAACCTGTAAAGCTAAGTATAGATGATAATAATAGAATATTTATAGAAGTTTTTAGAGATATTTATGGTAAAACACCAGATATGACTAAATATACTAAAGCTATGATTTCTGATTTTGCATTAGAGCAATATGTTGATTGGAAAAAAATTAATTATGCTTTAAGAAATAAAAGTGGAATATCTACAATAATAAGTAAGATTAAGGTTTAATATTTTTTAGAATAGATGAAAAAAATATTAATTACTACTTTAAATTCCTTTTTATTAGTTTTGAACATGGTAATTAAATAACTTTTGAAAGAAGCTTTAATAAATTCACAAGTTTATATCTTAAAATCAACATTTGCTGCTGTTATATCAATCTTAATAACAAATTTTGTTGGTATAGATGATCCTTTATCATCTTCTTTTGTTTCATTATTATGTATTAAACCTACATTTTATACAGGATTAAAAGCTGGTAAAGAACAATTTATTGCAAGTCTTTATGGTGGTTTAATCACAGGGGCATTAATACTTCTTTTGGGTAAAAGTATAACTGTTACAACTATTTCTCTTTTAATTGTAATTTCACTTTGTGTTTTTAAAAAATGGTTTGATTATATTGCGGTAGCTGGTTTCACCGTTTTATATATGTTTCTTGTTCCTCATGAAACAGTTCAAGGTGTAATTGAGAGAATGGTTGCTGTTTTTATAGGAATTGCTGTAGCATCTTTAATAAACTTTTTATTATCTTTTGTCAGATATAAAAACTTTTTTAATTTTAGGATAAAATATGCTTCTAATATTGTATATCAAACATTTCAAGAAACTATCGAAGCAAATAAAAAAGCTGATATTAATAAATTAAATGAACTTTACTTAGATTATGAGTCTATTTATTCTCAACTTTGTAATTTTACAAATGAACTTTCAGATATTAATAAAGAGCTTAAAATAAGAAAAAAAGCTGGAGGAATTTCAATTGATGATATTGAAGATTTATATAGAATAATAGAAAATTTTAAAATGTGTGTAAGATACTTACAGGATATTGTGTATATATCTAAAACACTTGCTCCCGAACATAATAAAATTCCTCTTGAATGGAAAATAAAAATTGATGAATTTTGGGATATAGTTGATAGAAGATTTAAAAATATTTTAGATAAAGTTTTAGTAGATAAACAGGAAGAAATTGAAATTTCAGGAAATTATGATATTGAATTTGTTAATAAAATAATTAATACAATTAAACAGGAGAGTAGAGATAAAAAAGATATATATACGAAGGTAATATCAATATTTAATGACTTTCAGCAACTACATTTTACGTTAAATAACCTGGACTATTTTATTAATGAATACACTTTATCAAATTATCAATCTGCAAAATCCATAAGTAATACTAATTTATAAATATAACTAAATAAATTAGTTTAAATATTTTTTAGAGCTCAAGTAATTTTTTTACAAATTCTAAATGTTCTTTATGACCTGTTTTATATGCAAAAATTTTAGCATTTAATTTTTTATTTAAAAACGCTAAATCTCCTAAAAGATCTAAAATTTTATGTCTTACAGGATCGTTTATATAATTTAAATTATTTATAAATTTATTTTTTTCAATCACAAGTGTATTTTCAAGTGAAGAACCTTTTGCTAATCCTTTTTTTAATAAAAACTCTAAGTCTTCTTTATATCCAAATGTTCTAGCTTTTGATATTTCATTTATATAATTGTCAGAACTATGTTTATATTTATAATACATAAAGTAGGGTAATTTATTTTCATAATTAATAAAATAATTAATTTCTAAATTATTATTTGGTATTGCAATTAAAAATTTATCTTGATTTGTATAAAAAACATTTTTTTTAATATTTAAAATTTTTTCTTGAGTATCTTGAATGATAATTAAATCTTTCAAGAACTTAGTAAATAGATATGAGGAGCCATCAAGTATTGGAATTTCATCTCCTACAACTTCTATTTCAATATTAGTAATCCCTAAAGAATATATAGATGATAATAAATGCTCTACAGTACTTATTTTTATACTATTAGTTGATATGGTTGTACATAACTCACTATAAAGCAAATTTTTTAAACAAATAGATATTTTAACTTTATCCTTAATAAACAATATCCCTGTATTTACCTTTGCTGGTTTTAGACAGATAGAATTTTTTAAACCAGAATGGACACCCAAGCCCTCAAAAAATAGATTAGTTTTAATAGTTTTTTGATACATTATAAAAATAATTATAAATTAAAAATTAGTTAAATTTTAACAATACCTTAGCTAAATTAAAAGTACTAAGAGCAGTGAATATAAAAAAGGATAAAGAAAAAGAAGAGAATTTTAAATTAAATTTTAAAGAAACTATTAGTTTTTGTTTAAATAGTAAAAAGGTAAGATTATTCAGTTTTGATGAATCAAAATAATTCGTACTAATGATATTACTTTTTACTTTATCTAAATTTTTTTATAATGATAAAATTTAAATTATATAATAAAACTATGTTATATGAAGATATTGAAAAATATGTTAGTTCTAAAGAGAACTTTGATAATGAATTATGGATTTTTGATAATGAGTTTAGTAAAAACTTTGTTTTGAACTCTTTACATGAAATCATTAATCCTAAAACCACAAGTATTGAAGTTTTTTTTAGTCATTTAGAAAAAAAGAATAAGAATGAGATATTATCAGAAATAGAAGTGAAAATTCTTACTGAAAAAATAATCTCAAAGAATAAGGATTTAAAATTTTTAGAAAATCAAAACTCTTTACTATCAGGATTTATTGAACTTCTAAAAATAGTTAGATTATACCCAAGTATTGGAACAAAAAATATTAATGACAATATAAAACATAATCTTAAAATTATTTATGAATTATATAAAAAAGAATGTGAAACTAAAAATTTTAAAGATTTTGCGTCTAATCTTTTTAGCCTTTCAAAAGATGATATTGTAAAAACTAACAATTTTAATAAAGTTGTTTTAATAGGCGAGTTTTTTTATTTAAGTGAGCTACACTGGAAGGTTTTATTTAACTACTGTAGCAAATATAATGAAATTATTATTATTAGCAGATTATCAAATTATATTAGTGATTTTTATAAATCAAGTGATTATTTAAGCTTTAATACTAATATTAAAAATTATTTTAATCTAAATAATAAAAATACCTTAAATAGTAGTTTAAAAGAACTAGATTATTCTAATATAAACTGCATGGTATATGCTGATTGGGAAGATGAAATTAATAATATAGCTTACCAAATAAAAGATGATATAGAAAATAAAGTTTTAAAACCTGAAGAAATAGGTGTATATATACCAGATAGAGCTTATGAATTTAAAATAAAAAAAGTTTTTTATGACTATGATATACCTTATTCAACAACTTATTTAAATATATTATCAAATCATCCTCTTACTAAATTCTTAATTTTTTGGTTAGAAATGGATTGGAATAGAAGAAAAGATGTTTTTAAATTTTTGAACTCACCTTTCGTAAAAATAAGTTATGAAAAGTTAGATCTTAATACTAGTTTTGAAGGATTATTTTTAGATATAGATCTAAATTTAATAGAAATAGAAGAAAAAGAATTTAATAAAAGATTTTTAGAAGAAATCATGCTTAAATCTGGTATAGACTTTATTTTATTTAGAGATACAGTGTTTCATAAACTAAACTCATACTTTCAAAAAGAGGCTAAGTTTAGT
>JAXLXG010000029.1:0-72472 GCA_046328075.1 Candidatus Sericytochromatia bacterium
TATAATATTCATTATCACCAGAGTATATAAATTCTACATCTCCATTAAAATATTTATCTTTTTCTGTAGGTATAAAGCTTAATTTTTGAAAATCTTTTTTATCTGGTAATCCAGAAAAATCATATTGATATAAACCTTCTTTACTAACAATTACACCTTGGTTATTTTCATTTAAAATAATATCATTTGGTCTATTTATTAAAATACTTGAAATTTCTTTTATATTCATTGAGTCTTTTACATCAAATATTTTTAATTTGTTTAAATCACATATAAATAAATTATTATCTTTAATAGCTAAACCTGAAGGATTATCCATATTATAGCTTTTTATTATTTTTGAATTTTTTATATCTGATAAGTCTATAATATCAAGCTGATTATTACCACCACGACAAGTATTATCACCTTTTAAAGTAACATAAGCTTTATCATTTTCAACGACTACAGGGTCACAGCTTCTTGTATGTTCTACTTTAGTTATAAATGTTGGTTGTTGTGGATTTGAATTATCATAAATATATGCTCCTGTTCTAGAACCCATAAATAATTTATCTTTATAAGCAAATATTGTTTCTATATCTCTTCTTCCATTATCAATAGATACTGAACCATAGGTAATAATTTTATTAGGATCTTTTGTATCAAATAAATTGAGGTTAGATGTTGAAACTGTGTACAGGTAATCATTTACTAAAGCAAATCTTGCTAAAGAGCCACCTTTCCCTGTGCTATTACTTATATCAGCAGATTGTGGGATTGGGTTAGATGTAGTAGAGGGCATCATTCCAAAAATGTTAATAAAATTATTTTGACAATCTCTAGAATACTTTTTTATTCTTTTATTTCCTATTAGTATTCCTTTACTTGGATTAATATTAAATTTTAAAGAATTATAGTTATAGTCATCAAGTTTAATTCTTTCGATAACTTTAACATTTTTTATATTGCTTATATCAATACTTACAATTTCATTTAATATATCAGCATATAAAATATTATTTTTTATTGCTATATCTTCATTAAAAGGTATTTTGATAAAACCTATCTTTTCAGGATTTTTAGGGTTTTTATTATCTATTACATGAACACCAAAATTATTTTCATTGATAAAAATATAATCTTTATAGGTATAAATTTTTCCTAAGTCATTAAATTTTCTAACTGATGTAAATTTAATATCTTTACTTATATTTTCAAGTGGTAAATATATAGGTTCTTTTTGAACATAGAAATCAAGACTACATACACCACATGAGTTAATTAAAGAACTGAGTAAAACTATAGAGCTTAAAAAAACATATTTTATTTTCATTATTTAGAGTATATATTTTTAAAAATGAGTAATATATAATAAATTAATACTATCATTAATCACAGGAAATATAAATGCTTAATTTAATAAATAAATTATATAAACATAGTATTTTTATAATTATTTTTTCTTTAATTATTAACTTTAACCTTATATCTCACTCACACACACTTGATAATAATATCTATAGGATAGAAACTAATTTTGTAAATGAATTATCTATAAAAAATAATTTTGAAGAAATTGAGTCTGATTATGAATTAAAAGCTTGGCAAGTAGTAGGTCAAGTTTTTTGGGGTAGTTTATTTACTGTAATTTTAAATACTTTTACTTTTCTTACTGTTTTTGGTCTTATTGGATTATTTAGTTTATTAATAGATTATAACAATCCATTATCTTTTAATAATCAAAGTATAGTTGAAACTATCCATATAATATCTTATGTATTAATTAATAGTTTAATGGTTTATGGTTTTGGAGCTAATAAACAAATCAGTTCTTACTGGTTTACACTTTTAGGTGCACTATTTGGAACAATATTATATACAGTTCTTTTTGACTTAGCTGTTAATATAGAATCAAACTTAAGACCTGATTTACAATATTCTGAACTTTCAAAAAATAAAATTATATTTAATATCACAATTTTACCAATATTTACATCTATTATTGCTACTATATTTTATTATTCAACTCAAAAAAAAGAAGAAATAAAAGCCGAGGATTTAGAAAAGAAAGTTTTAAATGATTATAAGGAGTTTAGCGAAAAAATTAGAATTTCTAATGGTCAATTAACTTATTCTTTAGTTAAATTTTAAAACTCTAGAAATGATTAAAGGGAGGCGTCCCTCCCTTTATTTTATATATATTTTTCGCTAATTGAAACGGTTCTCATCGCCCTCTGATGAAAAGTGAGGAATGAACTTTTATTTTTTTCACTCTTCACTGCTCACTTACTTAAACTTAATATTAGTTTACAATAAATATTACAAATTGTAAATAAGTTTTTACAAAAAATTTTAATTATTTTTCAAGTTCTAAACAATAAATATTTCATAGATAATATAATTATCATAAGGAATTAAACTATGAACAATATATTAATAGATGAAAAATATGCTTTAGAAAAGATTCTTCAAGAAAGTAGAATGGGGACTACTTATCTTGCAAAAAATATAAAAGATAATACAAAGTGTATTATAAAAACAGTTAACTTACATACTCATGATAATAAAGCTAAAATAAAAAGTATAGAAGATGAAGCAAAAGTTTTATCACATTTAAAACATAAAAATATTCCAAAATTAATTGAAGTTTTTACAAAAACTGATAACCTCAACAAATTAGAAGAAACAAAGATTTTTTTAGTTCAACAGTATATAGAAGGAAGAAATTTACAAGAAATAATAGATAAAGAAAAGTCATTTTCTGAAATTGAGGCTGTTGAAATTATAATTAAATTATGTAATATTTGTGACTATATACATAGTTTCTCACCACCTATATTACATCAAGATATAAAACCAGCTAATATTATTTTATCTCCAGATCAATCTATTAATTTAATTGACTTTGGAGCAGTAAAGCAAAAAATATTAAATATTGAAAGTTCAGGTTTATCAACTATTATAGGAACACAAGGTTTTATGTCTATAGAACAATTTGAAGGGAAAGCAGTTCCAGCATCTGATATTTATTCTATGGGATTAACTTTAATTTCACTGATTACAAGAAAATCCCCACTTTCACTCAATAAAAAAGGTTTAAATTTTACATTTGATGATATTAAAATTTCAGAAAAACTAAAAAAGATTGTATCAAAAATGGTAGAGCCAAACTTTCAAAAAAGATATCAAAGTGTAAAAGAATTAAAGAGTAACTTAGAATTATTTCTTGCTAATCCTAATGAAGATACAACTAAATTATTTAAGAGAAAACTTAGTAATGAGGAGTTCTTAAAAAGCCAATTAATAGAAAATGAAAGAATAAAAATAGTTGTTGATAATAGTAAAACTAACTGGAAAAAAGTTATTACAACCTATTCTTTTATTTTTATTGCAACTATATTTCTACATTTTATAATAGGTTTTATTATCGTATTTATTTATATATTCATGAAAAAATCTCATAAGATTTTAAATAAAAAAAGTTATACATTAACAAATAAAAGATTAATAGTCATAGAAAAAGAGAAAGATTATAGAAAGGTTGAGAGTTATAATTTTGATGATATTAAATTAGTTAATATTCCCCAAGTTTCATATAAAAATAATGTTGGTAGTATAGAGCTAATAAGAAATAATGAAGAAAAACTATTAATTGAAGATGTCCAAAATGTAGATATAATTTATAAAATTTTTAGAGAAATGATAAAAGAAAATTGGCATGGAAAATGATTTTCAATTTGATAATTTACATAAAAAAAATCAAATAACTAATAATAATGAACTTAATACTATATTCAATGATAATGAATTACAAGATTCAGAGTTAAATAATTTAGAATTATTGAATAAAGCTAATAATGATAATTATTCTAATATAGATTTACAAGAAATTGATATAAAAAATCTTAATGAGTTAGAGATAATTAAACAAATTGGTAAGGGAGGTTTTTCAAAAACATATCTTGCAAAAGATTTAAAAGGAAATAATTATGCTATAAAAAAAATACTTATAGATAAGACTGATTTAAGATTATTAGATATTATTGATAGAGAAATAGGCTTTATAAAAAAAATCAGTCATCCTAATATTCCTAAGTTTTATACAAGTTTTAAAAATAATATTGATAAATTTATTGAAATTAGTATTATTCAAGAATATATAGATGGAAAAAACTTATACGAGTTGATTAGTGAAGGAAAAACATTTATAGAAAAAGAAGTTATTGATATTTTAATTAAAGCTTCTAAAATAATAGACTTTCTTCATAACTTTAATCCTACTGTAATTCATAGAGATATTAAACCTTCTAATATTATGATAGATAATACAGGAAAAGTATATTTAATTGATTTTGGTGCAATAAAAGAAAAAGTTAGTTTTGAATATACATCTAAATCAGGATTATCCACTATTATAGGTACTCAGGGTTATATGCCTATAGAACAATTTGAAAATAGAGTAAACCTTCAATCTGATATTTATAGTTTAGGTTTAACAGCAATATATTTATTATCAAAAAAAGAACCTTTAGAGTTTCCCAAAAACGGCTTAAATATTAACTTTAAAAAATATGTAAATATTAGTGAGAATTTTTATAATATCTTAAATAAGATGGTAGAGCCTGATTATACAGATAGATATAAAAGTGTAAGTGAGTTAAAAAAAGACTTATATAATGTTGAAGAAAAAAAAATAATAATAAATAAGACTCCATTATATAATGATGAAATTTTAAAAAAATATCTTGAAGAAGACGAAGAAATTTTATTAGTAGAAAAACCAGAAATTAATAGTATTGTCAGCAAAAAAGGCGTATTAGGCTTAATTTTAAGAGGAGTAGGAATTACTATTTTATCGATTTTTATATCATTTATTTTTATTTTTTCCTTAAATAATGTGATTGGTCTATATAATGGAATTGGTTCTTATGTTTTTGCTGTTTTTTCAATATTATTGGTAGTTATTGCAAGTGGATTTTTACTTGGTATTGGAGCATTACTAACACCATATTTTTCTTTAAAGTATTCAAGAGAAACAAAGTATATTTTAACTAGTAAAAAGATTATTGTTCTTCCAAAGTTTGAATCTATTAATAGATCTTTATTTAGCTTACCTCTTAGAATAATCAAACTAACTAGTAAATATTTAATTATTTTTGGTAATACTAAAGAAGTTGTTAATGAGTTGCCTACTGTTATTATAAGAATATTTGAAAATAATATAGATCCAGATGAAATAAATTATATGGAGTCTAAAATAAATAATGTAAAGCTAGTTTTTTATCATGATTTGAAGAATTACTCTATAGAGAAAATACAATATAAAGATGGAAGTGGAGATCTGATTTTTTATAAAAACTCAGACAGAAATAAACAAATTTATATGAAATTAATCTCTGTTAAAGATATCAATGTTATAGAAAGGTTTATAATAGATAAGTTTAAAGATAATTAATTTAGTTTTGTAAACTATAAAAATTAAGAAAGTTATAAGGGCATAAATTTTTATGAAAAATAATATAAAAAAAGTCTTATTAATCCAAAATCCTAAATCTGGTCAAAGTGAATCTAATGAATTTATGAAATTTAAAGCTTTACTTCTTGATAATGAAATTACAGTAAGTCTTAGGAACTTAAAAGAAGGTGTTGGAATATCAGAACTAATAAAAGATGCTAATGAGTTTGATTGTATTGTTACAGCTGGTGGAGATGGTACTGTTTGTGCTGTTGCACATGAATTAAAGGAGGATATTCCTTTGTTTGTTTACCCAGCAGGAACAGCAAATCTTGTTGCTCAAAATTTAGGAATGTATATAGCTTCTGATAAATTAATTGATGTGTTATTAAATGGAGATACTATTCCAATAGATATTCCTAATATAAAAAATAGTTCTAAAAATGCAGGTTTTATTGTTGCTACTGGTGCTGGAATAGATGCAAATATGATTAAAGAAAGTGAAAGCATGAAATCTAGTTTAGGTACTTTAGCTTATGTAGTTGGTGCTTTAAAAAATGTTGCACCTCAAGAAGCAGAGTTTACTTTAAATATTGATGGTCAAGAGATCATAACTAAAGGGATTTGTGTTCTTGTTGCAAATCTAGGAATGATAAATTTTAAGATTCCATTAGCAGATGGAATAGATCCAACAGATGGTTTATTAAATATAATAGTATTTAAAGGTTCAAGTATCTTATCACTTGCTCCAAATATTTTAGATTCTATTAAATATAAATTTGGTATAGGTCAACCAGAATTTGCTCAAAACTTAGAAATTTATAAAGGAAAAAAAGTATCTGTTAATGCTAATCCAGAAATGCCTTTGCAATATGATGGAGAAGTCTTAGAAGGAAATACACCTTTTGAAGCTGAGATAACAGATAAAAAAGTTAAATTTTTCTATTCTGATCCAGAAATTTCAACTTAAATTTACACAGAGATTATACTAAAATAATTTATATAATTCCTAAATCTAATTGTTGTTAATCTTAAAAACATTCATTGCATTATTATATGTTTGTTCAGCAACTTCCTCTATAGTAATATTTTTTAATTCGGCAATTTGCTTTGCAACAAATTTAACATAAGAAGAATCATTTCTTTTACCTCTATCTGGGATAGGGGTTAGATAAGGAGAATCTGTTTCTATTAAAATATTTTTAAGGGATATTTCTTTTGCAACATCTCTAAGTTTTTGTGCATTTTTAAAGGTTATATTTCCAGCAAATGAAATATAAAATCCAAAATCAACACATTCTTTTGCAAATTCTAAATCACCAGAAAAACAATGAAATATACCACCAACTTTATCTGCATTATTTTCTTTTAAAATTTTCATTGTATCTTCAAGTGAATCTCTTGTATGTATTATTATAGGTAAATTTAATTCTTTAGCTAAATTTATTTGAGTTTTAAATATTTCATGTTGAAGTTCTTTTGGTGAAGTATCCCAATAATAATCAAGACCAATTTCACCTATTGCAACAACAGATTTATTTTTTGATAATTCTTTTAGTTTATTTAAAGTATTTTCATCCCATTTAATTGAATCTGTTGGATGATAGCCTATACCTGTATAAATATTATTTGGGTATTTTTTAGCTAAATCTAAAGCTGAATTAATTGTATTCATATCTACACCAGGTATAACAATTTTATCAACTCCTGAATCAAATATTTTATTTATTATCTCATCTCTATCATTATCATAATGATTTAAATTAATATGAGCATGAGAATCAAAAAATTTAGTATTATTCATTTATTTTTTATTTACATTATTATAAAGTATTTATTATAATTTAAATTTTATCTTTAAAACTATTAATTAGTATTATATAAACTAAAGGTTTAAAAAGCTAACATCTAAAGGAAAGATAATCTTTCAAAAACTTAACATTTAAAATATAACACAAATACAATACTTTATATACTAAAATAAAGCTAAACTTTAGACAAGATAAGACTTATAAAGCTTTAGAAAAATTAAATTCCATTTTTTTCATATTTGAGTATAATGTATATTAAATTATAAAAAAAACATTTCAAATGTATAATTAATCAATGTTTTGGGCGTATAGGAATGGCAGCAACAAAAAAAGTCGCTTATGATGAAAGCACAATTACAACGTTAAGTTCATTAGAACATATAAGATTACGTTCTGGTATGTATATTGGTCGTTTGGGTAATGGTAATCATCCAGATGATGGTATTTATATACTTTTAAAAGAAGTAATAGATAATGGTATTGATGAATTTATTATGGGTCATGGTAAAAGAATTAATATTACATTAGTTGATAATGAATTAACTGTTAGAGATTATGGGCGAGGAATCCCTTTAGGAAAGGTCGTAGAATGTGTATCTCAAATTAATACAGGTGCTAAGTATAATAGTGATGTTTTCCAATTTAGTGTTGGTTTAAACGGTGTTGGTACCAAGGCTGTTAATGCTCTTTCTTCAACGTTTATGGTTAAAAGTCATAGAGAAGGTAAATATGTTACTGCATATTTTGAAAAAGGTGTTCTAGTAAAAGAAGAAAGTGGAGATACCAAAGAAAAAGATGGAACATTAGTAAAATTTATTGCAGATGAAGAAATTTTTGGTTCTTATGCATATAATCAAAGCTTTTTAAATAAAAGATTCTGGTATTATGCTTATCTTAATAGTGGATTAGAAATAGATTTTAATGGTGAAAAATTTGTTTCTCAAAATGGACTTCATGATCTTCTTGAAAAAGAAGTAGGTGAGGAAAATATTTATGACATTATATACTATCGTTCTAAAACACTTGAATTTGCTTTTACACATACAGGTTCTTATGGTGAAAACTACATATCATTTGTTAATGGTCAATATACTTCAGATGGTGGAACTCATCAATCAGCTTTTAGAGAGGGTATTTTAAAGGGTATAAATGATTATTCTAAAAAGAACTTTCAGGGTGCAGATATAAGAGAAGGTATTATCGGAACTATTGCAATAAAAGTACAAGATCCAATATTTGAATCTCAAACAAAAAATAAATTAGGTAATAATGAAGTAAGATCTCCTATTATTCAAGAAGTAAAAACAGCTATAGAAGATTTTTTACATAAAAACAAAGAAATTGCAAACAGAATACTTGATAAAATAACTTTTAATGAAAAAGTTAGAAAAGAACTTCAAAATGTAAAAAAGATTGCAAAAGAAAAAGCAAAGAAGGTTGCAATAAAAGTTCCTAAACTAAAAGATTGTAAATATCATTTAACTGATAAAAATTCTGAAGGCGAAGAATCAATGATATTTTTAACAGAGGGACAATCTGCAAGTGGTTCAATGATTGTTGCAAGAAATGTATATACTCAAGCTGTTTTTCCTTTAAAGGGAAAACCTATGAATTGTTTTGAAACAAAAATGGAAGTAGTTTATAAAAACGAAGAACTTTATAATATTATGCAAGCTTTAGGTATAGAAGAAACTATAGAAAACCTTAGATATAATAAAGTTATTCTTGCAACAGATGCAGATGTTGATGGATTACACATAAGAAATCTTTTAATAACATACTTTTTACACTTTTTTGATTCATTAGTTTTAAGAAATCATATTTATATTCTTGAAACACCTCTTTTTAGAGTAAGAAATAAAAAAGAAACAATCTATTGTTATTCTGAAAAAGAAAAAGAAAAAGCAATAAAAAAACTTAAAACAGGAGTTGAGATAACACGTTTTAAAGGTTTAGGAGAAATATCACCAAATGAGTTTGGTCAGTTTATAGGTAAAGATATGCGTTTAATACCTGTATCTGTTAATGAAATGCATGATGTTCCAAAACTATTAAATTTCTATATGGGTAAAAACACACCTGAGAGAAAACAATATATTATGGATAATTTGGTTGAATCTGTATAATTAAATGATAAATTTAAAGGTTTTAGAAATAATTATTGATAATATAAAATTAAGAGATAATTACCTAAAAAATACTATTAATATAGATGATATTTATAATTTTTTTTATAAAGTAAGTGCAAATAATAATAAATTCAATAATGCTTACATAATATATTATTTATATAACAATATTTCAAGTGAGATCGTTTCAAAAAGAAAGACAAGCTCAAGAGATTTTGAAGATGTTATTGCAACTATTTTTAATGGTTCTATTACTGATGAATCAAAAAGAGATAATTCAAATAAAGATAGCTTTTATTTAGAGAATGATACTATTACTAATTTTGCAATATCTAATAAGAGAGAAAAAGCAGATATTGTATTTAATAAAAACTATTTTTTATCTGTAAAAACATTATTAAACAGTAATAAAGAAGTCAATTTTGGATCTTTTGAAAAAATAACACTTTTTAGTAACTTTAATGTTGAATCTTATTTATATGAAAGAAAAGGTACTAATTCTGAAAACTTGGGTTTAGGTTCAAAACCTAGATTATTAAACTTATTAAATAGAATAAAAGATAACGGAAGTTATTTAAAATTCCAGAATAGATTTAATAAATTAGTTGAATTTATATTTTCAGACGACTTAATAATTTTAATTAAAAATAAAAACAGTATAGATATTTATTTAATCAAGGGAAAAGATTTTATTAATCTTTTAAAAAGCTATTCAGAATCACCAGAAAAACTTATATCTATTGTTAATAGATGGGAAGGAAACTCTATAAGAATAAATAGAGAACCAATTTTAAGTATAGGAAAAAAAATAAATATTAATTTTGAATTTTTAGATACACATATTATAAAGAGAATATCAGAAGTAGAATTAAAAATATCAAAGTATTTTATTGAATATGTAAATAAATATCCAAACAATAAAGTTTATAGAGATTTAATTTTTAAAGAATGTAGCATTATATTAGATGAAATTGACTCTAATATAAACATACTTATATAGGTTTATTTTTATGAAAGTTGTATCATTATTTTGTGGTTGTGGTGGTTTGGATTTTGGTTTAAAGAAATCTGGTCACCAAATTATTTGGGCAAATGATTTTGATGAAGATTCAATAAAAACATATAAAGAAAATGTAGCTGAAGAAAACGAAGTTGTAATTTGTAAATCTATAACAGAAATAAGTTCTGAAAATATACCAGATTGTGATCTAGTTGTTGGGGGATTCCCTTGTCAAGGATTTTCGGTTGCAAATCCTTATAGAAATGAACAAGACAAAAGAAATTTTCTTTATGAAGAGTTACTGAGAGTTGTAAAAGATAAAAAACCTAAGTTTTTTCTTGGTGAAAATGTACAAGGAATAACTAATTTAGGTGGGTATGATACAAAAGAAGACAAAAAAAACAAGTTAGGAAAAGTATTTAAAATGATTTTAAATGATTTTAAGAATATTGATTATAATATCTATTGGGAAATCTTAAATTCAGCAGATTATGGAATACCACAAATTAGAAAAAGAGTATTTATGATTGGAATAAGAAAAGATATTAATTTAAGATTTGAATTTCCTAAAATAACTCATACCTCAAAAAAATTAAATAGTAATTTAACTTTTGATTTAGAAAATATATACTTAAAACCATATAAAACAGTTGGAGAAACAATAGGTGATTTACCTTTAGAATATAGTAATGAAATTCCTAATCATCAAGGGACTAAACATAAAGTTAAAATAAATGGATATTTAGGTAATAGACATACTGATATAAATAGACCTGCTCCAACAATAGTTGGTAGAGGTGGTGGTTCTGGAGGACCAGTAATATTACCACACCCATCTCAAGAGAGAAGAATGACTGTAAGAGAAGTTGCACGCTTACAAACATTTCCAGATAATTTCATATTTTATGGTTCTAATAGTTCTCAGTATCGGCAAATAGGAAACGCTGTTCCTGTTGATTTAGCCTATATTTTGGGCTTTCAATTAAACAAGCTATGGGAAAATTATATAAATCAAAATTTACTTACAGGAGTAAAGTAATAAATGGATAATAAATTAAAAACCTTAATGGATGAAAACTTTTTAGGTTATGCATCTTATGTAATAAAGGAAAGAGCAATCCCTCATATTGATGATGGTTTAAAACCTGTTCAAAGACGTATTTTACACACTCTTTTTGAAGTTGATGATGGAAAATATCATAAGGTTGCAAATGTTGTAGGACATACAATGCGTTATCATCCACATGGTGATGCAAGTATTGAGGATGCTTTAATTAATATTGCACAAAAAAATTATTTTATAGATCAACAAGGTAATTTTGGAAATATTATTACAGGAGATCCTGCAAGTGCTGCAAGGTATATAGAATGCCGCTTATCTCCACTTGCACAAGAAACTCTTTTTAATAAAGAAATTACAGAGTATGTTGATAGTTATGATGGAAGAAATAAAGAGCCTGTGGTTTTACCTTCAAAATTACCATCTCTTTTAATGTCAGGAGTTGAAGGAATTGCAGTTGGTTTATCCACAAAAATACTACCTCATAATTTTAATGAATTATTAGAGGCTCAGATTAAAATATTAAAAGGTCAAGATTTTGAAATTTATCCTGATTTTCAACAAGGTGGAACTATTGATATAAGTGATTATCAAAAAGGTAAGGGTAAAGTAAAAGTAAGAGCAAAAGTTGAAATTACTGATAATAAAACAATGGTTATAAAAGAAATACCTTTTGGAACAACTACAGAGTCATTAATCGCTTCTATTGAAAATGCTATTAGTAAAGGAAAATTAAAAATATCCCAAATTAATGATTTTACAGCAGAAAGTGTTGAAATTGAGTTAAAAATGGGTCATGGAGTGAACGCTCAAGATGTTTATGAAAGATTGTTTTTATATACTGATTGTGAACTATCAGTAAGCTCAAATGTAGTTGTTATAAAAGATAAAAATCCTATAGAAACAGATGTAAATGAAATACTAATTCATAATACAAATAAGCTTGTAAATATTCTAGAGTCAGAGCTTAAGTTTAACCTTGAAAAATTAAAAAATAAATTACATGAAAAAAAACTTACTAAAATATTTATACAAAATAAATTATATTTAAATATTGAAAAAGCAGAAACTTATGAAGAATTAGAAATAATATTAAAAGAGGCATTAGAACCTTTTGAAAAAGATTTAGAAAAAGAAGTGTCTTATGATGATATAGAGAAACTTCTATCAATACCTGTTAAGAGAATATCAAAATTTGATATGGATAAAACACTTTTAGAAATAAGAGAAATTGAGTCTGATATAAAAGACACAGAAGAAAACTTATCTACAATAAATTATTATACAATTAAATACTTAAAAGATTTAGTTAGAAAGTATGGTAAAGAATATCCAAGAAAAACTCAAATAGATACTTTTGAGTCAATAGATATTACAAAAGTTGCTGTTCAAGATGTAAAAGTTGGATATGATCCTAAAACAAATTATTTTGGAACAGAAGTAAAAGATCCAGAGCCTCTTTTATGTTCTTCATTTGATAAAATATTACTTTTCCTTGATAATGGAGAATATAAAGTAATAAATATTCCTGATAAATTGTTTATAGAAGGTAATTTATTGGCATATAATAAACAAAGTAGCCTAAAACAAACAACAGTTGTTTATTTAGATGAGAGTGCTGGAATTTATTATATGAAAAGATTTGTTATAAATAAATTTATTTTAGATAAAGTTTATAGATTTGTACCAGAAAATGCTAAAATAATTTATTTCAGTCAAGAAGAAAATCCTATAATAGAGGTTGAGTACACACCTCTTAAGCGTTCTAGAATCACTAAAGAATATTTCCATTTAGGGCGTTTACTTGTTAAATCTGTTTCTTCTATTGGTAATCATCTTGCAACACGCCCAATTGCAAAATTATTTAATGCAAAGCAAGATATTATAGATATGTTTGAATCTCAACCAGAAGAAATTGTAAAACTAAGACCACCTTCTGAAGATGATGAACAACCAACTCTTTTTGAGGGTGTTGAAAGTAAAGACTAATAATTTATAAAAATTTACTTCATATCAAAAAAGTATTTATTATTATCAATCTATAATATTTTTATGAATTAAGATTAATAAAGGTGTTTTTATGTGTCCAACAATTAGAAGTAATAATCCTATTAGAGTTAATAATGTAAATAATTCTAATATTCAAAGAACACAAAATAATACAAATAATAATGATATAAAAACATCTGTTGTTCAACAGACTCAGATAAATACAAATGATAATATTAATGTAAATAGACAAAATAACATTAGTGTTACTTCTGAAGTTAAAACACCTAAAGATCAAAATGTTTCTAATCTTATATCACAAGGTTTAAAAAATAAACAACAAGCACAAGAGATTAGACCTAAAGGAGCTACAGAATATAGTGAAGTTGAAAGAGATAAAATTATATCTGAAGCCGAGAAACATGGTAAAGAGTTATTTCCTAAAGATCCTATATCCGCTGCTGATAGTGCTTGGGCTTGGTCATTAGAACAAAGACAAAAAGACCCTAAAGATGTAAATTGGGCAGCTGCTGAACATTATTTATATGCTAAGTTTAGAAGTAAAGAATCAAAAGTTGAAGGTGTTACTATGGGTGTTTTAGCAGCAGGTTATGATATTGTTAAAGCTGGACTTTTTGCAATAGATAAAGAAGAATGGCTTTCTACAACAGGTAAAAAAGATGATATTTCAAAACCAACTCTTGGTTCTACATTTAGTGGAATAAAAGGTGCAATTGACGGATTCTAAAAATTGATAATAAATCATTGGTATATTGCCTTAGAAAGTGAAAAATTAAAGAGTAAGCCACTATCTTGCACAATTTTAGAAGAAACTATAGTTTTATTTAGAAATTCAAATAAAGAAGTATCAGCCTTATTAAATCGTTGCCCTCATAGAAATGTTTATTTATCAAAAGGAAAAATTAAAGATGGTAATATTCAATGCCCTTATCATGGATGGGAATTTAATAAAAAAGGTGAATGTGTAAAAATTCCTTCATTATGTCATGCTCAAAAGATCCCCCCTAATTCTTCTGTAAAAAATTTTCCAGTTATGGAACAAGATGATTATATATGGGTTTGGATTGGAGACAGAGAACCACAAGAAAATGAAAAACCTTTTAAAATCCCAAATTATAAAGTTGAATGTTGGGGTAATAAAAGATTTTCAGTTGAAATAAATAATAATATTGATAATATTACTGAAAACTTTATAGATACTACACATACAGGGTACATACATAAAGGATTATTTAGAAATGAAGCAGAACATATTGCAAAAAATCATCTAGAGATTATTGAAGATGGGGTAATTATAAATATTGAAGAAGAAGAAACTAGTAATAGTATTTTGGGAAAATTATTACTAGGAGATTCTAAACCAATTCATCAGGACAGATTTATTATGCCATCTATAGTTCAAGTTTCATATTCATTTGGAGAAGAGCGTAAAATGAGTACATCACATATTCTCACACCAATTGATAAAAATAAAACAAAGATATATCTTATTTTTAGTTATAAATTTGGTATTATGAATCCTCTATTATCAATGTTAAGCCCACTTTTTTCAAAGTTAATTATTGAACAAGACAAAGAAATTTTAAACCATCAAGGAAGTATAACTAAATATGGTGAAAAATATGCTTCTGTTATTTCAGATACAGCTAATATATGGATTAGGAATTTTAAGCAAAAATCTAGTGATGGATTAAGAGAAGACTTTAAAACTAAAGATATAAATTTTAAGCTATAGCTTTTTCAAGATTATATAAATTTTTAAATATAAAAGATAAAATTTTTTATGTGTCTATGATATTATAATTTATGATAAAAAATAATTTTTTACTTAAAATTATTGTTTTACATAGTTTTACAGATCTATGATCGACAAATAAGGAATCGAGATGAAAAAATTAGCTTTTTTAGTTTTGCTGTCAGCTTTGTCACTTAATACAGCGTGTTCAAAAAAATTACAAGTTAATTGGAAATTTAAAACGGGTGGTGCTGTTTATTCATCACCAATGATAAATAATTCTGCCATCTATTTTGGTAGTGATGATTTTTATTTGTATGCAATAGATGAAAATACTGGTGAAGAAAGATGGAAGTTTAAAACAGCAGGAGTTATTCATGGCTCCCCTGTTTATGATAAATCTACTGTTTATTTTGGTAGTAATGATGGTTATCTTTATGCAGTAAATACAAAAAGTGGAACTAGAAAGTGGAGATTTAGAACTGGTGGTGGAGTAAATTCAACACCAACAATAATTGGAAATACTATTTTATTTGGTAGTGATGATAACTATCTTTATGCAATAAATAGTGACACTCATGAAATTAAATGGAAATTTAAAACAGATGATTGGGTTTCTGCCGCTCCTACTGTAAAAGATGGTGTTGTTTACTTTGGTAGTTATGATAAAAATATATATGCCGTTAACCTAAATACAGGAAAAGAAATTTGGAGATTTGCGACTAAAGGTTTAATAACTGGTTCCCCTGTCGTTAAAGAAAATATTGTATATTTCGGAAGTTCAGATCATAACCTTTATGCTCTTGATATTTCAAGTGGCAAGAAACTTCATTTTGAAAAAGATTTAGGTGAAGGTAAAGTTGCATATAAAACATGGGTGTTCACAGCAGGAGATGATATTTCTGCAACTCCTCTAGTTACAAGAGATACAATATATGTAAGTAGTCTTGATGGAAATCTATATGCAATAGATAAAGTAACTTCAGAAAAGAAATGGAATTTTAAGGCTGATAGTTCTCTTACAACTTCACCAGCATTACTTGATGGTGCTTTATATGTAGGTAGTTTAGATAAGTCTCTATACATGGTAGACGAAAAAAGTGGAAAAATGAAGAAGAAATTTGTAGCTGAAGATGTTATTTATTCATCTCCAGCTATTAATAATGAGATTATCTATTTTGGAAGTAACGATAATCATTTGTATTCTTTAAAACAATAATTATAAATGATGAAAAGTAAATGAAGAATTTCATCATTCTTCATTTACTTTTTATTTAATCACCTGTATTTAAATTTTCTCTGAGATTATCTTTACCTTGTCTAAGCTCTTTTAATTGTAAAAATAAATCCATTTCCTTTTCGGTTAAGTGTTTAGGAACCATTATTTTTACCTTAACATACATATCACCCTTTGAGTCTGTTTTTCTATCAGGCATACCAAAGCCTTTTAATCTAAATGTTTTTCCTGCTTGTGTATGTGCAGGTATTTTTAAATTAACAGATGAACCAGATAGAGTTGGTATTAATACTTCTGTTCCTAAAATAGCCTCATAATCAGTTACAGGTACTTCACAACTAATATCTTTTTTATCTAATTTATAAAATCCATTATCTTTAATCTTTATTTTAAAATAAACATCTTGACCTTGAACAGGGATTCTCATTTTTGTGCCTTGCTCAACCCCTTTTGGTATATTTACTTTTATATCCTTTTTATTTCCATAACCTTGATCAAGAGTTACTAATTTTGAACCACCATTATATGCTTCTTTAACAGATATTTCAATTTCTGGAATTTTATCATCTTGTGGAACTGCTTGTTTTTGTTGTGTTTGCTGTTGCTGAGCAAATGGGTTTTGTCTAGTTCTATTCTTTGTTTTTTGCCCTCCTCCAAAACCACCAAAGCCTCCAAATGAATCAGATTTTCCACCAAAAAATATTTCAAAGAAATCACTAAAATCACTACCAGTAAAGATATTTCCATTAATATCTCCCATATCCTGATATCTATTATAATTTCCTCCTCCAAAATTGGCGTATTGATCCCAGTTAGCTCCTAAAGTATCATATTTATGTCTTTTATCTTTATCACCTAAAACTTCATAAGCTTCATTAATATCTTTAAATTTAGCTTCAGAATTCTTTTCTTTATTAACATCTGGATGATGTTTTTTAGCAAGTTTTTTATAAGCTTTTTTTATTTCATCTTCACTTGCTTTTTTATCTACACCTAAAATTTGATAGTAATCTTTGTATTGCATATTTTTATCTATATAACCAGCCCATTAATATAATATCCAATTAAATTTTAACTTAATTTCAAGATAAATTATGGGTTAAAATTTAAAAATTGTATTGTTTGTAAAATTAGTAATTTTTATTCAAATTATTTATAGGTAATTATAAAAAATATGAATAATAAAAGAGCTAGAAAAACACTCTAGCTCTAATGAATATATTTTAATTTATTATTTAAAAATTCCTAAAATAGTATCAGTATTACTTTGTTCAACTTTCAATTGTGCTGCCATAACTTCAAATCTTTTCTTGTTTAGAGATAAAGCAACCATACTTTCACTTAAATTTGAATTTGAAGTTTCAAGTGAGCCTTGAACAAGCATTCCATTTGCAGGAGAAACTGTACCTGTAAATTCAAATATTGTTGAACCATTTTTAGAAAATTTCATTGAATCAGTACCATCATCTGGATTTACTACTGATGGTCTAAAATTATTATTATCAAAATCATTTTGTGTTATTGGAACAAATGCTCCAAGACCATTATCTCTTAAAACTACTAATCCACTATTTGTAGTTAAAACATTTCCACCTAAAGCAGGTATATTGGAAAACTTAAATTGACCATCTCTACTTAATAGATTAGGAGGGTTAACACCAACATCTTGAATTTGTTGCAATAAGAAAAAACCATCACCATTTATTGCAAAATGTGTTTTTTCACCTGTACTTATTATATCACCTTGCTTAAAGTCAATTGAAGTATTTTTTGTTGTTAAATTGTTATCTGGTATTTGAACACTATCATTTATTTTATGAGCACCTGTACCACCATAGTCATAATCTGTTTTTTTATAAGCTGTTCTATTAACTCCGACAATATTACTGTTAATAACACTCGCTTCATTATTTACTGCTCTAAGATTATTAACTAAGTCCATATATCCCATAAAATTTAGTGCCTCATAAAAACAAAATATTGTTATTTTTATCTTAACATTTTGCTATCAATTAAATGATATATTCTCAAAAAATACTAATTAAATGTTTATTAATTAATTATTAAAGATTTAGCCATATAATTCTTTAGCTCTATGGAATAAAACCCAAGAGGTAAGAATGTATTTATCATTTGATATTGGAACATTTCCTTTATGTGTATGTGTAAAGCCACTTGGAGCAATAACAAGTTGACCTCTTGTGGGTTTTAATTTTTTATCTTGATAACAAAAATCTGTTTCTCCACCTTCTTCAACATCATTAAGATAATACATAAAAAGAACAACTCTATGTAAAGCATCACATTTAGGATCATTAGCTTGGGGATATATTTCTGAATGCCAATGATAATAACCTCCAACACCTTTATCATACTTTTGGAGATTTACTGTTCCAAACCTATACATCTTCATAGTTAAGTTTAATAATGTTTCATCACCAACCATATCAATAATATCATTATTAATTGTTATCATGCCACCTGTTTGTGGATCAGGAAAAGATAGAGTGACAGCACCAGTTAGCATATATTTATATTTTTTTATGTATTCAACTAAATATTTTTTTGTTAAATCTAATATTTGTTTATGTTCTTCAGCCCAATCAAAAACTAATGAAATATTTATATCTGTACTGTTTTTAGCTGAAAGATTTACTCCGTGACCTGTTGTTCCTTGTCTTCTTTTTGAGCTATTTTCAAACTTATTAATTAAATGTTCACAAAATTCTGGACTTAGAACATTATCATAAGATTCTATAAAATCTACTGTCAAATTAACTTAACCTATAGGACATAATATTTTTTATACTTAAACATAAGTGATTTTTGATAAAAGCAATGAGGTAAAAGTATTAGAATTTATTATTCTTTTAACTTTTTGTCTTTTTCTTTTATCACTTCTTACTCAGTATTATTATATAATAGTTTATCAAAAATGAAGTTAAAAATATCAATAGAGTAAAGAGATAAAAAGAGAATAAGTAAAAAGTGCCGAGAAAATAATATCAGAGTTACTAATTTCAATAATTCTGTTACATTAATTTTCTCAAAGCAATTTTGTTTAAGTCCATATTTGAATTTCTTAGACTTCTCTTTTTATTTCTTGTCTTCATTTAATAACAGTTTATATGTATGGAAAGGATTTACACTGATTTATTTATTAAAAATCAGTATCTTTTTACTCATCACTTCTTCTATCTCTTCACCTCTTAACTAAATTATTAATATAAGTTAATCTATTTATAAGCAGGTTTTAATTTTAGGTTGCTATAATAAATTTACTTAAGTTAAATTCTAAAAAGGTTTATACTAGGGTTAGAAAAACAAAACGTTTATATAACCTTAGAAAAATTTATAAGAATCCTCTCTAAAAATTTAGAGAGGATTCTTTGCATATATGCTTATTTGAAATAAGATAATTAATATAATTTTAAGCATAATTAATATCAAATAAAAAAAACCTAGATTTTTTAAATCATCTTGCATAATAAAAATATTATGTATGATTTTATTATTATTGGTTCTGGTTATGGTGGAATAGCTTCAGCTGCTTTATTAGCTAAAGAAGGCTTTTCAACTTTATTACTTGAATCTCATGTAACTATTGGTGGTTGTGCATCTTTTTTTAAAAGAAAGAGCTTTACATTTGATGTGGGTGCAACTACATTAAGTGGTGTTTTACCAAATCAACCACTAGGAAAGTTTTTTAAAGAATTAAATATAAAACCTAATCTTAAAAAACTTGATATTGGAATGATTATAAAACTCAAAAATAAAGATATAATAAGATATTCAGATAAAAACAAATGGATAAATGAAGCTAATCAAAAATTTGGTATTGAGCAAAAAGAGTTTTGGGATAAAATTTATACAATTGAATCAAAAGCTTGGAACTTAATATCAGATAATTATAGGTTACCACCAAAAAATTTATCAGACTTAATTCATTTAGCTAAAATCTCTAATTTTAGATATATAGACTTAATAGAAGGTTTATTTAGACCTCTAAAACTATTATTAGAAAGATATAAACTTGATAAAAATAAAGACTTAGTTGACTTTATTGATGAACAGCTACTAATAAGTACTCAAAATACATCGATACTTGCTCCATATTTAACTAGTGCAATAGGTCTAGCTTATCCATCCGAAACATATTATCCTTATGGTGGTATTTATAAACCTCTTGAACTTGCTCTAAATTATTTTAAGTCAAAAGGAAATGAAATAAAGTTTAAAGAAAAAGTTATTTCTATTTTAAAAAAAGATGATTATTATGAAATTACAACTTTAAAAGGAAATATATATAAGAGTAAAGGAATAATATCAAATATTCCTATTTGGAATATGAAAGAAATATGCAATGGCAATATAAGAGAATATTTTACAGATATCTCAGACTCTTTTAAAAAATCTTGGGGTGCTTTTACACTATATTTTGTAGTAAAAGATAAAATAGATCTTGATACCTCTTACTATCAGATACATACAAAAAGCCAATTACCATATGCTAGTAGTAAATCAATCTTTGTTTCTTTTTCTTTAGATGATGATTTTGAAAAAGCTCCTAAAGGATGGAGAACAGTAACAATATCAACACATACAAATGTCGACAATTGGGAAAATCTATCTAATGATGAATATGAGAGTAGAAAAAAAACTCTAGAAAATTCTATATTAGAAGAGTTTAATTATGCGTTTCCAGAATTAAGACAAGAAGAAAAACTATATATTGAAAGTGGTAGTCCCAAAACTTTTAAATTTTTTACTGGTAGATATAAAGGTTATGTAGGAGGTATACCTCATACTGTCAAAAAAAGCATATTATCTCTTCCATCTAATATAACACCTTTTGATAATTTTTATATTGTAGGAGATACTGTTTTTCCAGGTCAAGGAACACCAGCGGTAGTTTTAGGGGCTTTAAATGTTGTACAAAGAATTAAAGATAGTGAAATAAAACCTATAAATGATAGAAATTTAGTTATCAATAACACATTAAGCTAGAAATTTAACTAAGTTTAAAATTACTTAATAAAGAATTTTTTAGGATGTGTATAAGTAAATCCATAAAACACTTTTATAAATTCTTAATAGACTTATTTTTATTTTTTTGGTATGATAATTAACAGTTAAATAACACTTGACGGAGTAAATTTATGTTAGATAATAAAGTAATTGTTTCAATAAATGGCTCTAAGTCTGAACATGAATTAAATAATTTAAATATTAATATGCCTTCAGAAGTTTCAAATTTATTAGCTTTAATGCAATCTAATGAGGTTATATCTAAAGTATCAACTACATCAATGGACTTAAAAGCTATAATTGAAGATTCAATGCCGAGTTCTACAACTGCTATAGTTAGGCAAAAGCCGAGAGAGTTATCTTTATTAGATAAAAATAAAGAAATAAACCCATCTAAAAAATACTCAATAGATGAAGAAATGGGTATAGCTATGGGTGTTATAGTAGGGCTTACTAAGAAGTCACAAATTAATGAAATTATGAGATATTTTAGTTCTATTACACCAGATAAAGATGAGAGTTTTTATTTTTATGGAGATTTGACATTATCAGTTTTCTTTGACACAGATGATACGGTTTCAGAAATGAAATTTGGAAAAGATTATAAAGGTAGTACAAATAAAGGCTTATCAATAGGAGATAGTGTTCAGAAAGCAATAGAACTTTATGGACAACCAAAATTAAAATCTCTTAAAGGTGCTATATGGAATAAGTTTGCAATATTTTGTGAAATGGATTATATAACCTCAATTAGAATACATAACTAATTCTTTGAAGTAAATCAGTCTAAAACCTTGTGATTAAAAACAGGGTTTTTATTTTTTATTAGATAAAGAATATATATTTAAACTTAATTGTTATAAGTAAATTTATAATAAAGACATTAATTTTATAGAATATCTATCTTAGTTTATACTATTTACTAAACTTGACTTTTATTTTGTTATTTATGCTAATATTCTAACTTTTTATATACTTATTTTACTTTTTAATCTTCAATTAACTATTTTTTATTTAGTATACTATAATTCTAGAGTTAGTTTGAAAATATATAAAATTAATGGGTAGAATTTATGAGTAATTTTGAACGAGTACAAGAAACAGTAAAATCTAATTTATCAGATGCTAAAGTTGAAATTTATGATCTTGGTGGTGGTAATCATTTAAGGATTGAAATTGAGTCTAAGGATTTTGAAGGCAAAACTTTAATTCAGCAACATAAATTAGTTCATGAAATTTTAGATCACGAGATGGAAAGTCGAGGGGGCTTTATACACGCTCTTTCAATTAAAACATCTATTCCTAAAAATTAAATATTATAGAAAATTATTTATTAATAAAGGCTCTTAATAAGGGATTGAGATTTCTGTTTCAATCCCTTACAGGGCTTATGTTTTAGTTTAACACCAAATTCTGTAACTCAATATTTAAAATACTTAGTTTATATAAATGTACATACCTAACAATAAACTTAATTTTAGAAGAAACATTATTTTTATAATAAATTTTAAAACTATTTCTATAAAAGGCTTTAAGCTTTTGTTTTATAAATTCACTTTTTGACAGCTAAGGTGAATGCAAAAATTATAAGTTTTTCATTCGCCAAAAACTTTCAAAAGCTAAAACACTTATTTTTTTTCCTGTATTTTCATTATTATATAAATCACATAAATCTCTCATATATCTCAATAATAAATAATATTTATCTTTTGAATCAAGAAAAGACATTGTTGAATTTATTGGAATATTAAATGGTGTTTCTTTAAATCTTGAAATAATTAATTTAATTCCCCTTAAAATATCACTATCTATCGCAGGGTGAAAAATGTTGGAAAAAAAATAATATTCTTGTCTATCATAATTAGGGTTTCCTTTTAATTTTCCAAATGTATAAGTCCAAATCAAAAGATTAAAAGGTTTTGCATAACTATTATAAGACTCTTTACCACTATTAAAAAGAGTAGATGAAAAAACACCTTTATCATTTAAAAGCTTTTTGTATAATTGTACATTTTTATTATGCCAATCATCATAAATATCTCTATTTAATTTTTTACCATATTTTTTTATAATTATTTCAAAATTTTCAATTATTGGAGAAACAGAGTTTTTAAAAGATTCTGAAACAGCCCCTTTTATTCTATCCTTATGTCTAAAAGCTCTAAATGTACTACTTAAAACATAATTTGATATATCAGCATCAATAGTTTTTACATTAAAAAAATATTCTTCTAATTCTGTTAGAAAAATTTCTGGATCATTTATTGCTAATTCTTTTAAATCTAAATACATATTTTTTACACTGTTAATAAAGAAAATTCTTTTGATATCTTTATTAATTCATAAAAAAGTTTTGATTTATAAAGAATATCTTTAGAACCAAGCATTATAAATTTCTTTTTAGCTCTTGTAACAGAAACATTTATTCTTCTATAATCTGTAAAAAAATCACTTAAATTTTTGTCATCACTTATAACACTTGAAAATATTATAATATCTCTATCACTTCCTTGAAACCTATCAACAGTATCAACAGTAACTTTATTTAAGTTTTCTGAATGTAAAGCAAATATATTTCGCTTTATTTCTGCAACTTGTGCTCTAAATGGAGCTATAATACCTATTTTTTCTCCTAAGATTCCATATTTAGAAAATTCAGAGATAATTTCAATAATCTCTTTTGCTTGTTCAAAATTTACTTTAAAATTACATTTACCTTTAAAATCCACAAAAACCATATTATTTTCAGGATTTAAAATATCAAAATATTTTGAATTACTAATATCTTTCTTAAAAGTCAATTTTTGATTTGCTATGTTTTCATTTGCTTTAAGTTTAAAATTATAGAAATTTTTGCTTGAATACTGCATTATATTTGTATTCATTCTATATTGTTCTTCTAATGTAACTAAAACATCATCTCTATTTTCCAAATTAATATCAATAAGTCTTTCAAAAAGTGATTTTGCTAAACCAGATTTTTTTGCTTCTTCATTTTGAATTACAGGAGGTAATTGTTTATGATCACCTACTAAAATAAATTTATCTGAGTTGGAAATTATTGCAACTGTTCCAGCTTCTGTTAATTGTCCAGCTTCATCTACAACAGAAATATCAAAGCTTAAATGATTTATTATAGGGTTATTAACTGCACTTATTGAGCTACAAGCAATTAAAGGTATTGATTCAATAAATTTTCTTATTTTTAAAGAATCATCTATTGTAAAATCAGATATTTTTTCTTGAACTAAATAATGATGCAATTCTTGATCTACTGCTTCATGAGAACCAATTCTTATAAAGTTTGTAAAACCTTCTTCTACAAGTTTTAATAATACATTATCTATTGATCTATGAGTAAAAGCAGAAAGTAAAACTCTTTTTCCTTGATTTATCATTTCTATTATTAGTTGTGAAAGTGTATGAGTTTTACCTGTACCAGGGGGACCTTGAATTAAAAAGTAATCGTTAGATGAAATCGCTTTTTTTATTGCAGACTTTTGCTTCTCATTTAAAGTATCACTTAAATTTAATTCTTGAATATTTTTAAAACTTGGTTTAATTCTACCTTGTATTAAATCTCTAAGCCTTTCTTTTTTATAAGATAATAATGAGTACATTCCGCTATTCATAGCATCATAAGAAGTCTCTATTATATCAGGATAAATTGTCCATATTTTATTTTTAAAAGTATCATCGGGCATAACTTTTTTTATTTGAACAGTTAATTCATATCTATCTATCTTAGTTATAGCACCCTTAAAAACTTCATTTCTATTTATAGATTCTGAATATATTAAAACAATATCACCTGATTTTATTTCAGATTCAATCATATTTTTAGAAGTAAAAGTTATTTCTTTTTCATCACTATACATAAATTCAAGATTTTCAATTATTTTACCTTCTGTTTTTATTGAGTCTATATTATCAAAGATTCTTGCAAAATTTGCCCTTGATATTTCTCTTTCCATTTCAGTAAATCTAAAATGTTTATGATAATAATCAATATCTGATTTTTCTTTTATATTACTTGTAACATTACAAATATTCGAAACATTACAGCTTAAACAACTTTTCTCATTTAGATTTTTACAAATTGAAAAGCATTCATTTTTACTAAAACATTTTTCACAAGCATTTTTATATAAATTATTACCAATTCCTGCAAGTGGTATTTTATCTTTTTCATCTATTCTTAAATAATAATCAATAGCTACTATTTTATTTCTAGCATTTACTACATCACGTCTTACTGTATAATCTACATTACTCTTTTTTAATAAATTATTTCCATTTGCACCTGAATATATAATATATGAATCTGAGTTTTTACAATTTAGAGCAGATTCTAATATTAATTGATAACTTGCAACTTGAAAAATATCTTTTTCTGTATATAAGCCTTTTGATGTTTTTAATTCATAGGTTACAGAATTTTCTCCAGGATCAACTAAAATATCTGTTCTACCTGATATTCCATATTTTCTTGAAACAAATGTAGATTCTGTCGTTACTTCTTTTGATTCTGCAAATTTTTCATGAGTTTTCCATAATTTTAAATTTCTTAAATGAGTTGAAATTTCTCTCCTTATATCATCTGGGTGTGGACTATCAGAACACAAGCTTAAATCAATTAATTTTTCATTTAAAACTTTTTCAACTATTTCTTTATCTTCTCTCTTTTTTTCTTTATCTTCAATGATAATATCAAAAGCATTATTTACTAAAGAACCTCTTAATAGTGCATAACTTCTTGGCTTATTTGAAAGTCTTTTATCAATATAATATTCTCTTATACATTTTTGAGCTTTTCTTATTTCTGATGGACTAACTAATATATCTGGCTCTAATACTAAAAAGCCTTTTTTGTTTAAAATTAAAGCTTTATTTTCTTCATTTTTAATATATCCATGTAAATAGAATTTAGATTCTAGCCATAAATAATCTAAAGCATCCTTCCACATATCATCAAGAAAAACAGTAAAAATTTTGTCTCTATTATTTTTTACTAATATTTCTCCAAGATTTAATTCTTTATTTATCCCTTTATTTTGTACAAGTTTACAATAAACAGAATCCATACACCCTAAACATCACTTAATATTTGATTTGCAACTTTAACTTCATTACTTACTTTATCAAGTTTTTCTCTTAAGTCATTCATTTCTTTATTTAATGTATTAATTAGTTTATCTTTAACATCAATTCTTGCATTAATTGATTCGATTAAACTATCCTTTTGTTTTAATTCTCTAGACATATCTAATACTTGAGTTTCATATCTTTTAAGCATAGATAATTTATCTAATGTATCAAGAGTAAATTCTTTTAATTCATTTTCTTTTTGCTTATTTTCCTCAATTAAAGATTTAAGTTGACTTTCTTTATCTTTAATTAAAATATTTAATCTATGATATTCTGCATCAACATAAGCTCCACCTTGTATTGCAGGACTTGCCAGAGATGAATTTTTAATTTCATCATTTAATTTTAATACAACATCTTTTAAGCTATTATTTTCATTAACTAGAGCATCTATAACATCTCTATCTGCTGTTGTTTTAGTTCTAAGATTACTTAACTCATTTTGAAATTTTATACGATCTAAACTTAATTGAGATACATTTTCTTTTAAAATATTTATTTGATTATCTTTTGTATCTAGTTTTGTTAATAAATCTCTTATATCATCAGATATAGCTAAACTCTCTCTTTGAGCTTCAGCTAATTTTTCTTTTAATTGGTTATGTTCTAAAGGATCTATTTTTGATATTTTTAGCTTTTCAATTTCTTTTTCTCTAATTTTTAAATGCTCACTAATTTGTGCTATTACATTATTTAACTCTTTAACTTTTACATTATCTCTTTCGATTTCAAGATTACTATCTTTTAGATCCGTTTCTATTGTAGAAAGTTTCTTCGCAATTTCTTGCTTTTCTTTAACTGCTATATTTTTTGCTTCTTCTAATCTATTTTTTTCTATTCTACTATTTTGTAAATCACTTTTTAAGTTAGCAACAACATCTTTTAAATCATTAAGATCATGTAATTTTTTATCATAATCAGATTTTAATTTATCAAGGTCACTTTGTAATGCTATTCTCTTATTTTTTGATTCAGCTAGTTTTTTATGTAGTTTCTCTTTATCCTTACTTTTATCAAATTCATCTGATATTTTATTGTTTTTTATATTTTCTAATTGTTCTCTTGTTGCAACTAAATATTGTCTTAAATGTTCAATACTATCATATAAAGAATCAATATCTCTAAATGCAAAAAATATTAAAGGAATAGTACATAAAGCTAAAACTAATGAAAATAAGGTATCCATTAAAATTTTATTAAAATAATTAATTTCAGGAATTTTATAATAAACTGTTTCTGCTGTTTTATCTGTTACTATAGGCAAGGCTTTCCAAAAGTTTTTATATCTTTGTAATTGTTCTGTTGCTAAAGAGTTTCTATCAGATTGATCTTTTGCAAAATTACTTGTATATATTGTACCTTCTCTTTCTATTATTACTTTTTCAGAGTATGAATCGATAATATTATTAACTTTAGAAATATCACCTTCTTCTAAAGGTTTTTCAACAGCATAACCTAATAGCATTAATGATGATAAATCTACTTCTTTTTTTTGATCATTTGTAGCAAAAATTATAACGTCTATAAGGAATACGTTTAGTAGAAAAAGTAATATATATTTTAAATAGTATGATCTCATAACAAGTTTTTCTCAAAACAAGATTTATATATCTTTAGCTTATCAGTTAGAAAACAAAAAAGCTATATATATGATATAATTTATTGTTTAATTTTAATGTGTCATAAAAACTTTTAGTAATTTGTTAGGTTAAACACTTTATTATTTAACATTAAAGATTGTCCATTTCTTAAGTCAGAACCATATATAGTATAAGCAGAGTTTTCTACACAAATATATGCAATATTACCTTTTTTAAATGTAATTGGATCTATAATTCCTTCAGCAGAAACCGAATTTAATAAAGAAGAACCATCATCTTGAATATTTGTATATGGATTTTTAAAGTTTTTCCAATATTTTTTTAGTATACCTTGAGATTTTATTTCAGAAGCTAATGCAGCATATTGTCCAGACCAATCAATTGAATAGGTTTCACTCATAACTTGAAATAAGTGCATATTACTTTTTACTTCAGAGGCTTTTGCTCTATCTCTAGCAGATATAAGATTTGGTACACTAATTGCTAAAAGAATCCCTATAATAACTATAACAACCATTAACTCTACTAATGTAAAACCTATAAACTGTTTTTTACTAATTATTCTCATTATTAAGTTTAAACCTATATTTTTTATTAAAGCTATTATTCCCGCATTAAGACAAATCTAATCATTATAAATTTAAAACAGAGAAGAAGTGAGAAGAAAATACGCTCAAATAAAATTGAGTTATATAACAAAGAAACCTTTGAACAATGTGGCTTTAGCTCATTGTAAAAATGCAAAGCAATTTTGTTCGAGTATAAGTCATTAATTTTAATAGCTCTTATTTGAAGATTCCCAATTAGAAATTGTTTTGTTTTTCCAAGTGTGTCTTTCACAATTACTTTTTTTAGAGGATGAATCCCAATAATTTACAATTTTTTCTTGTTGTTTTATTTTATTCAATGATTCAATATATGCTGTTATTATAGCTATTTCTTCATTATTTGCATTATTTAATATTTTAAACATAATTAACTCTTTACAAATAAATTCTTTAGTCCATAAGTTGCAATATTAGGATTTTCTATTAATCGCCTTCTGCAATAAGCTAATGCATTATCCCAGCTTAAAGCAAATGGTAGATATAATCTAAAATTAACTTTAGGATCTTCACCTTTATAACCAAGTGATTTTAATAATTCTCCTGATACAAGTTGTTTTTGTAATTTTTCTCTTGGAACACCTAAAAGCATTTGTATTTCAAATTTATCAGTACTAATATTTTTAGGAATTATAACTTGTCTTAAGAATCTTTGAACATATTCCTCATCATGTGTTGCAAATTCTACAAAAGCTCCTTTATCAAAAAGTTTTTCTGAAAATTCAATCATTAAATCTTTCATTGAGTTTTTTTCTGTGAGAGCTGCACTAGGAGGTTCATTATAAATACCAATTACAACTCTAACTCTAGACCTATTATCAAATTTTTCTATATCTTCTTTACTTCTAAATAATCTAGTTTGTAAAACTGTTCCAATATTATTTAATCCTGAATCTAATAACTTAAAATATGTATCTAAAGTAAAATCAGTCCAATGTCTGTCTTCCATCTCAACGGTAACTCTTACATTTTGCTCTTTTGCATAACTACAAATTTTATGAATATTTTCATAGCATGATTCCCAATCCATTTTTTTTTCATTTAAAGAGCCATCGCTATTTTTCTCTACCATAACAAAACAAGATGGTTTTAAAGAAATAGAAGGCTGAGTATAATTATTAGTGAAACCACTTAGTTTTGAGATTTTTCTGGCTAAATCAAGATATATATTAACAAAGGTATTTATGTCACCTTTAGACTTTACATCTTCTCCTAAAGCATCTAAAGTTGATAAATATTTATCTGACTCATAAATCTTTTGAGAAAATTCTATAACTTTATTTTCTGAGTCACCACCAATATATGGTTTTGCAAATAACTTAATAAAGCTATCTGGCATAATTTTAATTAACGCGGGATCCATTTCTAAACTACCTGATGTATTATTTCGCCATTTTCTAAATCGTATATATTATATTCTTTAATATCTTTACCGTAAACATGAATACTTATTGACATTTCATCGTTTATATTTGATACATGATGTATTTCTTCATCTGGTGGAATCAAATAAGCAACATCACCTTTTTTTACAATATAACTTTCTGTTTCTTTTAAGTCTTGATTAATATATCTAAATTCAGCAACTCTTAACGTATTCTGATAAATACCCATAAGACCCCATGTTCCATGATCATGAACAGGAGTTTCAGTATGTCCCCACCAAGTGAAAATTTGTACTACGAAATCATTTTTTTCACTACGATAAACATAATTATCCATTTCACCATGACTTATTTTATGGATTTGTTCAGAATTTATTAGATTTTCAGTGTTTACAAGTTTTTGCATAATAGCTGAGCCTCTAGTAACTAATTCTTTATAAGAACTAGAAGTATCAACTATATACTCTAAATCACTACAAAAGTTGCTAAAATGATACATTATTCTTCTTGTTTTTCTTTTTGATTTACATTAACTTCTTGAAATAAAAAACCACTATCAAGATCAATTGAAAGGTTTTTAGGGTCTACTTTTGATTTTGTTACTTCTTTTGCATCTTCCCAAAATAAATCAAAGTCTGCTTCTAATTTTTTCTGTTGATTCATAAGTCTTCTAAACTGAGCTTTAAGTGCATCTTTTGCTTCAAGTAATGATTTATACTGTTCTAATTCTTCATCTGTAAGTTTTCTTACTGCAAGTTTTTCTTTTTTATTAACTGGCATTCCACCAAATATCATTTGTAAGAAATTGCTTCCATCTGTTTCTTTACCGTTAAGATCAAATGCTTTTATATCAAAGTTAACATCTCCACCTGATTTCATAATTTGGTCAAGCATTGATTTAAAGTATTTTGAAAAATCATCCATAATTTTTATCTTCTCTCCTTACGAGATACTTAAAATATAATTTTATTATATCTACAACTTTGAATCTCAACTCAGTTTTACTGAATTTTATCTATATAAACAGCTACAAATTATAACTATATCTTATTTTACAATAAGTTTATTAAAATCATTTCAAGACCTATTATAACACAAAATCAAATATTATCTTTATATTAATTTATAGTTAAGATTTTATATTAGTTCTATGATAAAAAATAAAAGGTTATGTTAAGGTTAAGAAAATAATATATAATGTTTAATGTATCAAAAATTGAGGTGATAGCTTGAATATAAATATTACAAAAATATCAGAAAGTAGAATAAATAAAGTTGATTTTGATAATTTAACTTTTGGGAGTGTTTTTTCTGATCATATGTTATATATTGATTATGAAAATAAAATGTGGGGAGTTCCTAGTATTGTTCCTTATGGAGCATTAGAATTATTACCATCAATTTGTTCTTTACACTATGGGCAAATCGTATTTGAAGGTATGAAAGTTTTTAAGTCTAAAGATGGAGAAATATTAATTTTTAGACCAGATAAACATCATGCAAGATTAAATCAATCGTCTGATAGATTATGTATCCCAGAAATAGATTATGATTTATTTATGAATTCTCTTAATGAATTTATAAAAATTGACTCTAAATGGATTCCAGAAAAAAGAGGCTCTTCTCTATATATAAGACCATTTATTTTTGCAACAGATAATTTATTAGGTGTTAGAGTTTCTGATACTTATAAATTTATGATTTTAGCTTGTCCTGTCGCTTCTTATTATAAAGAAGGTTTAAATCCCATAAGTTTATGTACTTCAGGAGATTATGTTAGGGCAGTAAGAGGAGGTTTGGGTGAGGCTAAAGCTCCTGCTAATTATGCAGCAAGTTTATTACCATCTCAAATTGCAAAAGAGAAAGGATATACACAGGTTTTATGGCTTGATGCTATTGAAAAAAAATATATTGATGAAATAGGTACTACAAATATTTTCTTTTTAATTAATGATGAATTAATTACTCCTTCTCTTGATGGTGGTATATTAAATGGTGTTACACGAAATAGTGTTATTGAATTGTCTAAAAGTTATGGTATTAAAGTAACAGAAAGAAAAATTTCCATTGATGAAGTTTTTGAATGTAGTGAAAAAGGCACTTTAAAAGAGGTTTTTGGAACAGGGACTGCTGCTGTTATTTCTCCTGTAGGTAAAATAGAGCATAAAAATAAGAGTATTATTATAAATGATGGAAAAACAGGTATTTTCTCAAAGAAAGTTTATGATGATATAACATCGATTCAATATGGTGAAAAAGAAGATATATTTAATTGGAATTATAAAGTAAATATTTAAAATCCATATAAGATATTTTGATAAAGATAAGTTATAAAAAGCATTTAAACTTTTTATAACTTATCTTTTTTCCACTTATTTTTAAGACTAACTATTAATACTTTCATTTTCTGATTCAAAATCATAAGAAAGTATTTCCTCATCAAACTTTTCTTCTATTAATTGACCTGTGCCTGTAGAAAACTTGGATCTTGGTATTACTTCCTCAATTCTTACAATTCCATTTTTATCTAATACAACTCTTATTCTTTGATAACTAGGCTCTGAAGCGTTAACAATAGTATATTTAAAAACAATATTAATATGATAAACTTTTGGTGCTTTTAAACTTGTAAAAATATTTTTTTCAATATCATAAAATCTTATTTTACCCGTTGCATTATCCATTTTATCTAAAAACTCATTAATATTAAATCTAATAATATCTTTTATATTATTTCTTCTAGTATGAGCATTTAAGATTCTTTTTGAATGTAATTTTACATCTTTTCTATAATATATAACTTCTTCAAATCTTTCTTCATCTATATCAACTACATGATTTAAGTTTCTAAGTTTAATAATATCTTTTTTTACTTTATCTTTTTGTATAAAACGCATAAATTCTTTACATTTGCCAATAAATGTCTTATTATCCTTTTTCACATCTTTTATATTTGTAGGGTCTTGTATAATAAGATCATTATCAGGAAAATAATTATGAAATTTGTCCAAGAGTTTATCCAATATTATTTCCCTTGAAATTTCCTTTGCTCTATCCTTAAAAATATATGCAACTATTATTAAAAATAGTACTGTAAAACTAGCACTAGAATTAACTACAAGTAAAGCTTGTGCTGGTAGATATAGTAAAGAAGCAAATGCTGCACCAATTATTGCAACCATATTTCTGTATTTTTTCTCATTCTTTATATGATTTACATCTAAATATAAAACCTGAAAAACGTGCTTTTTAATAGCACTAAACCTATAAGCATAATATTCATAATTAACACTTGTTGAATTCTTAAAACAAATAAAATTCTGTGCGACTCTGTATTGACTCTCTTTATTGGCAATATTAGTTATGTAATCAAATATATTTTTGCAATCAATAGATTTTAGATTACTTAAATTCTCAATTTCCATATATATTGAAGCGAGAGAGTTTTCAAATCTATAAGTTATAAATTCATCTACAAGCTTTAAATTTGTTAATACTGTCTTAGCAGAAAAATTTTCCTCATATGAGTTTCTTATACTTCTATATTTTTCCAATATATTAATAGTATCTTCAACAAAAACTTTAATTTCTTTTTGAACTATTTTAATAAAATTATGCGAGTTACTTATATTTTTATAATAAGTAGCTTGATTTATTAATTTAACAATTTGTTTTGTTCCCTCTTTTAAAAAACCACTTATTAAACATCCAAATAATTTAGCTTCATTGATAGCGATTATATTCATTTCTTCGTTTGGATTATTTTTTAGTTTACTGAGAGTTTGCCTTAATATTCTTAATGGTGAGTATCTATTAGTTTCATCATTTACATCATTAAAACTCATCTCTGGTGTTTTAAACCTTATATTGGCGTGTAAATCGTTATAAAACTGATTCTTAGAATAATTAAAAGAAGATATTCCTAAACTTCTAGGAATAAAGAAATAAGCTTCTATTGAATAACTTGTTTTACTTGGCTTCTTTTTTTCAAAATTTAAGAGATTATAATCAAATTTAACTTCAAATTGAGACTTATCATGAACTTCTATTCTACTATCAAGAGCAATCTTACTATCGTTAATTGCGGAATTGTTCCTGCCAAAAAACACGCTTGATTGTGCCCTTTCTGTAAAAATATTTTATTATACTTTAATAAATAAGATTAATTATAAAAGATAAGTTTTAAACAAAAGTGACTTAAGAAAGCTAATAAATCATAATTATTGAATTTTTTTAGTCCTATCTTATCACTTTTTGCTTCTTCTTTTCTTACTTAGTATAAGTATATTATAATCTTAGCATTAAAATTTAATTTAAAGCAATATTTTAATTATCAATTGGATCAATTAAAAAGCCTTCAAGGTCATTTCTACCAATTAAAACAGAATAGTTAAGATTTTTTCTATTTGCAAGAGTAAAAGTACTTTTTATCCTTTTTCCAGAAAGTTCATAAGTAATTTCAACTAAAGGTCTTGTTTTTATACCATTAGCACTAACTACATTAATTTGACCTATATATTTTGTATATCCTAATTCTTTTGCTAAGTTTATATCTATACTTGATTGAGTTGCTCCTGTATCAATTCTAGCTTTAATTTTTTTTAATCCTGAATCTAATGATGATTGAATAAATACAGGTTCTACTGCTTTTATGATTGTTCTATTATTATAAAAAGAATTATCTTGATTTAAATATGTTATTTTCTCTGAAACATTTGATTCTTCAGATTCATCCATAGTCTTTGGGTTAATAGGACTAGAAACAAAGAAAAATGAACTAATAATTAAAGGTAGTAAAAAATACTTATCAAAATTCAAACAAGTTCTCCTTATTTAGATTTTTCTAACACTTTGTTTTTTGGTGTGATTTTATCTGCAATAGGTAAATCATCTACTATGATATCATTTTCTTTTACGTGAATAAAGGTATCTTGTTTAATCTTAAAGATCTTTGCATTATCATACTCAAGCTGACTATACTGAATAATTAAGTTTCCATTCATCAAAAACTTTAATTCACTGTTTTTATCAACAAATTGAAATGTATAACCTAAATCTTCTTTCTGATATCTGAGTAAAACTTTATCTATTGAAGTATTCACAACTTTAACTGTGTAAAGTTCATTATCTATACTTTCTTTTACTATTTCTTTTTTAGTTGAAGCACAAGAACTTATAAAAAATATTAGAGGTAATATTAATAAAATAAATTTTTTCATATATTCTAATTCTCATTTTGTGGTTGTAAAGTCGGTATAATCTTTAGTTCTTCTGAATAATGATTAACTTTAAAAAATTTATCTTCAACATCTACTTTTACAGAAATAGAACCATTTTCATCGGATAATTTTTTCGACTTAATGTTTACTTTATAGATTCCTGTATCAAAACTATGCTCAGGTAAATTCTTAAATTTATATTCACCTGTTTGGTATCCTATTTCAACAGCTTTTAAATAACCTGTTGCAATACCAATAGATCTTGCTCTTAATGTAGAATAAAAAAAGATAAGAGAAATTGAAATTATAAATAATACACCAACAACAAAGAAAGTAAATCCTCTTGCTGCTTCTTCATTTATATCTTCTGATAGCTCTTTCGTTTCTTTTGTATTTTCTGTCATTTAATACCCTAGATTTGTTTAATTAAGTATACTTAAAGAAAATTAGCTTGAGAAAAGAAGTTAAACAAAACTATTGAAAATATTTAGTATTGTTTTATCACTTTTCACTTTTTAGTTCCCAATTAATATATATAGTTATTTTAACTCAAACAATATACAAGAGGGTGTAACCTGTACACCCCATCGAATAATTGTTGTAACTTTTTATGAATATATCTAGAAATATTGTCTTGGATTAACTTGTACACCATTCATTAAAACTTCAAAATGAACGTGTGGACCTGTTACATGACCAGTCATACCCATTGCAGCAATTTTTTGCCCACCATCAACTTGTTGTCCATTACTTACATATATTTGTGAACAATGTGCATAACGTGTTACAAGACCGTTTGGATGTCTAATCTCTACAGTTAAACCATAGCCAGACTCCCAACCTGTATAAATAACTGTTCCATTCATTACTGAGTTAATAGGTGTACCAACAGCAGCAGCTATATCTATACCGCTATGAAATCTACCACCTCTAGGTCCAAAACCTGATGAATATTCACCAGATGCAGGCCAAAAAAATCTTCCTGAATATCTTACACCTCTTGAATCAGTACCTGCACTTAAAGAACGACTTGCAAGTCTTACTGTTCTAGAACGTGAACCATTTCTATCAATTGATTTTTGTGGAATAATTACTGGTTGATTAACTTGTAATTTTTCTGGTTTAATATTATTGTTTGCTTCCATTATTTTATCAACAGAAACTTTATATTTCATAGCTAATGATAAAAGAGTTTCACCTTTATTTAATTTATGAATAGAATTTCCTTCTCTAGAATTAGAGTGATTTGAAACTGCTACTTTATTTAAAGTACTTTTATATGATATTTTCTCTTTTTTAGCTTTTTTAATTGCATCTGACCAAGGTACAAATAAAACTTGATCAATCTGTAAAAAGTTAGGATTTTTTAAATTTGATTTATTTAAATCTGTTATATCCTTAACTGTTACATTATATTTTCTTGCAACTGAGTCTAATGTTTCACCATTAGCTATTTTATGAACCATATTTTTAGAAGTTGGTATTATTAAAGAATCTCTATTATGTAAATCAGAATCACTTGATAGAGAGTTCATAGCTTTTATGGATTCAACTGAAGCACCTGCTTTGTCAGCAAGATTAGCAATAGAATCTCCTTCTTTAACATCATATTTAAATGTATAGCTATTATTATATAAATATCCATTTTTTACTTGATTTCTTATATCAAGGGACTTATTTTCTTGATTTTGAGATTCAATTTGAGGTAATGGAGAAGCATCTGCAACAAAGTTATTATCTTCTAAGTTAAAAAATGCTGTACCTGTATATGTTGCACCACTTATTAAAAGAGTTAATAGAGCGGCTATTTTTATTTTTTTTGTATTTATTTTTGATAAAGAATCAGAAATTTTGCTAATTTTTGTATTAGGGATAAGTTCATTTTCATAAATTATATTATTGATTTCATGAAAATTTTTATCTCCAAATAAGGACTCTATGTGCTCATCTGCATTTTCTGAATACTCTGGAACATTTAATTGAACAGTTTCGAAATAATTACTTTTTTCTCTTAGTTCATTCCCAAGTTTATTTATCATATTTTCAGTAATAGTTTTTTCAGATTTTTGTTGTGCGTTTTCTATCATCACTACTATATCTGCTCCTTTCGACATTAACTATAAAAGTTTTTATCTGGTTAACCTAATATTAAAATATTAATAAAGCCTTAATAAGTTACTTGGCAGTATACTATAGGTTTTTATTGAAACGCCAACCTAGATTAAGAATAGTTAAAGACTTTTTTATGATCTAGGTCACTAAATTTTAAGCTATTAAAGAAATAGAAAGTCTTAATTAAAAAAGTTTAAAAAAAACTAAGTTTTATTAAGGAGTTGGAACTTTTTTATTAGTCAATAAAAAAATAACTCAATAAACTTTTATTATTATTATAGTGTTTTATGTAATTTTTGTATGAAGAATAGTTTTTAATAAATAACCTTAAAATAATTTAAATATTATCTTTTGATAAGAAAGTTTTTATATAAAATTAACTATATAAGATATCAATATTTATAGAAATGGTTAATTATAAAATAAAGTGTGTTTGACAACAACGTATGTTGGACCTTCAAGATATGAAAGCCCAGCAAATAAATCACCTTTTAATATAAAATCTTCAATATATAGTGATATTTCTGGAGTAAGTCAAGAATTTAAACAAGCTATTCAAGAAGTATTTAAAGATAAGATAATAAAACAAGATGAGATAAAGTATTTATTAGATGTCGCAAATAAAACAAATAATCCAGATGATAAAAAGCTTCTTAAAAATTTAATTGAAGCACAAATAGCTAGTAAAACGAGTAGTCAAAAAATAGAGTTTACAGATAGAGGGTTTAGTTTTAGCAATTGCTCAACTGAATTTATTAACTCATTAAAAAAGTTTGAAAATAGGAAATTATCACCCAGTGATATAAAAGAATTAAGCTCATTAGTAGAAAATTATATGAGTTCTTCAAATCAGTCTGATAGTGATTTAGCTATGAAAATCTTTGAACTTTTAGACTATATAAATGATAATTCAAAAGAAAATTTGGGAACAGGTAAAACAACTGTAATAAATTTTGCTCAAAGAGATAATACAACAATATTTACTATTGATAAGTTTGATCCAGTTATTAAACAATATCAACCAGCAGATGCAACAGGGCCTAGCTTATTTGCAACCTTTGAAAATGATAGTTCAAATATTACAAATCCAAGTGGTTCTGCTATTCCAGTACAGAGTTTTGTTGATAGTAGTTCATCAAAACAACAAACCAATAAAGGTGCTGTTGGTGTTAACTTAAATACAACACAGATTGGCTCTAATTCTACAAATCCTAGTTTAGGTCTTGGCTTTGCTTCTATAGATAGTTTTGGTAATACTATTATGACAGGTGTTTCTTATACCAATATAGATTCAAGTCAAAGTTTTGGAGTAAATTTATCTTATACAGGAGTCAATGGTTCAAATCTTACAGCAGGAGCTTCAGCTATTACAAACAGTCAGGGGCAGTCTGGTTATAAGGTGTCAATTTCAGGAAAAATAATTATAGATCCAATTTCTACAACACCAAAAAAATGATAGAGAAATAGTTTTTTATTTAATAATAAGGAGAAAAATTTTAATATGACATCAATAAAAATAGGACAAAGTTCATATAACGTCTCACCAGAGTTTGCAAAAAAAGTTGCACAATTTTCTGAGGACAAAAAAATAGACCAAAATGAAATAAAATTTCTTCAGGACAATATTTCTAATATAACCCCTAAAGATGAAGATTCAATATCTAAATTTCAGGATGGTGAAGCATTAAAAATGATTAGCTTTTTATCAGAAGGTGAAAGAAATACAGCGATTACTGTAAGTAGTGATGAGGGTAATGCAACAGCAGTAATACAGGCTAAAAATGCTCCTAAAACAGCACCTTTACAAACATTACCTGTATCAAGTGATTCAACTAAACCTGTTGTTTATGCGGCAGGAGGTAAAGCTGAAGTAACACAAATAGGAGATAAAAGAGTTTTAGAATTAAGTGCTGCCCTAGCTGCTAAATTTAATATTAGTGATGGTTTAGCAGCACAGATATCAGCTGCTTTTTATCATAATTCTGATAAAGAGATTACACAATTTGCTATACAAGCTGGTATCGGTGATCCTGATACATTGAATAAATTAATGGAATTTCTTAAGTCTTCAAATCCTAGTACAACTCCACCAGCTACATCACCTAAAAAATAAATTACTAAAAGCTGAAACTATAAACTCTAGGTTTTAAAACCAAACCTAAAGAGGTTGATAGAAAAAATGGATTAAAACTCGAGATATTTTCTAATAAGAATAAAAACTTAAAGAGAAAAGGTAATTTAAGACTAACTTTTCTCTTTTTTACATCTGAATATTTTATTCAATTAGTTATTCTATTTAATCAGTTGCTCCAAGTACTTGAAGTAATGATACATAAAAATCTGTTAATGACTCAATCTTTCCATATAGTAGCCTTCTTGCGACTCTATGATAAGGAAAACATTCAGCATCTATACTCTTAAAATAAATTGATGCATGGAGTAAATCACTTCTAAATCTCCATTCACCACCCATATTATTTAAGATAGTTAAGCCAAGATAAGAACCTAGATCCATTACCATATCTTCTACTAGGTTAAAATCAAGATTTTCCTCATATTTAAAAGCATCATCAATAATATTTTCTAAAGACTCAAGGCTTTCATCTGAATAATCAAAATCAGCCACTATACTCTCATCAACACGATTTATAACAGTTTCTGAAATGTCATCTACTTTCATTTCAAAAATCATTATATCTTTTTTATCTCTTATATAATCTCCATAAAGTCTTTTTGATTCATCATCACCTTTAATAAAATCAATATAAGTTTCTTCTTTAGCTTCTTTCATTCTCTATTAACTTTTTATCATTTCCAATTAATTGTTTTACATCCCATACAGGGCCTGCAATAAAAGAAAGAGGATCATCAGTAAATGCAGGTTTATTTTTTTCATATTTAGAATGACCTAAAATATTTAATGCCCAACCAAAACCAAAAGCTGCTGCTGAAGCTAACCATACTTTTTTATAAGGCTTTGAGGCAAGTAAACCTATTGCTCCACCAACTATTATTGGAATCCCTACCATATGCAATGTTCTATTTGTTTTATCAAGATGAGTTGACTCATAAAACTCAACAGCTTTTTCCCATCTTTTATCAAATCCTGGTTCTAAGTCTGGGTGCTCTTCTCTGTATATTTTTTCAAGGTCATACATTCCTTTACCAAATAATGCTAAACCTTCTGCTTTTCTTCCAAACATAAGTAAAGCCATTCCACCAACAAGTTTTGCTGCCTCTATTTGTTTTTTGTTCCATTATGAAACACCTCATTTTAATGATACTAAACACTTAAAAATAATAACATAAATAATAAAAAGTTTCATTTTTTAGATTTAAATTAACTAATAGATACCAAAAAAGTTTATAATACTTATAAAACATATTAATAAATATTATGTTTTTCTTATATTTGAGATGTTTTAAAATTGAATAGTTTTTATGAGCTAATTTCAGAGTTTTACTCAAATCAATATATAAGAGTGATTCGAGATATAGTTGATATTGCTTTAGTAAGCTATTTTTTATATAGAATTTTTAATCTTGTTAGTGGAACAAGAGCAATTCAAATCATAAAAGGTTTTATACTTTTTAGTTTTTATATTCTAGTTCAATATATCTTGCAATTAAGAACAATGGCTTGGATAATGCAAAATCTAGCAACATTAATATTAGTTGCGTTACCAATAGTTTTCCAACCAGAGTTAAGACGTTTCTTAGCCCACCTTGGACAAGATAGAATAATTGAAACTATATTTAGTAAAGGAAAAGATCTTTTTAATTTCATAAATATTATAGTCTTAACTGCTAAAAACCTCTCACACAAAAAAACAGGTGCATTAATAATAATAGAGCGTAATATAGGATTAAATGATTTTATAGAAACAGGAATAAAGGTTGATGCAGAACTTTCACCAGATATTTTAGAAACTATATTCTATTCAGAACACTTTTACATGATGGTGCTGTTGTAATTAAAAATAATAGAATAGTAGTAAGAATAGTCTTGGCCCTTTCTGTGTTATAAAGTCTTGTTACAGTGGAAACATAATCTAGGAACAAGACATAGAGCTGGTTTAGGTTTATCAGAAGTTACAGATGCTATGTATAATAGTTTCAGAAGAAACTGGGGATATAACATTGGCTCACAAGGGTAAATTATATAGACATCTTCATGAAGATAACTTAGAAAGAATGTTAATAGATGCTTATCAAAATTCTAATAAAGAGAAAACTTCCAATCTACAAATAGAAAAAATAGAGACTCCTAATAAAGAAAAACTTGAAGAACAGGCAGAAAAATTAAAAAAACAAGCTCAAAATAATTTAACTCTTAAAATACTAGCTTTTCTTTGTTCTATATTAATAGTGTTTTTTCTAAGTAGAGCAACAATTACTTCAGTTGATGAAAGAACATTTTTATTACCTATAGAAGCTAAATATAAAAATAATAAACAAAAAGCTAATATAGAGTTTCAACCTAGTTATGTTAGTGTAAAATTATTAGGTAATAAGAATACTTTAGATAGTATAAATATTCAAGATTTAGGGGCTTCTATTAATATTAATGAGATAAAAGAAAGTAAGAAATTACCTGTTAGTATTTTAGTGCCTACAGATGTTACGATTAAAGAAGTAAATCCTAAAGATGTACTTGTTAATGTATATAATAGATAAAACTTTAGCACTTGAGTGCTTTAACCTAATTAATGTTTTAGTGTATAAATTAAATTAATTAAATCACTGCAATAGTTTAAGGAGTATAGATGTTAAGTAATTTGCAGAAATGGAATAATAAAACAGCGTTTTTATATAAAGAGCCATCTCAATCAGTGGAATTTGCAAAATATATAGGTGTTGATTTACAAAATTTACCAAATCATATTGCTTTTATTATGGATGGTAATGGAAGATGGGCAACTTCTAAAGGGCAAAAAAGAACTTTTGGTCACAAAAGTGGTGTTAAAGTTGTAAAAGAATTGGTTAAAGCTTTTAGATTTTTAAATATACCAACAATGACAGTTTATGCATTTTCAACTGAGAATTGGAAAAGAGCACCAGAAGAAGTTGATTTTTTAATGAATCTATTTGAAGAATCTATTATAAAACAGTGTAAAGAATTAAAAGATAATGGAGTAAGAGTAAGATTTATTGGAAGAATACATGAGCTAAGACCTAAATTAAGAGAAAAGATTCAGTGGATTGAAAATGAGACAAAAGATCAAACAGGTTTGGTTTTAAATGTAGCTGCAAATTATGGTGGTAGGACAGAGATTGTTGACGCAATTAGTAATATTGCAAATGATATTGAACTTGGTAAAATTAATAAATCTCACATAAATGAGGATTTAATTTCAAACTATTTATACACAGCTAAACTACCAGATCCAGATTTAATAATAAGAACAAGTGGAGAAATGAGAGTTAGTAATTACCTCTTATGGCAGATTGCTTATAGTGAAATATGGGTTACTCAAACTTGTTGGCCAGATTTTACAGTAACAGAAATGATACAAGCCATATATGATTTTCAAAATAGAGATAGAAGATTTGGTAAAGAGAAGTAAACTAGGAGTTATCAATTTTATATGAAAGTTATGATAACAGGAGCAACTGAAGGTTTTGGATTACTATTAACAAAAAAACTAAGTAATATACCTGATGTAACCCAAATAATAGCATTAAAAAGTTCTGATATTGATTATAATGATGAAAGTACTGAAAATAATTCAAAATTAGAATATGCTACAGCAAAAAATCTAAGACCTAGAGCATTAGAAGACGTTTTTAAGAAAAATCATGATATTGATGTTGTAGTTCATTTAGCTTATACAAATAAACTTCAAAGAAATGAAACAGGAAAATTTATTCATGAAACAAACGTTTTTGGTACCATGCGTTTGTTAGAGCTATGTAAGAAATATAATGTAAAAAAATTTATTCATAAAAGTCCTTCTTCTATTTATGGTGCAAATCCTGATAACCCTGTTTTAATAAAAGAAGATTTTCCATTAAGAGGAAATAGGACTTATCAAACACTAAGAGATAAAATTGAAGCTGATATTTTATGTCAAATACATATGAATGAAAGTACTAATCCTAAAATAGTTATCTTAAGATTTTGTGGAATAATTGGAGACCATATTAGAAGCCCTCTAAATACACTATTTAATCAACCTTTTGTGCCTGTTTTATTAGGTTTTGATCCAATGTTTCAGATTATTCATGAAGATGATGTAATAGAAGCAATTACACTTGCTATCTTAAATAAAGATGCTCAAGGCATATTTAATGTTGCAGGTAAGTATACTGAACCAATAACAAAAATTATAAGAAGACTTAATAGAGTTCCATTACCAATATCTAGTTTAGCACTTGAATTACTTTATAAACCTATTTTTATGCTAAAACGTGAACATACTTTTCCTTTTGATACTAGTTATTGGAAATATCCTTTTGTAGTAGATACAACGAGAGCTAGAGATATTCTAGGTTTTCAAGCTAAAGTTCTTTAATTTAGAGATTTACGCCTTTATAATAAAATGAATAAAGAAATAAATTAAATTACCTTAATCTTATCCAGTATCAGTTTAATAATATCTTCAGTTTTTACATCATTTGCAGAGGCTTCATAAGATAAAACAATTCTATGATTTAAAATATCATTTGCAATAGCTTTAATATCTTCTGGTATTACAAATTCCCTTTGTTGTAAAAAAGCATAAGCTTTAGCAGATTTTAATAAATAAATAGATGCTCTTGGTGATGCTCCATATTCAATCATATTTTTGATTTTTAGATTATATTCTTCAGGGTTACGAGTCGCAGATACAATCTCTACAATATACTGCTTTATTTTATCGTCAGCATAAATATTATTAACCAGTTGTCTTGATTTTAATATAACTTCAGTATTTATAATATTTTTTACTTTATCTGATTCAAATTCTGTTAAATTTAAAATTTCTAATTCTTCTTTTTTTGTTGGATAATGAACCTTTACTTTCATCATAAATCTATCTAATTGTGCTTCAGGTAATGGATAAGTTCCCTCTTGTTCTATTGGATTCTGTGTTGCTAAAACTAAAAATATTTCAGGTAGATAAAAAGTTTCTTGACCGATTGTAACTTGTTTTTCTTGCATTGCTTCTAATAAGGCAGATTGAACCTTAGCAGGTGCTCGATTTATCTCATCTGCTAAAAGTAGATTTGTAAAAATAGGGCCTTTTTTGACAGTAAAATCGTTTATTTTTTGATCATATATCATTGTTCCAATTAAGTCACCTGGTAATAGATCTGGTGTAAATTGAATTCTCTTAAACTCAGAATTTATTATATTTGCCAAAGTATTAACAGATAAAGTTTTTGCTAAACCTGGTAAACCCTCAAGTAAAATATGAGTATTACAAAGTATAGATATTATTAGCCCATTAATTAAGTGATTTTGTCCAACTACACTTCTATGCATATTTTGCTTAATATCTTCAAATAGAGGGCTTATTGAAAGTATATTTTCTTTTAGTATTTTAAGTTGCTCTTTATCCAATTTTTTTACCTATTTTATAAGTTAGGTGTATTTCATAACTAATTAATTAAATACACCTTTTCTTATATTCTTACTTAGCAAAATTAGTTGCTCTAGTCTCTCTTATTACAGTTATTTTAACTTGCCCTGGGTATTCCATCTCGGACTCAATTTTTTCTGCAATATCACGAGCTAATACAGGAGCAAACTCATCATTTACAGAATCAGGTTGAACCATAATCCTTATCTCTCTACCTGCTTGCATTACAAAACATTTTTCAATTCCTTCAAATGAATTACCAATTTCTTCAAGTTTTTCCATTCTCTTGATATAGTTTTCTACAGGCTCCATTCTAGCTCCTGGGCGTGCTGCTGATAAAGCATCTGCAACCTGAACAAGTATTGCTTCAACTGTTTCAAACTCGATATCATGATGATGACAAGCCATAGCGTGTAAAACTTTAGGAGATTCATTATATTTCCTAGCTAATTCAACACCTAGTGCTGTATGAGTTCCTTCTTCTTCATAAGTTAAGGCTTTACCTAAATCATGAAGTAAACCTGCTCTCTTAGCAAGTTTTATATTAACTCCTAGCTCAGCAGCCATTATACCTGCAAGGTGAGAAACTTCTTTTGAGTGTTGTAATATATTTTGACCATAACTAGTTCTATACTGAAGTTTACCTATTGTTCTAACTAATTCAGGGTGAATATTTTGTATTCCAAGTTCAAAAACAGTTCTTTCACCTGCTTCTTTTATCTTTTGTTCAACTTCATTACGTGCTTTATCTATTACTTCTTCTATTCTTGTCGGATGTATTCTACCATCTGATACAAGGTACTCAAGTGCAATTCTAGCTATTTCTCTTCTTACAGGGTCAAATCCTGAGATAACTACAGCTTCAGGTGTATCATCAATTATTAATTCAATTCCTGTTAGGTTTTCAAATGTACGAATATTACGACCTTCTCTACCAATAATCCTTCCTTTCATATCATCAGAAGGTAAAGTAACTACAGAAACACAAGACTCAACTACATGATCAACAGCACAACGCTGAATAGCATGCGAAAGAACTTTTCTAGCTAATTTATCAGAGTCGCTTCTTATTTTTTCATCATATTCTTTTATTTTTTGTACATATTCATGCTTTAATTGACCTTCCATTTTTTGAAGTAAAACATCTCTAGCTTCAGAAGAATTCATTCTTGCAATTCTTTCAAGTTCTAATGACTCTTTTTCTATTATCTCATTGAGTTGATGACTTTTATCTGTATACTCAATTTCAAGCTTTTTTGTAGTTTGTTCTCTTAATTCAAGGTTATAAATTTTTTTATCAAGATTTTCTTCTTTTTGTACAAGTCTTTTTTCTTTTTCTTTGATTTCTTTTTCCATTTCTTCTTTTTCTTTAAATATTTCTTCTTTAGCTTGAAGTATTACTTCTTTTTTTCTTTGTTCCATTTCAAGCTGTTCTTCTTTAATTTTTAGATCGATCTCTTTTTTCTTTTGCTCAACTTCTTTATCATAGTCTCTTAACTTAGAATCATATTCTTTTGTTCTTAAGTCAAAGTCTTTTATTTTATCATCATACTCTTTCGTTTTATTTTCAAAGTCTTTTGTTTTATTATCGAAATCCTTCATTTTTTCTTTAAATAAAGCCGATTTAGCTTTATATAAAGAAAAGCTAAATATAGATATTATTACTCCTATAACAAGCATTAAAATACCTAATATATTGGTATCCATTTATTCCTCCTTAAAGTGGGAAATTTAAAGTATTTTTTACTATCAAAAAATAGCTAAAATATATAAAAAATTTAAAATTATATAAGTTCTTTATTCAAAGATTTTTTCTAATTCCTGACTTAATTCAAAATTATAATAAACATTTTGAACATCATCATTATTTTCTAATAAATCTATTAATTTCATTGTTTTTTTAGCTATATACTCATCATCTATTTTTACATAATTATTAGGAATCATTGTCATTTCAACATCTATGACAGAGTAACCTAATTCTTTTAATCCTTTTTGAACATTTTCTAAAACAGAGTTATCATCTTGAGTTGTTACTTGAAAAGAACCATCCTCTAAATCTATAACATCCTCTGCCCCTAAATCTGCTGCACTCATAAATAAATCATCAAAATTAATATCTGAGTCTTTATAAGATGTAATAGTCATAACCCCTTTAGGGCTAAACATCCAGCCTACGCACCCTGTTTCTCCTAGATTTCCTTCACATTTTATAAAATATGAGCGGATTTCACCAGCAGTTCTATTACGATTATCTGTCATTGAAGATGCAATTATTGCAACACCACCTGGCCCATAACCTTCGTATTGGATCTCTTCAAAGTTCTCAGAGCTTCCTTCTGTTGTTGCTCTTTGTATTGCTCTTTTTATATTATCAACAGGCATTAAAGCTTCTTTAGCTTTTTCAATTGCTGTTTTTAATCTAAAATTTCCTGAGGGGTCTCCTCCTCCAATTTTAGCTGCAACAAAAATTTCACGTGCTAACTTTGTAAAAGCAGCTCCTCTTTGAGCATCTACTTTTGCTTTACTCCTTTTAATTTGTGCCCATTTAGAATGACCAGCCATATTATATTTGTAACTCCTTATGATCTAAATCACATAAAACAAAGTCTTGTTAATTAATTTTAACAATGAATCTATTAAATGATACTTTAATTTTAAGTTTTAAAAGCTTTTACGTAAAGTATTGTATAAATGAATGTTTAAAGTATTTATTATTGTTTTAGATTAAATTGAAAAGAGAATTTATTAAAATTATTACAAAATACAATTTAAATCACATTATATAATTATTTTTAAAGATTATCTATGATATTTATATCATTTTCATTTAAGTTTGTTTTATTAAAAGCATTTATACATTCTTTTAAGTGTTGTATATTTGTTGAACTAATTATAGGAATTACATTTTTACTTTTTAGCCATAATAGAGAAATGATTTGGGAACTTGTATTATATCTTAATGCTAATTCTTTTAAATTCTTATTTATATTATCATTTAAGTTTTCATTAATATTACTAAAAACTCCATAAGCATAATATTTAATATCATTATCTTTGCAAAAATCTAACATACCTGTTTTAAAGTCTTTTTGAAAATATGGGTTTAGCCTATTTTGTATACAATAAACTTTTTCATACTTTTGAAACTCTATTAAATCTTGTATTTCACAGTTTGATAAACCAAGATTTAAAATTTTACCTTGATTTTTTAAATTTTTCATTTCAAGAGCTATATCAATTATAGGTGTTATCCTATCAAATGAATGTAAATAGTATATAGGTATAAAATTTATTTTTAGATTTTTTAGACTATTTTTACAATTTTCTCTTAAAAAATAGGTGTCATTTTTAGGTAAATAGTATCCATCTTTTCTATAAGAACCACCTTTAGTTGAAATACAAAATTCTTTATATCTTGGATAATTTGAAATAATTCTTTCATTAGAGCCAATATCATTATCATCATGGCTATAAGAATTAGCTGTATCTATAGTATTAATAGAATTATCAAGTAGAAAATCAAAAATATCATTTATTTGTTTATTATCAATATTTTTTACTGAAAATATTAGATTACCAAATGCAAGTTTTGAATATTTATTTAACATATAATTTTGACTAATTTTTTAAAGAATAAAAATGAAGGAAAATAAATCCCTAAAAGTAAATCTTGTAAGTATAAACCTTTTAGCTTAAAACATAGTCTTAAAGAATTTAGGACAAAATATGGTTTAAAAGGGTGGATGATGGGAATCGAACCCACGAATACCGGAACCACAAACCGGGGCCTTAACCACTTGGCAACACCCACCATATGTAACGCGTCTGGCAAGACTCGAACTTGCGACCCTCTGCTTAGAAGGCAGATGCTCTATCCACTGAGCTACAGACGCACACAAGCGGGAGACGAGATTCGAACTCGCGACAGCCTGCTTGGAAGGCAGGTACTCTACCAGCTGAGCTACTCCCGCATAATCTAGTTAATACTTTAAATTAAATAGACAGAATTAATATTAACTAGAAATATTAATTTTGACAAGTACCATTATTAATTTAAATACATTAAGTTTTATTAGTATTAATAATTTTACCAAGATCTAACAGTGTAATAGTCAGTAGTTGGAGTGTCTGTTCTATTTACTCCATTTTTACCTTTAAAACCATAATGAATTGCTCCTGACTCTCCTCTTTGTCCAGAAACTAAGCTATCAACAACACTTGATACATTAGGATTCATAGCATTTTGATATTGAGTGCCTTTTTTAAGAGCCATAACTTCATTAAATGTTTTTAAGCCCTCTTTGGTCATAGTAGCTTTATCATTTACAGCAAATTGATTTGGTTTCTTTAATACTTCTGCAATTGACACAGGTCGACCTTTTGCTAAAGACATTGCTATTGCCCTATTTAACATAACCTCCCCTGTAACCATCATATTTTGTCTATTAAAGCCTTGACCTCCTTCCATAAATACTCCAACTTTTAAAGCTTCAATATTTTTAGGACTATTTAAACCAAAGTGTTTGATTAATAAAGCTCTTTTACTAGGATCTGCTAAAGCTTGAGAAACTTTTGTATAATACTCAGGTGTTTTCTTTTCTTTTGCACTAGCATTAATTAAAGAGTCTACAAATTTATCTCCTGTACTAACTTTAGCTTCTGTTTTTGCTGCTAAACCAGCAGAAATACCTAAACGTCCAGATACTCCTTCAAAACCAGCTGATTTATAACCTGCTCCTGAATAATTAGACTTTGCCACTTGTTGAACAGGGTTTGTTGATTTAGTTGTATTAGTCAGTTGAGTGTTTTGAGATATAACTGCTTTAGAAGACTTATTAGTATATAAATTTCCTGATGAGCTACCAATCCTAGTGCACATAAATTATTCTCCATAATAAAATTTTAACACTATGGATATATATTAAATTCTCTAAAACTTGCTAACAAAAACTAAAATTTAACATTTTTTATAATCTATAATATTATTAATTTTAGTGATATAAAAAATGTCAGTAGATATCGCAATAGTTAGTATTGGTGAAAATGTTGAAGCAAATTTAATTGTTGTAATGCAATTAATAAATTTAGGAATAAAAGACCTTGTTGTAAAATCTGTTAATTTATTACATAGAAAGATATTAGAAAAAATAGGAATAACTAGGATTATTGATCCAGAAAAAGAAATGGCAATTAAAGTAGCAACAGATGAATATAGTATATTTGAATTAAATGCTCCTAAGAAAGTTTTTGGGAAATCTTTAAAAGAATTGGATTTAAGGAAAAGATTCAATATTTCTATTTAAATAATTTCAATATTTTTGCCTAATTAATTTTCTCAAAACAATTTTATTTAAGTATATATATAATTATTAACGTCAAATTCCCATCTATCACGATCAGGATCCCAATCATCCCAAGGCTGAATAGTAGAGATTCTATCTCTAAGATTAGGAGGTATTACATTTTCTATAATATATGCTTTTTGTCTTTCTAGTGGATAAGGATTTCTAAAATCAAAACCTAGTACACCTAAAACATAACGTGCTACATACCAAGTTGCTTGTGTATCCCACCCATGAGCAATTTTTATAACAATACCTAATCCATCAGGGTAATCTGGATGTAAAATACCCAATCCTAATAATCCATCTGCTCCTTCTTTTGCAATTACTTTTCCATTACATGATTTTATAATTGTTGAGTCAAGACGATTAAAACCACCTATTAAATCAGGATTATTTATAAAAGCATCCCAAATCCAATCATCATTTTTTTCTGTTACTAAAGAGGCATACATTGTTGCAAGTTGAGTAACAGTCATAGAAATTGTAGGCAATCCACAACCATCTTTAGCTATAACTTCTGGTTTCCAATCTTGACCAAGATATTTTTTTAGATTTTCAAGATATGTTAGATTTAAAGGGTGGTGAGGCAAAGTATACCCAACTCTTGGCCATCCTTTAAGTAAACACCCTCTTAAAATTCCTGCGTATTCACCAGAACAAGGATGATAATATCTTCTTGGTCTTCTTCTTTGCTTTCCAAACTGCATTAAAGGCAAAGCGTGAGGTGTTTGCATTAAGCTCATTTCAGATTCATTAAGAATAGACTTCATAGCTCTTATATGTTCTGTATCTCCATTATGAGAAGAAATACAGATTGCTTTTTGTTCCCAATTTAAAATACTATCAAGCTCTTTTGCAAAAACTTTCATCATTAAAGGTTTCATCATAGAACGACCGTAACAAACTACATTTCCGCCCCAGGAATAAATTAAATTTTTACCAGAAACCCAAGAAACAGCACCATGAATAATACATTCCGCTATTCCATTTCTTTTATACTCTACAAGAGGAACCCATGTATCCATTTTTTAACCTTTAGCTTTTTCAATATCTGCTAAAATTTGAGTTTTAAGCTCATCAATTCCATTAAACTTTTTTTCTCTTCTAAGAAATGTTTTAAGTTCAATTTTTATAATCTCATCATAAATATCTTGGTCAAAATCTATTATATGAGTTTCAACAGTTTTTAATCCATTATCAAAAGTTGGCCTATTGCCAATATTTACGATTCCTTTTTTAATCTCATCTTTTACAAATACATCACATGAATATACGCCGTTTTCAGGAATTAATTTTCTTGCATTAACATCCATATTAGCAGTTGGAATCCCTAAAACACTTTTTCCAACACCTCGACCTCTTACAACTTTTCCTGATATTTGGTATTTATAACCAAGAAGTTTATTTGATTTTTCTATTTCACCATTATTTATTAATTCTCTTATTACAGAACTGCTAATGGTTTCATTATCAACTTTTACAGGTTCAATAACATTCGCTTTATAATTGTATTTTGAGCTTAAATCAATTAAGGTTTGTCCATTTCCAGATGCTTTATATCCAAAGTAAAAGTTAAAGCCAACACAAATATTTTTAGCTTTTAGTTTATTTATAAGAATATCTTGAATAAACTGTTCAGGAGATAATAATGATAGTTCTTTGGTAAACTCTATAATAATACATTTATCAGGATTGATTTTTTCTAATAATTCAAGTTTTTCATTACTTAATGTTATTAATTGAGGCACTTGTTTACTACCTGTAATAATTGCTGGGTGGTCTTTAAATGTAAAGATAATCATAGGTGTATTATCATTTTTTGCCATTTTACAAGCTGTTTCTAATACAACTTTATGACCTAAATGTACTCCATCAAATGTACCAATCGCAACTGTCGTATTACCAGAAAACTCTGGTATTTCAAAAAAAACTTCCATAAAAATTATTATTAAGATCTAAATAAAAAATAAATTATACTTAAACAAAATTGTTTTGAAAAAAGTAATTGTTTAAAATGATTGAGTTTTACTATTATCTTTTCACTTCTTACTTCTTACTTTTCACTAAGTATATATACTCACTCATAATATATTAAAACTTATAAAATACAAATAAATATGAGATGAAATTTATTGAAATGTGATTCTTTTAAATAAGTAGTTTAAAATTTTTTGTTAACTTATATAGAGAATTATAATTTATAGGAGGTAGAAAGTGGAGACGTGTTAGTCCTTTTAATACTTCTTTTGTTTAGGATAACTTAACTATTAATACCTTAGATAAGGTATAGTTTATTTAACAAATATGATAATGTTATACTCCAGTATTGATTTATAATAATATATTTAAACAAACTCTTTCTTAAAGATTTTATATAAAGTTATTACTTCATTAGAAATAGGATTAAGTGTTTTAGCCTTTTCTAAAAATGTTTCTGCTTTCTCTTTTTTATTCTGACTCATATATATAATTGCAAGGTAGAGATTTGCTTCAAATGAGTAAGAGTTTAATTCTAATATTTTTAAATAATGTTTCTCTGCTAAATCAGGTTTATCCATATTAAGATATAAAAAAGCTAAATTATTTAATGCATCTAAATTATCAGGCTCTTTTTCTAAAAACTTCTCAAAATAATATGTTGCTTGATCTAAACTCTTTAACATTGATGATATATAACCTAGTTTAAAAAGTAATTTTTGATCATATCCAAACCTTTTAACTGCTAAGATATAAAGCTGTAAAGCGTTAATAAAATCACCTGTCATATAATATGTATCAGCTACTCTTAATATATCATCTTGATGATCTATAAAATCCATAGCTAAAATAGTGTTATATTCATCTTTATAAGGTAAAAACATTAATAAATTAACTAATGGTTGTTTTATTTCTTTTAATATATTCTTATTTGTTTTTTTATTATCGATTATTTGTTTAAATATTTTATACGTTTCTTCGTGATTTTCTTGATTAAATTGTATTTTACCAAGATATAAATATATTTCAGGAGAAAAATAATTATCAATACAGTTCAAAGCTATTTTTAAATATTTTTCTGAGCTTTCATGACGTTTTAATTCATAAAAACAGTAAGCAATATATTTATAAAGTTTATGAGTTATATCAGATAAATTATATACAATTTTATCTTTATTAAAATCTAAGCTTTTTTCTTTATTAAACTCTTTTACAGATTTACTAAAATATCTTAAAGCTTTATTATAATTTTTATTTTCATACTCTAGCTTACCTAAATAAAAATATGTATTAGAGTCTAAATAATCTGAATATTTATTATTTAAATCTATAATCTTATTATATTCTTGTTTTATTAATAGTAATTTTACTAGTAACTGAAATGAGTTCTTTTTATAATATTCATGATTTGATTCTAATACTTTATTGAATAAGTCTTCAGAAACCTTACTATCTTTATAGAATAGAGAATAAGCTTTATTAAAATAATCTCTATTATTTATCTTAGATTCATGCTTATCTAATGGTAATGTTTTTATATATTCAAAATCTATATCTATTTCTAACTTTTCTAAATAAATTATATTTTTATCTAAAATTTCCAATTCCTGCTTATAAAACAGATCAAGATTAGAGAAGAAATCTTTTACATTTTTCCTTTTGATATAAAAAACTCTATTCTCATAAGTCAAAAAAGGTGAAATGCTATATTCAAATAGTTCGTGATACTTTGGTTTGATTTTTATATTATAATCTTTTTCATCTAATAAAGTTAATTCATTATCTAGAATAATAGTTTCATTACTTTCTAGAAACATTACATGAGTGGAATTAAATTTTTTTGTTAAAAATAAATTACCTATAAAAGTATAAAGATCTTTTTCTTCAATATCATGAATTTTTAAGTTTTTTCTACTTGTTTTAAATTCTTCTTGAGAAATATTTATAATAAAGACCTCTGTAAAGTTTTTACATGCAATATCTATATTATCCCAAAAGTTTTTATTTCCTTTATGGTAGATATAACAAACAGCAAGTTTTTTATTTAGTGTTTTTAATACCATTATTTACATTAAAAATTGTTCTAATTGAGGGATATAGTTATCAAGTGTAATTTTTAACATACCTAAATTAGCAGATTTAGGAACAGCTATACAAAGTAAGTATTTACCATCTTTTATCTTTTTAATCATTAAATAATCTGTTGCATTGGTAACCAAAATATCTTCTATTTGTTTTCTTCTTTCAGCAAATCCTGTAAGCATTACATCTGCATCACCTGAGGTTGTAAACACATTTTTAAAAATAACAGATGACTCATTTATATTATATCTATCATTAGAAACAATACCTTCAAATAAACGACCATCTCTAGCACCTACAACCATTGCAACAGCTATTTCAGGTATTTCACCTTGTATTGCATGAAGAACTTGTCTAACCTCTCCTTTACCACCTTTATCTTGGTTATCTCCAGATTTTTGCTTTTCCATAATCTTTTTAACAGCTTCAACAGTAGCTTCTAAATCTTGAATATTAGCTTGGCTTTCATCTTGTATTCTTGCTGCTTCCATAAGTAAATGGTTAAAAGGAGCATTAATAGTTCTAGTAGGAGGATCTATCCAAGGCATATCTGAAAATATACCACTTTTCATTGCCATAATTGTAAAAAATGCTTGTTCGCCTTGCATTGGTCCACACTCAGCGTGTACAACATCTCCACCTTTTAAATATAAAAGTCCCATTTGCATTGTTACAGGATCTGTTATTGAAATTAGTTTTTGTTTTCTTGCAAGTATTATCATTTGAACAAAGTCAAATAAATCAATATCTAAAATATTTCCTGTAAACCCTTTATCTGCTAGAGTTTCATTAATAAACTTTCTTAACTGATTTAAATCAACAGGTTTCTCAAAGTACCTATAAGCACCTATTTTTCTAGCTTCATCTCTTATAGTAGTTGAACCAAAAGCAGTCATTATTACAACTTTTGATTTGTTATGGTTTTTCTTAATCCAGTTTAAAAATTGAAATCCATCAACATCTGGCATTTTCATATCTGTAATGACAAGGTCAAATGGAGATGCATTAAGAAGTTCAGCTCCTTTTTTAGCAGAATCCGCTGTAGCAATAAAATAACCTTCTTTTGAAAGATATTTTTCCATTGACCAAGTTATATTTTGCTCATCGTCAACGATTAAAATTTTTTTCTTCTTAGTACTCATCAAAAAACCTTCCTAAAGATATTATTTATTTGTGAAATCTAGCTAATCGACTAGAAATTATATCATAATATTAAAATTTAATACACATTTTAATATAAAGATAATAAACGCTAAAAATACTTACTTACAAGCATTGGAAGTAGTTTTGTGTGTAATAGATGTTTACAAACATATTAAATTATTTACACTAGCTCTACAAATTTAATACTACTAAAAATTAAGTGGATAAAATGTGATACATAAAACTTTATGTAGTAAGTTAAAAAGAAAAATATAATAAGTGAGAAGTAAAAAGATAAGAGTTTATAATTTCAATTGCAAGTATACCTTAAATGATTTATCTAGAATTTTAATTAACTTTAATTTGTTTTGATTAATTAAGTCTTAGTCATTCCTTAATGATTAAGATAAGTTTATCTTTTATTATGTTTAAAATCCTTATGACATAAGGGTTTTATTTAGATATAAAATAATGGTTAAATCTAAGTCTTTTTAATAAATGCTTAAATTAATAAAATTCTATTTAGGATATAATAAATTCTTACCTATACAAAAAATATAGGTGATTAATTTGAAGTGTTTTTAGTAAGAGATAGGTTATAACTTGGTTTCATATTTTTTGTAAACTTGTATTAAATTCTAAGTAAAATTTTGAAACATAAAATGAAGAATTTATTAAAAGATCTCCTCTTATAAAATTCTTTGAATTAATATATTAAAACTTTAATGTTTGGAAAGGTTCTTAATGAGTGATTTAAAAATTAAGCCTATCTTCAATCCCAGTGGTGATGATAGTGTTATTAATCGTAGAATAATAAAAGGAAATACAACAAATCTTTTTAACCTTAATGAAACCAAATATAATTGGGCTAAATCTCTTTATAGAGTTATGCTTGCTAATTTTTGGATTCCTGAAAAGGTTGATTTGTCTCAAGATGTTCTTGATTATCAAGAACTAAATGAATATGAAGTAAAAGCTTTTGAAAGTATAATTTCATTCTTAACATTTTTAGATAGTATTCAGACTAATAATATACCTAATATTGCTGAGTATATTACAGCACCTGAAGTGAGTACTTTACTTGCTATTCAAGAATATCAAGAAGTAATACATTCACAAAGTTATGCTTATATTTTAGAAAGTATTATACCTGTACAAAGACGTAATAAAGTATATGAGTTATGGCGTTCTGATACAAAGTTATTTGAAAGAAATAAATATATAGCTAATATCTATCAACAGTTTGTTGATACTCCTAACAATGATAATTTTGCAAGAGTTATGGTTGCTAACTACATATTAGAAAGTTTATATTTCTATAATGGTTTTATATTCTTTTATAATCTTGCGTCTAAACATCAAATGTTAGGAACAGCAGATGAGATAAGATATATAAATAGAGATGAGTTAACACATATAACATTATTTGCAAATATTATAAGAGCTATAAATCAAGAGAATGAAAACTTTATAACCCAAGATGTTGTTCATGAACTATTTACTATTGCAACACAGCAAGAAATAGAATGGACAAACTATATATTAGGAAATAATATTAACGGAATGGATATAAAAAGTACAGAAAAATATACAAAATATTTAGCCAACCAAAGGATAATGAATTTAGGCTTTGAACCTCTTTTTGATGGTTTTGAAACTAATCCTTATTCTCATTTTGAATTAATGGCAGATAACAGTGGAGAAGATGTAAAAAGTAATTTTTTTGAATCAACTGTTACCAATTATTCTCAAGCTAGTGCCATTGAAGGCTGGGATGAAATATAACATTAACACAATACACAATTTAAATTGAGGTTTTTTTAAGCAATGATTGATCCTATTTTCAAAGAAAATAATGAAAGAATAAAATTTAATACAATGCTAAATAAATCAACTGAAGGTTTAAAGGTTGATTATAAAGAGCTTATTAATTATATTGAGAGTTTAGAAAATAATAATATTTCTCCTCTTAATTTAAGAAAACTTCTTATTACACAAGCTCTTAAGCTTACTAATCTTGATAATTATAATAATCTAGATTGGCGTTTTGTTGCTTCAAGACTAGTTTTATTTGGTTTATTTGAGGAAGCGGCAAAAACAAGGTCTTATATCGATCAAATGGGATATAGTGGTAATTATTACAATTTCTTAAATGATGCCATAAACAAAGGTTTATATGACGATAAAATCTTAAAGTCTTATACAAAATCTGAAATTGATGAAATAAGTAAAGAAATAAACTCTGACTATGATTTTCAATTTGATTATGCAGGTATGAATCTTTTATCTAGTCGTTATTTATTAAAATATCATTCAAAAACTTATGAATTACCTCAAGAAATGTTTTTAAGTATTGCTTTATTACTTGCTGTTCCAGAAAAACAAGAAAAAAGATTAGAAATAGCAAAAAAGTTTTATCATGCAATAGCTAGTAGAAAAATAAGTTTAGCAACTCCGATTGTTTTAAACCTTAGAAAACCAAAGGGGAATTTATCATCATGCTTTATAGGAGCTATGGATGATAGTTTAGATAGCATTTATTATACATTAGACCAATTAGCACAAATAAGTAAAAATGCTGGAGGTTGTGGGGTTAACATTAGCCGTGTTAGAGGCTCTGGTTCATATATAAGAGGAGTAAAAGGTGCAAGTTCTGGTGTAATGCCTTGGGTTAAACTAATTAATGACACAGGAACAGCAGTTAATCAACAAGGAGCAAGAGCAGGAGCAATAACAGTTGCTTTAGATATTTGGCATTTAGATATAGAGGACTTTTTACATTGTCAAACAGAAAATGGAGACTTAAGAAAAAAAGCTTTTGACATTTTTCCACAAATTGTTATTCCTGATTTATTTATGGAAAGAGTTGAAAATAATCAAAGTTGGCATTTATTTGATCCTAATGAAGTTAAGTTAAAGTTTGGAATTGATTTAGCTGAATTATATGGAGAAGAATTTAATAAAGAATATATTTATCTTGAAGAACAAAGTTTAGACTTCAAAAAAGAAGTAAGTGCAAAAGAATTATTTAAAAGTTTCTTAAAAGTTGTTGTAGAAACAGGTATGCCTTATGTAACTTTCAAAGATGCAATAAATGAAGGTAATCCAAATAAACACGCAGGGATGATTGGAAATGCAAACCTTTGTACAGAATCATTTTCAAATTTTAGACCTTCAATTGTAAACAAAAAAGAATTAACAGATTCTGAAACAATAATAAAAGAAATAAGAGCTGGTGAATTACATACTTGTAATTTAGTTAGTTTAAATCTTTCAGTTGTTGAAGACGATGAAATAGAGGAATTAACTTCTTATTGTGTAAGAATACTTGATAATACTATTGATATTTCTTCTGCACCTGTACCAGAAGCTAATAAACATAATAATGAATATCGTATTTTAGGTGTAGGATCAATGGGTTTAGCTGATTGGTTAGCAAAAAGAAAACTTACTTATGCTAAAGCATCAAAAGAAGTTTCTAATCTTTATGAAAGAATTGGGTATTCAGGAGTTAAAGCATCTATTGAATTAGCTCAAGAAAGAGGAGTTTATTCAAAATATGAAGGTAGTGATTGGAGTAAAGGTTTAGTTTTTGGAAAAGATAAAGAATGGTTCAATAGTAATGACACATTCTTAGGAAAAGATAAATGGACAGATTTAATTAGTTTACTTAAACAATCAGGAATTAGAAATGGTGGTATTTTTGCAATAGCACCTAATACAAGTACAAGTTTACTTATGGGTTCAACAGCAAGTATTTTACCTGTTTTTAGTAAATTCTTCATAGATAAAGCTAGTAATGGTAGTGTTCCTGTATGTCCTCCATTTTTATCTGCTGATACATTCTGGTATTATCAGGAGAATAAGAATATTGACCAACAGGTAATTATTGAAACAGTATCACAAATACAAAACTGGACTGACCAAGGTATTAGTATGGAACTTTATCTTAACCTAAATAATGGTATAAGAGCTAAAGATATTTATAACCTTTATATGAGTGCTTGGAAGAAAAAATGTAAAACTGTTTACTATGTTCGTTCAATAGCTCTTAAAGCAACAGATGAAGGTTGTGTTAGTTGTGCTAACTAATTAATTTAGAACACAGATTTTAAGGATTTAAAAGATTTTCACGGTTTATCTATTATTATCTTTTAAGTCCTTTTTAGTTTTTATGCTTTATACTAAAATTTATTAGTATTAAGAATACTTCGGATTTTTAATCCGTGGTTTCCCCCAAATTCTTTGGGGCTGGGTTTTAACCCAGAGTTAATACTAACAGGGTTCCCTTCTAGGGATTTATTTTGTTCTATAAACACTTTTGATTGCTTCTATATTCTTTCTTGAAAAAGATAAATCACCATCTTTTTCTTTATTTCTGTTGATAATATCTCTTAGCTTATAACTTAGCTCTTTATTGTTTTTTAAATTGATTGTAAATTTAATAATACTAAAATTATTTTCTAATGACTCAATTATTTTTTCTAATCCTATATCACTAAAATTATTATTAACAAAATCTATTGATTTTAAAGTATTATTTGATTTAAAAAAATCATGTATATATTCTAAACAATCATCATCAATACAATTAGCTTTTTCACCTAAAACCTTTGTTGATGGGCTATAACCAAGATCTAATTTTTCAAGAGATTTATTATCTTTTAAAACTTCAAAAAGTTCTTTTGCACCTATAGAGCTAATATTATTACTAGCTAAACCTAAACTTTTTAAACTAATATTTTCTTTTAACTTCTCAGATATATATTTTATTCCTTCATCACCTATATTATTAACATTCAAAAATAAATGTTCTATATTATTTTTCTCTAAAAGTTTTGCTATTTCAAAAGCTCCATCTTTGTTTATATGATTACCTCCAAGATAGAGTTCATTAATTGAATTATTATTTTCTAAAAGAACTTCTACTAAATTTTTTAATCCATTTAATGTAAATTCAGTATTCACCAAATCTAGAGTATTTATCGAATTATTAGTTTTTAACATCTCAGAAATACTATCAAGTCCTTTATCTCCTATTGGATTTCTTTTAATCCATAAAGATTTAACACTTTTGTTATCTAACAAAGAATTTGCTAAAGCAGAAGCTCCAACTTCATCTATTAAATTACATCCAAGATAAACAGTTTCAATAGTTTCATTTTTTTCTAAAAGTTTTGAAACAGCTATTGCTCCTTCATTAAAAATTCCATCGGCACCAAACATAAGACTTGTAATATCTTGATTATCAAATAATGATTCTGTTATTAATTTTGCTCCTTCAATGCCAATTTTTTGTTTACATAAATCTAATCTATTCCCATCAATTATTGTTCCCCTCGGAAAACTTATTGTTTGAGATGTGTTTTTCTTACTTTTTAAATACGATGAAATTGGTTCTAAGTCTTTAATATCACAAGGAATAAATTTTTCTTCTAATTGTAAAGGGCAAGTTTTACCTTGTGAAAATGTAGATTTACTTTCTTTCATATTTTATCCTTCTTTACCAATCATATTCTTTATAATCTTTTAAAAATTTACCAAAAATAGGCTCATTTTCTAAAATACCACTTACTATTGGATCATAAACTCTTGAAGCACCATCTATTATATCCAGTGGAGGAACAAAACCTTTTTTTCTCAATTTATACATTTTATGATAAGGATTTTCTTGAGTAATCCAACCTGTATCAACACTATTCATAAATATATTTTCTTTTGCATATTGTTTCGCTGAAGTTCTTGTCATCATATTTAAAGCAGCTTTTGCCATATTAGTATGTGGATGAAACTCTGTTTTATTTTTTCTATTAAATTGACCTTCCATTGCTGAAACATTAATAATAAATTTTTTATCAAACTTTGACTTATTCATTAAAACTTTTAATTTACTGTTGATTATAAAAGGAGCAAATGAGTTAACTAAATGAGTTTCAATTAATTCTAATGTATCTACTTTATCAAGAGTTAAAACCCAACTATTTTCTGGTCTTAGATCAACTTGTTGTAAAAATGTATCATATTGTTCTGTAGGGAAATAATTATTTTTAGTAATTAAATTTTTATCATCTTGTTTTATCTCAGGAAGATATTTATTAGGAGAATAATTAAAAATGTCATTAACTATAAAATCTGTTATTCTATTACGTTTTAATTCTTCTTCTTTTAAAATCAAATGATTATAAAATTCAAGAGGTCTTTTAATTGTTTGTGCTGCATTATTTATAATAATATCTAAAGAGTCATATTTATCAATAATATGTTTTATAAATAACTCTACAAGAGGTAGGTTTCTTAGCTCTAAGCCATAAATTTTTAAATTATCTTTCCATTGTTCAAAATCTTTCTCTTGAGAGAATCTTAAACTTGCATCATAAGGAAATCTAGTTGTTAATATTACTTTTGCATTATCCCTAAGAAGTTTTAAAGCTGTTTCAAAACCTATTTTTATTCTTCCACCTGTTATTAAAGCCGTTCTCCCAGATAAATCTACTTTTTGAAACCTTTTTTTATAATTAAATTCAGCACATTCTGGACAAAGTAAATGATAAAAAAAGTGAACCTGATTATAATTTCTTTTACAGATATAACAATTAATAGGTTTTATTAGAATAGACTCTTTTTTCTTTATAATATTAGGATTAAAGTTATTTTTAAAATCCTGATCTTTTGATTCTAAGCTTAAAATATCATTATTAATATACATATTTTCTAAAGAATTTTCTGGTAATTTTTTTACTATTGTTGATTCTAAAAGTTCATTATCAAAGTCTTTTCTTAGATTTTGTATTGCTTTTTTATTATCCTTACGAACTTTTTTATATATCTTAGCAATAAGTCCTTTTATCATTTCTGTATTAGGTGAAGCATAAGGATCTTTAGCTAAAGCTCTAAGAACCTTTATACAAGAATCAAACTCTTCTCTAGTAAAATTATAATCTTTCTCTATATTGTCCATAATTAATAAATTAAAATTAAATTGAGAGTGAAAGGATTTGAACCTTCATCCATCAAAATCTTTGGGTATTGATATTTTTCCATTTAAACTACACTCTCTAATTTGAGAATGGTTGGAATCGAACCAACTACCGCTTACCTGTAAAGTAAGAGCTCTTCCGATGAGCTTCATTCTCTTATAGTTTGGGAGTTGTTGGAATCGAACCAACGACCCTTTGCTTAGAAGGCAAATGCTCTTCCATCTGAGCTAAACTCCCATGTTAGTAAATTAGTAAAGTGGTTGGACTTGAACCAACATCAATGGCTTTTGCAGAGCCTACTCTTCCAAATTGAGTTACACTTTACCAAATCTATTATAATTTAGAAAGATGATTTTTTAAAATATTTTCAATTTTTCTTGCATTTTTTATTTTTATAATATCAAGAGGAGTACTACCTTTTGGAAAAGTATAATATTTAGTTTTTATTTCATTAGTTGTTTTTGCTGTAATATCAGCACCATATTTTAAAAGTGTTTCTAATATCTCAATATCTTGTTTACTAGTTGATTTTGTAATTCTCATACAAATAGTGTGTAGAGGTGTTTCTCCATTATTATTTGATAAGTTTATATCTGCTCCTTTTTCGAGGATATAATTTATAGTTTTTATATCAAATCTCTTTCTTACTGCTTGAATTAGTATAGTATTACCATTTAAGTTATTATTTTTATTAGTGTAATTCTTTATGTTTATATCAGCACCATATTTTAATAATAATTCTGTAACTTCTCTACTAGTGTTGTAAAAAGAAAATAATAAAGGACTTATACCTTCTGAATTTCCAATTATATTAGTGTTTTCTTCATTATCTAAAAGATGTTTGAGTAATTTATAATTATAATTTTTTAATGCGTAATACAGGAGAGTTATATTATCTTTTTGTACTATATTAATTGGTTTATCTATAATATCTTCATTATTTAAATAATCATTAAGTCTTACTAGTACCCGTACACCTAAATACCAAACTTTATCGAAAAATGAATAATTTAACTTATTACCCATATTTAATATTTTCCACACTTTAATAAATAATGCTTGTAATTGATGCAAATATATTAAATCATTATAGTATGAAATTTTTACATTTAAACTAAACTATCATGTTATTAGTAAAGTGGTTGGACTTGAACCAACATCAATGGCTTTTGCAGAGCCAACTCTTCCAAATTGAGTTACACTTTACCAAATCTATTATAATTTAGAAAGATGATTTTTTAAAATTTCTTCAATTTTTCTTGCATTTTTTATTTTTATAATATCAAGAGGAGTACTACCTTTTGGAAAAGTATAATATTTAGTTTTTATTTCATTAGTTGTTTTGACTTTAATATCAGCACCATATTTTAAAAGTAGTTCTAATATCTCAATATCTTGTTTACTATTAGTTTTTGTAATTCTCATGCAAATAGTATGTAAAGGTGTTTCTCCATTATTATTTGATAAGTTTATATCTGCTCCTTTTTCAAGGATATAATTTATAGTTTTTATATCAAATCTCTTTCTTACTGCTTGAATTAGTATAGTATTTCCACTTAAATTATTATTTTTATTAATATAGTTCTTTATGTTTATATCAGCACCATATTTTAATAATAATTCTGTAATTTCCATATTTTTAATGTAAAAAGATAAAAGTAATGGGCTTACTCCTTCTGAGTTTCCTATTAAATCTACATTTGCTCCATTTTCTAAAAGAGTATTAATTAGATTTATGTTTATATTCATTATTGATTGATAAAGTATTGTGATATTATTTTCTGTTCTTATATAATCAACATAGTTTTTGATAGAGTATTTTTCGGAATAAAATTTAAGATATTTAAAATCTAAATTGTAAAATAACTCATTTATATTAAATAATTCTATATTTTTTTTTATTTTGTCTAATATAATATTATTCTCAACATACTTTGAGTTAATAAGTATGTTTAATAGACCATAGTTTTAGCTAGAAATAATTTTTTGAATATTATTATTTATTATTTCTATACTAAAAATATTGTCTTGAATAGAGGATATTATACTTATATCTTTTATAGAAAAATAACAATTAAATAAAGTATTAGGGTTTATAAAATTATTTTCTATAAGATAAAATATAACTTCTTTATATGAATAATTATACTTCTCATAATAAGAATATATAATATCTCTTGTTAATGGAACACCTTTTTCTAAAAAAAACTTTGTAATTGATAAACTATGCTTACAATAATTATATATGCTTCTTTTTAGAATATAATTTGCACCATTCTCTATAAGCAGTATTATAATATCTAAATTACCTGAGTAACACGCATTTATTATAGGACTCTCAGAATAATAATTTTCTTTATTTACATCAAAGCCTTTTTCTATTAAAAATTTAACAATTTCATAATTACCATTCCTACAAGATTCCATTAACAAAGAATTATTGTTGTTGTTATAAGCTTTAAAAGGAACCTTTAACTCAAATATTAATTTTATAAAATCAAATGCTTTTTCATATATAGCATAAAAAACAGCTGAGTTATATTGAGTTTCTATATTTACTCCTCTTTCTATTAAATATTTTGATATTTCAATATTGTTTATGGAAGAATATAATAATGTTCCATATTTAGAGATGTGTAAATTAGCTCCTTTTTCTATTAAATATTTTACCATCTCAAAATTATTTTCTTTACAAGATAGTTCTAAACTAGTTAATTCACTATAATCACTAGAATAGATATATTTAGTTTTTATGTTAATATCATCACCAAGACTTAATAATAAGTCTAAAACTTCAATTGAATTATTTTTTACTGCAATATGAATAGGATATAAACCTTCTTTATTATGAGAATTTAAAAATATTTTATTGTTTGATAATATCTCTTTTATTATATCTATCTGATTATTAGATATAGCTCTTTCAAATCTTTCCATTAAATAATGGTTTGAATAATTATACATAATATTTACGGCTTTGTTGCATGAATAAAATATAGAAAGAGTTTGTCCTTTAATTTTGATTATCTCAACAAATCTTAACAGATATGGGTTTACAATCCTGAAACATTTTATTTAACATTTTACATCGAATAATAATATCATTTGTTTGTGACTCAAATTTACGAGATTTAAGACTCTCTCCAAATATAGTTTTATACCTAAAAAATACATTCTCAGATATGCTCCTTCTATGATATTCAAATTCTGTTTCCAAGTCTCTTTATCATAAGTCTTTATAAAATATAGATTCTCATTTCTTGGGTGATTAATAGACCAATAAACTGCATTGTCCACTATATCAATAATAGGCTTTATTCCTTTTTCTATTAATATATCATAGCATTTTCTCTTATCATAACCCTTATCTGCTGATACACATCTTATTGATGACTTTATATCTGATAATACTTCTTCAAACATTGCACTATCTACTATTGATGAGCTTGTTACTTTAGTATAATATTTCTCCTGTTGATTCATTTACTCCTATATGAAGTTTTATCCATGTTCTCCTCTTTGAAAAATCATGCATCTTCACTTTCCACTCACATTCCCCATATATCTTGATTCCTGTTGAATCCACTGATACATGAATATTATCTGATGAACTAAGTTTACCTAAACTACAATTAAGTTTTGTCTCCTACGACAAATTGTTGAATAATCTCTGGAACTTCTAAATATATTTTTGAAATCTTAAATATTGATTCTAGAAAGCCTTGAACACTCCTTAATTTTAGATGATAAATTGACATTATTGTTAAACAGAATTCTATTGCTATATCTGAGTAATAAGTCTCTCCCGTAGCATCATACCAGTATTTCTCTATATCTTCTGTAAACCAAAAATTGAACCTACCTCTATTCTTTAGAGATTTGTTATACTCTGACCAATTTGTTATTATGTATCTTGATTTTTTCATTCTATACAAGGTAATAGATTTTTCTTATCTTGTATAGACCTTTTTTAAATCATGCAACAAAGCCAATATTTACCTAAAAATAGTTTAAAATGGGAATGGTTGGAATCGAACCAACTACATCCTGTCTGCAGAACAGGCTCTCTTCCATTTGAGATACATTCCCTGAGTTTATTATAAAACAGTATTAATATATTTCTAGGATTTATCAAGAATGTTTTTTAGTTCTAATAAAAAATAATCCCATTCTTGATTATTATTTACTCTAAACCTTTTCCACTCATTATTAATTTTTAGATCAGCAAATAATAACTCTTTATCCTCATGAAAATGAAGAAAAGCAGAACCTTTATTATAGAAGATACCTTCTTTTTTTTCTTTTAATTTATTATACGTACGTATTTTTTTTAGATATTGCTCTATTGATTTTATTGTTTCTAATGATGCGTGTTTCATTTACTCATCATATAATGAAGCCAGATTATTAAACTTAACTGCACAACTATTACATAATATTGTTGAATCTTTATTGTTTGATATTTCGATTAAATTTTCTTGTTCAATTACTTTATTACATAATTCACACTGTAATTGTTCTTCTCTATTTTTGTTTATAGTTCTATAAACTTCTTTATTTCTCATAATTTCAGACCTATTTATAAATAAAAGATTTTAAATAAAAAATAAACTCTATTTTATGTAATAAATTAAAAATTAACTACCATCTATAAGCATTTTTCGCATATCCTCCACTTGTTTCGCTGTATTATCACTATCTTCTTTTTGAATAGAAATATCTATACTAAGTTTTGTATTCTCTTTAATATCTTTTGGAAGATATTTAACTGGAATATTTACTTTATGTTCTTCTTCTTCTCCTAAATACACAACAGCAAGATCACCTTCTATTCTATCTATATAAGCTTTTACTGTTTTTTTCATACTTATAACCTAATTAACAAAAATTAAATCAGAAAACTTCTTTAAACGATTCTTCATGCCTGGTATTCGTTTTAAATCATCAATTGTTTTATAAGGTCTACCTTTTATTATTTTTTCAGCTGTTTTCTCACCAATACCTGGTAGAGCAATTAATTCTTCTTTTGTTGCTGTATTTATATTTATTTTATTTAAAGATTTATTTGATACATTTTCTTTATTATTATTTGATTCTGAATTATCTTTTTTAAAATTTTTAGAGATAAAAGCCATTTTTCTTATCTCTTCAAACTCGCTTCTATCCCATTTAAGTGGCTTTAAGTCACTCCATGTTTTAATTGGTCTTAATGAAATAAGTTGTTTAACTCTTTCTGGATTCATTGCTGGTAAAAAATCTAACTCTTCATTAGTAGCTGTATTTAAATCAATCTTAGACTTTTTAGATCTAACTATTCGTTCAGATTTTTTAGAACTTATTTGATATGTTTCACCATTAGAAACTATAGTTATATCTCCTTGAAGATCTGTTCTATATACCTTTATATTCTTATTCTCTAATCTTTTTAGAGTTTCTTTATGTGGATGTCCATAATCATTATTTACTCCACAAGAAATTACAGCAATTTTAGGATTAACTCTATCTAAAAACTCATTGCTTGAAGTATATCTACTCCCATGATGTGCTACTTTTAAAATATCAGATTTAATAAAATCTTTGTTTCCATTAAGTATTCTTTCTTGCGATTCACTTTCTATATCACCTGTAAACAAAAACGAAACCTTATTATGTGTTAACTTTGCTACAATTGAAGCGTTATTTGTATCTGATTTTGTATCTTTTAATAAAGGATCTTCAGGAGCTACGACACTTAAAGTTATATTATCTGTAAATTTTAATTCTTCACCTTTTCTGACAATACTAAATTTTGTTTTTTTAGATGCAAACTTTTTTAATAAGCTTAAATAAGTTGTACTTGAAGTTGGAGCACCACTATCTAAAACTTTATCGACATCTACATAATTTAAAAGACCTAATAAACCACCATAATGATCTAAATGTGGGTGAGAAATGACAACAAGATCTAATTTATTAATGCTCTTATTTTTTAAAAATTTTACTAGTTTGTCTGTAGCATCTTTATCACCTGCATCTATTAAAATATTTTTTCCATCAGGCAATTGTATTAACTCTGAATCTCCTTGACCAATATCAATGAAGTTAACATTCATATCTTGTGCAAAAGTAGCATTTGTTGTTAAGGTTAATAGTAGGCTAAAAGCAAAGCCTTTAAGTAGCTTAGAAATCATAGTAATTTGTTTTATCTGAAAATAAACTATTCATAAGAAAAATTAATAAATAAGATTGCATTTAATTAAAAAATGTACATAATGTTATATTACTACATAATAGTTAAAAAAGTCACTACCCAAAGCTCAATTTTTTATATTTTTTTTCTTATATTCTAGCAATACTCATTTCTAAATGTTAATATTCTACTAGTAAAATCACTAGTTATTATTATATAAGGAAGACAATTGTAAGAAATGAACGTTAAGTCATCTGAAGAAATGCAAGTAGTTGTTTTTAAGTTAGGAACAGATGAGTATTGTGTTCCTGTATCTCAAGCAAGAGAAATACAAATTTATTCAACACCTACAAGGATTCCTAATACACCTAGTTTTGTTGAAGGTATTATAAATCTTAGAGGTCAGATAATACCTATTCTAGACTTAAAAAAGAGGTTTGGAGCAGGTGCAACAGATGTTAATTCGGCTACTAAGATAATAATAATTGATATGGATGGTGAATTACTTGGAATATTAGTAGACTCTGTTTCTGAGGTTTTAAAAATTCAGCAAAGCCGATTTGAACCAACACCTAATGCTGTTAAAAGTTCTATAAATACAAACTATATTTCAGCTATTGGTAAATTAAATGATAGATTATTAATACTTGTAGACTTAGCTAAAGTATTAAATGAAGATGAAATAGAGCAATTAAAATCTTAAGAAATAATAAAAAAGAACTAGAAATTGTATTCTATTCTTTTTTATTATTTCTTAAATTTATTTATACTTTCTAAAAAATGTTTATAACTTTGAACAAATTCAGTCATTACAGTATCTAAAACAACTCTTGTATTTTTACTTTCTTCTATTTCTTTTGCTTCAGATAAAGATATATTCATAACATTTTTATAATCTTCTGCTAAACCATCATCACCAAGAGTTCTACCATCTTTAGATATAGTTATGTATTTACAATTAATTTTTAAACCTTCATTAGTAACTAGAACATAAATTGTATGATAAAAAGGTGTCCCCATTTCTCTTTCTAGTTTTAATTGTGTAATATATCCTGAATTTTGATCATTAATTTGAATCCCTGAACTCATATCTGTCCAATAACTTGAAAATACGTTTCTTGCATTCATTAAACCTGCATCATGTATTAAAAAGGTTAATTTTCTTGCAAGTTCATCTAAAAGTATATATTCCTTTGACGCTTCAGGCTCAAGCTTCTTAGGATCTGTAACTGCATCTAAATTTACCGCTTTTTCTAATTCTTCTTTCCAATTCATAATCTATTCCCATAATTAAAATAAATACCATACAATTTATTGTAACATAAAGTTATTAATTTTTATTAAGGGAAAGTATTCTTAAGAATATTTTTATATCAAAAATCTTTATTATATATCCTTCTAATAATGTTCATTTAAGATTATAATATTTTAGATTTTATAATTTAAAAATTAAAGAACTAATGAGTAAAAACAATAAAGTAAAGACATTCAATATAAACGACGAATTAAAGAAACTTGAAGAATACAAAAAAAAACAAGATTTTAGTTCATCTTTAAAATCTTTATCATTAATAGCAGATTATTTTAAAACTAATAAAAAATTTACTAAAGCTATAGATTACTATAAAGAAATAATAGAAATATCAGATGAGGATAATAAATTTGATAATTCTGAAGCTTTTTTATCATTAGGAGATTCATTTTTTAATATAAGAGAATATGATTCAGCTTTAGAATATTATGAAATATCGTCAGAATTATTAAAAAAATCAAAGAAAACAGATAAGTATAAAGAATCTCTAGTTTCACTTTTAAAAACTTATTTAAGAATTAGTGATAATTCAAAAGTTTTAGATTTATCAAAAGAAATAGAAAAAATAGCAAAAAAAGACAAAGATGAGAACTTACTTCAACAAGTTGAAGGTTATAAGGGAATTGCTCTTAATAATATGGGTGAAGTTCAAGAAGCTTTTAATATTTATCCAATGCTTATGAATTATCTCAAAAAATAGATAGTAAAGAAAATCAATGTATTTGGATTGGTAATCTTGGTACTTGTCTAAATAAAATGGGTGATACAGAAAAATCAATTGAATTGTATAAACACGCAATAAGTTTAGCTGAAGAAATACAAAACAGATCTGCTTATGCTCAATGGACTGGTAATCTTGGTATTGCTTATAATAAAATAGGTGATTTAAAAAATGCTGAAAAGAATTATAAAAAATCATTAGCAATTTTTGAAGAACTTGGTGATATTTTTAACCAAGGAAGATGGTTAGGAAATATAGGTAATCTTTATATTTCACTTGAAAATTATGATAAGGCTTTAGAATATTACGAAAATGCTTTAGCAAAATCAAGAAAATCTAAAGATAAAGTTAATGAAGGTATTATTGTTGGAAATCTTGGAATTACTTGCGGTCATTTACAAAAATCAGATAAGGCAATTAAATATCTTGAACAAGCATACAGTTTTGCAAAAGAAAATGGTGATAAATTTAATCAAGGAGTTTGGTTAGGTAATCTTGGAAGTTATTATAGTAATTCAAGTGAAGAAAAAAAATCTATAAAATATACAATCCAAGCTTTAGAAATAGCAGAAGAAATAGGAGATAAATTTAATCAAAGTACTTGGTTATCAAATTTAGGCTCTTCTTATAGTAATTTAGGAGATCAAATAAGTGCTTTAGAATATACAAAAAAAGCTTTAGAAATAGCAAAAGAAATTGGCGACTGGTTAAGCTTTGGAATATGTCTAGGTAATATTGGTATTTATAATGGTAAACTAGGTGATGAAAAAGAAGCTATAAGTTATTATGAACAAGCCTTGAAGATAGCAATAGACACAGAAGATAAAAAAGCTGAAAGTAAGTGGTTAGGGTTCTTAGGCACATCTTATATTAATCTTGGTGATCAAAAAACAGCTATTGAGTATATCAAAAAAGCTTTAAAACTTTCTCAAGAAAACTCAGATTTAAAATCATATAGCAGATGGTTAGCAGAATTAGGAAATGCTTATAGTAGACTTGGTGAACAAGAAAAAGCTATAGGGTATTTTGAACACGCAATTGAAATAACAAGAAAAACAGGTGACTTAAGAAGACAAGGAAAATGTTTTGGTAATATGGGTATTGCTTATAGTAAGCTTGGAAATGAAAATAAAGCAATGGAATTTATCATGAATGCAGCAGAGATTGCTAAAAAACTAAATGATAAATCAAATGAAAGCCGTTGGGTTGGTGCTTTAACTTATACATTTACAAGTGTAGGTGATATAGATAATGCTTTAAAGTATGGTAAAAGAGCATTAAAAATAGCAAGAGAAATATTTGACAAACGTAGAGAGTCTGCCTGTTTAGGTAATCTTGGAAATGCCTATTCAATAAAAGGAAATACAAGTAAAGCTCTTAAGCATTTACAAGAAGCTCTTGAAATAGCAAAAGAAATTGGCGATAAAATGAATACAGGTAGATGGCTTGGCTCTATTGGAACTATTTATAGCAATATGGGTAAAGAAGATAAAGCAATTGAGTTTTTAGAAAATGCTTTAAAAGTGTCAAAGTCAATAGGTGATAGATTTAATCAAGGAAGATGGCTAGGAAACTTAGGATACTCTTATAGTAATTTTGGAGATCAAAAGAAAGCAATAAAAGCTTTTGAAAATGCTTTAAAACTAGCAGAAGAAATTGGA
>JAXLXG010000003.1:0-200913 GCA_046328075.1 Candidatus Sericytochromatia bacterium
GGAATTAAGATAAATATCAGTTAAGACATCAATTGATTTATCAAGATGTTTATCAAGAACTCTAGCATAAAAACAAGTATTTTCTTTATCTGTAAAAGCATTAATAGAACCACCAGTATCTTCAAGCTCTTGTGCTATCTGCATGGCAGTTCTATTTTTTGTTCCTTTAAAAAGCATATGTTCAATAAAGTGAGATATTCCATAAACATCTTCACTTTCATTTTTTGAACCTGTATCTACCCATAAACCAATAGATAAAGAATGAACATGAGGAATTTCTTCAGTTAAAATTCTTATTCCATTTGCTAAGGTAGTTTTATTTTCCATAACTAAATTTAGTCTAAACCTCTTCTAGTTAAATTAACTCTGCCTTGATTATCAATTTCAGATATTTTAACTTTTAAAGGTTGACCAATTTTTACAACATCTTCTACATTTCTAACTCTTTGTTCAGATAATTGAGAAATATGAACTAAACCTTCTGTTCCTGGATAAAGTTCTACAAAAGCACCAAAATTTGTTATTCTAGTAACTTTACCATCATAAACTTCACCAACTTTTGCAACTTTGGTTAATCTTTCAACCCAAGCTCTAGCTTTATCAGAAGCTTCTTTTTCATTAGAAACAATAAATACTAAACCAGTATCATCAATGTCAATTTTAACACCAGTTTCTTCAACAATCTTTTTGATTGTTTTTCCACCAGGTCCAATTAATTCACCAATTTTTTCAACAGGGATTTGCATTGTAAATATTCTAGGTGCATAAGGAGATAAATCAGCTTTTGGTTCACTTATAGTTTCCATCATCTTATGAAGAATATGTATTCTACCCTTTCTAGCTTGTTCAAGAGCATTTCTCATAATATCAATTGAAATACCTTGAATTTTAATATCCATTTGTAAAGCAGTAATACCAGTTAATGTGCCTGTTACTTTAAAATCCATATCACCTAAATGATCTTCATCACCTAAGATGTCTGTTAATATTGCATATTCTCCATCATTACCCATGATAAGACCCATTGCAACACCACCAACCATTTTTTTAAGAGGAACACCAGCATCAAGTAAAGCAAGTGTACTTCCACAAGTACTTGCCATTGATGAAGACCCATTTGAGCCTAAAACTTCTGACACAACTCTTATTGTATAAGGAAATTCTTTTTCATCAGGAAGAACAGCAAGTAAAGCTCTTCTTGCTAAATTACCATGTCCAACTTCTCTTCTACCTGGTGATCTTAAAGGTTTTACTTCACCAACTGAAAATGGAGGGAAATTATAATGATGTAAATATTTTTTTTCAACTTCTGGATCAATTTCATCTAAACTTTGCATATCACCAGCAGAACCTAATGTTGCAACAGACATTACTTGAGTTTGCCCTCTTGTAAATAAACCTGTTCCATGAGCTCTAGGTAAAAGACCTATTTTAGTTGTAATTTCTCTAATATCCTCCATACCTCTTCCGTCAATTCTTACTTTTTCTTTTAAAACCATTTTTTTCATGATTTTTTCTTCAAGTCTATCTATGACGATCATTAAGTATTCAGGATTTTTCTCATATAATACTTTTATTTCATTATCTTCTGCTAATTCGGATAAGTGAGATTTTAACTCATCCTTTAATGAAGAAAGTGAATTTTTTCTTTCAGATTTATCAGCAATATGCATTGCTTTACTATATGAATCATAATATTTAGATTCAATATAATCTGTTAATTTTTGATCTGGTAAAAATACAGTATATTCGCCTTCTTTTTGTTTTGGTTTTCCAACTTGTTGTCTTAATTTATTTATTGATGCAACAATCTTTTTTATTTCTTTATGACCAAGCTCAATTGCTGAAAGCATCATTTCTTCATTAAGCATATTAGCCCCAGCTTCAACCATTAAGATTGCATTTTCTGTTCCTGCAACAACAAGATCCAATGCACTTTGATTTGTTTGCTCATAAGTTGGGTCAATAACCCACTTATTATTTATCCAACCAATTCTTACTGCTCCAACTGGATTTTCAAAAGGGATATCAGATATAGCTAATGCAGCAGAAGCTCCATTAACAGCAATAACATCAGCTTGTGTTGACTGATCACTAGACACAAGAGTTGCCACGATTTGAACATCATTTCTATAACCATCTGGGAAAAGAGGTCTAATAGGTCTATCTATTAATCTTGATGTCAAAATTGCAGATTCAGGTGGTCTACTTTCTCTTCTTTGGTAGCTACCAGGTATTTTACCAATAGCATACATTTTTTCTTCATAATCAACCATTAAAGGGAAAAAATCTATTCCTTCTCTTGGTTTTTGAGAAGCAGTGGCAGTTACTAAAACTGCTGTATCACCAACATTTATTTTAACTGAACCACTAGCTAATAAGGCAAGTTCACCTGTTTCAATTCTATATGTGTTAGTTCCTACTTTAAATTCTATATGTTTTAGATTACTCATTTATATTTATACTTTCAGGTTTTTCAAGAAATAATAGATTTTATCTTTTTAATCCAAGTTTTTTAATTATTTCATTGTAACCTGCGTGGTCATTAGAATTTAAGTATCTAAGAAGTCTTCTTCTTTGACCAACCATTTTAAGTAATCCTCTTCTTGCACTGAAATCTTTTTTATTTGTACTAAGATGTTCAGTTAAAGCTTGAATTTTCTTTGTAAGTAATGCGATTTGAACTTCAGTAGAACCGTTATCTTTTTCGTTTCTCTGATAGTCTTTGGTCACTGATTCAATAATTTCCTTAGTAAGTGCCAAAATATGTTCCTCCAAAAAAATATAATTATTTTAATAATTTAATAAATTAAAAATTCTAACATGAAAAAATTTTCTTGTCTTAAATTTTTGTGTCAGGTATAAGACATACCTAGACCTTTGATATTATAAACGCTTTGAACTTTTTTAAAAAGACTTTTCAATCTTAAAATTTACAAAAAGTTAAAAGAAGGTAAACATTAGTTAATTTTTTATTAATCAAAAAAGTTGATAAAAATAAATTTTATCAACTTTTTAAAACAAAATTTTATCTTAAATAATCAGATGCAATACTAGATGCTATACCAACACCAGTTGCAACCCATCCGATTGGTTTACCTTTACCTGTAGAACCAGCTACAACAGAAGTCACATCAGCCGCAACTGTAACAACAGAAAGCACTTTACTTGCTGTACTTGCTTTTGGATCTTTAAACTTTTGATATGAATCATAAGCATCCCAAGCTGTAAACCCAACTCCTATTGCAGTATTAACATAAGGAAGAACCTTAGCTACTTTACCAGCTGTTTGAACACCTTTAGTGGTAGCAACTTTTTTAAGAGAACCTTCTGCTACTTCTTGAGCAATTTCTGAAGCTGTTTTAACTCCTGTTTTAGCTCCTGCTTTTGTAGTTTCTTTTGTAGCTTGTTTAAGAACTTGCTTTGCTAGATTTTGACCTAGTTCAGTAACACCTTTTTTACCACTTTGTTCTAAAAACTCTTGAGCTAACTTCGCAAGAGCTTTGTCGCCACCTTTTTTAGCTCCTTGTTCGATAAGTTCTTGTGCTAAAGCTTTACCTGCTGCACTACTACCTTTTTTACCAGCTAAACTAATAAGTTGTTTTGCTAGTTCTTGACTTGTTTTAGATGCAGCTTTTTTAGTAACTGTTTTTGCAATTGTTTCTGTTGCTATTGCACCACCTGAGTCACCTACAGTTTTTAAGAATTTTTCTAAGCCTTTTTCTGTTCCTTTTTTAAGACCATTTTCTAAAACTGTCTCTCCTGAACCAACAGCAGTTTTCTTAAGTGCATTCAAAGTATTAGGTAGAATCTTTTTAGCTCCACCTTCTAAAACTGTTTCAGTGGTGTATTTGCCACTATTTACTAAAGCTCTATAGAGATTACCTGATTCTTTGGCAGCTTCTCTTACTCCTATAGTTTTAACACCTTGACCTAAAAGTTTTTCTGATGTTAACTTTACAACAGTGTTATCTAAACCTTTAGTAACTCCTTTTGTAATTTCTTTAACTCCTGTTTCTGCTACTTTTTTAGTTCCATTTTCAACAATTTTTTTACCAAAAGCCTTTGTTAAATCTTCTGTAAGTACTTCAGCTGTTTTCTTTGCTATATAATTTTCAGTTTTTCTCATTACAAACTTTGTACCAGTACTTTGGTAAAAATGATAAAGAGCTTTACTTGTTGAATGTTCTTTATTAGTTTCTGGTTTATAATCTTCAGGCTTTGTTTCATCATTAGGAAACTCTTGATTACCATTAATATCTGGTAAATCATTTTCCCCTAAACCTTCATCTTGTAATTCTGGTAACTCTCCTGTATCTTCCATATTTACTTCAGGAAGTTGTTCTTCTTGTGGTTCTTGTTCTACAATAGGATCGTCAAAACTAACTCCACTTGACGGAATATTCCCTCTGTTTGTTTGACTAGTTTCACTAACATCTTGAGTTTCAATCTCGTTATTATCTTCTACTTGAGTATTAGGCTCCTCAACAGGTGCTTTATCACTTTTAAACACAAGTTTATCAAAAAGAGTTGTGTCATTCGGTCTAGATACTCTTATATCATTACTCATTATAAACCTCAATATTTATACAAAAACTAATCTTTTAATCTATTATTACATATAGATAAATAAATAAAATACTTACTTATTTTAACCTTAACATAACCAAAACTTTACTTAACAAGTATTAATTTTTTAAATTTAAGATGTTTTTACCTTAAATACACTAATAAAAATTAACCAAGCTAATAATACTACTATAGAAGAAAGTATAACAGGTGTATTTAAATTTAAAGAAACAGTTAATCCTCCTATTATTGGAGGTATAGCTTGTGCAAGAGCTTGAACCGATTGATTTATCCCTAAAACTTCTCCTTGAATTGAACTATCAGCAAGATTAGAAACCATTGCAGTTACATTTGGTGATGTAACACCTTGAGTAATAGCTACTAAAGCCATTGTTATATATAAATACCATGATTTATCTGGTATTATAAGTAAAATTAATGAAATAGCCATTAATAATAAAGATATTGATAATATTTTTTCAGGTTTATGTTTTTTTGATAATCTTCTAACAAGTCCACCTTGCACTAAAGCAGAACAAATACCAAAGTATGCAAGTAAACGACCAATATTAAATTGAGAGTAATTAAACTTTTCAATTAAAAATACTTGGAAAAACTGAGAAAACATTGTAAAGCCAAATGTTACAAGAAATGCAATAAGGAATATATTTCTAAACTCTTTTTTAGACATAGCTTTTGAGATATTTTTAAATCCAGTAAAGATATTTATTTCAGTATTTCTCTTTTCTTTTAGTGTTTCTTTAAATCTTACAATAACCATTATTAGATTTATAAAAGATAATAAAGCAGCAAAAAAGAAAGGAGTTGAGTAATTAAACCAACTTACAAGATTAGGGTTTGCAAGTTCACCACCCAAAAAAGGCCCTATTATAAAACCAACACCAAAAGAAGCTCCAACTAAACCAAAATTTTTAGCTTTTGATTTTTCATCACTTATATCAGCTAAAGAAGAATATATTATAGATATATTCCCACCTGAAATTCCATCTACTATTCGTCCAAGAAATAACATTGAGATATTATTATAAATAATTCCTAATGCAAAAATTAAATAACCAATAACAGACCCAATAATTGAAAATATAAGTATTTTTTTTCTTCCATCTCTATCAGACATAGCTCCAAGTACAGGTGCTGAAAAAAATTGTGCTATAGGATACGATGAAATCAATATCCCAAGAATTAGTGTTTTATAAGCAAAACTTACATCTGCTCCAAGAATATCTGTTTTTAAAATTGTTGGTGCAACTATAGGAATAATAATTCCTATACCTAATAAATCTAAAAATACTGTAAAAAGTATTGTACCTAATGAAAATTCTTTTTTTTCTTCTATTTTATCCATTACATTAACCTTAAAAAAGCATACCCCAATTACTGAAATATGCTTTTAAATTATATTTTATTACTACTTAAAAAGTTAAAAGATTAACTTTAAATTAATAGTTAAGTTTACAAGTTATACCTTACTTAAAAGTTCAAGTATTTTATTTGATCTTTCCAAAAACTTAGGCATCTTTTCAGGTGCTAACTGCTTTTGAGACAATAATGCTAACTCATGTACGTGATTACAAATTAAGTCTATCTCTTGTTCTTTTCCTAAATCACTTGAAAAGTTTTTAAGGTTAGAAATAATTGGGCTAGAAGCATTAACAACTAAAGTATAATCTTTTAATAATCCTAATTCTTTTTGTTGCATAATACTTGTCATTTCCTGCATTCTTCTCATATGCTCAGGGAAGATTATCATACTTGGTATTTCAGAAGCTTTAAGATTTTCAACTTTAATCTTTATTCCTTCATTACCAAGAGATTTTTTAAATAAGTCTTCAATTAAATCATTACTTGTTTTATTTGTTTTTGGATCAACAACTACATCTGATTTTGATTCTTTATCAACTAAAGTTTCACTAATATCTGAATCTATTCTTAAAAACTTAGTTTCATGATTTTTCATTTCTAAGAAATTAATAAAATGCGAATCGATAAATGAGTCAAGAATTAAAACGTCAATTCCTTGATCTTTAAACATTGTTATATAACCAGCTTGGGTCTCTTTATCTGAACTATAAAAAACTTTCCCTTTAGCTTTTTCTTCATTATCTTTTAAATACTCTTCTATTGTTTTATATTTATCATCAGATGTTTTAAAGATAATTACATCTTTGAGCATATCATAAAATTTATTATCTTCCATTATTCCGACTTTAACAAAAGCTTGTATTCCATCCCAAACTTTTTGATATTCTTCACGTTCTTTATTAAACATTTCTTTTAATCTATCAGCTACTTTTTTTGAAATATGATTAGAAATTTTTCTAACATGAGGTTCGTTTTGTAACATACTTCTTGATACATTAAGAGGAATATCAGGACTATCAATACCACCTTGTAAAACTGTTAAGTATCTAGGTAATAATTCTTGTGTATTTTCACTTACATAAACATTATTACAGAATAGTTTTATATGGTTTTTTGACATATCAAGTTCATGACTTAATTGAGGGAAATATAAAATACCTTTTAAGTTAAATGGATAGTCAACATTTATGTGAATCCAAAATAAAGGCTCTGGAGAAAATGGATGGAGATAATTGTAAAAGTCTATATATTCTTCTTTTTTTACATTACTAGGTTGTTCATTCCATAAAGCTTTTTGTTTATTTTCTTCTTCTCCGTCTAAATAAATTTTATAAGGCAAGAAATCACAATACTTTTTAATTAAATGTTCAATTCTTGCTTTTTCAGAAAATTCTTTTTCATCATCAGATAAATAAAGTGTTATTTCTGTTCCTCTTGATGATTTATCGCCTTTAGATAATTGAAATTCTGGTGTGCCATCACATTCCCATCTTATAGCTTCTGCTCCTTCTTGATAAGAAAGAGAGTTTATAACAACTTTTTTTGCGACCATAAAAGAAGAATAAAATCCTAATCCAAAATGACCAATTATTTGATCATTTTCATTACCAGACTTATATTTTTTTATAAATTCTTCTGCACCTGAAAAAGCAACTTGATTTATATATCTTTTAACTTCATCAGCAGTTAAACCTAAACCATTATCTATAATGGTTAGAGTATTATTGTCTTTATCAAGTTTTATATCAACTCTATATTCGCCTTCTTCTTTATCCTTAGCTTCACCAATTAAAGCTAAGTGTTTATGCTTATTAATAGCATCAATAGAGTTAGAAACTAATTCTCTTAAAAAGATTTCTTTATCAGAATAAAGCCACTTTTTTATTATTGGAAAAATATTTTCCATATGTATAGATATTGTGCCTTTTTCTTCTAAAGGCATAGTTGATGTATTTTCACTCATAAATTACAAATCCCTATATTACATAAAAATATGAACAAGAATATATTTTAGCAAAAGCTTAGTTTTATGGAAAATAAAAGATAAATTTTTTAATAGCAAATTTATTAATTTTATTAACATTAGAATTTATATGAGTGTCTAATTATAGTACTTTTAGATATTTATAATGACTAATATAATAATTTTGAAAATAATAAAAAAGACAAACTTAAAAGGTAGATAATGTCTAAAACAAATGCAGTAAGAATACTTGATGCAAAAAAAGTTAATTATTCTCTTCATAATTATGAGGTAGATGAAAATAATCTTGATGCAGTAACAGTTGCAAATAAAATAAATGCAGAGCCTGAATCTGTATTTAAAACTTTAGTTGCTAGAGGAGATAAAAATGGTATAAATATATTTTGCATACCTGCAAACATGGAGCTTAATCTTAAAAAGTCTGCTTCTGTAAGTGGAAATAAAAAAATAGAAATGATAAAAGTTAAAGAAATTACAGACTTAACAGGTTATATAAGAGGTGGTTGTTCTCCTATAGGAATGAAAAAAGACTATCCTACATATATTGATGAAACATCTCAACTATTTGATGAAATATATATTAGTGCTGGAATTAGAGGAACACAAATTAAAATTTCACCAAATGAATTATTGAAACTAATTAATGCAAAATTTGAAGATTTAATATAAATTAAAATCTAATAAATATTTTCAAAGTTATTTCACTTAAGTATAATAAATAAGTATCTATTTTAAAGTATAGTCCTTATTTATGGTAAAATATCTAAATTTAATATGATTGAAATTTTTAAAATACAAGTTGAAGATATAAAAGAACTGCAAAAAGTAGCAAAAAAAACTTTTTATGATACATTTCATGAGACTAATACAGAAGAAAGTATGAATAAATATTTGAATACTGCTTTTAATGAAGATAAACTAAGAGAAGAAATATTAAATCCTAATTCATTCTTTTATTCAGCAAAAGAAGATAATAAAATTATAGGGTATTTAAAATTAAATATATTTGATGCTCAAACTGAACTAAAAGATATAAACTCTATTGAAATAGAAAGAATCTACATTTTAAAAGATTATCATGGTAAAAATGTTTCTAACTTATTAATGACTAAATCTTTAGAATTAGCTAAGAGTAAAAATAAATCTTTTATATGGCTTGGAGTAGAAGAAAAAAATATAAGAGCTATTAAATTTTATCAAAAAAATGGTTTTAAAGAGTTTGATAAGCATATATTTAAATTTGGTGATGAAGAACAAATAGATATTATGATGAAACTTACTATAGAGTAAGGTAAAAATAAGGTAAAGATTAGTATAATTTTATTTTAAAATAGGCAAGACTCTAACATTATAATTCTATATCATAACTAATAAAAGCTATTGTTTTATTTTAAGGAGCTAACGAGTGACAAGCGTTAATAATGCAGGGGCACCACAATACACACAACAACCATATTCAGGTTACCCAGCTCAACAACCTCAACAAACAACTGGTGGAGCTTATAATCCTACTGCTTATAGAGCTGATAACTATACAATGGGTTATTCACAAGGTGTTGGTGCAACTGCTGGTGTAGCTAATGGGATGGTTGGCTTATCAAACGGTGTTGGTAGTATGGCTAATAGTCTTGGTGGCATATTTGGTACAATTATTAACCTTATCACAAGTATATTAAATACAGTTGCAAATCTTATAGGGAAGCTTGTTGAAGGTGTTATAGGTTTATTTGGTGGTGGCAAAAAAAATAAAGCTCAAGAAGCAGGTGAAGGTCAACCTACAATGAATACTATGCCTTTACCAAATAATCAAGGTATGGGTGTTATGAGTCCTGCTGGAACACCTGTTCCGCCACCACCTCCAGGTACAGACTTAAATGCCGCTTATGGTGTTGTTAATGGAGATCTAAGAGGAGTTCAAGACCCAAATCAAGGCATTCAAATAATTAATATTCATGCTATGAAAGCTCGTGAATATAGAGATAAAGCTGAACAATTTGCAAAAGAGGCTGAAAAAGAAGCAAGAGCAGCAGCTTATGCAGCAGAACAAGTTCAAAGAAGTCCTGGTAATAGCCAAAAACTTGCAGAACTTCAAACACATAAAACAAAAGCAATGGATTTACTTAAAACAGCACAAGAATATACAAAAGCTGTTTATGATGAATCTCTTTATGCTCAGGCCGCAAATGATATTCTTGGACAAAAATTTGGTCCAGCGGTTACAAGTAAGGGAAGTCCGTTAGTAACAGATGCTTGGAAAAACTGGATTGGTGGAACTGTAGAAAAGAAATTTGTTTTCTTTAAAGAGACAATAAAACCAGCACCTGAGGTATTTATAGCTTCAATGAATGCAGTAAATGCTAATATAGGTAGAGCAACTCAAGCTATAAGTCAGATGACACCAGCAAGGTAGGTTTATATATGTCAACTATAGGAAGTGGTCAACCAGTACAATATATACCAGGAAAAACACCTGTTCCTAGTAATTTTAATACTGCAAGTACTAATAACCAATCCCCTGTTCAAACTCAAAATAATCAGGGTGCAACTTATAGTGATGATGTTTTTACAGGTCAGTATCAACAATTTAAAGGTTTATACCAAAACTTTGATACAAATATATCAAAGTATTCACCTTTTTTTGGGAAAATGGGTTCTGCACAAACTGACATGGGTTTAAATGATGGTTCAAACCAAATCTATACAACAGAAAATGGTAATAATGGACAGATACCACCTATACCATCTTCTGCTTTAACGCCTTCAGGTACTAATTCTGGTAATGGTCAACTCCCTCCTATTCCAGATTCTGCCTTAAAGCCGAATGGAACAACCCCTACAAATAATAATGGAAATGTTCAAGTTCCTGCAACATTAGGCACTCCAAATCAAAATCAACAAGCACCTGTCATTCCAAAAAAGAATCCACCATCTGGACCTGTTATGACTAATTTACAACAAAGCTTACAACAAGAAGCATTACAAATACAAACACCTAATAAAGCTATTGAGTCAATTGCATCTCATGCAATGTTAGCAAGACAAGAAAGAACAATGGCAAATGATATAGCATGGGGTGCTAAATATTATGCAAAACAAGCCCTAGATGCTACAAATAAGCTTAATAAGGGTAAAGGTAGTATGTCACCTGCCCAAATACAATCACAAGTTAGACAAATTGAGTCATTAAAGATAAAAGCAGTTAGTTTACTTAATGATGCAAAAAAAAGAGCTATAAATAACTATAATGAATCTCTTAAAGCAACAATGCTTTATAATAATTTTTTTACAGAAAATGGTAAATATGCGTCGGTTATGAATCCAAATGATAGACAATTTGTAGAATCTGAGTTAGATAAAACATGGGCAACTTGGTCTGGTGGATTTGATAAAGAATGGAATGGGGCTACAGTTAAAGCAGATGACTCCGTAAATGTAGTTGATAAAGCAGCACAGGAAGTTGCAACAGCTATTGATGCAATAGATAAGACAACAGCAACACTAGTAAAATAAATATTAATACTATTTTATGAATAATATAGTCCTTTATCATATTATTTCTAATGATAATCTTAATAAAAAATTTCATTCTCTAAAGAGAATAATGGAAAGTTGTTATTAACATCACAATCAAAATCTTTAGATTCAACAAATGGCTTTATAAGAGAATATATTCATTGTTTAAAATATTTAGTATCAGGCATAGATTTTTCTAATAAGCATAAAAAAAATGCAATTAAGATAGAAATATTAGAAAGTGCTAAAGTTTTTAACTACAGAGGAAAAATGGAAGATTTATATTTTAATATTTTAAATGAATATGATATAGCTTTTGATAAAAATAAGATTCTAATAGAGTTTTACTAGTTTATAATTTTTTAAATATTTTAAAGTAATCTATTCATACAAACTTTAAAACCCACTAAAGATAGCTTTAGTGGGTTTTAATTAATTATTTTTTATCTTTTAAAAGGATCTGAACTTGTAGGTTTACTACCACTTCCACTTGATGGTTTTGAACTAAATGGATCTGAACTTACTGGTTTATTATTGTTACCACTACTAAATGGGTCTGAACTTACAGGCTTATTTCCACCACTTGATGGTTTATTATTGCTAAAAGGATCAGAGCTTACTGGTTTATTATTACTTGGCTTATTATTACTGAACGGGTCTGAGCTTACACCACCACTTGAAGGTTTATTATTACTAAATGGGTCATGGCTTACTGGTTTATCATTTCCAGATGGATATGAAGGATAGCTAGGATATGTTGGTTTTGGATTTACAGGAACTGAAACATAGCTAGTATTTCTCTTTTCTCCATATTCTCTATCAAATGGGCTAAATTCGTCAACTTTTTTCTCTCCACCAAATTTAGATTTTACCCAATCAACAAAACCTGTTTGGGTAAGTTGTCCATCATTATTTTTGTCATATTGTTTAATTGTATTTACTAATTCTTCTCTTGTTACTTTTCCATCATTATTAGAATCTGCAGCATAAAAAAGCTTTTCTCTTGACATTCTTGAAGATGAGAAATTTAAATTTTCGCCATCATAAGATGAAGCACTTTCAGATCTTGTAGCTTCACTTCTATTTCCTCTATAATCAATTTGACCATTTTTATTACGATCATACTGGCTCATAATTTCATTTGCAATACTGTTAACAGAAATATCTCTGCTCATGTGTCACTCTCTCCTCTACAAGAATTATTGATATTTCTGTTATAGTAAATTAAATTGTTTTCTTTCTTAACTTAAATATATAAATAGTTTAAGTATAGGTTAAAAAATTTATTTTAAAAGACCTCTTACTATAAGTGATTGTGCGTGTAAATGTTCTTGATATGTTTTAGTAAATACATGGCTTCCATCACCTTTTGCGACAAAATATAAGTAAGGTGTATTTTCATAGTTTAAAACAGCTTTAAAAACAGCTAAACCAGGGTTCGAAATTGGACCTGGTGGTAAACCTGCATTTTTATAAGTATTATAAGCAGATTTAACTTCTATGTCTTTAAAACTTAGTCCTTTGGCATCTTGATGCCAACCCAAAGCATATTCAACAGTTGGGTCAGAACCTAAAGGAATGCCTTGATTTAATCTATTAATAAAAACTCCTGCTATGGTTGTTCTTTCAGATGGTTTTTGAGCTTCTAATTCAACTATAGATGCTAAAGTCAATGTTTGATGTAAATTCATCTTCCAATCTTTAGGTCTTTTTTGCCACTCACTGTAAATCAATTGTTCAAATCTATTTAATTGAGAATTTATTAAATCTTTTTCTTTTGCTTTTGTAATGTCATAAGTATCAGGAAATAGATATCCTTCAAGAGAACTATACTTATCTAGCTTATCCAAAAAAACAAATTCAGATTTATATTCAGGATTTATTGATTCTGTAAGTTTTAAATATTCTGTTCCTGAAAAACCATTTTTAGAAATTCTATTTGCAATTTTTTTCATAGAATAACCTTCAGGGATGGTAAGAAAAGATTGATATATTTTCCCTGAAGCTAATTTATTAAAAATTTCAATAAAAGACATTGATTTACTTATTTGATAATAACCTGGTTGAATCTGCTTATTTTTTGCTTTAAGCATTGTGTAAACCCTAGCAGTTCTATAGTCTTTAATAAATCCATCAGATTTTAACTTTCTTAAAACTAAAGTTAAAGAACTTCCATTATTAATATAAAAAAGTTTTTGACTTGTATCATTTTTGTCAATTGGTTCTAGAGATTTATTAAAATAGTAATAACTTGGTATTAACCCAAGCAATGCAAGAATCAATACAAGAAAGAAAGCTCTTATAATAAACTTCATTATTAATTTAAAATTTTTATTTTTAATCTAAGTAAAAAGGAGTGACAACCTTACGCTGCTCGTGAGCATAATTAATCGTTTCTTTTAATGTTGTACTTGTATGATATAAAAAGCATATCAATTGCTGACATTCATCAACTACTTCCATGTAGCATAGTTCTCCTGCTTGGTTAAGAGTCATATTCTTTCTTTCAGGATGTTCTTTAACTACAGGTAAAGTTGTTAAAAGTTCTCTACTTTCTGAATTTTGTTGTTCAAGAGTTTGAGGTAATATAACAGTTAAATTTTTAGGATTAGCTCTTTGAACACCTTTAGCAACAGCAAAATTAGTTCCAGAAGAACCACTAGTAATAATATTATTGTCAGCTAAAGCTAAAGCATAGGCTAACATTTCTATTAATTGTTGATGTGTAAATGAAATATGTCTACTACCTATTAGAGCAATTTTTTTTGCACTTCTTTCTTGAATAAGTTGTAGTTCTGAAAGAAATGTATCAACACTTAGTAAATCATTAGATTTAAGCCCTGTTGCTGACCCTATTTGATCCATTTAATAACTTCTCCTGTTATAAGTAACTGGTACGTAAAATAGTATAACATCCAAATTCTATCATATTTTTGAATAAAACTATAAAAATTAGATAAAAATTTTAAGATATAGTCTTGTTGAAATGATATTTTATTTAGTGTTTACATAAAAATAATTCTTAAAAATATTAGGACATTAATTGTTTTAAATTTACTAAAGTCAGAGAGATATTAATATAGCTTAAAAAAGTAAATATATTGATAGTGTAAATAAATGAGTGGTAAGAATGATATATTTTTCACTGGGCTAAAGAACCAATGTTCAAAGGAATAGCATATCTTTTATGGGCAAGGTTGCTTTAACTCCTTGTCTTGAAACAAATGTATTTAAGATTAAATAAAAGGAACTACTACTTATTAATTTTTACAATATTTTTACAAAAGAGAAATATTATAGTAATGTTAAAGAAGGATACTTTAATCATGAAAGATTACATAAAAAATTTAAAAAAGGAGTATTTTATGAAAAATCTATTTAAAGCAAGTTTAGTTTCATTATCTATCGCAATGATTTTGTCAGCATGTGGTAGCCCTTCAACTGTATCCTTACAATCAACAGATGATTCATCAACCTTTACAAGTGCTGGACAAAATCCAGAAAATATTCAAGGTAAAGGTAAAGGAAATAAACAAGGATTCAAAGGTGGAGAACGTGGAAAAGAACATGGTTCAGAAGGATTTGGACAATTCAAAGGAATTGAATTAACAGCAGAACAAAAAACAGCCTTAGAAGCTCTTAGACCTGTTAGAGAGAAAAAAGATCCAGCTGCAATGAAAGCTCAAATGGAAGCAACACAAAAAGCAATAAAAGATGCTTTCTTAGCTGATACAATTAATAGAGATTCATTAAAGTCTGTATTGACAGCAAATCAACCTCCTAAACCAGATTTTGCTAAAGAAGCTGAAAATATGATTAAAGCATATAATATTCTTACTGCAGAACAAAAATCAAAATTAGAAGCTAATGAAAAAGAAATGGAAGCAAAAGCAGCTGAAATGAAAGCTAAAATTGATGCAAAAATTGCTTCTGGAGAAATTAAAAAACCTTCTGCTCCTACAGATAAAGCAAATCCTATGATTGAAAAACTTGCTACAGATCTTAGTTTAACAGCTGAGCAAAAAACAGCTTTACAAGCAGTATTTGCTCCTCCTGCTGATGCTAATATTGATCCAGCAACAAAACATGAACAAATGAAAGCAAATAGAGATGCTATTAATTCTGCTGTAAAATCAGGTGATGTTTCTAAATTGACAGAGTTATTATCAGCAAATAAACCTACTGTTGACCCTCTTGAGCGTCATTTAGATACAATAATTAAAGTTCATGATATTTTAACAGCTGAGCAAAGAGCTAAAGCTGTTGAAAAATTACCAATTTTAGGTTTTGGAGGATTTGGGAAAGGCGATCATGGAAGAGGACATGGACCTGAAGGATTTGGAAGACCTGATAAAATGAATGGTCACGAAAAAGGTGGATTTGGAAGACCTGATATGGGTGGACAAATGCCACAACCATTTCAACAAAACTAATTGACTTTTTATAATATTTAGCTATTTATGAAGTAAAATTCTTGAATAGCTATTTATTTTTATATTTTATTTTGATGGAATAATTTATATGACAGAAATACACATGATAGATGATGATTTAGATATTTCAGAATTATTGCAAGAATATTTTGAAGGTTCTCCTTACAAACTAACACACTCTGAGGAGCCAATTCAAGGTATAGAGTATATAAAAAATAATAAAGTAGCTCTAGTAATTTTAGATCTTATGTTACCTACTATGGATGGCTTTGATGTTTGTAAAAAAATTAGAGAAAATGATCCTTTAATTCCTATAATAATGTTAACTGCTAAAAAAGATGATTTTAATAAAATTGTAGGATTAGAACTTGGTGCAGATGATTATATGTCAAAACCATTTAATCCAAGAGAATTAATGGCAAGAATTAAAACTATACTTAGAAGATTTGAAAAAACTAGTGATAATAACAATATTAATAATAATTCAATAAATCTAGTAAGCTCACCAAATAAAGATTTAATATTAAATCTTGATTCAAGAGAAGTTAGTTTTAAAGGTGAATATATAGAATTTACAGCTACAGAATTTGATTTATTAAAATGTCTTGTAGAAAATGTTGGCATTGTTCAAAGTAGAGATAATTTAATGAATAAAGTTAAAGGTATTGATTTTGAATCATTTGATAGATCAATTGATGTTTTTATTAGTAAAATAAGACAAAAATTAGATGATAAAACTAAAGGAGAGCTAATAAAAACAGTTAGAGGTATAGGTTATGTTTTTTCTAAACAGAGTTAAAAATGCTTGAAAAAGAATTAAATACATATAGTAATAGAATATATAGAAAATTATATCTATATGCACTTATGGTAATGATAATATCTATTATGCTTACATTTTTTGTAACTAGCTTATTTCTTAGAGCCAATGAGCAAAAAGGTTTTGAGCGTCATGTAAAAGGAAATGCAATTTTAGTAAAAAATGTTTTAAAAGAATTAAATTTATTACAATTTAAAAATTCATTTCCTCTAAATAAAAAAATTATTATATCTGATAAACCAGGTTTAGCTATTGAGTTTATACCTAATATTGATAAGTTAAAAGAAAAGCCATTAATTACAAAAGATTCAATAGATGAATTAGTTAAAACCAAAGAAGCTCAAGTAATTAGAGTTGAACAAGAAAAACCAGCTGTTATTTTATTTTTAGATGAGAATAATACAAATTCTGGAATTTTATATTTAGAAGATTTTCATTTAATAAAAGGTTTTAGACCTCATCCTCCAAGACCAGAAAAAATTAAACCTGAAGTTTTGGGTAGTTTATTTATATTAACATTTTTATCAATCTTATTAATACCATATTCAAGATATATATTTAAGCCATTCAAAGAACTTACAATTTCAATAGATAGAGTTGCATCAGGTGATTTTAAAACACTTATAGATGTTTCAAAAAAAAGTGACTTTAAAGGTATAGCAGATTCCTTTAATAATATGACAATGAAAATACATGAAATGATTCAACAAAGAGACAGGCTTATTGCAGATGTGTCTCATGAATTAAGAACTCCATTAACAAGAATAAGATTATCACTTGAGTTATTAGATAAAGAAGGAAAAGGAAAGAAAAAATATATTGATAAATCAATAAATGAAATAGAACAACTAGATTTATTAATTGATGATTTATTGGATGCTTCAAAACTTGAATTAAATAAAAACGATTTTATATTTGAAAAGAACTCATTACAAAAAATAGTTGAAGAAAATATTGAAAAAAATAATATATTATTTTTGGAAAATAATCTTGAAATAGCTAAAATTTTTTTTGATAATGATTTATATATTAATTCAAATAAACAATTACTAGAAAGAGCTTTAGGTAATATATTTTCTAATATAATAAAATATGCGCCTCAAAGTTCTAAGGTTGATATAACAATTTTTAGAAAAGATAAAAATGTAATTCTTAGTATTAGAGATAGAGGTGAAGGTGTTTCTTTTGATGAATATGATAAAATTTTTCAACCTTTCTATCGTTCTGATACTTCAAGATCAAGAAAAACAGGTGGAACAGGTTTAGGTTTATCAATTGTAAAACAGATTATAAAACTTCATGATGGAGAGATTATAGCTAAGAAACCTGATGATAATCAAAGTGGTTTAGTACTAGAGTTAAAATTTCCTATAGTTAGCTAAAGAATATTAAACTAATTCTAAAAAATATATTATAAAGTAGACACTAATTAGAATTATTAGTGTAATATTTTAGTCTTAAATACAGAAATTTTAGGTAATAAGTTTTATGAAAAATATTAATGTAATAAAAGGTGATTTTAATACTAACAATAAAAAAGTTGGTATTGTTATTGCGACCTTTAATCACTTTATAACAGACTCTCTATTAAATGGAGCAATTGAATGTCTTATAAAACATAATATAAGAGAAGAAGATATAACAGTTGTATATGTCCCAGGTGCATTTGAAATACCATTAATAATAAAAAAAATGGCTAAATCTAAAAAATATGATTCAATAATAGCTTTAGGTGCAGTTATAAGAGGTGCTACATCTCATTTTGACTATGTTGCAGGGTTTTCTAGTAATGGAACAGCACAAATAGGTTTGGAATATGAATTACCTGTCTTAAATGGAATTTTAACTGTTGAAAATATAGAACAAGCTATAGAAAGAGCTGGAACAAAAGCAGGAAACAAAGGTTGGGATTGTGCCATAGCTGCAATTGAAATGATGAGTATTATTGATAAGGTTTAGTTTTTATGACAGTTCTTTATGATTCTAGTTTAGATATAGAAAAACTCAAACAAATAGTTGATGAATTTGTAAATATAATGTTTGATGATGTTATGATAGGTTTCTTTTTTAGAAAAGCAGATAAAGAAAGAATAAAAGAAAAAGAGTTTGAGTTTTTAGCTGAATTTTTAGGTTTTGATATTAAATATACAGGTTTATTAATTCCAGAAGCCCACCAAAAGCATTATATTATGGGTGGACAATTTTCAAGAAGAAAACAGATCTTAAAAGAAACCTTAGAAAAATTTTCTGTTTCAGATAATCTTATTAATATCATCATGGAACATACAGAGAAATTTAGAATGTCTATTGCAAAAACAAAAAACTCTGATTGTAAAGCTCCTAGCAGATAGTTTAAAGTATTTATGGGTTTATAACATCAGCATAATTGAACTCTATTGAGTTTCTTTTCCATTTCCATTTATTATCTAATCCTTTTAAAGCAACTCTTTTTATTTTATTATCAGAGTTTTCTAAAGCTTTTTTGTAATTTTCAATAGCTTCAGTTCTTTGATTCTGACAATCTTTTATTCTTGCTTTCCATAAATAAAAAGATGAAATTCTTTCAATATCATTATGACCTATTTCTAAAGCTTTATTAATAGAATTTTCAGCACTATCAAAATCTTTATCATTTATAGATAATAAAGCATCAATATAATAAAATAAAGCTTCTTTTGGTTGTAATTTTATTGCCTTTGATAATTTTAATCTAGCCATATCAATATTATTTTTGTTGAAATAATAATCATAGCTTTCACAATATAAATCAAAAGACTTAATTTCTTCTTCTGTTTTATTAGGTTTAAGTGGAGATATAGTTTCAACATAATTTTGAGTTTTTAAACTAAATGGAATAAAATCTCTGTTTGAGGTCGGAGCTTTGCCATTTCCAACATAAAATAATTGCTTTTCAGGGTTAAAAACAACTGAACCAACTGTTAACATCATTGCTAAAGGGTTTCTTAATCTACAATTATCTTTGCCTTTATCTCCAAGTATATTGGCTACTTTTTCTTCATCTATTTTCCCATAGTTGCTTTTTAATCGTTCCTGTATACAGTGATAACGACCTGTATTAGAACGCCAATGAGATGGATACATAAAAAGCTCTGTTTCTGCTAATTCAGGGTCTAAAAATATATTTGTGTACCCAAAATTGTCTTTATCTGTAATAAATGAAGATGTTCTAGCTTGTGTTGTTTCATAACATAAAACAGATTTTTCTTTTCCTGAGCTTAAAATATATGTCCAACATCCATTTGGTTTATGTTCTTTTAAAATTTTTTCAGCATCTTTTAAATTTTCAGCTTTTCTCATTACCTGATCCCCAACAACACCTAAGGGCAATCCACCTATTGCAAATGCATTTGATGTTAAATGTTGATGAACAGCTAATGTTATACCTGCTTCATTCATTGATGTTATACCTGCTAAAATTACACCTGCAGAAGCAATAGATACAAATGATTGAGAATCTTTAGGTTTTTGAAAAATAACTGTTGTATTTGTATCCCAATAACCTATTCCTTGATAATCTAAATTTCTTCCATGAATTAAAGAACTATCATAAGTGGCATTACCAGAAGCAATAACACTTGAACATCCTAATAATGGTACATTGAATCTTGGTGCTTTTCCATGATCTTCTATTTTTAAAGTTCTTGATACTAACCATAAAAAAGTTTCAGGCATTACAACTGCCTCTGCTAGTTCTTTTCTTGAAAAATTTGCACCATCAGCAAGACCATTTAATTGTTCTTTTACATAATCTGGAAAATATGAGTATATTTTATGCCCAATAGTTTTATTTAAACCTTGAGCTACAAATTTACCCGCATTATTACCTAAGGCATCATTTAATAATTTTTCTACATATTTTGCAAAATATGGTATGACACCACTTTTTATTTTATCCTTTAGTAATAATCCGTGTTGGTACCCAATATCATATTCTGAACCAGAGACTCTTAAAATATTTATATCTTTGTAATTATTATATTTTTCATCCATTTTTTTAATCTACAGAATCATTTTTTTTATTTGAATTATTATCTTGATTAGATTTATCAAATATAGTCATTTTTTTATCATTGTCATTATTAAATGGGTCATCACTACTAGGTTTATTAGGTGTAGTTCCAGTAAACGGATCTGTATTAACATCAGGTATTTTTGGTGAAGCAAATGGATCATTGTTGTAATCAGGTTTTGTTGGTTTATTATCTCCAAATGGATCGTTATCAACACCATTACCATTATTTGTAAGAGCTTTTACTTGATAATATAAATTTAATGCTTTTTTATCACTTGGTTTTAATTTTAAATATTTTTGAAAGTACGATAATGATTTATTATAATCTTGTAACTCTTTATATGATAAACCAAGATTGTAATAAGCTTCTGGATATCTATCATTTAATTTTAAAACATTGTTATATTCAACTATAGCTTGTTCATATTTTTGATGGCTATAATATAAATTACCTAATTTATGATAATACTTATCTACATTAGGATTAACATAAATAGCTCTTTTAAAAGCATAGAAAGCTTCTTTATCATTTGACATTTTTACATATGACATACCAACATTATAATGATAAATTGAATTTTCATTATTTAATTTTATTGCTTTATTAAAATAATTTATAGCTTCTTTATATCTTTTGAGTCTATATAATAAAGTTCCAATTTTATTTAGAAGCTCTGTATTATTTTCATCATTCATAACATCTAACTGATACTGAAATAAAGCTAAGTCAAGTTGCCCATTTGCTTCATATTGTTCTGCAGTAGGATTATTTGCAAAAGCATTTATATTTGTAAGAGAAATAAATGTAAAACTTAATGCTAATATTAAGCTTTTTTTAGAGATTATTTTCATAAAAAATTCCTTATAATAGAATATTTTTTTGAATGATAACAAGATAAATATTAATAATCAAGAACAATGATAAAATAATTTAGAACCTTTTAATAAAATTAAAATTTACCATATTTTATTAAAATCAAAGTTAATTATACACTCTTCTAAGTGAAATATAAAATTACTATTATAAATATCTACTTTTTCATATAGATCATTATATAAAGCAAAAATTTCATAGGTATTATTTTTAGGTTCTACTATAATATAGTACTTAACCTTTTGTTCTTGATAAATTTGATACTTTAAAATCTTATCTTTTGTTGCAGTGGAAGGAGAAAGTATCTCAAAAATTAAACTTGGTGCTTTAGTTAAATAATTATCTTTTTCATCTATTGAATAACAGATAACACAATTATCTGGCTGTAATATCGTATTCTCATCTATCTTCCAATCTACAGGGAGTAAAGGAATACAAGTTGTACAATTTTCTAAAGATTTTTTTAGTTCACTATGTATATTTCCACTAATATTTTGATGTTTAATAGGTGGTAATGGTGTCATAGCATAAGGAGAACCTTCTATTAATTCCCATCTACCTTCCCAATTTTTATAATCATCAAAATTATATTTAGGGATATATGAAATATCTCTCATATAAAGACTCCTTATAATTTTATAGTAAAGTATATAATTCTATTAAATCTATGTTTATATATGAATTATACAACTATACTTTATGTCTATAATAAAAAATGAAAAGATAAGAATATTGTTTTTTATTTTAAGCAAGAAATTATTTATTTTGGTTGCGGGGACAGGATTTGAACCTGTGACCTTCGGGTTATGAGCCCGACGAGCTACCGGGCTGCTCCACCCCGCGACGTCTTTGTGCATTGAACACATTAGATATACTAGCAGATCATTTTAAAAGTGTAAAGTAATACACCTTGTAAACGTAATATAGCTTTACAAATTTATTTTAAAATCATTCTTATATTTTTTTCATGCTAAAATATACCAAGTGAAAAGTGTTTAGTGAAAAATTAAAAGATAATAATAGTTGATAGTTTCACTTGATTCCTTTTACAAGAACAATTTTGTTTAAATATAAATTTAACTTACATTCAGATAAATATCAGGAGAAAATGTTTATGGCAAATTATAGAGATGAGAAATGGCAAAACTCAATGAAAATAAGTCTTGATTATAATAATATGATGAGTTTTATGATTGGTGAGAATCATGGATTAAAACAAAATGAAATAGATTCTATGCTTGAAAAAGCTAAGTTAGCTCATAAACAAGTTTTCACTAAATCTGGTAAAGGAAATGATTTTTTAGGTTTTTTAGATTTACCAAATAAATCACAAGATGAAATAAATAAAATTAAGGAAGTTGCTAATAGTTTAGCTGATAACTCAGATATATTTATTTCACTTGGTATTGGTGGTTCATATTTAGGAGCTAAAGCTTTATTTGATGCATTAAAGTCACCTTATTATAATGAATTATCCAGAGAAAAAAGAAATAATAGACCTAGAATCTATTTTGAAGGAAATAATTTAGATAGTGATAGTATAAATTATTTATTTGATTTGTTACCATCAAAAAATACAGGTGATGTAAGAGATAAATTTAGTGTAGCTGTAATTTCAAAATCTGGTACAACAATTGAAACAGCTTTATCATTTAGATTATTTCAAGAAAAATCAAAAGAGTTTTATGGTAATGAGCATAATAAATACATAATAGCTATTACAGATCAAGCAAAAGGTAAATTAAAAGATATTTCAGATAAAGAGAACTATGAGTCTTTTGTTATACCTGATAATGTTGGCGGAAGATATTCGGTTCTAACTCCTGTAGGTTTATTACCTGCTGCTGTTATAGGAATTGATATAGAACAGTTAATAGCAGGTGCAAAATATATGAAACAAATCTGTGAATCAGATAATATAAAAGAAAACCCTGCAATTATGTATGCTGTTATTCAATATCTGTCATATAAAAAAGGTAAAAATATTTCTGCCATGGCTGCTTGGGCAAAATGTTTAGAAAGTGTTGGTTTTTGGTATGACCAATTATCTGCTGAAAGCTTAGGAAAAGATGGTCAAGGTAGAGTTCCTTTTACTATAGTAAATAATAGAGATTTACATTCTAGAGGTCAAGAATTACAAGATGGTGAGCATAATACTGTGGTAACTAATTTATTTATACAAAAATCTAACAGAGATATAACATTTACAAAAAATGAATTAGATTTAGATTCTCTTAACTATCTTGACGGAAAAACAGTTAAGTCAATGCAATTTGGAGCTTTAGAAGGTACAAATTATGCTTATGCTTCAGCTCAGAGACCAACAATGAATATATTAATACCTGAACTAAATGAATTTACTTTAGGACAATTATTCTATATGTTTGAGGTATCAACTGTTATTGAAGGATACTTAAATGATATTAACCCACTTGATCAACCAGGAGTTGAAGCATATAAGAAGTTCATGTTTGCAAATCTTGGAAGGGAAGATATGAAAAAATATAAAGAAGAATTTGACTCAAGACAAAAATCAAAAGCTGAATTTATTATTTAATAAAGTTAATTTATAGTTTGCATTTTATGTCAAATTTATCTTATTTAAAATTTTTTATAAAAAAATGCAAACTTATATTTTTATGTAAGTTACAATTCTAATAATATAAATCAATGGAAAAATTGTACTATATAAATAATTACTTATTTTTAAATTTAGGCTTTGGGTTCTTTTTAGGAGTCTTTATATTATCAGTTTTAGTTATGTTATCTTTTAGATTCCTGTTAAGCCATTCATTCATTTCCCATAACATATGCATAACAGATTCTCTTGCTTGATAATGATGTCCTTCATAAGGCAACATTACAAGTCTTACTTTTCCTCCTAAACCTTTTATTGCACTATACATTCTTTCACTTTGCATAGGAAATGTTCCAGGATTCTCATCATTTGCTCCATGGATTAATAATATAGGTTCATTTATTTTATTTGCATTATTAAAAGGTGACATTTGAGAATATATTTCTGGAACCTGCCATAAAGTTCTTTCTTCTGATTGAAATCCAAAAGGAGTTAATGTTCTGTTATATGCACCACTTCTTGCAATACCTGTTTTAAATAAATCAGAATGTGCTAATAGATTCGCTGTCATAAAAGCACCATAAGAATGACCTCCTATAGCAATTTTATCTTTTTCTGTAATCCCTCTTTTAATAACTTCATCAACAGCAGCCTTTGCACTTGAAACTAATTGTTTTACATAAGTGTCATTAGGTTCTTTATCGCCTTCTCCTATTATTGGCATTGCTGGACCTTCTAAAATAGCATATCCTTGCGTTAGCCAAAACAAAGGAGACCCCCAACCTATTCTTATAAACTCATAAGGAGAACCTTGGATTTGACCTGCTGCATCTGCATTTTTAAATTCTCTTGGATATGCCCACATTAACATAGGTAATTTTTTACCACTTTTAGGCTCATAATTAGGAGGTAAATAAAGAGTTGCATTAAGGCTTACCCCATCCTCTCTTTTATAAGTAATAATCTCTTTTTTTACATCTGCAAGTTGTGGAGTAGGATGTGGAAAATCAGTAATTTGACTCATCATATTTTTAGATAAATTTCTAACATAATAGTTTGGTTGTTTATTTGTAGATTCTATCTTTGTTATTAATCTTAGATTTTTTTCATCTATTATTTTTACTAGATTTTCAAGATATGGTGGGCTTGATCTCCATAACCTTTCTGACTTTAGAGTTCTTAAATTGAATTTATCTAAAAATGGTTTATCACCTTCTGGTGATGCTCCTAAACCTGACATATAAACAGAGTTATCCTGCCCTGTTAAAAGAACTTGACTTCCATATTTATTCATAGTTGTAATAGGACTACCAGGATCTGAATATCTATCTTCTGATGATCTATCAAAAATCATTTTTGGTTGAAATTGAGGATAATCAGGAGGTAAAATCCATGTTTTTTCATTACGTGTTTTCCACCATTTTTCTTTTACTATTGCTAACTTAGAGTCTCCCCACATTATGTCATCAAATCTATTTGATAATTGAATCAACTGCTTAGGCTTATCTTTAAAAGGTGAAGGAAGCGTATAAACAATATCACGTATTTTTGAACTTGTTTTAGGATCTCCTTTATCTTGTGCTTCTACCCAATAAAGTACAGAACCCTTATCATTACGCCATGAAATATTTCTCTTTCCTGTAGGAACAGAATCAAATGAAATTGGAACTTCTTCTGCTAGTGGAGAGTCTTCTAATTCTTTAACAATTTTTCCAGACATATTTAAAATATCTGATTTTTCTGGAAATCTATAATAAGGAACAACATAAGAAAAAGGTCTATGTATACTTTGCACTAATACATAGTTGCCATCTGGAGAAGCTTCAAAACCACTAATTAAAAGTTTATTTGTAAGCCTTTCAACTTTTCCATCAAGATTTAATTTAACTAATTTTGAACTAAAATAATATTCAAAAAGTTTTTCATCATAATTATTAGTAAGCAAATCAGGATAGGTTCTTGAAGCGGCTTGTTTACCAAAACTTTCCTGAACAATTGGAGAAGATGAAAACTTTGGTTTTTCTGGTTCTTTTCCAATATCACCTGGAACAACGGTACAAATTAATGACTTACTGTTAGAAAGCCATTGAAAAGGTTTTCCAAAAGTTGCATTTAAATTCATTTTAGAGATTAGATTTGCTTGTTTCTTATAAATATCAACAACCCAAAGTTCAATACCATTTTCTTTTGTATTAGTGAATGCAACTTTTCTACTATCTGGAGACCAAGTAACATAGTTGATTCTTGCTTTACTTGGTAATCCATTTATTTTTAATGGTTTATCTGTTGAAACTCTTTTAAATTTTAAATTACTATAAGATAAAATTCTACTGCCTCCATGAGTTAAGGGATTTATTCTTATACCTGCTAATTTTAATTCTGGGGCTGAAAACTCATTAATAGATGGTAGAGATGGTCTTTCCATTAATAACATATAATCACCATTTGGGGCTATATTAACAACTGGACTAAGGGGAGCATCAACAATACTCATAATCTCTTTTGGTGGCATCATATATTTATAAGGAATATTATTAATAGGTTCTTGAGTTGTATTTTGAGAAAAAACAGGTAATTGAATAAATAAGCTACTAAAACTTAATAATATTGCCTTTTTTATATTATTAGAAATATACACCAAAACTACTCCATTGTTTGATTAAATTTTTTATGATAGTTTAACAATTTTTCAAAGAAACTGAAACTCTTTTCCTAATTTCATCTATTGAAATGATCTTTAGTTCTAAAACATCTCCTATTTTAACAATTTCCATAGGATTTTTTATAAATTTATTACTCATTTCTGAAACATGAAGTAAAGCTGTTTCTTTTATACCAATATCAATAAAAGCACCAAAATCAACTACATTTTTTACTTTACCCTTTATCTTCATTCCTGTTTTTAGATCAGAAAAATTAATTACACCTGTTTGCATTATAGGTTTTGGATAATCATCTCTTGGATCTCTACCCTTCTTATTAATTGCTTCGACTATATCGTTAATTGTAGTTTCACCAATGGTATAAGTTTTAATTAATTCTTGTTTTTTATTATTATCAATTAATTTACCACTTTTTATAATTTCATGAATGGTCTTTCCTATTTTATAATTCTCAGGATGAATCCATGTATTATCAAGATTATTTTCACTTTCAGGAATCATAAGAAAACCTGAAGCCTGTTCAAATACTTTAGCTCCAATTCCGCTAACCTTTTTTAATTCGGCTCTTGACTTAATAACACCATTTTCTTCTCTGTATTTAACAATATTTTTTGCAACATTAGATGAAATACCAGATATATATTTTAAAAGAGATGCTGAAGCTGTATTAAGATTAACACCAACTTGATTAACAACAGATTCAACTGTATTATCAAGAGATTCACTTAATTTTTTTTGATTTAAATCATGTTGGTATAGTCCAACACCTATAGACTTAGGATCTATTTTTACTAATTCAGCTAAAGGATCTTGCAATCTTCTACCTATAGAAATTGCACCTCTTATAGTTAAGTCTAGTTGTGGGAACTCTTGCCCTGCTATTTCAGAAGCAGAATAAACAGATGCTCCGTCTTCAGGAACTACCGTATATTGAACATTTAAAGAATTATCAGATATTGCTTTAGAAATAATTTCTTGAACCTCATGAGAACCTGTACCATTACCAATAGCAATTAATTCTGTATTATATTTTTTTACTTTTTCAGATATTAGTTTTTTTGCATTATCTACCTGATGGTTATAAAATACAAAATTATCTAAGTATGTTCCATTTTCATCAATTACAGCACATTTTGTTCCTGTTCTTATTCCAGGATCAACACCTATTATTCTTGTTCTTTTAATTGGTGGTTGCATAAGTAAATCTTTTAAATTTTTTGAAAATATATTAATACTATGTTCTTCTGATTTTTCTGTTACTATTGTTCTAATCTCTCTAATAATAGAAGGTAATATCAATCTTTTTAAACTATCTTCAATTGCTTTTGAATGAAAAGTGTTATTTATCTTATATTGGGACAAAGCTAATTTATTTAAATCATTTTCATCATAATCAAATTTAACTTTTAACTCTTCCTCATTTTCTCCTCTATTTATTGCAAGTATTTGGTGAGGCTTAATATTTTTGATAATTTCTTTATATTTATAATAGTTTTTATAAACACTTTTTTCTTCTTCTTTTTGACCTTCAGTAATTAAAAAAGCTCTATTATCAAAATAATCTTTTAATTTTTTTCTTAACTCAATATCTTGTGATACTCTTTCAGCTATTATATCCATTGCTCCTTGCAATGCATCATCACTATTTTTAATATCTTTTTCTGGATTAATAAAAGTATTAGCTTTTTCTAAAACAGATTTTTCATTAAATAAAAGAATTATATTTGCTAATGGTTCTAATCCTTTTTCTATAGCAATCATAGCTCTAGTTTTTTTCTTTTTCTTATATGGTGCATATAACTCTTCTAGTTCTGTTAAAGTTTTTGACTTATTAATATTTTCATAAATATTAGAATCAAGCAAAGATTGAGAATAAATTGATTTAATAACTTCAATTTTACGAGTTTCTAAGTTTTTAAGAGTATTATAATTTTGTTCAATATTTCTTACTTGAACTTCATCTAATGATCCTGTTTTTTCTTTTCTATATCTTGATATAAAAGGAACAGTAGAGCCTTCACTTAAAAGTTCAATAACAGATGCAACTTGATAATTTTTTATTTCAAATTGAGTTGCGATATTATTAATTATTTTATCTGTACTTATTTCTAATTTATCAATAAATTCTTGATTAAATTCTAGTATATTTGTTGTCATATAAATCTATTATCTTCTTACTGTATTAATATTATAAAAAAACTTAAACCATAACATTTATCTTGAAAGATAAGAGTTGTTTTAAATATTTCTTTTCACTTATTATATTATTTCTTTTTATCTTCTTTTTTACTATCTTTTTTAGGTGTTGAACAATCATCATCATTTAATAAGTTTTGCCAAAGGTTTAAAGTATCTTCCATTTCCTTTTCTCTTTTTGCCTTAAGTTTATCTTTATCTAGCATTATATTTCTCCTATTGATTCAGAATAGATTGAACTTGTTTAACTAAGTCACCTCTATCTATATTAGCTAAACTTTCACCTGTTAGCATATTTTTTATTTTTACCTTATTTTGTTCAAACTCTTGAGAACCATTGATAATAACAATATTGAATCCTTTACGATCTGCATATTTCATTTGTTTGTCAAGTTTTTTATTATCAGAATAAAGTTCTGTGTTAATTCCTGATTTTCTAAGCTCATTAGCCATTTGTATATAATCATTAGTATAATTTTTGTCCATAGCTACTATCATTACTTTTGCAGGGCTTAATTCTTTATCAAGCATATTTAATTCTTCTAAACCTGAAATAAGTCTATCTAAACCAACAGAAGCACCAATTCCAGAAATTTGATGTGTAGTATATAAACCAGCTAAATTATCATATCTACCACCTGAGCAAATACTACCTAAACTCGGTAAATCATCTAACATTGTTTCAAAAACTGAGCCTGTGTAATAATCTAAACCTCTTGCAATAGATAAGTCTATCTTAATACATTTTTCTGGTATACCTTGTAATTTAAAAGATGAAATAATTTCTTTTAAAATATTTATCCCATTTAAAGAAATTTCATTATCACTAAACATAGAGTCTAATTTATCTAAAATTGTTTGATTATCACCTTTTAGTCTTACAAAACCTAAAATTTGGTTTATCTGCTCATCATTAATAAGAACTTTTTCTTTTAATTCATTAATTATTTTATCTTCTGTTTCTTTATATATTTTATCAATTACTCTTAAAACCTGAGTTGTTTTATCAGTTAAAGATAGTTTATTCATTAATCCATTTAAAATAGCTCTATTATTTATTCTAATAGTAAATTTATCATTATTTAAAAGATTATGAACTGTATTATAAATCATTGTAGCAATTTCAATATCAGCTAAAACAGAATTTGAACCTAATATATCAAAGTCACATTGACAAAACTCTCTATATCTTCCTTTATGTGTATTTTCACCACGCCAAACAGGAGCTATATGATAAGCTTTGAATGGCATTCCTAGTTCGTTATAATGTTGTGCAACAAATCTTGCTAAAGGAACTGTTAAATCGAATCTTAATGTAACATCTCTGCCACCATTATCATTAAATCTATAAGATTGTTTATCACTTTCTTCTCCACCCTTACCCATTAAAATTTCTGTATACTCTAATGCTGGTGTGTCAATAGGAGCAAAACCAAAGCTTTCAACTGTATTTTCAATTTTTTTTATTAGTTTTTTTCTTTGTATCATTAATTCTGGTAAATAATCCCTAAAACCTTTTAAAACCTTAGGTTGTATTAATTCTCTCATTTTAAACAAACTTTCAAAAATATTTATAAAATTTATATCATTTAAAAACTTTATCAGAAAAAAAATATAAGTAAAGCTAAAGTATAATAAATATAATATTTACAGATAAATAATTTAAGAAGATATTTTTTATGAGCAATTTAATTAAATAAGGTTTTATTGTTGATTATTTTTTCTACTCATTTAATTTATTTGTAAAATATTTAGTGTATGATAATTATTTCAGTAACTTACTAATAAATAATTTTTTAGATTTAGTAATACTAGTAAATTCTCTTATAACTTAAGTCTTAAATATTATATCTCGTGATATTTAGAAGGATGTTAAATATTTGTTAAAGTATAGAAAGAAAATTGATTTAATTAGCTATAAGTATATTTAATTATGTAGGCTTTATAAAAAATTAATTATGAGTATATCTAATAACTTTAACTTTAATAATAAAAATTATACTGTAGGGACATCTAATTCTTCAGTATCTCAAAAGTTTGCAACAGCATTAGAAAAAGCAGCTTCAGATGGAAATATAGATGAAACAGAAAAAAATGAACTCTCAGAAATTTCTGCTAAATCTAATAATCAAAATGAAAAAGATATTGTTTTACAAATGTCAAAAGGTGCTTCAGCTAAGTATGACAAAGATGGAGAAGGAAGTATTGCTCCTGTAGAAATAACATTTGGAAATGTTAAACCTAAAACTTCTGCTTCAGTTCCGCAAACTAAACCTGTTGAAACAAAAGAACAAAATAATACAAATGAAAATACAACTGTTTCTTTTCCAGATTCAAATATAAAGGTTGAACATACAATAAGTAAGGAAATGTTAGCTTATTTTAAAAATGCAATTTCTAATAAAAAGTCCATAAGTTATGAGAGTTTGTAGTTAAAAATAGCAGAGAGATTCCAAAAATCTCAAGATTTGGAATTTATTAATTTTTCAGGTGATGAAGCATATGAAAATAGATGCTAAAAATAATGATAAAGCTATTAAATTAAGAATGCCTGATGGTTCTGATTTGAGCATTAAAATTAATATACAACTTTTACCTCACAAAAAAGATTCTCAAGGAAATAAATAAGCTGAACCTTAACTAACTTTAAAAAATCTATTGAAGCATCAATTCAAGGTTCAACACAAGCATATAATATAGCATTCACCAAAAGTTGGTCTAAGAACAATGGAGTACAGACTAACAAAACAAATAAATTTTCAACAAAAGTTGGTTTTGAATATACAGGGAAATGTTGAAAAATGTAAGATTTGGAGTTGGAGCGATTATAATACTTTCATTATTTAAAGCTCCTGCGTTTTATAGGTAAAGAGTTTTTCAGGTAGTGAAGGTAAAAACACTGTTAATACTGGATTAGATTTACAGCATCTATATATGTAGGTGATAAAGCACAGTTTAGCTATAGTACAAAAGATGGATTTTCTATAATGGGAAATATACCTGTAGCTAAAGATAAATATTTTACAGTCGGATATAACCAAACTACAGGAGTCAGAGTTGGTTTTGCTTTAAAAATAAAAATAAATATAATTGTTTAGATTAGGAGATTGAATTATGAGCTGGTTATTGGAAGCAAAATTTTACTGGAACTAACACTTATGATGTTAACCGTAAAAATAAAGCAACAGCACCTAATGCTGTTAGACTTAAGTTTGCTGATAAACTTGCGGAATTTCCAAAGATGGAAATATGATCAAAAGAAAAATGAATTAGAAACTATTTCTAAGGAATCTGAGCATCAGCATCTGAAATAAGCATGGTAAGCCTAAATATCTTGGAACAGGAAACTTGCTTTTGATGCAGATGCTAAAGGTGATATTGCACCTGCTGAAGTCATCCAATTTATCTGGGAAAAATAATACAATCAACATGAACAACTGGAGCAAAAGAAGTAGAATCAAAAGATATAACAAGGTTATTGATGTATCTATTGGTTCAGGTGATTCAAATTTGATTTCAAAGTTAGTCAAAGAATGGCTTTCTTTTTAGATCAAGCTGTTAAATCTGGTAAAGGAATTGATACAGTAACTACAAGATTAGCTGAAATTATTAAATCACTGGAAATGAAGACATGCAATGTTTTAGTTTACTTGCTGATACAGCAAGTACCCAGGAAAGATGAGCAAAAATCAACTTTCCAATTAAAATAGAGTAGTGGAGAAGAAAAAATATAAGAATAAAAGATCAACCAGATCCAGAAGGAAAAGCAGGAGAGTAAAAGGAGGTTGGGGAGACTTTTCAAAATTTTCAATGAAACATTGCCTGGTATTGTATTTTGCAACTACATGTTAAAGATGTTTTAAATAAAGTTGGAAAAAAGAAAACTCCAACCCCTTAATAAATTAAATTTAACAACTAACAGATTAGTTATTCCTATAAAATATTTTTATAAAATCGTGGTATTTAAAAATGAGTATTGAGGCTATTTCTTCTAGCAATAGAATTCAAGATTTTCCCAAGGTAAAGAAAAAGAACAAGAAAATCAGAAAACTGAAAAAGGAAGAAAGTGCGTACAATAATGATAGTTTAAAAGTTTCTAATCAAAATAAACAAGACTGTAAAGATTAAAGCTATTCCTATAGCCAATAATAGATAATAATGAAGATCTAAATGATAGTTATAAATCAATATACAGGCAAAGAAGGTAGTTTTTCCTAGTGATTGGAGAAGTAGAAAAGTTAATGCAAAAGCATCTCCAGCATCTGAGGTGAAACACCAATAAAGCAAGAAGTAGCCTATTCTCATTAAAATGCCAGTATACAAAATATTCAATCTGATTTTTACAATCAGACTTAAATAAAAATACATCTTGTTGAAAAATTATATTGCTTTGGTGTATCCTACGCAGGAACAAATTCTAGGGATGCAGTATATTTAGATGTAGGATTTAATGATATAGAAAAAACATTTCATCATGAAGTATCAAGTATTCTATTAAGAAATAATAGTGATAAATTTGATAGATATGATTGGAATAAGTTAAGTAGAGGAGCCTCCACTTCTAGTGCTAATGCTATTAATCATGGATTAAATTCAACAAAATATAATCCTGAATTATTTAGTAAGGGATTTTTAACTGATTATTCTATGTCTAATGCTGAAAATGATTTTAATATGTATGCAGAAAATATTTTTGCTGGTGGAAAAGAATTTTGGGATATTGTTGATTCAAACCCTATTGTTAAAGAAAAAACAGATATAGTTATAAATTTTTATAATAAAATAAATCCAATGTTTAATGAACCTTATTTTAGAGCCTTAGCTAGATAATAAGCTATAAAACATAAATTAGACTTTACATAATTTTGATAGTAACAAAACTTTATTCTTACAAATAGAACAGTCTAAACCTGAATTATTTTTATTGATTTTAGTATAACCACAAGTTATACCAGTTCTAAATATTAGATGTGCATGAAAATAAAATTGAGCATTGAAATTACTAAGTTCTAATAAAAATCATGCACATCTACAAAATTAAATTGGTGTAATAATTAAAATTCAAAGCCGAACATTTGAGCAAGAGAATGCTTCCCACCCATCCTAAGAATAAATAATAAAAACAAATACATAAATGTAGTTCTAAAAACTAACTCAAACCCAAAGCTATAAGGTAAATCTCCCCAAAACATCCTAACGGAATCTAATACTATAAAGTTGTTATTACTCATTATTATCTATCTTATTTTAATAAAATATAATATTCTTATATTATTGTAACAATAATAATTATATAAGGTTCTTAATAAATTTATGAAAGAAATATTAAATCTCAATTATTGGAAATCTACAAATGGTCCTTATGAGCAAATAGTATATGCTCTAGCTATAAATTATAATGGTCATATATTTGCTGGAACATATAGTAGCGGAGTCTTTCGTTGTAATCCTTATGGTACATATTGGAGTCAAACTAGCTTAATTAATAAATATGTTACATCTCTGATAATAACGCCAGACAGATATATTATTGTTGGAACAAAAGAAAAAGGTGTTTTTAGATCTATTGATAATGGAGTTTCTTGGACTCAAACTCAATTATATAAAAATGATGTACATTCTCTCGAATCTGATGATGATTCAAATATCTATGCTGGTACATTAGGGCAAGGTATTTATTTTAGTAAAAATAAAGGAACTTACTGGGAAAAAATAGGCTTAGATAATTTAATAATTGATTCTATAAAAGTTTTAGATGATAAGAGAATTTTAGCAGGTACAGATAATGGAATATATTTATATGATGGAGATAAATGGAAAAAGATAAATAATATAATAGGTGAATATGACATAAATGTCATATCTGTTTCCAATAACAAAGATATATATTTTGGAACATCTAACGGTTTATATAAATCTAATTATAACATAGAGAATATTACTTATATAGATTTAAATCTAGATATTCGTTTAAAAGATATCTGGGATATAAAATTTAATGATAAAAATAGTATTTTTATTGCTACAGATGAAGGTGTTTTCTTTAGTGAAAATAAAGATAATGAATTAAACTGGTATAAAGTCAATCATGGGCTGGGTAGTAAAAAAGTTTATGTTCTTGCTATCAATCAAGATAATTACATATACTCTGGAACATATGGTTGGGGTGTATTTAAAAGCCAAGAAAAAACTTAAAACAGTGAATAAAAAATAAAAAAACTATAATTTCACTAAATAATTTAAAAGAGAGTATACTTAAAAAACTAAATAGAAAAATTTATAAAAGGAATTGTATATGCACGAGCACCATCATCATCATAATAGTAATCACTTACATTTTCATCCTTCAAAAGAAAATGTTGATAAAATAAAAATTCTAGATACATTAACCAATATAAGTAGTTTCAAAGGTTTTGATGACTTTATGTATTTTGTTTATAAATACTGGATTGTATTAAAAGATAATGAAGATGATATTAATAAGGTAAAAAGTTCATTTATAGAAGTTTGTAAAAAATTTAAAAAGCTTAAAGATAGCGAAGATATTAATATAGTTTCTAATAAATTAGTTGAAAATTTAGATAATTCAATAAGTTTAATGTTAAATCATGAATTAGAAGAAGTAACCTCTTTAATTGAAAAATTTGTTAGACCATATACAATATCAGAAAAATTTATTAGAAATTTTAATAAAAGAGTTAATTGATTTATCTTATTAACTATATTTATATCAGAAAGTATAATTAATACTTAAAAATTATTTTTATGAATGAAAATGATAGTAAATACGAACATTATCGTTTAATTGTAAGTAAAGAACAAAGCCCAATTAGAATAGATAAATATATATGTTCCAAAATTAAATATGCAACAAGGAATAAAGTTCAAAATGCAATAAAAAATAAAAATGTTTTAGTTAATGAAAATCCTATAAAAAATCATTATTATATTAAACCAGATGATATTATTACAATTCTATTCTCTAGTCCTCCTAAAGAAAAAACAAATATTGACCCACAAAATATAAAACTTGATATTGTTTATGAAGATAATGATTTTATTGTTATTAATAAGCCTTCTGGTATGTTGACTCACCCTTCACTAAGCGTTTATAAAGACACTTTATTGAATGCTCTTATTTTTTATTTTAAAAATTTAGAACAGGACAATTTATTAGACAATGTTGGTTTAGTTCATAGATTAGATAAATACACTTCAGGACTCATAATAATTGCTAAAACAGTGATTTCTCTAAAAACTTTAACTGAACAATTTTTAAATCATTCCATAAAAAGAAAGTATATAGCTTTAGTTCATGGAAAAATTAGAGAATCTGAAGGAACAATAAATGCTCCAATTGAAAATAATATTTCTTTAAATAGAGTAAATATTTCTAAAAAAGGTAAGAGAGCAGTTACACATTTTAGAGTTTTAAAAACGAATGAACATTTTAGTTTAATTGAATGTGAACTTGAGACAGGAAGAACACACCAAATTAGAGTACATTTAGAGTATCTAGGTTTTCCTTTAGTTGGTGAAAATGTATACATAAAGGCTAACAACTATAATTTAGAGATTGAAAATAAGGTAAAAATTATTAAAGAAGGACAATTTTTACATTCATATTATATGAAGTTTTTTCACCCTGTTTTAGACAAATATATAGAAATAATTAGTGATATACCTGATACATTTAAAAACTTAATTGATTATTAAAATTACTATATTTTCTCAATAAAATATTATTATATATCTTTTCTATTTTGCTATCCTTAGAGTATATTCAATAAGATTAATATCATCACTATTTATACCTAGAGGTAAAACAGGAGCAGGTCTAAGAGGAAGTTTTCTTAACACTAAATCTGTTCTTGCATCGACCTTAGTATCTTGAGCTTCTGAAGATAAATCAATATCAAATGCAGTGTTATTATTCCAGCTATCATAAACCTCACCAGAGCCTTTATCTATGTTTTGACTTACTGCTAAATTTGCTGTGATTTTTTTAGGACTTGCTTTAGAATCTTTTAATCCATTTAATGATGTTAAGAAAAACTCTAATTGGAATCCTTTAACTTTGTTATTTTCAATATAAGGTTTTGTATTAGGGTTCAGATAATTTCTATCATAAATTATAGGATTCCCTGTTGAATCTTTTCTACCTCTACCTACAATCATCTTTCCATCAACTCCTGTAAAATAGAAAAAATCAGTCCATACAGAATCTAAGTCACCCACTAATTTACCTGTAAAAGGTATTCTACCTTCTAATAGATTAGAGCCTTTTATAAGATCTGGACCATTAATTCTAGGTCCAATATTAGGGTCATATGTTGTTGTGTTATTAGGAGCATTAAGAACAAGATAATAAGTAATATCGTTACTAATAGCTAATGTTCCCCTAACTTTAAAAATAAATCTTAAAACAGTATTTTGATTTTGGTCAGTTACAGTTTTTGCACAATTAGTAGTTATAGACAATGCTAATAAACTTATTGAAAGAAGTAATAATTTTTTTTTCATATGTATACTCAATTATAAATTAACTTAAATAATTAAATTAACATAAATCTATGAAAAATAGGTTTAGATGAATAAAGATTTAATATTATAAGAGATTAAGAAGTAAAAAAGTAGAAAGTGATAAGACAAAAAGACATTAGTTAGATGTTTAAATGCTTTTACTTCATTGTTTTTTTAGCATTTTTGTTTAAGTATAAATAATTTACAACAGTTTTATATATTTTTTATGATAAAAGCAAGTATTTTTATAAATTTTAAATTTTATTTCCTTGCTTTTACATTAATAGACTACTATTTCAAGCTCTTAAATACTTTTTTACTTAACCTAAGTTGCTATCTTTAAGAATAGAGAGATATTATAAGCAAATATAAAACCAGATATTTTCATTAAAAATCCTTGAATATTAGTAGCGTGAACTTTTTTAGGTAAAAGCCTATCAGTTAAACTAAAAATATTTTCAATAATATGTCTTTTTGTTTGTCTATAGTAATTAGCACAAATATTATTATCTTCTTTCTTAGAATTCTTTTTTCTTATTGGTAACAAACGAATTTTATGATGTTCTAATAATATTTCCTCCAAATTGTAATCATTATAAGCTTTATCTGTTAATAATTCTGAATTTTCAGGTAAATTAAAATCTAAAATATCAAAAGCAGACATATCATGATAACTACCTGGACAAAAGTTAAACTCTATAATATAACCACTATCAGATGTTATAACTTGAACTTTAAAACCATAAAAATACTCTTTCTTAGATGAATTATATCCTCTAAACTCTTTACCTTTTAAAATATTAGCTCTTTGTATTCTTATATTGTGGCAAACTTTAACAGGAAATGAATCTAATTGATATATCGAACAATTATTTTTTGCAAAACATGATAATATTTCAAATATTTGTTCTATTATATCTTTTATTTTATATAATCTCCTTGAAAATCTTGATTTACTCAGTTTATATTTTATATGATTACCTTGAACTAGATAATTTAAAGCTTTACTATAATTGCCTCCAAAAGATTCAAAAGACATTATATATACAAAAATAACTTCTGCATCTGATAGTTTTCTATTTTTTTCTTCTTTATGAACTAATATTTTTAAAAATTCATCTATTAATGTGTATAATGTCTCAATATGCATTTTATTTTCCTAAAAATTTTATTATATATAAATATTTTAGGAAATTTTTTGTATATAGCAACTTAGGTTACTTAGTTAATTTAAAAAATTCAATTCCATACTATTATTATCTTTTTGAGCAAATATATCATCTGTATTTTCTTCTTCACTGCCATAACTTACAGTTGTTAATGGAATTGGTAAATGTCTTAATAAGCATTCTTTAATTGCTAATGCTTTTAACTCATTAAAGAAACCATAATCATTTGTTTGTGCAAATTTATTTAATAATAATACTAAAGCTCGTTCATGTTGTGAAAATATATTTTTAATTCCATTTGAGTCCATATCAACTAAATAATTCAATTCTTGACTCTTATTATCAAAATCAAAAGTTTTATTAACTACATCTGCTCCATAGTTCTCAACAAACTTATGATATAAAGAATTCATTATTTCCAAATATACAGGAGTTAACATACTATCTTCTGTTTTATTAAATAAGTCCATTCCCACATCTAAATGATATAAACGATTCAAGAATTGATCCATTACTTCACCTTTAAGAATTGCACCATGTTGTGGAACTATCATTAAAGGCGGGACATCTAATTTTCTAATATTATCAATTGCATTTTGAATGGCTTTCTTAGAAGGCATATAGATTTGATGGAATGTTTTTACTCCTTCCCAATGTTCTTCTTCTGCAAAAAGACCTAAATTATTTGGTGGATTTAATCCTGCAAATAAATCACCTGTAAATAAAATTCTATTTGCTTTATCGTATAATGCAAAAGCTCCTACAAAGTGACAGTATGGAGTTGGAACAAATTCAATTATATGCTCGGAATGAGTTGGTAAAGTTATTCTTTTATTTTCAAATTGATAAACATTTTTAAATGAAGGTTTTGGTATTTCAAAAAATTGTACTAATCTCCATGTATCCTCAGTACATAAACAAGCAGTTTTAGGATTTATTTTAGAAATAAAAGTTGAATTCATACCTACATCTGGATCCTGATGATTAACAGAGTACATATGTAATCTGCTTATATCCTTAATTATTTCACTTACTTTCCTTGATATTGTTGGATAGAATTCTATTGCTCCAGGATCAATTAATAAATTAATAGATTGTGCATCTTTTTTAAAGACTTTTAAGTATGAATTAAGTTGTAATAAGCTCTTAGGGTCTCTTTGAGAAACCCAATAGGTTCCATCCGCTATTTCAATTGCTTTTTCAAAATTTTCTGACATCTTTTTCATAACTCCTTTGTTTGAATTTAAATTTTGTTTATTATGAATAATTTGCGAAGTTTCTTTAATATTAAATTTTGATAATGATAAAATATCAAATATTAACTTTGAAACTTCAAACTCACAATTAGACTCCCCTGATAAAACATCTTTCATAAACTCATATTCAAGACCTTTTAAACTTCTTAAATTTAAAAGTTGTTTTATAGAAGAATTAACATCTATATCTAGGTTAGAAGATATATTACTTATTATCCCATTTTTTAGGCGACACTCAAAGTAAATATTAGAATTACTATGTATAGTAATTGCCCCATTTATCTCATTCTTCTCAATAAAAAGTAAAAGTTCCCATATAGAATAATTTATAAAATTACCAGAGAAACAATCAGAGCTTTTTAAGTTACTTTTCACCTCCTCAAAAACTTTAAGTTTTTCATTAATTATTTCATCAATTGAAGATAGAGAATTATTTGTAGTGTGTATTTGTGCTGAGTATATATTTAATATTAAGTACTCAGGTATTCCTAATGATCTTAGCCAAGCTTGATCATAATTATTTTCAACAATAAAATATATAGGAAAATCTATTAAGTGATTTTTTACCAAAAACAAGAAAAAACTGACTAGTTTATTGTCACCATCTTTTGTAAAAAAGAGTAATATATCAGGCTTTACAATTTCTTTTTCGAAAAAATCTAAAAAATCTTGGTTTTCTAAAGTTTTATAATTAGAATCTCTAATTAATTCAATTACATTATTATATTTAATATCACTGCCGATAATTAAAACATTATTCAAAATCTTAAGCTCCTAGCAAATTAATCTATATAAATTAGATTTTAACAAGCTTAAGTTAATAGTAATTTTTATGTCTATAAAAAGTCATGATCAATAATAACTATAAAATTGATATTGATCAAATTGTAATCTTTCTTAAAGAATTAAAAAAGCTAGAACATAATAATAACAGTATTCTTATTTTATATTAAGTGATTAAAAAAATTATTAAAATTTGTCTATTGATTTGGTACAGGTTTAACAGCTAATTGAGTTTTTCTTAGCTTATTTTCGCCAATAAAATTTGCTTTTTCACCTGTATTTACTAACATTGCTTGACTTAAATTTCCATCTGATAAATCTTTTTTAGCTTCAATATAATATGACTCACTAAAAGCTTTAGGAACTTTTATAGTAAATTTTCCATCCTTATCACTTGTAGTTGTACCAATAATTTTATCATTATCTTTTACAGTTATCCTTACATCAGAAACAGGTTTATCACTCTGATCATTAACAACACCATCAATAGTTACTAAATTTTTTAAATTATTATCTTGTTGTATAGGATTATTGTTTCCAGTTGATTGTATTGGTGTAGTACAAGACATTAGAGTCAAAACTGAACCAAGAATTATAGTAAAAAAAACTTTTTTCATTAGTCAACACACCTCAAAAAACTAAATTTCATTACATTATTACCTATTATTATATACTAGATAATAAGTAAAAAGTGAAAAGACAAGAAGTAAGAAGACAAGAGGATTTCAGTAACAACACTACTGGTAAATATTTTTTTCAAACCAGTTACTTTTTAAGTATATTAAGTAGATAGGTTTTAAATTTATACATTTATAGAATTTACAACTAGTGATATTTTAAATTATTCTGTTCCTATCTTTTAACTTTTTACCTCTTCTCTTCTTTTCTATTTAATCTATTAAATAATATAAAGTCAATGAACTCTTTCATTTTTTCAAATGATTTAGCTCTGTGACTTACTTTATTTTTTTCTTCTTTACTCAATTCTGCAAAAGTTAATCCTAAAGGAGGGTAAAAGAATAATGGATCATAACCAAAACCTTTATCACCTTTTAACTCTTGTAATATAAAGCCTTCACATACACCATCTGTCACAATTTCAAAATCTTTACCAACTAAAGCAAGACTACATCTAAATCTTGCTGTTCTTTTATCTTGAGGTATATCTTTTAACATCTCTAAAAGTTTAGAATTATTTTGTTCTGATGTTGCTTTCTCTCCAGAAAACCTAGCCGAATATACTCCTGGTTGCCCATTTATACAATCTACTTCAAGACCTGAATCATCTGCGATGGATAATATATTTGTATATTCAAAAACCTCTCTAGCTTTTTTTAAAGCATTATCTCTAAAAGTCTCCTTATCTTCTATAGTTTCAGGTATATTAAAGTTATCTAATGATAAGAGTTCTAAACCCTCAATTTTAAGAATTTCACTAATTTCCTTTACTTTATTTTTGTTATTTGTTGCAATCACTATTTTCATATATTTTTACTCATTTTTAATACTACAATAAGAAAATTTCTTACTAATATAAGTTTAAAATCTTTTATAATTATAAGTAAACTTTAATAAGTTTTAAACTTGATATTTATGATAAAATTTAAAATAAATCTTGGAATTATGATTTTTAATAAAAAACTTAGAAGGAAATGGTTTATTTGTTTATGTTTATGCAAATATGTTTTCAACTATTTTTTCTAATAAAATAACTAATTATAAATTTGCAAGTGGAAGAAATATACCTCAAGGGGGCTCAAATAAATACAATACCAAACCTAAAATATATTTAAATGAGAATTCAGAAGGTATTTTCTTCTGGTATCAATATAATAAAATTCCCAAACCTTCAAAATTTATTACTTATATGTTTAGTATAAAGAATGATAGTGAAATTTTTGATACAAAGTTTCCTGATAGACTTCCTAAAGTTATTAAAATTAACTAAATCTTAAATAAACTTGAATGTATTTTTAAAGACAAAAACAAAAAAAAATGGGATGATACTATTATAGAGGTAGGCGTAAGAAAAAGAGGAGATTAAGAGATGATGAATTTACTTAAACAACTTTTTGTAGATGAAGAAGGTCAAGGTATGGTTGAGTATGGTATTATCATAGCTCTTATATCGGTAGTTGCAATTGTTGCAATCAAAAGTATAGGTAAAAAAACTGGAGATGCTTATACACACTCCTCACAAATGATGGATGCAATTCCTAAAAAGTAAAAATATTATTTTGTTATTTAAGGTTATTTGGTTAAGGAGAAATAAAATGAAAGATTTATTAGTAAGCTTACTTAGAGATGAAGAAGGACAAGGTATGGTTGAGTATGGTATTATCATAGCTCTCATATCAGTAGTTGCAATAGTTGCAATTAAGAGTATCGGTGGTAAAACACAAAAAGCATTTGAAGATGTAGACAAAAATCTTGTAATTAAAAAGTAATTAAGTAAAATAAATATTTAGAATCCCCCTAGAGGGGATTTTTTGCTCATAATGAATTTAATATCTGAAATACACCCTACTTACTATATACTTATTATAATAATTTCTATTGCATTATATACAGATGCGACAAAATATAAAATATATAATTGGCTTACATTTCCTTCATTGTTTTTAGGTTTTATTGCTTCATTTTTTAATGGTGTAGGTTTTTTTAATAGCTTTATAGGATTTTTAATAGCTTTTAGTATTTCTTTTGCTATGTACGCAACAAAAGGGATTAAAGCAGGTGATGTTAAGTTAATGGCTTCTATTGGTGCATGGTTAGGTAACAGTTTAATCATTACAAACCTTTTATATATATTTATTTCAGGTGGTATTTTAGGTATTCTTTTTGCATTAAAAAATGGTACTTTGATACCAACATTAAATAAAATATATAGATTTTTCTTTGCTTTATTCAGTTCTGGAATGGATGCAAAAGAAGAAGTAAGAGAAACTATAAATAAACCAATGCCTTACGGATTAGCAATCTTTGTTGGAACAATTTTAACTTTAATTTATCCAAATTTTGTATTTAAAATCTAGAATAAATTTATAAACTCATTTAGAATTAAATTATGATCTAAGTTGTACTTAAAATAATATGATTAAAAAGAAAGAAAATAACAAAAAAATATCTTTTCTACTTCAAGAAGATGGAAGTAGTATGGTTGAGTTTGCTATAGTTTTCCCTGTTTTAATTGTTTTAACTATGGGTAGTATTTATCTTTCTGTTGGTTTTACACAAAAATCTATTATGAATGGTTTAGCATTTATGGAAACTAGAGCGGCGAGTGTTAGACAACAACATAATATGATTGCAGAACACGCTGTTAGAAATTATATGAAAAGTACAGAAGGTCAACAACAGTGGCTAAATGAAGCTAAATCTGAAATAAAAATAGATACTCAAACCAATGATTTAACTGTATTAGTTACTAAAGATGCTATGAATACAGAATTATTGAGTAATGCATTAAATGTCATAGGTGGTAGAAAGCCTGATGGAAAAACAGAAATAAAAAAAGTTAAATCTGCCATGGTTTTACCTATAGAATATATAACCTTTGCAAAAAGAAGTGATAGACCTAATACTAGGACAACAGTAAGTTATGAAACATATCCAATAGGAGCAAAATTTTTTGAAGAAGGTTTATTATCAAAATTACCCGATAGTATTAAAAGTATGATAATACCAGAAACACTTGTTGATCCAAAAAAAGATGACAACACTGATGGAGATGGAAATAATGTAAATGGTAACAGACGTGCAGATTGGATAATAGGTTCAGATCCAACTCACAATATGGAAAGACTAGATAAAACTTATACTCGTTGGGGGCTTAGTAAAACAAGTAACAGTGAAAAACCTCTTAGTATTAGTATGGATAATTTGGGTATAAAAACTGTTGATAAATTATACTTCTTACAAGCAACAGGTGAATATATAAAAGTAATTGAAAGTGGAGCTAATCTGACACAAATTGCAGCAAAATTTACACCTTTAGGAAAAGCTGTCGACATTATGATGAAACCAATCCAAAGTGTAGGAGCTGTTGTTTTACCTGTTGTAGAAAATACAGGAACAAAAATTGCAGATGTTGCAGAAGCTAATAATAATAGAATATTTAAAAAATCCCTTATAGGTGTAGATCCATGATTTTAAAAAAGTATAAAAATCAAAGAGGTCAAAGCTTACTATATATTTCAATACTTATTGTTGTTTTAGTGTCAGGGGTATTTTTTGTTTATGATATTGGAAATATTGTTAATACAAAAATAAAATTTCAAAATGGTGCTGATTCTGCAGCTTTATCAGCAGTTTCTGTTAAAATAAGTAAACACCATATGGACGCTATGGTTAGAACCTCTATGTATCATGAGTCTATAGCAGCACAAGCACAACAAAGATCAGCTCAAGCATTATTACTTAAAATTCTTCTTGATGTTAAAAAAGCTAATCCTGTTGGTGGAGATATTTCAGTTCCCCCAGTATATACGGGCCCCAATCCTACACAACCAATACAGCCTCAGCCAGCCTTACCAAGTGAAGCAATGAAAAGTGATGCAAGAAGATATAAAACTCTTGCGAATTTAACTTATCGTCATGTTGTTAAATTACATCGTGAAAGAAAGGCTTTGGAAGGCTATTATAAATGGTTATCAGATGACTTAACAGGGGCAGGGCCTCAAGCATCTACAGAAGCAGCCAGAATAGGTTTAAGAGGTAATACATTTGGTTTATACTCTGCAACTAATTTAGGATTAGCTAAAAATTTGAAAATATTAGAAAATAAAGATGATTTAATTGAAAATAAAAGACAATTTATGACACCAATAGGTGGTGTAATTTATGCGAATGAAGGGGCAACAGTTGTAGGAAATTTTGGTAAAACATTTATTGAATTTAATGGAACAGGAGTATTAAGTAGTCAAGGAACAAGTCTATTAAATTACTTTGATAGATTTAATCAATATACATTACTTACAAATGCCTCAGCTAGAGTAGCTTCATCAGATGAATTAAAAACTAAAAAAACACCAATAGGAGCACTTTCTGGTGGTTTACCTTTTGAAATGATGTGGTTTTCACCAAGATTAATGTCAATTGAAAAGAAAACAGATATAACAATACACTAAAATTATGAAAATATATTTATCAAAAAAACAAAAAGGACAAGCAATGGTTGAAACAGCCATTACATTGCCATTACTTGTTTTTTTATTAATAGGAATAGGATATTTTGGAAGTGTAATAACGGCTATGCATAATCTTACGGTTGCTGCTAGGTATTCTGCAAGAGCAGTAGCAATGGAAAGTACAAAAGCTGTACTTGATAGAACTGAAGGTGGTTATTTTTTAAGAGTAAATGAAAAAACATTTAAAGACTTTGCAATAAAAAGTTTACCAGGTTTTAGTCAAGAAAGATTGTCAGCCAAACCTTTAACTGTTGAACAAATAGCCTTTTTAGCTTCCTCAATAAACAAAGGAAAGTTACAACCAATACCAGAAAGTAAAGGATATGCTTTTGTTTATAAATACACAGGTAGAGCAAATGGTACATCAACGACTTTAAGTGGAAATGGTGTTCCTCAGTTAACAGCATTTGATGTTGGTGTTGGGAATATATTTTATGGTGTAAGATTAACTTATGATCTAAAAGAATTAAATTGGTTGGCAGGATATTTATTCAAACGTAATGGAATCAAGATTGAGGCTATTTCTGTTATGCCAGCAGAGTTACCATTAAGAAGTGTAAGAGATATAGGTATTGATTATGGGCTTATGAACTTAAATAATGGTTTTTTTAAAATTTTAAGAGTAAATGTAAGAAATGACAATGAAGCTAAGCTTTATGGTTATGAAGATTTAGTTAAATAATATGCCAAGATACGACTATACTTGTAAAGATTGTAAAAAAGATTTTTTTATTATTTGTTCTATTTCGGATAATAGAGATAATATTAAATGTGATAAATGTAATAGTATTAATATTTCAAGAATATTTAATGCAATTATTTTAAAACATAATAAAGAAGAAAATAATTCAAAAGAAGTTAAAAAAGCTTCAGTAATAAATAATAGTTGTAATCATGACCATGCATACGGTTCTCATTGTTGCCCTGAGGATGAATACTTATAAAGTATGATTTTAGTTAGTTAATTCTATCTGGAATACTATCAATAACTTCATAATGAAGTAAAAATTTTTCAAAACGTTCTTGATATACTTCAGCATTAGCTTGATTTAGATAATGCGAAAAGATCTCTTTATAATCTGTACAAGCATATAATTCATCATCATCTTCAACATAAACTATATTATCTCCATCCTCTTGAGTTTTGATAATATAAATAGTCCAATCTGTATTATATTTATTTACTGCCAAAACAATATAGCCGAGCATTTCAGTTACAGTTTTTTTTATTCCTTCATGATTAAACTGTTTTTGAAGCCCAGCTATATCGTAAGCATTATCGATTTTATGATTAAAAAACATTCTTAAATCGTACTTAAATAATCTTTTAATCCCATTTTAGCAGCATGATCTTTAAGTTTCAAGAGTGATTTTTTTTCAATCTGTCTTGCTGTTTCTCTTGTAATTCCTAACTCTCTACCAATACTAGATAAAGATTGAGTATTACCATCAATTAGACCATATCTCATAGTCATAACTTCTTGCTCTCTAGTATTTAAAATTGACATTAGTTTCCCTAAATCTTCTGTTAAGAATGTATAGTCTTGGTTCTTTTCATTTCCTTCATCACTAACATCTTTGATAATATCGTCTAGAGTTTGGTTACTACTTTCATATACAGGTGTTGAAGTTGGAACTGTAGTTCTAATAACACTTTGTACTGATCTAATTTTTTTAATTGGTATTTGTGTTTCTTCTGCAATTTCACCAATTGTAGCATCTCTACCTAATTTACTAAATAATTTATGACTAGCCTTTTTAATCTTTTTAAGTATTTCAATGATATGTAATGGTAGTCTAATATCTCTTTCATTATTAGCAATTGAACGTGTAATAGCTTGTCTTATCCACCATGTAGCATAAGTACTAAATCTGTATCCTTTTGTATGGTCAAACTTTTCTACAGCTTTAATTAGACCTATATTTCCTTCTTGAATTAAATCTAAAAATGAGAGACGACTATTTCTGTACTTTCTTGCAATACTAATAACAAGTCTTAAATTAGCTTCTGTCATTTTTTCTTTAGCTATTTTATCATCTTTTTTTATTCTCTTAGCTAATTCTCTTTCTTCTTCTGCTGAGAGTAATGGAATTTTACTAATTGAGTTAAGATATAGTTTAAGTGAGTCTGCATTTAATTCTCTTTCAAGAATTTCTAATGGCATATTTTCCTCATCTTGTTCTGCATCATCATCAAGACTAATATCTTCCATACTATCAAGATCTATTACTTCATTAGCAATAGTTTCTAAATCCATATTATTTTCTAATTCGGATAAATCATCCAAATCTTTTATATCTTCATTCATATTATTATCCTCTTATTTATAACTAAATTTTACTAAATAATCCTTAGCCCATTATAACATATATTAACTTATCTCAATGTGATATAAACCTGTATTAATCTAGGTTTTATCCAGTTAATATACAGTTAAGTTAACAAGAGTTAAATATCAATGAAATATATAGCATTAAATTTAACTTAATAAATGTTAACTTATCTTAATAAATACTTTAACAAGTTTGTAAAGTTTTGTCAAGGTTACTCATTCATAAATTTATTAGTCGTTTCATCTTAAATTACTCCTATTACTTTTTGCTATTTAAAATTAGTTTTTATCTAACTTTTATATATAAGATAATAAGATTAATTCATGTGAAGATATAGATATTTCAATGTGATTTTTTCATGATTATTGTGACGCTTGACGCACTTTTAATTGATTTCTTAAGCTTTTTAATATCTTTATAATTTCAAAAGCTTTGTCAGAGTTAGGGTCAACTTCTAAGAATTTTTCTAACTCTTTTATTGCTTTTTCAATTTGATTATCTTTATAATATACAGTACCAAGATTCATATATAATATTGAATGTTTTGGCTCTATAGTCTTTGCTTTTTCGTATGTAGTTATGGACTTTTCCATTTCACCTATTACATTATAAGCCCAACCTAAATTATTATATGCATCTATGTTTTTAGGGTCAATAGAAATTGCTTTTTCCCAACATTCAATTGCATCATTAACTCTAACCTTAGAAAAATAGGCTAACCCTAAATTGTTATAAGCCATACTATTATTTTTATCAAATTTTATAGCTAATTTATAATATGCTATAGCTCCTGAATAATCGCCTCTCTGATGATATATTACACCTAGATTAAATTGTATTTTTGAATTGCCATGAGAACGCTCCGCAGCAAGATTATAATTTTGTATTGCCTCTTCATCTTTACCTTTTAGAGTTAATATTATTGCTTTATTAATATATGCGTCTGGTTTTTCTGGATCTATTTTTATTGCTTTTTCATAATATTCATAAGCTTGGTCTAATTCACCCATTTCATCATAAGAAACGCCTAAAGCAACACAAGCATCATAATGATCTGGTTCAATTTTAAGTATTTTCTTAAATTGCTGATTTGCTAAAAAATTATCTTTTGTTTTAGCATATATCATACCTAAATTATAATAAGCATCTATGTAATTATATTTAAGTTGTGCTGCTTTCTTATAATATGATATTGCTATTTCATATTGACCTTTTTCTTCGTAGCAATAAGCTAAAAGATAATTTGCTAAATGACTTTCAGGATTAATTGATATAGCTTTTTTGAATCCTTTAATAGCTTCATCATAGTTTTTTAGATTTAGATTACTTACAGCAGAATTATATTGATTATCAAAGTTATTTGGATCATCTTTTAATTTATTTTCTATTCTTGTTTTTACCATAGAATTTAGCTTATCTTGACCTATTTTAATTACAAGTTCAGCTAATAAAGGTTTATTGTCTTCTAACATATCATTTAGTTTTAAAAGAATAAGATCATCAGTTTCTCTGACTTGTTGTTTACTTACTTGATAGATAGAATATTCTGAAAATTCTAGTAGTAATTTATTTAATTCATCAGAATTAGCTTTTAATCTAGGAATCCATTGACACAAAACTCTTATAACTGCATTTTTCATATATTCATTATTTTTGACAAATTCAGTTTCTAACATTAAAAATAGTTTATTAATACTAGTTTTTTTGAGTATAGAATCTGGACTAAATGTGAATTTAGATACTCTATCTGCAATTCTTGCTAAAATATTTTCATTAATTACTTTAAAGTCATTAGATTCCATTTTAGAGAAAATAGACTCTACAACATCATTTAAAGCATTATCAATTACAAGTAAATAATATAAATCTTTTACTTTTGATGATTTAAGCTTTTGATACCTAAAAAATGGAGTTAATATTCTTTCTTTTATATTATTACTCAAATTTTCATATAAAGCCTTTGTATCTTTAAGTTCTAAGTTATTTGATAATAAAATAATAAAATAGTCTAAATTATCTGATTTTTCTAAAATAGTATTAATTTCATTATTATTAAATAATTTATCAAATAAGGATTTAAATAAATCTTTTTGATTTACTAATTGTTCAAATTTTTCACATATTGCATAACTGTCATTTATATCTAATTGATCTAGCTTTTCTTTTTCTTGTCTTTTTAGTAAATCTTGTGAATCATACTTTTCTTTTTAATAAAGATAATAAAATTCTGGAGTTCTTAAAGCTGTTCTAATAATTTTTCTGCAACAACAAAGTTATTATCATTCCAAATTTCTACAAGAATTTAGAGCAACAACTTTAACAATATTTTTTAATTGATTAATAGCAAATTCCTTAATTGAATTAGATTTAGTATCATTCTTTAGATTGATGTATATGACCTATCTTCTATTTTATTAATATATGCTCTTATTTTATTATATTCTTTTTATTATCTAAGATATTATTAATAATATCATGTTCATCAGAAGATTTGGTAAAGTTCTTGTTCAGATTTTTTATTTTTTCAACTAATAAATTTAATTCATTTATTTTTTCTTGATAAAATTCTTTGTATCTTTATTTTCTTTAGATAAATCTTCTAAGTTATCATATAATTTATTTATTTCTATAATTGCAAATTCTATATCATCAAAATTATAGCTTTCTATTGTTTTATCATATATTTTTTTTACTTTTTCAGAGAACTCTAGATAAGCTTTCACAATTTTAGCTTTTTCTTCATCTTGAATTTCTTTAATAACTATTTTTGATTCTTCTGGAATAAACTCAATAGAAAAATCTAATTCAGAATTAGATTCTATAAAACTTGTAATTTCAGTAGAATAAATTAATTTTGTTGATTCATTAATAGATAAATCTTTTAAAACTTGCTTTGCACTTGCTAACTCCAATCTATTACGTTCATCTTGACTTAGTTCTTTAATATCTTTATTAGAATATGTTTCAGATAATAATTTTTTACGTATAGCTGCTATTTTATTATTAAAATCTTTATAGCTTATTACTAAGCCCTTTTCAGTGGCATAGTATATGTCTTTAAGGGCATTTTTTACATCTTCAGAGCATTATAATTAATAATTCAAAGTTCATATTTTATATTATCTCTGTAACTATCTTGAACAGAGTATTTACCTGTAGTTTGACTTTTTAAATTAAAAGAATAATCTTTAACATCAATTTTTAATTAAAATATTTTGTTTTAATTTAGTTACTCAAAATCCTATGAAATTAACTTACTTAACTGTTTAAATATCTCTCCTATAAGTGTTTGGCACGTTATTAAAGTAACAATTGCAAAAATACAAGCCATTCCTCCACCTTCATTAGAGGGAAGTATTCTCTTAAAAGGTTTACAGAATATACTGTTAACCCCATTAAAAACATATAATGGATTAGATGTATCTATCCTTGTATTTGCTAATGATACAATCATTTCTACAAGAATCCTTGCTTGTAAAACATATATAACAACCCATATAAAGGCAACTATAATATTTCCTGAAAAGAAGACATCTAACTTCAATTTTTAGATTTTGTTATGTTTCCAACCACTTTATACAAAGGGTTTCATTTATATCTTCCATAAATTTAAGTCGAAATTGTTCCACTTTGGTGAAGTTACCATATCTGATGCAGCAGAAAATGGTCACTTTAGTAAAGATACAAATCCAAGATGTTTCAAACTAATTTTGAATAATTTTTGAAAAGAAACCTTTATAAACTTCTGCAGCCAATAAGAGTTTCAACAGAAAAAAAAAAATGTATCCATTCTCTCTCTCATAATTAATCCTTAAAATACAGACTAAGATATTTTTTCCAGTATGATATTTCTCCAATAGAATAAAAATTTCATGAAGTCATAAAATTGTGTAATACACTTTTACTCTGAAATTGCTGAAATGTGCCTTGTCCAACTTGACACGGAGTATTTGTCATAACTTATACAGGCATCATCAAGTTATTGAAGCCATTTAACAATAGATACACCTGCTGCAATTGAAATAAAAAGATAGTCTTTTTTTACACCTGCTGAGATTATTTCAGATAGTACTTTTTGTATATCAGCAGGTTTTACAGCTAATAAGATAATATCAGCAAAATTTGCAGCTAAACGATTATCTGTGCTGATATTTACTCCAAAACTTCTTCTTAATTTATCAAGTTTGACTTCTTAATGCTGTAATCATTAAATTTTCAGGATTAAAAAGTTTTGAGTCTAGCATTCCACTCAAAATGACTTCACCCATAACACCTGCACCAATTACAGCAAGTTTTTTATTATCCATTTAGAAATCTTCTACACCTATACTTTTTGCAACTTCTCTAAGTGAATCTTGATATATACTAATATCTTTAAAATGTTCCATTATTTCTGTTTGCACTTGATTTATTAATGTATTGTTCTTTAGAGAATAATTTAATTTATTAAAATTCGTTTATTAATTCTTTTTCTTCTGGTGAAAATGTATCAACACAAGCTAACATAACACATGATTTTAAGAAATATTCTTTTAAGTCGTTATCTTGAATTAATTCACTTAATTTATTAATATCAAAATTCTGCTTTATCAAATCGTCAAAAACAAATTCATCTTTATGTTCTAAATATGTTAACTCTTCTCTTTAAAAACCTTCTCTATATTCTTGCTCTTTAGGTTGAATACCATCAACTTTTGCAACTTGTATTAAACCTTGAACAAAACACATTAAAGTATCAAAATCTAAGACTTTTAAAGATTGGTTTTCTGACATAATTTACTAACCTCAGGATAATTATTTAAAACATTTTCAGTAATTATACAATAGTATTTGTACTTAGTAGAAGTTTTTAGTAAAAGTGAAATGACAAAATGTTTTACAAAATAATAGTTTTAATTAATATTTTTTCTTAAACAGATTTACTTGATTATATATTAATAAAGCTCAATCTCATATAAAACAAAAATTAGAGCTTTAAATATTTTTTATTATTTATTTGCTAAAGCAACAACTTCCTTTTACTGCTTCATCCATTGAAGTTCCAACTTTGTAGCCAGCATCTTCAAGCATTTTTCTAGCAATTTCTTCATTTGTTCCTGTAAGACGTATAACAACTGGAGGTATATTTTGTAATCTTTCAAAAGCGATAAGTAAACCTTTTGCTACATCATCACACCTTGTAATTCCACCAAAAATATTAAATAAAATAGCTTTTAAAGGTTTAGCCATTAAGATATTCATAGCTGCAACAACTTTATCTGGATTTGATGAACCACCAATATCAAGGAAGTTAGCAGGTTTACCGCCATTATATTTAACAACATCCATTGTAGCCATAGCTAAACCAGCACCATTAACAACACAACCAATATCACCTTCAAGCTCAACATAACTTAAACCAGATTTTTTAGCATCAAGTTCGAGTTTATCTGCACCATCAAGGTCTCTCATTTCTTCCCATTCAGGGTGTCTAAAATCTGCATTATCATCCATATCAATTTTTGCATCTGCTGCAATTAAATTACCATCTGCTGTAATTGCAAGTGGATTAATTTCCGCTAATGTACAATCGTTATCAACAAAAACTTTATAGAGTTTTTTTACAAAGTCTGATGCCTGTCCTCTTAATTCTGCTGGAAACTCAGCTCCAAAAACAATATCTCTTACTAAATAGTCTTTTAGACCAATTGAAGGATCTACAGTTGCTTTAATAATTTTATCTGGGTGTTTTTCTGCTACTTCTTCAATATCAACTCCACCCATAGCACTTGCCATGAATGTAACACCTCTACTTGCTCTATCTTGTATTACACCTAAATAAAATTCTTTTTTAATATCAACAGCTTCTGCGACAAGTAGTTTTTTTACTGTTAAGCCTTTAATATCCATTCCTAAAATTTTGCTTCCAATTTCAACAATTTGTTCAGGTTTACCAAGCTTAACTCCACCAGCTTTACCTCTACCGCCTACGTGTACTTGAGCTTTAAGAACAACTTCTTTACAATCATTAAAATCATTTTTTATTTTTTCAAGTTCTTCTAAACTTGTAACAACTTTTCCTTTAGCAACAGGTATTCCTGCTTTTTCAAAAAGCTCTTTACCTTGATACTCATGTAATTTCATTTTTCATCTCCTGATTTATAATATTGGTATTGTTACATTTGGAGCTTCTTCACATAATTCTAAGAGAACTCCAGAAGTTGATTTTGGGTGAACAAAAGCAATCCTTTTATTATTAGCACCTACTTTTGCTTCTTTATCTATTAATCTTATTTCTTTTTCATCAAGATTTTCTAGATGTTTTTCTATATTTTCAACTTTGATTGCTATATGATGAATTCCTTCACCTTTTTTTTCTATAAATTTTCCAACTGGGCTATCAGTTTCTGTAGCTTCAAGAAGTTCTATATGTGTTTCTCCAATAGTTAAGAAAGCTGTTTTAACTTTCTGCTCTTTAACTATTTCAACACCTTCTAGTTCTAACCCTAAAGCATCTTTATAAAACTTTAAGGATTCTTCTATATCTTTTACAGCTATTCCGATATGATCCAGTTTATATTTTTTTTTCTGGCTATCCAAAGCTTAAAAACCTCATAAATCAACATAGATAAGGAAACATTTTAACATATCAATTATAGGATATGTAAGTCTTTTTAAATAATCATTTATATTACAATGAGAGATAAAAAAAAAGAAACCAATAAGAAGCAATACTTTAAACTTTTTCTAAAAGTAGTTAACTAATTAGAAACAAAAGGTAAAATAACCCTATATGTTATAAATGCCCCAAAATAAGCTAATAAAGTCATATAACTAAACATTAATATAGGCATTTGCCAACCTTCTGTTTCTTTTTTTACAATGGCAAGTGTACTCATACATTGACAAGCAAAAGCAAAGAAAACTAATAAAGACCATACGACAGCTAAATTATATGTTGGCTTTCCTGTATCTGTATTTTTTTCTTGTTTTAATCTTTCTCTAAGAGATTTAGAGTTTTCATCTACATCTCCTAATGCATAAATAGTTCCCATACCTGAAACAAATAATTCTCTTGCACCAAAAGCTATTATTATTCCTATACCTATTTTCCAGTCATATCCAAGAGGCTTAATAACAGGTTCAATTGTTTTACCTATTTGCCCAATAGCAGATTTTTCTAATTGAATAGATGCAATCTCTGTTTCATTCTTAGTAGGATAATCTTTGGGGTCAATCTGCGGAAATGTAGATAAAATCCATATTATTATTGATAATGCAAAAATTGTTGTCCCTGCTTTTTTCAAAAAAACTTTTGATTGTCTCCACATTTGCCTAAAAGCAGGTTTTAATCTAGGTTTTTGATAAAGTGGCATTTCCATAAAAAATGAATTAGATTTACTTTTAAAAAATGATAATCTAAATATTTTAGCCATTACTAAAGCAACAATACTTCCTAAAAAGTATAAAAAGAATAAAGCTAAACCTTGACTATCAATAATACCAAAAACCTTATAACTAGGGATAAATGTTCCTATTAAAAGAATATACACAGGTAATCTAGCACTACAAGTAATTAAAGGAATTGTCATAAGTGTTGCTAATCTTTCACCTTTATTTTCTATAGTTCTTGTTGACATTATTGCAGGAACAGCACAAGCAAAACCGGAAAGAAAAGGTAAAAAAGCTTTTCCATTTAATCCAAAATATGACATTATTTTATCTGTTATAAATGCCGCTCTAGCTATATAACCAGATTGTTCCATAATACTTAGTAAAAAAAACAATATAGCGATTTGTGGTAAAAATACTAAAACGCCTCCTACTCCAGCAAATACACCATCTACAATAAGGCTCTTAAACAATCCTTCAGGTAAAAAAGAACCAATAAAATCTCCAATATATGAAACAGATAATTCAATTAATTCCATAAAAGGAGCAGAAACTGTATATAATGATTGAAAAATAATCAAAAATATTGCAAAAAAACTTATTCCTCCCCATAATGGGTGAAGCAAAACCTTATCTATTTTATATGTTATCTTTATGCTTTTAATATCATCACTAATTTGTATTTTATTTACTATATCCCTTGCTTCTTTTTGTATTGAACTTATTTTATTTAAAACAGTATTTTCATTATCATCAATATTAACTAAAGAACTTTCTTGAGACTTACTTGGCATATAATTTAAATTTTTATTTGTAAAAGTTAAATTATTTTTAGCTCTTATAGGAGAATTACTAATATTTTCTCTTAAAAAATCATCTACATCTTTAAGACCTGATTTCTCATCTTTTATTGAGGAACATATCTTAACTTTTAAACCTGTTAATTCTTCCAATTTTTTATAATCAATTTTATTTTTTTCTAATAAATCACTTTTATTTATCAATAGAAGTACATTGTTATCAAATAAGTTTTTTAAAGACAATGCTAATGCCAAACTTGCTTCTAACCTAGAAGGATCAATAACTGCAACAATTTTATGAAATTCTGTTATTCTTTTATTAAGGTTTAAAAGAGTAGAAACTGTTATACCTTCATCTATACTAGATGGGAATAGATTATATACACCAGGTAAATCTACTATTAAAATTTTTTCATCATTTTGATTATTAGTTTTTAACTCTGCTATACCTGTGTCAACAGTAACTCCAGAATAATTTGATACTTTTCTTGATTGACCAGAAAGTATATTAAAAACTGTTGATTTACCAGAGTTTGGAAAACCAACAAACAAATATGTTTTCATTTCTACTCAACTTCTATTAATTCAGCTTGATTTCGTCTTAATGCAAAAAAATTATTTAAATTATGCTTAAAGAAGATAGGACTTCCAAAAGGAGATTTACTAACCACTTCTAAATGATCTCCTGGAATAATACCCATACTTGTTAATATAGCTTTTGTTTCAAGCTCATCTCTAAACTTAACAATTTTAACTGTTTCACCAGTTTTTATATTTGCTAAAACCATACTATTTTGCCTTTTCTAAAATAAAATCGTTTAATTCAATATCTCCACTCAAAGAATTATTTTCTATACTTGTAAAATCCTCATAGTTTTCAAAATCATTAAGGTTTAAACCTGATTCATTATTTTTCATAAGTAAAAAGAATTTTTCTCTAGTTTCATCACTTATAATATGTTCCATAAGGCAAGAATCTTTATAGGCTGTTTCTTCACTAACTCCTATATAATCTTTTAAAAAGTAATATAATAAAGCTCGAGAGCCTAAAACCTTATGAACTAGTTGATGTCCTTCATCTGTAAGTGAAAAGAATTTATTTTCATCTTCAAGAATCAATTGCTTTTTCTTTAAACTGTTAAGGGATACAGATACTGTACTTTTATTTAAACTCATCTCTTTTGCAATATCTGTTACTCTTGCATATCCTTTAAGTTCTTTAAGTCTATGTATAGAAAATAAGTAGTGAGCCATAGCATGAGTTATTTCATTATCTGGTAAATGATTCACTCTACTTTTCATACTCTACCTCATACTTAATAATAAGCTTATTATAACTTGTGTTCGATATATCAAACAAATGTTGCGTAATAAAACTTCAAGTTTTAAAAATTGTTTTTTATCAACTATTTTATTTTTACTGTTTATCTAATTAAATTATTGAATTATATAAATTAAGCTTAATAATTTTTTTATTATTTTATTCATCTTGAATATACATCAATGATATAATCATGTTTGTATTCATAATCTTTACCTTCTTTTGGAGATTTTAATTAAAAAATGAAAAAAGTTTTACTCAGCTTATTAAGCTTAACAATTTTATCTTCAGTTAATAATTTAGTATTTGCAAATGATGAACATAAAGAAGAAAGTTCCCATGAAGAAAAGAAAGATGACAAATCTAAAAGTTCTGAAGAAAATAAGTCAAAACATGGTGATAAAAAAGAAAGTGGGCACGGTGATAAGAAAGAAGCAGGTCATGGAGAAAAAAAAGAAGGTGAACATGGAGCAGAGCCAGAAGGTCATAGTAAACCTGTAAGTGTTGTATTAATGGGTAATGATGGAAAAACAGTAATAAGTGGAAGTGAAGATAAAACTATAAGATTTTGGGATTCTAATAAAGGAAGTGCAGATAAAAAAGTTTTAAATACTGCTACAGGGTTTAATAGTGGACCAATTACAGCTATGGCAACAAGTAATGATGGAAAATTAATTGCTACAGGAAGTAGTGATTATAAAGTCAGAATTTGGGGAGTTGCATTAGCAAAAGAAGTAAAAACATTGCAAGGACATTTTGGAACAATTAAATCTTTATCATTTGCTCCAAACTCAAAGTTAATAGTTAGTGGTAGTGAAGATGGTAAAATTAAAGTATGGAATATAAATACAGGTAAAACAGTTTTAAATATTATTGGTAATAGTAAATCAATTCAATCTGTTGCAGTTACACCAAATGGAAAATATATAGTTTCAGGCGGAGAAGATGGGCTTATAAAAGTTTGGGATATTAATTCAGGTAATTTAGTTAAAACATTAAATGGACATAGATACAGCGTTCAATCTCTTACATTTAATAACTCTAACAAAATGGCTACAAGTAGTTGGCGTGAAATTAAAATTTGGGATATGAATAATTGGAGTCTTGTAAGACAAATTGACGGTAGTGAAGTTTCAGGTTTAGCTTTTAATCCTAAAGGAGAGATTCTAGCAAGTGGTGGTGGGTATTATCATAAGTCTGTAAGATTATGGAATATAAATAACGGTAAACTTTTAAAAGAATTTCCTGCAACAGAAGGTGCTATATCCACAGTTGCATTCACTAAAGATGGAAATACCATTATTAGTGGTGGTGATGATAATAAAGTAAGATTTTGGAATATAAAAACTGGTAAAGATAAATTTGCAGAAGAAGAATAAATAATATAAAACAGATATAAATTAGTATTTGAGGAAATTTTAATGGGAACAAATTTTGAAAATATAATATTTTCACTAGAAAATAGAATAGCAACTATAACTCTTAATAGAGAAAAAGCTCTTAATGCACTAGATGATAAAATAACTTTTGAACTTTCAGAAGCTTTTGATATGTGTAAATCAGATGATGTAAAAGTTGTTGTCTTAAATGCCAATGGAAAAGGTTTTTCATCAGGTGGGGATATAAAATTGATGACTAAACTTGAAAGTGAGCCTAATATATTAAACGATTTATTAGAAAATCTTCATAAAGTTGTTATTAAAATGCGTAATCTTAGTAAACCAATAATTGCTTCTATTAATGGTTTTGCTTTTGGAGCAGGTTTTAGTTTAGCACTTGCTTGTGATTTTAGAATTGGCTCTAAAAACTCAAGTTATTCATGTGCATTTGTGAATATTGGTTTAGTACCAGATACAGGGGCATCTTTTTTCCTAACAAAACTCTTAGGCTCAGGAAAAGCAACAGAATTAATGATGCTAGGTAATACTATAAACTCAGAAGAAGCTTATAGATTAGGTTTGTTAAATAGATTAGTTGATGAACAAGAACTTTCAGAGGCTGTAAATTCTCTATCATTAGAGTTAAGTAAAAAACCTTCAGGTTCTTTAGCTAGAGTTAAACAATTAGTAAATAAAGCAATAATAGGTGATTTATCAGACCAGTTAGGCTTAGAAGCGATGTTTCAAGGTGAAGTTGTTAAATTGTCTGACTTTAGGGAAGGTATAATGTCTTTTATGGAAAAAAGAAAACCTAATTTTAAATAGAGTTAGTTCATAAATTATAAGAAATAGTTTACAAATTAAATATAATTAGTTAGACTAACTATTAGTTTATCTAACTAATGGTATTTTTATGAAAAATATAAAATCAAAAGTTTTATACAAAGATAATAATTTATCCTTTTATTATTGTGATTGTTGCGAGAAATTTTATTTAAAATATAATGAACTAACTTGGAAACTCTCACCTTTAAGATTCTCAGAGTTTTATGAGTTAATAAATACTATAAATGAATTTTATTATACTTCTTTAGAAAAGATAAATAAGATAAACTATTCAATTGAGATAGGATCTTTATTTAGGCTAGAAGAAACTGAAATCGAAAAGATTGTTGATATGTTTGACTCAATAATAATTGATATAAAAAGAATTATTTTTGAAATAAATTTCCTAAAAGTAGAAGTTGTTTAATCAGTCATTATAAAATATTTATTTTTATCTTTTCCTATAGAAATTATTTTATACTTAAAAGTAATTGGTTTGCAAAGAATATTTATCCGTAGCGTTATTACTGAAATATTCTTGTCTTGTCACTTTTCACTCATCACTTTTTACTTATTGTCTAGTATAAACTATGTATACATATGCTTAAGTATTGAATAAAATTTAACCTAATCTTGAGGTAATTTATATTATTTTTTTACTATAAAAAATATATATAATTTTTTAGAGAATTAATACATGAATTTTAGAATAAATAGTGGAAAATTAACACCTCCATCTGAACTATTTAAAAAAAATTTTCAACAAAGTGAAAATACTAAACCTATTTTATCTGGTTTAGGTATAAAAAAAGATTCAACAAATTTTTCCCCTATTTTAAAAAATAACTCTAATATTAATAATTCTTTTTCAATTTTTAATTTAATAAAACCTACACAAAATAATGTATCTACTAATAGCATATTTAATTCATCTACTTCAAAAATTGAGGGAATACCTTCAAGAAAATCTAATGCAATGACAGGTAGCCAATTTATTGAAGCAACTAAAAATATGAATAGAACAGAAAGAGAAAAGATGATTTTAAAAGAAGTCACACAAGGTAATATACCAGATTTTATGAGAAATCTTAAACAAATTTCTATTTCTATTAAAGATAATAATGGTATTAGTCATACAGCAAAAATATCAGTAATGCCAGATTATATTGCGATAGGTTCAAATAATGATTTTGTAAGAATGCCAATGAGTCCTATTACAGCACAAAAGATCGCAGATAAAACAGGAACAATTTTACCTACAAAAAAAATGGTTGATGATATTTATAAAAGCTCTGAAGTTAAGTTAAATCCTCAACCACTTCCAGCTGGTGCAACTATGATGTCAAATCAATATTACAAAAAACATAATGAAATGGTAGAAAACCAGATTTCAGAAAAAGGCGTTAGACAAGGACAATTAATTTCAGGTCATCAAAAAGATGTTGTTATAACTAATAGACTTGATAATAAACCTACACAGGTTGCTATCTATGGTTGGCATCAAAAAAATGGAAAACCAATACAACCATTAAGTACAGTTCATGAAAATACTTATGCAGATTATAGCCATGGAGTAAGGCTTGTAAGTAGTACAGTTATTGTTGATGGAAAAAAAATGAATATAAAAGATGTACTTAAAGACCCAAATCTATCTAAACTTTTAAGTGATGAAGGTGCAATCAGTAATACAAGAGCATCAAGATAATATTTTTAGTAAGAAGTAAAAAAATAATAATTAATTTAGAGATAATTAACCCCTTTATATACAAATAAGTAAAAAATAAATACTTATTCTAAATTATGGAATAATCCCTCTATTTATCCATTTAATATATGATTCTTTAATTATTTCCATTATTACAGGTTTACTAATATAATCATTCATACCTTTTTCTAAACAAGCTTCTCTTGTCCCCTCAATTACATCTGCAGTTAGTGCAATAATAGGAGTATTTTTATGAAACTCCGTTTTTCTAATTTCTGTAGTTGCTTCATATCCATTCATTTCAGGCATCTGTAAATCCATATAAACTATATCTGGTTTATTACTTGCAAATAATTTTACAGCTTCTCTACCATTTCTAGCTTCTATAATTTCAACTTGTGGAAATAAAGATTTAAGAATCTTTTTAGTTAAAAGCATATTTATAGGATTATCTTCTGCAACTAAAACTTTTTTGTAAACATCTTTAAGATCTAAGTAACCTTTATTAATAGTTTCACAGGTTGTATTTAATAAGTTTAAATTAAAATAACTATGCTTTATTGGTTTTTGTATTTTAGTAAATATCAAACCTTTTTCTTGATTGTTTAATATTCCAATATCTAAAGGACTATATAAAAGTACTATTTTTAATTTTTCATCAGGTATATTTAACTCATTACGTATTCTATCTATTATTTCGATACTATTAAAGCTTCTAATTCTATGTTCAATTATTAATAAATCATATTTTTTAAAATCAATATTACTAATTAAATCAAAACTATCAGAAATAAATGTAATATTAGGACTTATATCATAAAATATATTTTGAATTATTCCTTTATTTTCTTGATTTTTATCTATTATTAAAATATTATTTATATTTGAATTAATAAAATTATGGGCATTAGAAAATTCAGACTTGAGATCTAAAGTAAAATAAAATGAGGAACCTTGTTCAAGTTGTGTTTTAAAGTCAAGTTTACTATCCATTAACTCTAATAACTTATTAGATATTGTTAATCCTAAACCTGTTCCTCCATGTTTACGAGTGCTAGAACCATCTTCCTGAGAAAATGCGTCAAATATTTTTTTCCTATTTAATTCAGAAATACCAATTCCAGTATCTGTAATTGAGAATGTTATACGTGCTTTATCTATATCTTCTTTTATACAACTTACATATATATGAATTTCCCCTTCATTAGTAAACTTTATTGCATTACCTAGAAGATTTAACATTATTTGTTTAAATTTAACTACATCCATCCAAACATATTCAGGTAATAATGGAGAAAAATTTAAATATAAATCTAGACTCTTTTCTATAGCTTTATAACTTAGTATATCAATAAGTTGCTCACAAGTTTCTAACAAATTTGTTTTTACTATATCTAGCTGAATATTACCAGTTTCGATTTTCGAAAAATTAAGTATATCATTTATCAAATCCAATAAAGCATTTGATGAATTAGAAATAGCCTTTATATAATCCTTTTGCTCATTAGTTAGGTTTGTTTTTAATAACAAATCTGAAAAACCCATTATTCCATTTAATGGAGTTCTTAGCTCATGGCTCATATTATTTAAAAACTCATTTTTAACTTTATTTGCTTCTTCTACTCTCTTTTTTTCTTTTATGAGTTCAATTTGAATAGCTCGAGATTCTGTTATATCTTCAAAAAGAATATAAACCATATAAGGTTTTTTATTTACATCAAGTATTGGCACACAAGAAATTTTTACCCATACAAAAGCATTAATTAGCTCATTATAAATACCCATAACTACATTCTCAACAGTTTTACCTGTTTCTATTGCTTTTTTTGTTGGAGACTCAATAGGTAAAAAAGCTTCCCCATTTTCTTTAATACAATTCTGGCATTCTACTTTTTAGTTCTTTAAGCTCTAAACCTAATATTTTTAATGCTGCAGGATTTGCATTACTTATTCTTCCATTAATATCTTGATAAACAATTCCATGAGTAGAGGAATTAAACATATTTTTATGTTTTTGTTCTAAAATTTTATGTTCACTAACATTATTAACAATACATATAAATTCTATAATGTCATAATTTGAGTCAATAACAGGAGATATAATCATTTCAAACCAATTACAAATATTATCCATTTGTAGGCTATATTCTATATATTGTTTAGTTTTAGTAGATTTAACCTTTTCAAGTGAGTTAATAAATAAATCTAAAATATCTTTTGGGAAAGGTATATCTGTTATTTTTTTATTTAGGAAAAATTCAGATGAAACAAATGATTTTGATTCATTATCATGATTATAATACTCAGTATAAATAAAATTTTTATCTAACACAAAAACTAAATCTGCTAAGTTATTAAAAATTTTATTTAATCTTTGATTAGCAAGTATTAATTCATTCTGGTTTTTTATATTTTCAGTAACATTATAATGATTTCCTATAAATCTTATTGGCTTACCGTCTTTATCTCTTATAGCCTGTCCATATGTTCTAATCCATACTACAGATCCATTTTTACACTTGTATCTTACTAAAACTTTAAATGGATAATTAGGATCTGCAAAATGTTTCTGATGTTCTTCTGTTGATTTAGCTAAATCTTCTGGATCTATAATTTCCTGTATTTTTTGAATTACATTATCAGATACATATTCTTTATCATAACCTAAAGAACTTAGAAACTTAGGGCTAATCCAAAAATTATTATTTTCAAGATTCCAATACCATAAACCATCCAAACAGTTTTCATTAAAAAAGTATGATACTGCATCATCAAATTTTACTAGTTTAGATAATTCTTCTTTAAATATTCTTCTTCCATAAAGAAATTATTTTTTTTAAGTTTATACAATAATTAAATTTGTTTCAAATCTTCCATAAAACCTACTAACTCATTGATATTCTCTAATTCCATTTGAGAATGCCCTGAATTTGGTGTAATAACTAATTTAGGTTTATATTCTCCACTTGAAGCCTTAATCCAATACTGTTCAAGATCCCAAGCATTTGAAGTACTACATACTATATCATATCTTCCATGTACTATATACGTTTTTATATCAATTATTTTGATTAAGTTATCTAAAATATAGTTTTCAGGTATAAAACATTTCATAATCATATATAATGCTTCAATTTTTGAATTAGCTAAATCTCTTTCTGTGAAATCTTCGTTTTTATTTTTATAGTTCAATTTAGATATTTTTGTTTCCCAATTACTAAAAATTCTTCCTGCTTCATTATTTATACTCTTGTCTTCACAAGTTAATCTTTTATAATAAGCTTCAACTAAATTTCCCCTTTCATTTTCTGGTATATAATTTTTGTATTCTGAAAAATAATCTGGAAATATTTTTCCTGCTCCATCATCTTCAAATAACCAGTTTATATCTTTTTCTCTTGCTAAAAATATTCCTCTTAAAACTAAAGCTTTAACTCTTTCTTTATGTCTTATTGCATAAATTAAAGCAAGTGTTGACCCCCAAGAGCCACCAAATACAATCCAATTATCAATATTAAATAAATCTCTTAATTTTTCAATATCATTTACTAATTCATCTGTGTTATTATCTTCTAAACAACCTAGAGGCAAACTTTGTCCACAACCTCTTTGATCAAATAGAATAACTCTATAGTATTCAGGATCAAAAAAACGTCTATAATCTGAATAAATTCCAACTCCAGGTCCACCATGAAGAAAAACAACAGGAACACCATTAGGATTTCCAACTTCTTCATAATAAATTTTATGTATATTAGAAACCTCTAAAAAACCTTTATTATATGGTTCAATAGGAGGATAAAAAATATTTGAAATTTTTTCTGTCATTTTTTAATTTATTACCTTTTTTAACATGACAATCCAGCTAAACGACCTGTAACCCAAGCCCAGTAGAAGTTAAATCCACCAATTCTTCCAAATACATCAAGAATTTCTCCACATAAATATAAGTTATTTAATACTTTACTTTCCATTGTAGATGTATTTATTTCTTCTAGTGGAATGCCTCCACCAGTGACTTCAGCCTTTTTATAACCTTCATGTCCTGTATAATTTAATTTATATCTAGTCAAGTTTTCTATTAATTTATTTCTTTGCTCTTTTTTTAAATCGCTAAAGTTTAAATCTTTAATATGCAATTCATTTGCTAAACTTTCAGCAAGTCTATTAGGTAAATATTCTTTTAATTTATTCAATACATTGCCTTTTGAAGATATTAAAATATTTTTCCATTCATCATCATTTATATTAACCCAATTAACCATAATTTCTGGTTTAGATTGACTTTTTTCCATAGCTAAAACAGCATAATGAGATAAATCTAATATTGAAGGACCACTAAAACCTTTATGAGTAAATAAAAAACCACTTCTTTCAGATTTTATCTTTTTATTATCTACCTTAATATTTAAATCAACATTTAATGATATACCTGCAATAAGAGTATTATTTGGATGAACACCTTTAAGTGGTGTTAATGCAGGATAAGTTTTATTTATATTATGTCCTAATTCTTTCATTAACTTATAACCAGTTCCATCAGTTCCTATCTCTGGTAAAGAAGAACCTCCTGTTGCAATAATAATTTTATTAGCTATAAATTTATTCCCATTTTTTGTAATACAAAACCACTTTCTATCTTCTTTGTAAATATTCTCAACAGATTGCTCATAAAAAACTTTAACTCCCTGAAGTTCTGCTTTCTCTAAAAGCAAGTCTCTTACTTCTTTAGCAGAATTACTAGCAGGAAACCATTTATTAGATTCTACTTCTGTTACCATTTTTAAACCAATTTCATTGTTAAGCCAATTAAAACAATCTTTAATAGACCAAGATTTAAAAATATTTTTCATAAGATTTTTTGATGAAGATGTAAAATAATCTTCATATGTCATAGAAATAGGTAATACATTACATCTTGTACCACCAGAAATCATTATTTTTTTACCTGCTTTGTTTGTTCTTTCTAAAATAACTACATTTTTATATTTTTTAGAACAAAAAATTGAAGCAGTAAGACCAGCAGCCCCTGCTCCAATTACTAATACATCTATTTCCATTTATTTTTTATTTGGCATTATTAAACGCCAAATCATTTTTCCTTCCTGATCAACTTCAATTATTTGTTTATGATTAGTATGAGCTATAAAAGTATGACCATCTTTTAACCTATGTGCAAAATTAGGTGTAATTAATTTTGTTAGTCCAAAACCTGTATAAGTCCAATCTATATTCCCATCTATACTAACTTCAATAACTCTACCATTTTTAGTATCAGTAATTAAAGTGTTTCCATTTTTTAACCTTATAGCATATTCAGGGAAAGCAAGATGTTGATTATCATTACCTGGTTTATTTTCTTCTCCAAAGCTCCAAACTGTATCATAATCAGAGTTAACTTCTTTAACAATATGATTAGAACATGTTATAAGAGTATTTCCATTACTAAGCCTTATCGCATAATTAGCTGGTTTATCACAATAATATTCCCATACAATATCATGAGATTTAGTTATTTCATAAACTTTTGAATTTTTTTCATCACATATTAATAAATTTCCATTTTTTAACATTACAGAACTATTTGCATTTACACTATGCTCATAAATTTTTTCTTTTGTGGACATATTTAATTCAAAAACAGAAGTATCATCAGAAACTAATAATGTTCTAAATGGCGTAATTTCAACTGATTTAGGATTATTTAACTCTTGATTTTCACCATAAGTCCATGAAATTTTTGCATCTCTATTCATTAAATAAATTAATTTTTCAGTTTTTTCTATAACAAGAACAGGTATAGAAATAAGAGTTTCACCTTTTGCAAGTATTACCCTTGGTTTATTCTCTTCAACTTTTTTTTCTTCTTTTACTTCTGCTTCTTGTATTTCTTCAGTCTCAGAATATATACCAGATTCTGTATTAATTGGTTCTAAATCTTGTTGTTGAGAATTTTCAATTATTTCATCAAGTAATTCTTTCTTTTCTTCTAATTCCTCTGCTTTTTTATTTGCTGATGCTTTACCCATATATCTATTACTTAAAGCTTTTTTCTTTTCTTCTCTTTTCTCTTTTACTAAAGGATTTTCATTATCAAACTTACTACCATATCTAGAAGATGAACCATATCCGACTTTAGTTTTAGTTATGCTCTCTTTTGTTATTTTATAAGTTGTCTTTTCTGATAAAGCTTGAAATGTACTTGCCCAAATAATTTGTTGTTCATTTTTACTAAAGAAAACTTGAACCATTTTACCATCACCAACAACAAGCAAATCTTTATTTTTTAATTTACTTGCTCTTATAGGATTTTCAATACTAAATTCTGGGTTTTCATTAGTTGTCTTATATTCCCACTTCATTTCATTTTTTTCATCAACTTCTAATACTCTCTTATTACCATTATCAAGTATTAATATTGTATTATCTAATTGTTTAAATGCTTTAAGAGGTTTATTTAGATGCTTTTCATCACTTCCTTCACCCTTACCTAGTTTATTTTCAGGGTTTCCAAACTGCCAATCTTTACGAATTTGATAAACACCTGTTTCTGCATTTAACTCTCTTCTAATTTCAATAATACGATTATTTCCAGAGTCACAAATTAAATAAGTACCATCATAAGTTTTTTGAAAGCTTGTAGGACTATTAAGCATATTAAAATCTATACCAGCAGTACCTTTCATACCATATTGCCAAATAATAGATCCATCAAAATCCATTTCAACAACTCTATGATTATCGGTATCAGCAATTAATAAGTCATTATTATGTAAAACAGACATACCTTTTGGATTATTTAATTTAGCTGATTCTTCATTTTCGGGAGTATATTTCCAAGTTGTTCTTCCCTTTGGTGTTACTTCGATTATAGTATTATTAACAGAATCTAAAACTAAAGTATTACGGTTATCAAGTCTTACAGCCTCATCTATTGTTCCTAAGTCAAATACATCTTTTTGCATTTCCCATATTGGGACTTTATAATTATCAACCTCTAGTAAAAGACCAGACTCAGGATCTATTACAATAAAATTACCTTTATTTAAGTTTGCCAATGGATCAAGTGAAGCTTGTTTTCTTCTTAAAGCATCTTCTGGTTTTTCATAAGAGAATCCACAAGCCATACATTCCCATAAACCAAGCATTGGAGCACCACAATTAGAACAATTTGAAGGAGCTGATTTTACTTCTTGTCTTTGAACACTTTCTTCTTCGTCAAGCATTTCAAGAATAAATTCTCTTTGAATTGTAGACTCTAAAGTATAGCTTTCATAAAATCTTTTTACATTTACAATTTCTCTATCAAAGTATTCAAGCTTTTTTCTTGTTCTATCAGCTAAATCTTCAAGTTTTTTATAAGCTTCTGGTATTTCTGCTAAATCAATTTCATTTCTTTGCCAAAAACTACCTAAAAGTATTTCCATAATATGCTTATTTGCATTTTTAGGTAATATTATATGTTTAACTTTTTTAGCTTCAATTCCAGAATCAGTGCTAACAGGTTCATCTTTTCTTGTTTCAAATTCAAGAGCTTGTGTCTCAACTGTTAAAAACTCCTCTTCTTTCTTTCCTTCTTTGTTTTCTTCTTCTCCGCCTTCTCCCTCTTGCATAATAGCAAGTTTTATATCTCTTAATTTATTATATGTAAATAAGCCCTTTTCAACTAAAAGTTCTTCAAGAGTCTTATTTACACCACCTAAAGGATTTTCACCTCTAAATGAAATAGTTATTGGTTTTGTTTCATCTTTTATTGAAAATCTCTTAATAGCTTTAGATTTCTCAAGATCTATAACAGTTAAAACAGGAGTAAATGGCATTGGATCATTTAAATATGTCATTGAAAAAATATACTTTTCATCAGATGAAAGAGTCAAAAGATCACAAGGATCATCACCATTACTAAAATATTCTCCTTTTGGTGGAAATGCTTTTAACTCTTTAAGAGAATTAGCATCAAAACTTTTTAAATTAGGCTCTGGTTTAATAGTAACAACATAAAAACTAGACTCATCAGGTGTTAAACATATATTACCTAAAACACCGGAGTTTAAACTCTTCTTATCTAATTTTTTAGCATTTAAATCATATATATATAAAACAGGTGTAATATTATCAGTTAAATATATTTTTTTACTTTTTGAAGCAATAGAAACATTTATTGATTTTAATGAACCTGCCTGTCTTATTTGTATTTCATCTGTAAACGTATTTGTATCGGTATTAAATACATGAACTTTTCCTTCATCTCTATTTGATAAACATAATATTTTATTATCACTTGAGAGATACATATCAAATGGTAAATGAACATTTTTATTTTTTGCAATTCCACCAAATATAAATTGATTAGTAATTGCTAATGATGTTTGCTTTTCAATTTCTGAATTATATAAATAGCTTTTATTATCTCTAACGGCTAAACCATAATATGATTCATTATCTAAATGAAAAGGAATATCTCCTTCTTTTTGAATCTCCTCTAAATCTATAATTGTTGTAGATGTTCCCCAACTATCAAAATCATCAGGATTAAAACTACCAACATTACCTGGAATATTTACAGAAGCAATTTCTTTATTTGTATAAGTATCAAAAACTTTTAACTTTTTTTCTTTATAATTTATTGAGTAACAAATACCTTGAATTTTCTTTCTAGCTTCATCAATTGCCTTATCTCTTTCTGCCAAAATTTCATCAAGAACTTCGTTTTGTAAAAGAGACTTATTAATCAATGCTTTTTTAAGCATTTCTGTCATTTCTTCAGAACGTAAAGAAGCTAAATTTTGATCCATAGATACATTACTCCAAGTTTTAAAAAGTGTGTCTTTAAGTATATTTTAAACTTACTGTTAAATAAATTATTTTAAATGATAATTAAATATATGTTTTCATAGTATTAAGAGATATTTTTAAACAAATTTTTTTAATTTAATATCATAAAATACTCTTAAACACAATTACTTCAATAAAAAATAGTCAAGTAGAGTATTCAAACTTACTTACTCTTCTTTCATGATGATTTTATATATATCAGATCTTCTATCTTTTAAGTTAGTAACACTTCCATGTACTCTTAAATCTTTTAAAAGATCCAAATCTAAATCAACTATTAGTGTCATTTCTGTATTTGGAGTTGCTTCGGCAACAATAGCATCATGTGGGAAAGCAAAATCAGATGGTGAAAATACAGCCGATTGTGAATATTGAATATCCATATTTTCTACATTTGGTAAACTTCCTACACTACCAGAAATTACTACATAACATTCATTTTCAATTGCTCTAGCTTGTGCACATCTTCTTACACGTAGATAAGCATTTTTAGTATCAGTCCAATATGGAACAAATAAAATATTCATTCCTTTCTCAGCTAATATTCTTGATAACTCTGGAAACTCAACATCATAACAAACTAAAATACCAACTTTTCCAACATCAGTATCAAAAATTTTAATACTATCTCCACCTTTTAAACCCCAATAAATGGATTCATCATGAGTAATATGTAATTTATATTGAGAATCCCAAGTTCCATCTCTACGACATAAAAAAGCTATATTATGGAGTGTTTGTTTACGATATTCTGGCATACTCCCAGCAATTATATTTATATTATATGAAAGAGCAAGTTCTATCATTTTTTCTCTAATTTTATTAGTGTGTCCCGCCAAAATTCTTATTGCATCAGATGCACTTTTTTCATTAGAAGTTGCCATTAAAGCAGCATTAAAAAACTCAGGAAATAAAACAAAATCAGCCTTATAACCTGCTACAGCATCAACAAAAAACTCTACTTGATTTAATAACTCCTCAACATTCTCAACGCTTCTCATTTGCCATTGAACAAGACCAACTCTAACAACTGTTTTATGTCCACCGATTAACTGTTCTTTTTCTTCATAATAAATATTTATCCATTCTAAAAGAGTTGCATAAGACTTTGAGTCAAGGTCTCCAGGTAGATAATTTGTTAATATTTTTCTTACATGAAAATCATTTGCGACTTGAAAAGTTAATATAGGGTCAAAAATTTCTTTATTTTTAACCATTTCAATATATTTTTGAGGGGACATTTTATCTGCATAGTTTTTATATTCAGGTATTCTACCACCTGCAATTATTCTTTTTAAATTTAATTTTTCACATAATTCTTTACGTGCATCATATAACCTTCTTCCCAGTCTTAAACCTTGATAATCTGGATGTACAAAAACATCAATTCCATAAAGAGTGTCACCTTCAGGATCATGAGTTGTAATAAATCCTTTTCCTGTTATTTGCCAATAAGAATGATTATCACCATATTTTGCATAATCAACAATAACACTTATTGCAGCAGCAACAACCTTTCCATTATCTTCTATACAAATCTGCCCTTCAGGAAAACGCATTAATTGTGCAGCAAATTGTCTTTTAGTCCAAGCTCCTCCAAGATTAGAGTAGACTAAATCCATTATCTCTTTTATATCGTTATAATCTGATAATCTTGTATTTCTAAGTTCTAACTTATGTTGAAAACTTTTTTTCTTTTTTTCTACCTTATCTGAAGCCATAAGAACCCTATATAAATCTAATTTACTAAATCATTATACATTAAGAAAAAATAGTTTTATTTAAAGTATCTAAATTCTAATAACCTAAATGCTTGTTTCTAAAACTTCCTCAGATTTAATAAATTTACCTAAAACTCTTTTTCTAGCACTAATTAACTGTTTTTCTTTATATTTTTCATGACTTGCTTTACCTGATCTATTCTGTTCATGTGTATTAATATCAACTATTTGCATTTCATAAGGAAAGAAAAAACAAAAGTTCTCGCCTAAAGATGGATTTTCATAATCAAAAGGGTATTTCATTCTTATCATTTGTCTACAGGTAAACTGAATAGATTTATATTCATTATGGGTATATGGATTTATTAAACCCTGCTCTGTAGAATTAGTTATATTTGCTTCTCTTTCAGAGTCTTGTCTTATTAAATTTTCAAATTCTTCTTTTGTTATAAGACCTGATTTTAATCTTTCTTTTTGATAATTAAGTATTTTTTTAAATGTTTTCACGTCTATTAATCTATTAATTGAACGACTAGGTTTAATATTAAAGAAATCTAAAACACCATTTTTTCTTAAATGCCTTAGAACTAATAAAGCATCAACTTTATCGTAAGTAATAATTCTCACTCCAATTTGATCAAATACATCTGCTGCAACATTTTCTACTTTATGTAAAAGTTTTAATATTGTGGAATTTCTTTCTTTTTTAGCTTTTATATCAATATCATAAATTTTAATTCCATCTCCTTCTTCACCAAAAAACTTTTCACCTTTTGAGTTTATTGAAATAGAAGTCCATACATTATCTAATATTTGTCTTTGTATCTCTGGAAAGAATTTAAGTGAAATATCATTATTAACGTGTGATATTGTGTGCATTATTCTTAAAATAACACAAGACCAAGCTTGTAAGCGGTTAGAATAATCTGAAGCTATTAATAATAACTCTCTTACATCTGTTTCATTTTTTAAATCGTCAGGAATAAATAAATTTACTTCTTTAGTAATTGGCTCAGGTATTAAAACATTTTCTATAAATGATATAGCTTCTTTAAAAATATCATTCACTTCTTTTTTTATATTTTCTTTTCTTAAGTCATAACCATATAGTTCTAAAAATGAATCTGCTTCTTCATGGCTTTTGATTGTAAGTCTTGATAAATCAATTGAAGATTTTCCACCAATTATTACATCCATCATATCCCAATCAAAAGCATATTTATCAAAGATATGCTTTGTATCTTCAACATCTTCTAAAACTTCTTCATATATATTAAGGATATCTTGACTATTTGTTATTATTCTATCTTCACTAATATAATCTAAACGTTCTTGTAAAGGTATATCAGTCTCATTAACAGTTATTTCTTTTAGAAATATTTGATTATTAGAATCTGTATTTGAGTGAATCAAATTATCAAACTTAATTTCTTCTTTACCTATATCTTCTATTTTTTCTTCCACTTACATTAGCTACCAAATAAAAATGCCTCGCATAATTAAATTTTAATATAAAACTTTAGATTCATATTTAAGTTTTAAGGTAATTAAGATTAAAGATTTATAAAATAGTTTCTTTTAAAATTATAAAAATACCCATAATCATGATAAACCAACCAAAAGCAGGTTTTAGTTTATTTGCAGGTATTTTATTTGAAACTTTTATTCCTATTAATATTCCAAATATTGTTATTAAAGAAAAACCTATTAAAAATTTAAAATTCATTTCTATACCTGTATTAAGATTTCCTGTAAAACCAACAAGAGAATTTATAGCTATTATTAAAACAGATGTTGCAACTGCTTGTTTAATATCAAGTTTTGCAAGAAAAACTAAAGCAGGTATTATCAAAAATCCACCCCCTGCTCCTACAATTCCTGTGATAATTCCTGTAGTAAAACTACCAATAATTATTAAAAAAGTATTCCAAGGCTCATCAAGTTTTTTAGTGTTAGTATTTTCTTTTCTACCTTTTATCATTGAAATTGAAGCAAGTAACATTATAATACTAAAAAATATTAAAATAGCTGTATCTTTTGTTAATACCAAATCATTAAATAAATATATTTTTTCAGGTATTGCAGGGATTATATATTTTCTTGTAAGAAAAACTCCTGTAAGACCAGGTATTGCAAAGCTAATTGCAACTTTAATATCAGCTTCTTTTTGTTTTATTCTACTAATAGCACCTACAAGACTTGTTATTCCAACTATAAACAAAGAGTATGCAGTAGCAACAACAGGAGATATTTTAAAAAGATATACCAAAACAGGTACAGTTAATATTGAGCCTCCACCACCAAAAACACCTAATGTTCCCCCAATAAATAAACCTGAAATATATCCTAAAATATCTAACATTTTTTAACCTTATGATTTATAAATTATTTAGTTTTTCAACTTATTAAAATTTTCTTGTAAATAAAAACCTATGAGCATACAAATTACAAATATTATAATAGATGGATTAAATGTTGTTATATTAGCTATTGCAGGACCTGGACAAAGTCCACTTAAACCCCAACCAATTCCAAATAATATAGCACCAGTTATTAATTTTTTATCTGGCTTATTATTTTTAGGTAAAGAAAATATTGATTCAAGTATTGGCTTATCTCTTTTAAAAACAATAGGAAAAAATACAAGTGTCATAATTACTGCTCCGCCTAAAACCATAGTTAAACTTGGATCCCATTTACCAAAAATATCAAGAAACCCATGTACTTTTTTAGTATCCATCATTCCAGAAATACCTAAACCAAGTGAAAAAATTAATCCGGAGATAAAAGAAGTTAATATAGCTTTATTCATTTGTTATATACCTATTTTTAAAATGTGAAACATAATATAAACGGTTATCATTGCAACACTAATAAAAGTTATTACAGAATATAGAGAACGAGTAGATCTTCTTCCTAAACCACAAACACCATGACCACTTGTACATCCGTTTCCTAGTGCTGTTCCAAAACCGACTAATAGACCAGCTATAATCATTTGGATAATATTTGCATTAAGAAATTTGGCTGTAAGATTAGGAATTAATTGTATAGTTATAAAACCACCTAATATTAATCCTGTAACAAAAGCAATTCTCCATTTTCTTTCATGTTCATCACATTGAGGGCTAATTATACCCTTTGTAATTCCACTAATACCTGCAATTTTCCCATTAAATAACATTAATAAAACAGATGCTAAACCTATCATTAGACCACCAATTAATGATGGAAAAGGTGTAAAATTAACTATCTCCATATTTATTTCAAATACCTTCTTGCAATACCTACTTTAATATACTATACCCTATATAGTATATTAAGTCTATCTTGTATTAAAATATTTATAATAAAACTTTTGTAAGATTCATTTATATAGATGGATATGCCTAAAAAAATTTATTAAAGTTATAAATTTTTATACAATTCTATAGTTTCATTCGAGATTTTTTCCCACGAATAATTATCATTAACTAACTTTAAAGCATTTTTCTTTATTAAAGATTCATTATTTTTAAAATCTATGTCATTAAGAGTTTTTTCTAATGATAAATTTATTAAGAATTTACCATTTATATTATCTTCAATTAGTTCTGCAAGACCGCCTACTTTATTTGCTAAAACAATTGTTCCAGATGCCATAGATTCTAGTGCTGAAATACTTATAGCCTCCATTTTTGATGGTATTACACAATAATCAGAAATATAATATAAATTATCTATTTCCTTATTATCTAGACTTCCTAATAAATAAATATTATCAATTGAATTATCTTGAATAATACTTCTTATTTTTTGAAAATGCTCACCATCTCCAGCTATTAAGTAGATAAAATCTTTATTTTTTGCAAAAAAACTTATATTAGATATTACAAAATCTAAAATGCCATTTTTATCAAATAATCTTCTAGTAGATAAAATAATTTTTTGATTACTATAATTTATTTTATATTTTTTTAGTATATAGCTTTTATCTACTTGTTCTCTATTAATTAAATTAAATCTACTTATATCAACTCCATTAGGTATCATAAATTTATTTTCATGTGGTGTTTTTTCAAATAACTCTGTACTTGGTGAAATAACTATTTTAAATTTTTTCATAACTTTTGGGAGTATATAATTTCTCATAAAAATCTTTTCATACATTTTTAAATAAGATGAGCTATGATTTGTAAATACAGTATTTATCTTAAATTTATTTAGTCTTATAGCATCAAAAATTGTATGTATATGTATTAAATCAGGAGATTCCATTTTAATTATTTCATTTATTCTTTTATTTGGATAATTTAAAAATCTAACTAATTGAGAACCATTATTTGGAATAAAATATATCTTTCTTTTATTTTCATCAACTAACACCTCATCTTTATTTTTTTTATTAAGATATATAATTATTACTTTGTGGTTTTTAGCTATAAAATGTGTAAGATTTTCAATATGCTGAAAAATACCACCTATATTAAATAAAAAATCTGATGTTATATATAATATTTTCATTTGAAAGACCTAAACTCTATTCTCTTTATTTTGAATTAAATAAATACCTAAAATAAAACAAATAATGAAAAGAGGGTAATAATAAAAAGGTGTTTCTTTAGAAAGCCATAATATACCTTCTGAACCATTACTTAATAAAATAGCAGAACCATTGTTAACTAAATGAAATAACATTCCATTAAATATAGAGCCTGTTGTTAAAGCAATGTATGTTATTAACATTCCAAGAATAGATGTTGAGAATAATTTATAAATATTTAAATGAAAAAGTCCAAAAAGTATTCCAACAATTACTACTGTATTTAATTTACTAAACTTATTTTTAATTCCTGAAAGTATAGCACCTCTAAATAACACTTCCTCACATACAGCAGCAGAAACAGCTATTATAAAAAATAATTTCAATGTGCTTGGTGGACTTCCATTTTCACCTATTAAAAAAGTTTCAAATGCTTCTTTTAATTCATTGGGCATTGGTAAGATTTTTTCTTGAATTGAGTTTACAAATTTAAGTATAAAAAAACTTCCAGATAATGCTAATAAAGTTGAGCCTAATAAACTTTTAAAACTTACCTTCTTAATACTCAATGTTTCGACAGGATCAAATTTTAAATATCTAATAAATAAAAGAGTTGGTAAAAATATAAATAGTATTTCTGTTAAAAGTAAACCTTCTAACTTATAAATTGTTTGTACATAAGAACCAGCATAAAATAATAAAGCAAAAGTAATAATATATAGGGTTATTACTTCTATAAAGTTAGGTGTTTTATTTATTTTAGAGTTATCTGATGAAAAAAGTAATCTTAAATTGCTATCTTCTGATAATAATATTTCTTCTTTATTAAAAAGCCTTGTGGCAGCAGCTATAGCTATTATTGAATAAATAGTAGTTGTAGCTAAAACAATAAAAATTAAACCTGTATCAAACTTTGCTAATAGTAAATCTTTAATTAAAAGAGAAACATTAGCAACAGGGATTAATGCAGATTGATAATTTAACGTAAACCCTGGAAAAACAGTAACCATTGCAGGAAATCCAAATATTAGATAAACAGGTGTTAAATAGTTTTGTGCATCTTTAAAACTATTAGCCAAAGATGAAACTAGCATCATAAGAGCAACAAAAAACATTGTTGTTGGGATTAAAAGTAAAAATATTAATCCCATTGACTCCCAAGGTAATGAAAAGTTTATTTTATCATTACTTAAAAACATTGTCATTGAAAGTGTCATACTAAGTAAATTTAAAAGACCTGTTATAAAAGCAAATAATGAAATAGTCAAAAATTTACCTGTTATAATTTCATACTTTTTTATTGGTGTTGTAAGTAAGGTTTCAAGAGTTCCTCTTTCTTTTTCTCCTGCTGTTTGGTCTATTGCCGGATAAAATGCACCTAAAATAGTCATAAAAATAATAATAAAAGGCAAAATATTACCTAAATAAAAACCACCTATTTTTTCTTTTGGTGCTATGTTTTTAAAATCCGCTTTTATAGGTGTTAAAATATTTTTATCTAAATTTCTTTCTTTTATTCTTTTTTCAAGAATAAATTGCTTATAATCTCTTAAGTACTCAGCTAATTTTACTTGAGCGTGTAAAGAATTAATATTTGCTTGATCCACATATACTTGGATTTTTGCTGTAACATCAGAATTAATCTTATCTTGGAAGTTTTTTTCTAATGCTAGGTAAGCATTTATTCTTCCTGATTTTAAATCTTTTTGTGGGTTTTCAGATTTTATTATTTTAAGCTTATCTTTTTTACTTAAAAATTCATTTAATGAGTTATTTTCAGCTACATTAATTATAACAGTTCTTGCTTGAATACTTTTTCCTTGTTGAATAACGATTTGACTTCCACCAACAGCCAGAAGTGGATAAAGTATAATAGGCAATAGAGTCATAATAAGGAGTGTTTTACTATCTCTAACTGTTTCTTTTATTTCTTTAATAAAAATAGCTTTTACTATTTGTAAATCCATTAAGTATCTAAAACCTAAAAAATTATTTTATACTCAAACAAAATTGCTTTGCATTTTGTGAAACAAAGAGCTCTTTGAACAATGTGGCTTTAGCCCATTGCAAAAATGCAAACTATAAGATTTTAAGTATACTTAAGTTTAGCACTTATTTAAAGTTTTTACTAAAATCTAAACTTTGATAGATTTGAATAGATCTGATGTAAAAAAATAATTCAATAAAATAAATTTTCTTTATTTCTTCATTCGTCATTCACAATTCATCATTTATCTATGGTTTTAATCTTCTTAAGATAGCACTTAACCTGTCATAATTATCTTTTAATAAATTAGAAAGTTCTCTACCTGCATTTATTAAAAAACTTCTATCTGCTCCTCTTGATTGATATGCATATTTTAAATTTGCTTCAATTATATCTTCACATAGATTTGATCCAGAATTAAGAAGTGTTCTTATATAGTCTAATTTTTCTGTTATTTTTTTTACTAAGTTACTATCACATAAATAAACAAAATCATGTATTTGAGGTGGATGTGGAGGAACTGATTGATAAATTTTATCATCTTTTATATAACCAATAGTTATTGCAGAAAAATCTGTTTTAAGAAGATCAAAAATCTGTGGTTGTTGATGCCTTAGCTCTGCTCTTGTTAAATTCATTGCAGTGGGTCTATGAACTGAATCTATACTACCAGATGATATTTCATAAACTACTGCTATTATGTCAAAACCTATTTCTTCACCTCTTGCAATTACAAAACTTCCAAAATATGGAGCTTGAGGCAAAGTTAAAACACTTGAATCTTCTTTAATACATTGAGCTATAAAACTATTTGTATTTGAAGATATTATTTCTCCTACTTTTTTAGAATTTTCAAGCATTATTTAAACTAAACTATCAATAATTTGATTAACTTTTGAACGTGTTAAATTTTCATGATAATCATTATTAATCTGCATCATAGGAGCTGTTCCACACGAACCTAGACATTCCACTTCTACAACAGTATATTTATTATCAGGAGTTGTGTCACCAAGTTTTACTCCTAATCTATCACATATCATTTTTGAAACTTCTTCAGCACCTCTTAATTTACATGATAAAGTACGGCAAACTTGTATATGATATTTTCCTGTAGGTTCTTTTTTATACATTGTATAAAATGATGCAACACTATAAACCTTAGATGGTGGCAAATTAAGTAAACTTGCTACATAAGCCATTACTTCTACAGATAAATATCCAAATTCTTCTTGTGCTATCCAAAGTGTTGGTAATAAAGCTGCTTCTGTTTCAGGTTCATATTTTGCTAATGTTTTTTTAAACCTTTCCATTGTTTCAGCGGAAAACTCAATCATTATATATCTCTTTAAAAATTCAATTACTATAAAATATATTCTAAGTAAAAACTGATAAGAAAAAAGATTTTATAAAGAAAGTTTTATTTTTAATCTTTTTAACAAACCAATTTTTCATTAGTATTATATAAGTTTGAATTTTAATTTATTAATATATTAGAGTAAAGCCTTTATAATATTTTTCTTATATAATTTACAAAAATACTAGTAATTAGGATAAAAGTTAATATGAATATAAAAGAATTAATACAACAGAGTGTGGATTTAATAGAAGGTTCAGATTTTAGTCATGATCAAGAAAAAGATATTTTTAATATAAATGTAAATATTGATGGTGATACAGATAAAATCCACGTTTATCAAGATGTATTTGAAGATGAAGACTCTGGTATTTCAAAGAAGATTATAGTTTGTGAATCACTTATTGGTATTTATAAAAATACAATAGATTTATTAAGATTATCAAAATCTAATGATAGTTTATTTTTTGCAAGAGCTTATGTATCAGAAGAAGATGGTAAAATTTTAGTTGAAGCTTGTGTGTTTATGGAAAATATGAATCCTTTAAACCTTAGTGCTGTAATTAGAGAAGTTGCTGAACATTCTATTTATTTAAAAGATGATTTATTTTAAATAATATAAGTTTAAGTAAAAAGATTGAGTTTGTTTTAAAAGTTTTATATTATAAAAAAATTTTGAATAAAAGGTAATTAAAAATGCCAAGTGTTGAAAGAGAATGGTTTACTTGTGAAGAATCAGGAATAAAGTTTCAATACCCTGATGGTGCTAAATGCAGAAAATGTGAGAGAATGGTTTCAACTCCACATTATATTTATGCTGAAATGGAACCTGTTTGTTTAAAATGTAGAAAAATCGAAATAAAAGAAATACTAGAAAGTTTAAAAGGTTAGAAAATGAAAAATTTTGTTGAAGAATTAAAGTGGCGTGGAATGATCCACGATATGACCCCTGGAACAGAAGAACAATTAAATAAAGAAATGACAAAAGGTTATATTGGTTTTGATCCTACAGCAGATTCTTTAGGGGTTGGAAATTTAGTACAAGTAATGATGCTTCTTCATTTTCAAAAAGCAGGTCATAAGCCTATAGCTTTAGTTGGTGGTGCAACTGGTATGGTTGGAGACCCATCTGGAAAGAGTGAAGAAAGAAATCTATTATCAGAAGAAGCTTTAAGACATAATCAAAACTGCCAACAAAAACAATTAGAAAAGTTTTTAGATTTTAATTGTGGTGAAAACTCAGCAGAAATTGTAAATAACTATGATTGGTTTAAAAATTATAACTTTCTAGAATTTATACGTGATATAGGAAAGCATATAAGTGTTAACTATATGATGGCTAAAGATTCAGTTAAAAATCGTCTTGAAAATGGTATGTCATTTACAGAATTTAGTTATCAATTAATTCAAGGATATGATTTTTATTACTTATTTAATAACCAAGATGTAAAACTTCAAATGGGTGGCTCTGATCAATGGGGAAACATAGTTACAGGCACAGAATTAATTCGTAGAAAAGGTGGTGGAGATGCATTTGCTCTTACAACTCCTTTAATAAAAAAAGCTGATGGAACAAAATTTGGTAAAACAGAAGGTGGCAATATTTGGTTAGATCCATTAAAAACATCACCTTATAAATTTTATCAATTCTGGTTAAATAGTTCTGATTCTGATAGTGAAAATTATATAAAAATATTTACCCTAAAATCTAAAGACGAGATTAATTCACTTATTGAAAAACAAAAAACAGAAGCTCATTTAAGACCATTACAAAATGCTATTGCTGATGATATTACAATAAGAGTTCATGGACAAGAAGCTCTTGAAAAAGCAAAATCTGCAAGTCAAATTCTTTTTGGCAATGCTACAAGTGAGAATTTAAAAGCATTTAATGAATCTGAATTATTAGATATTTTTGAAGGTGTTCCTTCTGGTGAAATATCAAGAAATGAACTATCAGAAGGTATTAATATTCTTGACTTATTAGTTAATAGTAAAGCTTTGAGCTCTAAAGGAGAGGCTAGAAGATTAATACAACAAGGTGGTTTAAAAATAAATAAAGATAAATTTGATGATTTAGAAGGTAAAGTAAATATTGATTATCTTTTAAGTGATAAATTAATTTTAGTTCAAAAAGGTAAGAAAAACTATCATTTAATAAATGTAGTTAATAGCTAATAAAAACTTTTTTGAGAAAACTAATTAATGATAGGTATTAAAATTTATTAGTTCTGTTTTCTCATTTTTTAATTCTTAGCTAGTATAGCTAATCTTAGAATATACAACATATTTTTATATATAAAAGGTTATTTTATGTTTCATGGTACTTATAAAGAAAATGATGTCATATTCTTACTAAAAAAAATTGATATAAAAGAAATAGATATTGAAAATAAAGAGAAGTTAATTCAATCTGGTGAAAAACACTATAGTCAAATGCTCTCTTTTGAAAAAGAACCATCTAAAGAATACCTAAGTGTATTTTATGAATCACTTGAATTAAATAAAGAAGAATTTGCAAAAGATATTTTATACATATCTAGTATTATAAAAAGTAAAAATAAACCAGTTCTTGTATCTTTAGCAAGAGCAGGAACCCCTATTGGAGTATTAATTAAAAGAACAATAAAAGATATTTTTAATAAAGACATCAATCATTATTCAATTTCAATTATTAGAGATAAAGGATTAGATTTAAATGCTTTAAATTATATTGTAAAAAATAATACAAACTCTGAAATAGTTTTCCTAGATGGTTGGACTGGAAAGGGTGTAATTTCAAGAGAATTAAAAAAATCTGTTCAGATATTTAATAAAAATTTTAATACAAATATATCTAATGATTTATATGTTTTATCAGATATTTCTGGTAATGCGGATTATTCTGCAACTAATAAAGATTACTTAATTCCGTCAGCGATTTTAAATTCTACAATCTCAGGTTTAATAAGTAGAACAATGACAGATATTGATGGTTTAGAGCCAACAGATTTTCATGCTTGTAAGTTTTTTAATCATCTAATAGATCATGATTTATCATTATGGTTTATTGATTATATGATGAAAATTATAAGAAAAATTGATTTAAAATACTTAAAAAAAGATTTATTAAATAATAATGAAACACTAAAACAAGAAAGTAATAAATTTATTATAAAAATGATGAAAAAATATAGTATTAAAGATATTAACCATATAAAACCAGGAATAGGAGAAACAACTAGAGTTCTACTAAGAAGGGTTCCTGAAAGGTTATTAATAAAAGATATTGATTCTAATCAAGTAAAGCATTTAATTGTTTTGGCAAAAGAAAAGGGTTGTATTATAGAAGAAATTAAAGATATGCCGTATAATGCAGTAGGTTTAATAGCAAAGGTTAAAGGGTAATATTTGTAACATGGATTATTTAAAATTAGGAGCATCTTTGTATGTTCCAGCAATACATAATGATATTATCAATATTGCTAAAGGTTTAAAATTTCCAAATCTTAAATCAGTTATCTTTGATACAGAAGATGCAATATCAGAAGACGATTTACCTTTTGCATATCATAATTTAAATAAAATGCTTAATGCCTTAGCTATTGAATCTCTAGAAAATGATAAGTCACAAAAAATAATTAATTTTACAAAGCCACTAATTTTTATAAGAGTTAGAAATCCTGAAGAATATAAAAAAATTTTAAAATTTGAAAATATTGAGCAAATTACAGGATTTGCGTTGCCTAAATTTTCTGTAGAGAATATGTCAGATTATTTAGAGAAAATAATCCCTAATAAAAAGTATATGCCTATATTAGAGAAAGATATTTTTAATATAAGAGTTTTAGAAAAGATAAAAGACTTTTTATTAGGTTATAAAGAGAATATTATATCTTTAAGAATTGGAGCAACAGATTTATTAAGTGCAATGAATTTAAGAAGAAATAGTCAAAATACTGTTTATGAAATAGGTGTTTTAAATCAGGTAATATCTAATATAATCACAATTTTCAAACCTTATGGTTTTAATATAACTGGTGCAGTTTGGGAAAGTTTTTGTGAAAGTTCAAAGCAAAAACTTGAGGAAGAAGTTAGACTTGACCTTTTAAATGGTTTATTTGGAAAAAGTGTTATACATCCTTGGCAAGTTGATATTGTTCAAGATATGTATAAAGTTAGTGCTGAAGACTATAAAACAGCTTTAAAGATTTTAGATCCTTATTCACCTGCTGTTTTTAAAATGTATAATAGAATGAATGAAAAAACCACTCACTCAAATTGGGCTAGGTCAATTATAGAAAGATCTAATATTTATGGTATAACTCAAAACTAAAAAAGAATAAATTATAATGTCTAATAAATAATCTGGAATTTTATTAATTATATAATCACTTAATGAGCTTAATAAATAAAATTCTTATTCAGTTTCAGGATAATATAAGCTATAATACTTTAAACCTTAATAATTATCTTAAATAGTGAAAATATATGAAAAAGAAATTATCAATTTTTGCATTATCATTTTTTTTAATAAGTTGTGGTATTCAAAGTAATAGCCAAAGTAACCTTATTAATAATTCAAGCTTATTAAATGCAAATAATGTTTCAAAAAATACTAAAAAAGCTAAATGGACTTTAATGGTTTATATTGCAGGAGATAATGATCTTGAAGAATATGTTGTAAAAGATATAGAAAATGAATTAGGTTTAATGGGATCTACAGAAAATGTTCAAGTTACAACTATTGCAGATAGAATAAATGGCTATGATAAAAGTAGAGGAGATTGGAAAACTACAAAACTTTATCATGTAACAAAAGGAATGAAAGCTGATGCTGAAAGTGCAGTAGCTGATTTAGGTGAAAAAAACACAGGAGATCCAAAAACATTAATAGATTTTGTTAAATGGTCAAAAGAAAAATATCCTGCCGAAAACTATGCTCTTTTTATGTGGGGTCATGGTTGGAACTGGCACCCTGGTTTTACAATGGAAGATAAAACAAATAAAGATGCACTAGATCCAGATGAAGTAAAATCATCATTATCTAGTTTAGGGCAAATTGATTTAATTGCTTATGATGGATGTAATATGGCATCAATTGAAGTAGAGGCTTTATGGGTAAATCATGCAAAAGCTATTGTTCATTCTCAAGAATTTGTTGATTGGGATGGCTTAGAATATGAAACTATTATAAAGAAATTAAATGAAAATCCTAATATTGATGCTTATAAATTAGCGATTATTGCAAATCAAAGTGCTAGTGTTAATAAAGAAAAAACAGGTTCTGCAATTGCTCTTGATGATAGATGGAGTATTATGTTAAAAGCAGTTGATGAGTGGTCTATAGCTCTTAAAACTGGTTTATCAAAATATAAAAAAAATTATGATACAGCATTTAAAGCTTCGCAAAGTTTTATTGATGCACCTGACGATAAAGATTTATATGATATGGCATTCCAAATAAATAAAAATGTTAATGACTCTGTAATAAAACAAAAAAGTCAAAACCTAATGAAAGCTATAAAAAATGCAACATTAGATGAATGGCATATTAAATCTGAGTATCCTAATGTTCATGGAATAACAATTTCAAAAGTGAAATCAAATGATGAGTATAAAGAGTATTATAAAAAAAGTGAATTTGCTAAAATGACAAATTGGGATGAATTTTTAGATCTTTATAAGCTTTAAAATATAGTATAAAATAACAAATCTATAAAAAAGTAATTACAGGAGCATTAAATGAAAAAATTAGTTAAATTTATAACTATTGCTTCTAGTATTCTTTTTATTTCATGCGATAATTCTAAAAATATGATAGAAAATGATGTTTTTAAATTTCCTGAAGGTTTTTTATGGGGTACTTCAACTGCCGCTTATCAGATTGAAGGAGGAATAAAAAATGATTGGTCAACAAACGGTTTAGATGCTGGTGTTTCAGCAGATAGTTTTAATAAATACAAAGAAGATATTAAAAAAATAAAGTTTTTAAATAATAATGCTTATCGTTTCTCTTTAGAATGGTCAAGAATAGAACCAGAAAAAGGTAAATTTGATTTAAATGCAATTCAATATTATAAAAATATCCTTAAAGAGTTAAAAACTAATAATATTAAGCCAATGGTAACATTACATCATTTTACTAATCCTGTTTGGGTTGCAAAAAATGGTGGTTGGGAAAATCCAAAAACAATTGATGATTTTACAGATTTTGTAAAGTATATTGTTAATGAATTAAAAGATGATATAGAAATTTGGATAACAGTAAATGAGCCAAATGTTTATGCATTTAAAGCTTATGATGCAGGTGAATTTCCTCCTTATAAAAAAAATAGAGAATCTGCTCTAAAAGTAATGGGTAATTTACTTAAAGCTCATGCTCAAGCTTATAAAGCTATTCATGAAATTGATAAAAACTCTAAGGTTGGATTTGCTCAACATATAGCAATTTTAGAACCATATTTTAAACTCAATCCTATTGATAATATTTTTGTATATTTCCAAAATAAAGTATTTAATCTATCTTTTTGGGATTCTATTCTTACAGGAGAAATTAATATAAGCATACCTGGAATAAATGGTGTAAATGAAAAATATGATATTTTAAAAAATAGTATGGATTTTATTGGTTTAAATTATTATACAAGATGGTATGTAAACTCATCAGGAGAACAATTAATTGATAAAAAATCTGATTTAACTGATATAGGATGGGAAATTTATCCTAGAGGTATTTCTAAAAGTTTAGAAATGGCTGATAAATATGCAAAAAAGTTAAATATTCCAATATATATAACAGAGAACGGAATAGATGATTCATCTGATTCTAAAAGAAGAAAATATATTATTTCTCATACATTTGAAGTTTGGAAATCTATACAAAAAGGTATTGATATTAAATCTTATATGTATTGGTCATTAATGGATAACTTTGAATGGGCTGAGAAGTATAAACCTAAATTTGGATTATATACAATTGACAGGAGAATAAGAGATTCTGCATTAATTTATAAAGAAATAAGCCAAAATAATGGAATAAAAAAAGATTATGTATTACCTTAAATTTTTTTTGTATAATATATAGCAAATAGCATTATAAAATTACTATTTATAGGTGCTCTATATCTCTTATTCTGTATTCTGTATTCTTTAAATCCTGTTTCTTATATATATTTAGTTTTGATGTAAAATTAAAAAGTATTATAGTATTTATATAAATAAAAAGTGAAACGTGATAAGTATTCTTGGTATAAAATATGAAAACATTAGCGTTAGGAATACAAACATTTAGAGATCTTATTAACAATGGTTCTGTATATGTTGATAAAACAAAAGAAATCTATAACCTTGTTGATAGTGAAGATAAAAGATTCTTTTTTTTGTCACGTCCGAGAAGATTTGGTAAATCTCTATTAATAAGTACTTTAGAAGAAATTTTCTTAGGTAATAAAGAATTATTCAAAGATTTATGGATATATAATAAAATACAATGGAAAAAATACCCTGTTATTACCATTAGTATGAATAGTTTAAGATACAATAAAAAAATATTTGATTTTGAAAATTCTCTTTTATTTCAATTGAATAAAATATTTGATAACTATAATTTAAAGTTAGATTCCTTGAACCCTAAAGATGCTTTTGAAGAACTAATAAAAAAACTTTCCGAGCAATCAGAGTATGGAAAAGTTGTTGTCTTAATAGATGAGTATGATAAACCAATAACAGAGTTTATAGAAGAAGTCGAAATTTCTAAAAACTATAGAGAATCAATAAAAAACTTTTATGAAACAATTAAAGCCAATGATAAATATATAAGGTTTTGTATGCTTACAGGTGTATCAAAATTTAGTAAAACTTCGTTTTTTTCTTCATTAAATAATCTAAATGACATTACTTTAGATTCAGAACATTCTCAAATAGTTGGTATAAATGAAGAACAGCTCTATAGTTATTTTGATAAACATATAATAAAACTTGGTAAAAAATACAATCAAAATGAAGAAGATATCAAACAAGGCTTAAAGACTTGGTATAACGGTTATTCTTGGGATGGTGAAAACTTTTTATATAACCCCTACTCTTTAATAAGTGCATTCACAAAAAATGAGATAAAAAATTACTGGTTTAGTACAGGGACACCTACTTTTTTAATAGATTTAATAAAAAAGAACAAAGTAAACTTTATAGAGATTGAAAATATAGTTTTAAGTGAAAACAATTTTGACTCTTATGATGTTGATAATATGAATATCTATGCTTTATTATTTCAAACAGGATATTTAACCATAAAAAATATAAAGTACATAAGAAACTATCAAAAAGAATATACTCTTAGTTATCCTAATATGGAAGTAAAAGAGTCTTTATTTAATTTGGTTTTGAAACAAGAATCAAAAGAAGAACAGATTGATAAGTCTATTATTATAGGTAATTTAGTGGAGGCTCTTGAAAGAGATAACATAACAGAGTTTATATCAATAATGAAAACAATATTTGCAGATATACCTTATGATATTTTTATAAAAAATCAAGAAAGTTATTATCATACAATCTTATACTTAGTTGTAAGTTTGTTAGGAATAAGAACAGAAGCTGAAATGGAAGTAAACACAGGACGAATTGATTGTGTAATACAAACAGAAACAAGCATTTTTGTATTTGAATTTAAAATAGGTTCTGCAAAAAAAGCAATGGAACAGATAAAAAATAAAAAGTACTATGCCAAGTTTTTAAATAAAGGTAAGAAAATATTTTTAGTTGGTGTAGGTTTTAGTATAAAAAAAAGAAATATTTATAGTGTTTTGATAGAAAATAAATAATAGTTTCAAATATGAATTTATTTCAAAGTGTTTGACTTAAAGATTAAAAAATAATAAAAAATTAAATTTAAGCAAAATCAATTGCTAACTAAGTAAAATAAATGTTTTGGTAAATATATTCAAAAGAAATTGGTTTGCACTTTTTGGGAAAAAGAAAAATTTAGCTCATTATAAAAATGCAAACCATAAAACTTAATCATTTATTATTCATGTTTTAACTTAATTCATTAGTATACATAAAACTCAATTTGAAGTATTTAAGATAATTTAGGAACAGGTAAAAACTTACTCTTTACTATTTCATTTAGTTTATAAGTTATCTGTTCAACATCTACTTTAACAGGGTTTCCATCTTTTACAACAACTTCACCATTTACTACTACTGTGTCTGCTCTATTTGCATTACATAAAATTAAAGCCCCTAATGGATCTTGAGAATATGCTCCAGCGTGTTCTAGTGTATTTAAATCATATATTGCAAAATCTGCTGCTTTACCAACGTCTATGCTTCCTAATACATTTTCTCTATTAAGTAATCTTGCTCCACCAATAGTTGCAAGTTTTAATGCATCACTTACATCCATACATTCTGCACCATGCTTAACTCTTTGTAAAAATAATGCTTGTCTTGCTTCATTTAATATATTATTACTATCATTACTAGAGCTTCCGTCTACCCCAATTCCAACTTTTGCATTTGCTTTTGTTAATTCTAATATAGGTGCGATTCCTGAACCTAAACGCATATTTGATGTTGGGCAATGAGCAACTGCTGTTCCTGTATCAGCAAATAATTGTATTTCTTCATGGTTTAAATGTACACAATGAGCCAAATAAACATCATTTCCTAACCAATCTAAATCTTCTAAAAATTTAACAGGTCTAGAACCATATTTTTCCAAACAATAAACCTCTTCATCTAAAGTTTCTGCTAAATGTGTATGACATAATAAATTATGTTGTCTTGCCATTTGTCTTATTTCTTTCATTAAGTCTTTTGAAACAGAAAATGGAGCACATGGAGCTAAATCAATTTTTAGCATTGCTAAAGGTGAAGCATCATGATATTTTTCAATGATTCTCTCACAATCTTTTAAAATTGTAGGTTCATCTTGAGTGTTTATATCAGGTGGTAAACCTCCTTTGCTTTCACCAACAGACATACTTCCTCTACCTGCATGAAATCTTAAACCTACTTTTTCAGCAGCTTCAATTACTGCTTCAAGTTTTGCATCTGAGTTTTGAGGGAATAAGTAACACATATCTGTAGAAGTTGTACAACCATATTTAAGCATCTCTGTTAAGCTAACCATTGAGCTAATATGTAATGCTTCATAATCGAGGTTTTTCCATACTTGATAAAGATTTACTAACCAATCAAAAAGCTTTGAGTTTTGAACTGTTTTCATTCCTCTTGTTAAAGATTGAGATAAATGGTGATGTGTATTAATTAAACCTGCAACAACTATTTTATCCTTAGCATTTATTATTTCAGTTGCTTGATCTTTTAAGTTTTGATATAAATCAATTTTTTCAATGATATTATTATTTATTAAAATTGAATGATTACTTAAAACTTCTGCCTTACCATTTTTGAAAACAACAATGTTTCCATCTTTTATTATTTTTTTCATGAACTAATAGAGGAAATTTTTCCTCAATCTCCTTTCTAAATCAACTTTAGATATAAAGAATAAAATCTAATCTAAAAGTATTTTGAATAAATTACAACACAAAAAATTCAAAGCTTTTTAGGATTCCAAAGTTGTCATTTTACTTTAAATTTTATAAGTTAGCAATTAATCAAAGTTTTTTACAATAATTTTTTATAATATAATTAATACAACAATTTATATATTTTATAAAAATAAAATTAAATGCCAGAAAAATTTGAGATAAGAGCAGATTTTGATAAAGATACAATAGTTGTATATCAAGCATATAATGAAAAAATAGCTTCTAACGCAATTAAAAATAATAAGTTTGTAGAACCATTTTCATTTAATAGAATGACTTGGATAAAACCATCCTTTTTATGGTTAATGGAAAGAAGTAATTATGGTCAAAAATCAAATCAAGAATATACTTTAGCAATTAGGATTAAAAGATCTGGTTGGGAAAAAGCTTTAGAACAAGCTGTTCTTACACATCCTGAAAAAAGTGTTTATAAAAATGCAGAGATTTGGAAAGAAGATTTTGATAAAGCACAAGTTCATGTTCAATGGGATCCAGAAAGATCAATAAGAGGCTCTAAATTAGATTATTGGACTATACAAGTTGGAATAAGTAGAGAGCTAATAAAAACCTATAATGATGAATGGATTTTAGAAATAAATGATTATTCAACTTTAGTAAAAAAGATATATAGCTTATGTAAAGAAGGAAAATATGATAAAGCTAAAGATTTTTTACCAAAAGAAAAAGTATATGAGCTACCAGAAAAGATAAATAAAAAGATTGGAATAGTTTAAAAAATTATTATAGGAACTTTTGATGGAAGAAAAAATAAAGAAATACTTAAGCGAATTAGAAAAAGAAAAAGATATTGAAATACTTCTCGCCTGTGAAACAGGTTCTAGAGCTTGGGGTTTTCCTTCACCTGACAGTGATTACGATGTAAGAATTATTTATAAACATGATAAAAACTGGTACTTAAGTTTAATAGAAAAAAAAGATACTATAGAATTTTTTCTTGATAATAATGAAATTGATATAAGTGGCTGGGATTTAAGAAAGAGTTTAAGATTATTATGGAAGTCAAACCCTCCATTATTAGAAAGAATTCAATCTCCTATAATATATAAATCTAATAATGAATTTATAAAGGGTATTAATCTATTATCTTCTAAAACTTATTCTAGAATTTCTACAATTCATCATTATTTAAGTATGGCAAAGAAAAATCTTGAAGAAATTAATAATTCATCAGAATATAAGCTAAAAAAGTTTTTTTATGCTCTTAGAACCTCTGTTGCTTGTTTATGGATTCTTGAAAAGGAAGAGATACCACCTATAGAATTTAATAAAATGTTAAAAGAACTAGATATAAAAGAAAATCTTAAAATAAGAATAGAAGAACTTATTAAAATAAAATCAACAGTTAGTGAGTCATATTTTCATAATAATGAGCTTGAATTAATAAATTTTATGAAAGACTGTATTAATAAAGCAGAAACAAATGCACAAAAACTACCGAGTTCAAGTGGTAAAAGAGATGATTTAGATAACTTTTTTATAAATATCTTAGGTTAATTAATGAAAATAGAAGATTTAAGAAATAGAGGTTTAATAATACTTGAATGTATTAGTGGAAGTAAGGCATATGGTTTAGATACACAGAATTCTGACACTGATATTAAAGGAGTTTTTTTACTTCCAAAAGAAGAATTTTATAGTTTAAATTATATAGAACAAATTAATAATGAAACGAATGATATAGTCTTTTATGAATTTAAAAGATTTATGGAACTACTTTCAGTAAATAATCCCAATATTCTTGAATTATTAAATACCCCAGACTCTCAAGTTATTTATAAACATCCTTATTTAAAAGAAATTAACTCTGAAATATTTTTATCTAAACTATGTAATAACACTTTCGGAAAATTTGCTTTTTCTCAGATTAAAAAAGCTAAAGGTTTAAAAAAGAAGATTGTAAACCCATTTACAAAAGAGCGTAAGAGTATTTTAGAATTTTGTTTTGTCAACTATGAACAAGGTTCGATTCCTGTAGAAAAGTTTTTAGAAATTAAATGTTGGAACCAAGAAAATTGTGGTTTAGTTAATATATCTCATATGCAAGATATTTATGGACTATATTATTCAGAAGATAAAGAATTTAATGGAATAATAAGAGGAAAAGATTCAAATGATGTTTGTTTAAGTTCTATACCTAAAGAAAAAAAACAAGAAGCTTTAATGTATTTTAATAGAACAGGTCATTCCGTCTATTGTAGAGAATATAAAGAATATTGGGAATGGGTTGAGAAAAGAAATGAAGATAGATATGAAAATACTAAAACTCATGGAAAAAATTATGATGCTAAAAATATGATGCACGTTTTTAGACTATTAGAAATGGCTATTGAAATTGCAAAAGAAAAAAAAGTAAATGTAAAAAGACCTAATCGTGATTTTTTGCTTGATATAAAATCAGGTAGATTTGAATATGATGATTTAGTAAAAATGGCTGAAGAAAAAAAACTTGAAATGGAAATATCTTTTGAAAACTCTAGTTTACCTAATGAACCAGATTTAAAAAAAATAAATGAATTAACATTTAGATTAAGAGATAAGTTTTATAATCAATAAAAAAATCTCGGGATAATCCCGAGATTTTTAGTCTTATTCGTGAGCTAATTCCCACTTTTCAGGAGAACGCCACAAACTTGAAAGTATAAGCTCTCTCATCCATGTAAATTCTTTAGGTAATTTATCATAGAGTTTCATAAATAATTCTTCATGTGAAAGTACTTCCATTTTCCAAGCTTCTCTATCAACTGACATAATTTTATAGAAATCATCTTTACTGAAATCTAAACCTTGCCATTCAATATCTTCATATTTAGGGACCCAACCAAGAGGGCTTTCAACTGCTGAGGTTTTACCACTTACACGATCAATTATCCATTTTAAAACTCTGGTATTTTCTCCAAAACCAGGCCATATAAATTTACCATTTTCATCTTTTCTAAACCAATTTACACCAAATATTCTTGGAGGTTCAGCAAGATTTTTTCCAAAACTTAACCAATGAGCAAAATAATCAGCCGCATGATAACCCATAAATGGTAACATTGCAAATGGATCACGTCTTACTTGACCAATTGTTCCTGCTGCTGCTGCTGTCATTTCTGAACCCATTGTTGCTGCCATATAAACACCAAAATTCCAGTTAAAAGCTTGATAAACAAGAGGTACTAAAGAACTTCTTCTACCACCAAATATCATTGCACTTATTGGAACTCCTTTTGGATTTTCCCATTCAGAATCGATACAAGGACATTGACTAGCTGGGGCTGTAAATCTTGCATTTGGATGTGCGGCAGGTTTTCCAGAATTTGGATCAAAAGGTTTACCTTGCCAGTCAATTAAACCTTCTGGTACCTCTTTTGTTAAACCTTCCCACCAAACATCACCATCTGGAGTTAAAGCAACATTTGTAAATATAGTATTTTTACTTAATGATATCATAGCATTTGGATTTGTTTTCATATTTGTTCCAGGAGCAACGCCAAAGTATCCCGCTTCTGGATTAATAGCATATAACTTACCATCTTCACCAGGTTTAAGCCATGCTATATCATCACCTACTGTTGTAATTTTCCAACCATCCATTGATTCAGGTGGAATCATCATAGCAAAATTTGTTTTTCCACAAGCGCTAGGGAAAGCAGCACTTACATAGTGTTTTTTACCTTCAGGAGATTCAATACCTAAAATTAACATATGTTCTGCTAACCAACCTTCATCTCTTGCCATTGTTGAAGCAATTCTTAATGCAAAACATTTTTTACCAAGTAAAGCATTACCACCATAACCACTACCATACGAAACTATTGATCTTTCTTCTGGGAAATGAACTATATATTTATTATCTCTATTACAAGGCCATGCAACATCCTTTACACCTTCATTAAGAGGCATACCTACAGAATGTAAAGCTTTAACAAAATCTTTATCACCAAGAACATCAAGAACTTTTTTACCCATTCTTGTCATAATTTTCATATTTACTGCTACATAAGCTGAATCTGATATTTCTACACCTATATGTGCAATATTTGACCCTAAAGGCCCCATACTAAAAGGAACAACATACATTGTTCTTCCTTTCATACAACCATCAAATAACTTATTTAAGGTTGATTTCATTTCAGTCGGATGCATCCAATTATTTGTAGGTCCTGCATCATCTTTACGAAAACTACAAATAAAAGTTCTATCTTCAACTCTTGCAACATCTGTTGGATCAGATAGAGCTAAATAACTATTTGGCTTCTTTTCAGGATTTAATTTTTTAAATGTTCCAGATTCTACCAATTGACTACAAAGACTATTATATTCTTCCTCAGAACCATCACACCAATATATATTATCAGGTTTACATAATTCTGCTGTTTCTTGAACCCATTTAATAAGTTTTTCATTCTTAACATATTCAGGAATGTTCATTGCTTATCTCCTTTGACAAATAATGAAATGTTAAACAAAATTACTTAATTTAACATTAAACACATAATATAATAACATTAAAAAGTTCTATATCAAATTGATAAATATCAATTAATTGCTTGACAAATTAAATTGAGTTTTTTTATAAATTCGTTTTTTATAAAAATATCTAGACAATTACAATAAATTAGTATACTATAGGGGGTATACTATATAGTATATCTATTATGAGGAGAATGAAAATGATATTTAGACAAATGTTTGATGCTGAGACATCTACATATACTTATCTTTTAGGAGATGAAAAAACAAAAGAAGCTGTTTTAATAGATTCTGTATTAGAACAAGTTGAAAGAGATAAAAAAATAATTAATGAATTAGGATTAAATTTAAAGTATTTAATGGAAACTCATGTTCATGCAGATCACATAACAGGAATTTCAAAATTAAAAGAATCATTTCCAGAAGCAAAATCTATACTATTCAATGATTCAGGAAATATTTGTTCAGATATTTACTCAAATGATAATGATGATTTTGAATTTGGTGAGTATAAAATTAAAGTTCTTTCAACACCAGGTCATACTAACGGTTGTGTATCGTACTATACAAATGGAATGGTTTTTACAGGTGATGCTTTATTAATAAGAGGATGTGGAAGAACAGATTTTCAAAATGGTTCTGCTGAAAAATTATACAACTCAATAACATCAAAAATATTTACATTACCAGATGAAACTATAATCTATCCAGGGCATGATTATAAAGGACTAGAATCAAGTACTGTTCATGAAGAAAAAACTTTCAATCCTAGACTCACAAAAAGTAAAGAAGATTTTGTTGAATTGATGAATAATTTAAACCTTCCGTATCCTAAAAAGATTCAAGAATCTGTTCCAGCAAATATAGTAAGTGGAGATATAAACTATAAGAATCAATTTAAAAATATAACTGTAGATGAAGCTTATGAGGTTTATCAAAACAATCCACATTTTACATTTATTGATGTTCGTGAGCCTTCTGAATGGGCAGAAGGAACAATTCCAGATATTAAAAGAATTTCATTAGGTAATATTGAATCAAGTTTATCTGAATTAGATAAAAATGAAAATTACATTATCGTTTGTAGAAGTGGTGGACGTAGTGGTAAAGCTGCAACAATAATGGCAGAAGCAGGTTTTGAAAATGTCTATAATATGCTTGGTGGAATGGTAGAATGGAATAAAAATAACTTTGTTAAGTCTTAACTTTAATTTGATAAAAATAAATAAAAGAATAAGTTATTCGTGAAATGTAGTCTATTCTTTAAACAATAATGCGTTAGCCATTGTTAGTATTAATCTATCATAATCCTTTGTATTATTTAATTATTGAAAGAGAGGAAAAGCAATAAAAAACTTTTCCTCTCTTTTATTATATTCCCTTAACTTTTTAAGATGGGTATAAATTAAATCTTACTTCATAGCAAGTTCTACTAATTTATTTTTAATATTAATCAATGCATCTAAATAAGCTTTAGTATGACTATATTGTCTACCATTTTTATCATATGTTTTAGAAGCTCCATTAACTAATAATTGATAATTTTCAATAGTTCTACATTCTCTAGTTTGAGGAGCAGTAGAGTCAACTTTTACATCTGACTCAGATAATGTAGAAATATCAGCTAATCTTAAGGTCTCTTTTAACTGATTAAATTCTGAATCAGTAAGTTTTCTTGATGCAGTTTTTGATAAATCATTTTCACTTACAATATAATTAAATGTTCTATCAGAATTAACTTCATATAATACTCTTTCTGATAATATCCCAGAACACTCATTATTAGTAGATATTTTTAGTGGTATACTATATGCGTATTTAACTGTTGGGGAAGCATTTTTTAAGTCTTCGAGCTTTGATTTTAATTTATTTATTGCTTCAAAATATTCTTTAGTATGAATAAGCTTTCTACCATTTCTATCAAAAGATTTATCTTTACCATTAACATTAATATAAAATGTTTCAATAGTTCTACATTCTTCTGTTTGAGGTGCTCCTGGTTTAACAGCTTCATCTGACTCAGCAAGTTTTGATAAATTTATTTCTTGTAATGTATCTCTTAAACTACTTAATTCTGCTGAACTTAATTTCTTTTCTTTTAAAACTTCAACATTATTTTCAGTTACATAATATGTAAAAATACCATTTGATTTAATTTCATAAATTGCTTTAGGAGTATCTGAAGGAGAACACTCTAAAGAAGAAGAAAGTAATAAAGGTATATCATATCTATACTCTCCAGGAGCAGGTGTTGGAGTTGGTGACGGTGTAGGACTAAAAGAAGCCATTGGGCTTGATGTTGAGCTTATACTAGCAGATGGTGAAGGTGTTGGTTCTATTAAAGGTGGTGCACATGATGCAAATGAACCTACTAATGCTAAAGATACAAGCACGTTTCTAAACTTTTTCATAATTAAAATGTTCCTTTCATTATATTTACTTATTTTTAATGACGTTGTTTTTATAATAAAAGTTCCATAAATTCAAAAAATATTTTCATTTTGTGTAATCATTAGCGTCATCAATTATGTAAACAACAGGATTTATTATAAAAGTATGTTAGATTAAAAATTTTGGAGAAAATAAAATGAAAGACAGAAAAATTTTAAGTATGGCACTTACTTTATTTATTAGTACAGGAATTATAACAGCTTGTTCTACAAATACAATTAATAGTACAGTTCCTAATTCTAATACTATAAATTCAGACATTAGTAGTAAAACAAGTTTAACAAGTTCAGATTTACAAGACCAAGTTTCTGTAAATACAGAAATACAATCAGATTTACAAGATGATGAAATAACAGTTCAAGATAGTGAATCTATAGCTCAAGAACAACTAGGATTTTCAACATTAGCCAAAAAAGATGATGCTGAAAAATCAAAAAAAGGAAATCTTGGTATAGGTGCTAGATTAAATTTAAACTTAAATAAAAAAGAAAGAGAAAAAATTCTTGAAGATCGCATTAATATAGTTAAGCAAGAAATTAAATTAAATGAATCTAAATTAAAGCTTTTAAAAGATATGAAAAAATTTAATAATAAGATTAAAAGAAAAAATGTAAATGTCAAAAATAGTGATATTGTAGAAGTTAAAAATGCTGATGGAACAACTTCAAAAATAATGACAATTAAGTTTGAAAACAATACAGAAAACAATAGCAGAGAAAATAAAATAATAAAAACATTTTCTACTGATGGAAAATTAATAAGAATTGAACATTATCTAACTATTAATTTAAAAAATTTAGACAGAATATACTCAAGAATTGCTGATATCAACACAGATGGTTCAAGAAAAGTTGTAATAAAATCAGAAACTAAGTGGTCTAATGGAAAGTCTAGATTAGTAAATGAAGAAAGAACAATCAATGCAGATGGTAGTGGAACAGGTATAGGAACAATAACTGTAACAAGTAAAGATGGAACAATTAAAACATATAATATAAATGTAACAATAACAACTAATGGTAACATAATTGTCAATAATCCATCTCCTTCACCTAGTCCAAGTACAAACCCAGTACCTACCAGTTCTCCAAGTTCTTCAGCATCACCAAGTGTTGAGACTTCTCCTTCACCCAGTCCAAGTCCTAGTGCTACGGTTGAACCGAGTCCAAGTGTAAGCCCATCACCTTCTCCAAGTAGTGCAACATAAAAGATTTAAATAGTTTATAAAAATCTAATTAGCTAAAAATAAAAAAGAGATTGTTAAAACAATCTCTTTTTATTCTTTTGAAGATAAAAAATATATTTTTACTATATTTATCAAAGCTATATCAACTCTACATACCAAATGTGTGTGATATTTCTTAGAACCTAGTAATTTCAATGCTTAATTTTATTTTCATGTACATCTCTAAAATCAAAAATAGTATTAGATGATATATCCGTTTCATTTCATACAGAGATGTTTATAAAGACATTTGAGATAGCAGAGATAACAAATTTTATTAATCAAAGAAATATTTTTTTTAATAATACTGGGTTATAATAATTTTTTATGATTAGTGGAAATGGAAGTGATTTAAGTTTACTTATAGCAAATATTGTAGCAGGTGCTTTAGTTGGATATATAACAAAAGCCTTAGCTATTAATATGCTATTTAAAGAATATCCTATTATTGGTGGTGCTGAAATTATCAAAGATAGGGAAAATCTAGAAATTTCAATGAGTACTCTTGTAGAAGAAAAACTAATTAAACCTTCTACTATGCTTGAAGAGTTTCAAAAATCTGAGTTCAAAGTTTCATTTGAAAAATTAATTAACTATATTGTAGAAAATACACTTAAAGATAATATAAAAGAGATAGATTCTATTAGCCATATTGATGGAGCAAAAACAACATCAAATAATTTACATAATTTTCTTATAAATAACAGAGATAAAATTTTAGAGATATGTATTGAAGTTCTATTTAATAATATACTTATTCAAGATGTATTGAGTAAAAAACAAATAAACAACTTAGTAGATAAACTAATAACAATAATTTTATCAGTTATTTTTAATAGTTATAAAAATATATTAGACAAATTTTCTATTGAATTTAATGACTTAAAATTATCTGATATTATTTCTGAAAATATAGTTAAAGAGTTAATTAATGATTTTAATACTAATAAACTTGATTTTCTAAAAACTGATAAATTTAAAAATCAAGTATTAAACGAATTAAGTACTTTATTTAACTTATTAGACTTCGATACATTAATAGATAAAATTGAAAATGATTTAAAAGAAAAAACTTTATCAGAATTATTAATAAAAGATAAATCAATTTTTCCTAGTGAGTATATAATAAATAATGTTGAAAAACTTTTAACATCTACTAAAGGACGTTTAATACTTAAAGACCTTCTTATTAATATAATAAATATTTTAGAAGAATTAGATATTCCTCTTTCTTCATTTTTAACAGATGAGATTGAAACTAAAATTTTAGAACTAATAGAAAAGTATTTACCAGATCTATTACTTAAAGGGGAAGAATGGATAGCATTAAATAGATTAGAAATGCAAAAACTTATAAATGAATCAATAGAAACACATCTTGAATCAGAAAATATAATAAAGCAAATTATAGGTAATATATTTGCTCAGAAATTATCAGAAAGGTATAAAATAATAGAATCAACCATTGAAGAGTTGAAACGTATGGCTAAAAAAGCTGGACCAGATGTAATTAAGATAGCTAATAGATTTTTGAATAATACCAATATAAACGATATTATTAAATATGCTAAAAAGAACTTCCTTGATTACGATGCTTTAACAGATGTACTAATTGAAATCATCTTAAATTATATAAAAAAAATTGACTCAAAAATTTTTGATAAACTTATGAATATTAAAATGTCTGAATTTTCATTTATAAATAACCTTGATTTAAATAAAGTAATCAAAGACAATTTACTTAATTCATTATTAGATCAACTTAGAGAAGAAATAAATAAATTAACTTCTGAGGATAATCTAGAATATAGAGAAAAAGTAAATAAATTTATACTAGATATTTATAAAAATGTGTCTAATAAAAAGGTAACTGATATTATAGATAAAAAAGGCAATAATGATTTTATATTTAATATAGCATCTCAATTGATAGATTTTAATACTATAAAACCTTATATTAATAAAAAAATAGTAGAAATAATACCAGATATTATTAAAAATAAAACAATAAATGATGTAGTTAACTTAAATATAAAAAAAGATATATACAATAAACTTTATGGGTTTTACGATAAAAGGGTAATATCAGTTTTAGATACCTTGAGTAAAGAAAAAACATTTAATATATATCAAAAAACAGCTAATATTTATGTGAAACTATCTCAAAATAAATTATTTTCAAAGCAATTAACAGACACATTAATTAATTTAATGGTTAATTTAATACGTGATAATAAACTATTAGATGGGAAAATATATATTGCTGTAAAAGAAAGTTTTACTAGATTTTCTGATGAAGAACTAAAGCAAGAAATGGATAGTTTTATGGGTAAAGAATTACAACCTATAAAACTATTAGGAGCTTTCTTAGGTGCTATTATTGGTATTCTTATGTATTACTTATCATTTGTTCCTAATTATGGTAAGTACGTTACAGGTTATCCTGCCCTTATATCCTACCCTTTAGCATATGCAGTAACAGAAATTGGTACAAATTGGTTAGCAATAAGAATGTTATTTAAACCCTATGAAGTTAAGAGATTTTTAGGGATAAAATTACCTTTTACACCAGGAGTATTTCCGAAAAATAAAAAAGCCCTAGCAGATAGTATGGTTAATTTTATAGATAAAAAATTATTATCAAAAGATAATATGGTTAAAATCTTAGAACGACATCAATTAAAATGGAAAGAAGTAATAAAGGATGTTGTTTCAAAAAATAATTATCAGGTAATAGATGAAGCATTAAATAACTATGATAAAGAAAACTACGATACAGTTTCACCACTAATACTAGATACAGCATTTACAGAAATAAATAATAACAGAGAAGAAATAACTAAATATTTATTAGATGAAGTTAAAAATATAGATCTAAATAAAATAGATTTAAATAATACAAAAAATGAGATTAATTTAAAAATTGATGAAACTAGTATTTTATTAAAAGAACTAACTTATAGCTTTATAGATAATATAAGAAAAAATAATATCCATTTATATGAAAGTATTAATCCAAATAAGTTAAACTCGTTATCTTACTATCTTTCAACATATTTTATAAATAGTACAAAATCTAATCTAAAAGATAAAAATAAAATTTCTCATTTATTAGAAAAATACAACTATTTGCTAAATAATAAGGCAAATAATATTATTTCTAATAACATTTTAATAGATAATAAAAATTCTTTTATAAATTTTATAGTTAAAACAATTTCTGATCAAGAAATCCAAGATAAAGCAATAGAATACTTTAATAATAAAGTTTTAAAAACAGGATTATCCTCAAAAAAGTCTTTAGAAGAGTTATTTGATGGTAAATTGTTAAACTTAATTTTAAAAGAGTCTGAAACTCTTATGAGTTTCTTTGCAAAGTACTTACATACATTAGCTATTAATAAAAAAGAAGAATTAACAGATATTATTATCCATGATGTTGAAAAAAAAGGTATTGTAGAAACAATGCTTGTTAAATTTGGTGGTGTAAGAAATGATGTAAAAGGAATTATAGATGTTTTAGTTGATAATAAGTTAGAAAAATATTTATCTGAAAAAGAAACAGAAATACATCAATTATTTAATTCTTATGTGTCTAATACATTATCTAAGATAAAACTTTATGAATTTGGTATAAATGATGAAATATTTGATAAAAAAAATATAAAAAAACTAATAAAAGGAATATTAAACTCAAATCAATTCAATAAAATGGTTTATTCACTCTTAAATACAACAATAGAAGATATTTTTAATAAAATGACATTAAAAGAAATAATTCAAGTTATAGGTTTTAATAATTTAAAAGAATTAAGTGAGAATTTTTCAAAAGAGTTGACTTTTATATTAGAGCATTTAAATAAAAATATAAATGTAAATAATCAATTGATTATTAATGAACTTGGCAATTTTATAAACTATTCTTTTAGTAAAACTATAATGAATTTTAATCTTAATGATTTTCTAAAAAGTAATAATAATTTGAAAGAAAATATTAATAATTTAATACAAGTTATTTATAGTTCAGAAACATTTGATTATTCTAAAAAAATTATAACAGAACAAATTATATTTAAAGTGAATGAAAATTTAAGTGACATAGTAGATTATTCAGTATTAAATCAAGATATATCAAATATGATCCATATATTAACAATTAACGATATAGATATAATGTCAAGAAGTAGTAAATTCAAAAAAGATATAAAAGAATCTGTTAAAGATTTAACAATAAAATTTGTTGAAGTTTTAAATGATAATGTTGAAAAAGAGACAAAAAAAGTAATAGAAAATATACTAGTTAATAGCCTTGTAGATAGTTTAAGAGTTAATAATAGAGAAGTTATGGAACCTATAGATTTTGATTCTATTGTAAGAAAAGAAGTTGATAAAATGGATCCTGCAAGAATTGAAGCTCTCTTTGATTTTGCTAAACCTATTTTTAGATTACTTGTTTGGTATGGAGCTTTAGGAGGTATTATAGGTTTAGCTGTTGGTATATTCGAAGCTTTTAGATAAAACTATACTAGACAATAAGTAAAAAGTGAGAAGTGATGAGTGAAAAGACAAGAGAAGTTGTAGGGTGTAACCCTTGCGGTTGCCCTTAGAGGGAATGAGTGGAAAGACAAGAGTATTTCAGTAACAAAGCTACAGATAAATATTTTTTGCAAACTAATTACTTTTAAGTATAACTAAATTAATGCAAAATTGATATTTGAAATAATAGAAATAACTGCTGTTTCGGCTCTTAATATATTTTTCCCTAGACTAAAAGTTTTAAATTTTTTTGATAAAATCTCAAATTCTTTTTGTGTAAAACCTCCTTCAGTACCACAAAGAACATTTATTTCATTTTTATTATAGTTGTTTAAGCAATCTTTAAAAGGTTTAGTGGCTTTTTCATAAGCAATAAATGTATTATCAGAATCAAAGTTATTATAAAAATCATTTAACTTTATTATAGGTTTTAATTCTGGTAAAAAAATTCTTTGTGATTGTTCTGATGCTGATTTTATTATTTTATTAAAGCGTATAATCTTTTTATTAAAAATATCTATAGAAGTATTTACATTTTCTGTAATTACAGGTGTTATAGTGCTAATACCTAATTGAGTTGATTTATCTAAAATTTCTTCAAACGTTTCAATTTTTGTTATTGCTTGAATTAGGTGTAGTTTAAGATTATCATTATTATAAATTTCTTTATCTATAATATTAAAATTTAGTTTATTTTTACTAATAGATTCTATAATACAATTTGCTTTTAGACCTTGATTATCTAAGATAATAAATTTATCTCCAACTTTAAACCTTAAAACTCTTGTTAGATGTGCAAAATCATCATCTATTATCTCAAACGATTCAAGATTATTTTTATTAATAAATATATGTGGGATATGTTTAGCCATAATACTTTGAAATTACTATATCTAAAATACCTATAATAGCTCCTATTGAGCCATAAACAAGAGCATTTTTAAAACTAAACTCTGTTATATCATAAAATAAAACTTCCATGTCAGGATTACTTATATTATTAATAGATTTTTGAATTATATTTTTTGTATCTAAACTATTTATTATATCTAAAGAGTTTTTATTTATACTTTCAGAAATTGATTTAACTAAAATATCTAATATATAAGCCTTTGTTTCATTTGGTAATATTATATTAATTTCATTAAATAAATTATTAATCAAAGTATTTAAAATATCTTTTAATTCATTTTTAAAATAATCGCTATTTTTAATATCATTAATAAAGTTTTCAATATCATTATTAAAAGATTCAATATTAATAAAGTCAGAACCTTTTTTATTCTCTAAAACTTTATAAATTCCTTCTGACAATTTACTTTTATATGTATTTATAATATCAGTTTTAAATAAATTACTAACTATTTTTTCTACACTATTACTAATTTCATTTATTTCTATATCTTTAAATAATAAATCTAGCTTTTGTGTATATATACCTTTATTAATTAAATCTTTTGTAGATATTTTTAATAAATTATCTATATTATCTCTGTTTTCAATATTTTCAATAAACTGATTTTTTATTAAATTTATCTGTTCATCTACTTTTTCTGGAATATCCTTTAAACTCTTAATTCCAAGTATATTTAAAATAAAGGATATTTTAAGGTTCAAAATATCATCTATTAAAGCTTTTGACATATGATTTATACTATCAGAAATACTATTATGATTTACAAACCTTTCTACAAGAGAATTTATATTATTAGAGTTTAGTATTTCATTATTTAATCCTAATTCTTCTAATTTCTTTTTAGATAAAGTATCTATAAAACCTACAAGTAAAGAATTTAATTCAAATTTTTTATTATGTAAGTAAGGTTCTAATTTTTCATCAATTAAAAGATAAACTATATTTTCTATATCTGTATCAATACTAAAGAAAGATTCACCAAGACCATATAAAAAGCTATCTTTATTAGCTTGTCTAACATTTTCTATTATATTCCTTGAAATATTTTCTTTCTGGTTTTTAAGTTTTTCTAAGCCAAATTCTAATAAGATTTTTTCTATTAAAAAGGTAATATTGTTTCTTGCAAATAATATCAATTCTCCATTAAATAAAGTACTTATTTCTTTATTAGGTGATAATTGCTCCTCTATAAAATTTTTTTCTATATATTTATTTATTCCTTCTGGAATCTTATCTTTAATAATTTGTGATAATTGAGTTATAACTCTTTCTTTAATTTCATCTTCTGGAAGATAAGCTTGATTTAGTTTAATATCAAGATTTAGATAATTTTCTATTCCATCTAAACTATCTTTAATTTTTTCTGTTGGATTAACTTCTTTTAATTCTTTAAGTAATTCTTTTACTTTATCATTAACCTTTAAGGCTATTTGTTCTTCTATATCTATCTTTAATTTTTCTGGTAACGAACTTAAGTCTTTATCTTTATATGAATATATTTTTTTTGAAAAAAAATCAGTTAAAAATAGTTCTGATTTATTAATTATAGAATTAAAAATATTATCAAATTTTTCTTTTGAAATTTTATTTAGCTCAAAACTAAATACTTTATTTGATATTAATTCGGAGTATTTTTTTGAATCTATTAGATTTAATATATAATCATTCGATTTATTAGAAATAATTTCTTTTATATTTGTTTTATTCAATTTATCAAAAATATTATAATTATCAGAAGATATATATGATTTAAGGCTTAATTCTTCTTTTTCTGTAAATAAATTATTAGATTGTTTAAACTCATTTTCTAATGTTAAAGATATATTTTCAGAAAAAATATTTTTCCTTTTAAATGCAAAACTTTTTTCATAAGGTTTGAATAACATTTCTGATGAAATATAACTTATAAAAATACCAATTAAAAAAAATGCAATAGGTGTAATATAGCTTTCTTGATGTAATAAACCTAATTCTAAAAAGTATATAAGTATCCCATAAAATGAACCTACTAAAGCACAAATTAATAATATGGGAGTATATTCATTACCTATATATTTTTCAATGATATTATTTAAGGTTTCAGAAGATAAACTTAAAGTTTTTACTCTAAGATTTTTAATAGCTTGATTTTCTATTAATTCATTAGAATTGTTTTTTATATATTCAAGTAAATTTTCTTTATCAAAAGATTTATTATTTTCGTATAAAGTCTTTATATCTGCACTATCTAAGTTGTTTATAATATCCTTAGTTTTAGATAAATATAAATCATTTAAATATTGTTTTATTTTAACTTCATTATCTTGATTAATTAAGGTAAATAATTTATCAGCCTCGGTATAGTTTTTTATTTGATTTGTAATAAAATCTATTATTTTACCTTTTGAAAACATTAAAAACATTGGTAAAAATCCTAAATATCCCTCAATTTTTTCTTTAGATATTATTTCACTTAAATTCATTGTTTTAAAGTTATCAAATTTTTCTGGTATTATGCCTTTTATCTTATTAATTAAATATTCTGATAAAACAAAAGCTTTTATTTTATCAATAATTAAGCTTTTAATTTGATTACCAAATTTTTCTGTTAAACTTCCTTCAAATAATCCTTTAATATCACCTATTTTTTTATTAAGTATTGAGTCAAATATCTTTGTATTAACTTTTGGAAGATAATTATTTATAAATATATGAAAAAAATCAGCTAAAGTATCTTCTTTTATATTTAATTGAATAACTATATCAGATATTTTTTTATTACCTAAAAATTCTATCAGTTTATTTGTAATATCTTGACTTGCATCTTTATCTATATAAGATTCAAATTTTTCAATACCCTTTTCAACCACTTGAAAGTATTCAGATATTTTTAAGCCTATAATATCTTTAACAGTTAATTTTAATTGTCCCATTAAATCTTGCTTTGAATAGTATTCTTCTATAGTTTCTTCAATAATGTTTTCAATTTCTTTTTTATTTATTCTTAGCCATTCTTTAGCATTATCTGCTAAAAAAGGTATATTTCTTTCTAAGAAGTTAAAAATTCTTACTTGAAGTATTGGCATTAAAAAGTTTATTATAGGTGAGTCAACTTCTTTTATCATTTTTAGTAATGAGCTTGAAAGCTTATTTACAAAAGATTTTCCTTCTTCAGATTTTACAAAATCTATAAAGTGGTTTATTAATTCAGTTGTTAATTGATCTTTATTTTCTAATCCTATTAAATCTATAAGAGTTTTTTCTTTTATATTATTTTCAATATTTACTAATATTTCATCAATTTTAACTTCATTCCAGAAATTATTTATAATATTTTCAATATCAGGTTCAATTTTTTTTATATTTTCTTTTAAAGTATTTAAAACAGGTTCTATATTTTGCTTTAATTTATCTAAAGTTTTTTCACTTAATATTTCATTTATTTTATTATCTTTAACCTGATCATATAAGTCTAAGACTATAGGTTTTATTTCAGGGATAATTACAGGAGATAAATTTTGATAAACTTGATTAGATAAATATTTTAGTGAATCATCATTTAATATAGTACTTAAATCTAAATTATTTAATAAATCATTTAAATTAATATTTTTAATAAAGTCATCATTAATAAAAAAATTATTTAAGTTAGATTTTAATAATTCATATTCAGGTATATCTTTAAACGTAATATTTGGGATATTTTCATCAAGGGAATTATAGAAAAAGTCATTTATAATTTCATTTAACTCTTTTTTAAATGAATCATTTTCTATCTGATTTTTAATATATGAACCTTTTAAAATATTATTTTCTAGGCTTTCGGCTAAATGGCTTTTAAAGTCAGTATATTCATTTGTATTAGATATTAAAGCATATTTACCAAAAAGTACTTTTAATGAAATAAAACTACTTATATATCCTACAGCCGATCCTGTTAATATTTTTATTATTAATTCACCTGTATTCAATAAATCCTCATTCCATTTTATTTATTTTGCAACATTTAATATTATATATCATTAACTAATTTCCAAATCAGGGAATTTTTCTTGCAAACATTTTATAAATTCATCACGACATAATTTAATCATTTCTTTATTGCGTGATTTAAAAAGAAGTTTTACTTTTCTAAAATCTTCATTTGAAGGATATGAGCCTATACTAACTTCTGAATATTTATTAACAATATCTGTCATAATATCAGCAAATTTTGTTTCTTCACAATTAATATTTATCTTTGTTTTTAAAATAGGGGTTTTACTTTTTAAAAGATGCTCTATTGTTGGGAAAGAATCCTTAACTAAAAATGGTGTTCCAGGAAAAGAAAAAACATTACCCATTTTAACTCCTATAGCCCATGATTTATCAGATGTTAATATTGCTTCAGACCCTTTAGGCATTTTTGCCATTATAAATTTTTCAGGGCTTGGATTTCCTTTATAATAGTTTTGTATAAGTTCTATAATTTCTTGGCTATTTTCTATTTCAACCCCAAAAGCTTCTGCAATTGCTTCTTTTGTTACATCGTCAGGAGTTGGTCCCATTCCTCCAATAGTAATAATAAAATCGTATAGTTCTTTATTTTCTCTTATAAATTTACTAATAATGTCAATCTTATCTGGAATTGTGAATATAAAACCTAAATCTACACCAAGACTAAATAATCTTTTAGCAATCCAATGAGAATTTTCATCATGTACATCACCTGATAATATTTCATCACCTATTGTTAATATAATTGCTTTCTTCTGCATAAATAATTACCATTCAACTATTTTTAATAGTTAAATTATAACCTTAATATCCTTTAATGATAAATATCTTAGTTTATAAACATCTTTTAATTTGAATTAAAATTTTATCTAAGATAAAATTTTTTACTTTTTTATTAAAATTACTATTATAAATTGAAATTTAAGATATATTTATTTCTATAGCCCTTTTGTTTATTAACAACCAATTACAATAATGCGATCTAAAAAAGGGTAATTTAGCTATCATTTCTAGAAATAGGGAATATATGTAATTTAAACATGGCTGATGAATTAGAAAAAAAATTTAAACAATTCATAGAATATGTTTTTCATATTGAAAGAAAATCGGATAAATGTTGTAGTTCTAAAGATTCTGAGAATTTTAACTGTCCATGTTGTAATTATCCAACTCTACCAGAAAGAGGCTCTTACTATATTTGTCCTCTATGTTTTTGGGAAGATGATGGTCAAGATGAACCTTTTTGTGAAGAAGTATGGAATGGACCAAATGGAGATTATTCTTTAAGAGAGGCAAGAAATAATTTCTCTGATTATCTTACATATTATAGACCAGATGACAAAGAGATGTTTGAAAAACAAAAAGAAAAGGAACATTTAAAAATAAATCTTATACAAAAATTTGAACAATTAAAAATTGAAAAATGCCCTATTACGTCTAAAAAAATAAAAAATGATATAGAAAATTTAAAATTAAAGCTTATTTCTTAGCTAATTATTATTTATGGATAGATTATGATCAAAAAAATTTTATTTACTAGTTTATTAATTCTTACATTTTCATGCAATGAAAGTAATTCAAGAAATAATAATCAAGATACTAAAAAAAACACTGAGAAAGAAACTTCAAATAAAATCAGTAAAGTAAGCTCTAAACCTAAAGATAATTACGTTAACTTTGATAATAAATCAAATTTTAGCCCTAAAGAGGATGCTGATATAAATAAAGATGGAGTTATCAATTATAAAGATTGGAATTCTCTGTCAAAAGATAACAGATACAAATTAATTCAATATTATAACAATTTAACATATCAAAGCTTAGGTTTAAATCCATCTAAAGATATTAAGGAAAAAGAGATAAAATCTACTATTGATAAATTAAACAAGATTTATTTAAGCAATAATTCTGATAATAAGAACTTAGATCTATATGAGTTAATACTATCATTTGAAAAGTAGTTTTATAAGAAAATAAATAATTATGATTTTGTTTTTTTACATAATAAGAGAAGTAATTAAGTAAAAGTATTGAAATTTATTGTTTATTTCATTTTTTTTACTTTTTACTTCTCAATATATAATTACTTTACTCTAACTAATCTACCTGGCATTGCCCCTGTAAGTTCACCATTTTCTGCTATCACTTGACCATTTACTATAGTTGCAATATATCCAATTGCGTTTTGCATTAATCTTTTACCACCTGATGGCAAATCTGCAATAAGTTTAGGAGGTAATAAACTTAAATTATTATAGTCAATAACATTAATATCAGCTTTTTTACCTACTTCAATAGTGCCTCTATCTTTTAAACCAACAAAATCAGCAATAGTTTTTGTTTGCCTATTTACAACAGTTTCAAGATCTAGTTTATCTTTTTGGCGATCTCTAGACCAATGTGTAAGCATAAATGTTGGGAAACTAGAGTCACAAACTGTTCCAACGTGTGCTCCACCATCACTTAAACCAGCTAATGCAAGAGGGTGTTTCATCATTTTATATATATTGTCTAAATTACCTTCTGTATAGTTATAAATAGGAAAGTAAATTAAAGCATGTCCATCATTTTCAAGAATTGCATCATATAAACCACTTAAGACACTTTCACCTTTTTGTTTTGACTGAAAACCAATACTATCTTTCATAGAAGGCTCATAATTTGGATTTTGACCTAATTTAAACATTCTCATACCAATCATATCAAGTTGAGCTAATAAAAGATCTGCTAAAGGAGGGATAGGGCTTCCATCACCAGCCATTTTCTCACTTTTTTCTGTTAAAATCTGAGCTTTAAAACTTTCATCTCTCATAGTTTTTACTCGTTCTTCTAAAGATAAATGACTAATTTTTTTATAAGAAGGGAATCCCATAAATGGATGAAAAGTTGTTTCTAAACCGAGTAAAACTCCTATTCCTCTTGCTGCTACTTGTAATTTTATAGGTATACCTTTTTCATTTGCTTCTTCTGTTCTTTTAATAATCCATTGCCATTGATTAGGAGATTGATCTCTTTGCATTAAGGAAATTGATAATGGATGTTTTGACGCCTCGGCCATTTTTTCTAAAATATCATATTCTTTATCAAATAAATCATTACTAATAGTCATATCAAAATCACTTACAGCCTGTATTATTCCATGATTTAGACCATCAAAAGCTTTTGCTAATCCTATTAATTCCTCTTCTTTTGCCTCTGCAGCAGGTGTATGCTCACCTGTTCCGCTTCTATGATTATCAGTTCTTCCAGTTGAAAAACCTACTGCTCCAGCTTCTAAACCTTCACGTAAAAGTTTTTGCATTTTTTCAATATCTTCTTTTGTAGCTTGTTCATTATGAACTGCTCTATCTCTCATAACATATACCCTTAAAGGATCATGAGTCATTTGAACACAAAAGTCTATACTATGAGGCATTGAGTCTAAAGCATTCATATACTCTGGGAATGTTTCCCAATCCCATTTTAACCCTTCGCTTAAAGCACTTCCAGGTATATCTTCTACACCTTCCATTAAGGTTATTAATTTTTGCTGATCATCTTTATGACATGGAGCAAAGCCAACTCCACAAGAACCCATAATTATTGTAGTAACACCATGAATAGAAGATGGTTTTAATTCTGAATCCCAAGAGATTTGACCATCATAATGTGTATGTAAATCAATAAATCCAGGGGTAATAATGCCACCTTTTGCATCTATTGTACGTTTTGCATCTTGTTTAATTTCACCAATGGAAGATATAATACCATCTTTTACAGCTATATCTGCTTTGTATGCAGGTTTCCCTGTTCCATCTACAATTGTTCCATTAATAATTTTTAAATCATAAGTCATGGTTAAATTCCTTTAATTTTTAAGTAGAAATATCTTAAAACTAAATAATTATACAATTATAGATACTTCGTTCAAAGTATTTATTTTTGAAATAAGTTGATAAATATCAAGATAAATATATATTATACATTTTATAAAATCTATAAAATTTGATTAATCTATAATTAAAGATTTTAATTTAGCTATTATTCCTAATCTGTTATTTTTTACTTAACTATATTTCTATAATATATTAAAACCATTTAAAGAAAAAATGACTTATATTAAAATTAGATATTAGTTAGGAAATTGTAATGAAAAAAGAAGATAAATTTATAGAAATAAATAAAAAATCTTGGGATAATAGGGTTGAAATACATTCTAAATCTGAATTTTATTCTGTTGATAAATTTTTAAAAGGAAAAACCTCTCTTAATAGCATTGAATTAGAATTACTTAATGATATTAAGAATAAGTCTATATTACACTTACAATGTCATTTTGGACTAGATACAATTTCATTAGCTAGACTTGGGGCGATTCCAACAGGAGTTGATTTTTCTGAAAAGGCTATTGAAAAAGCAAATTCATTAGCTAAAAAGGATAAAAAAGATATAAATTTTATATGTAGTGATATTTACAATCTAACTAAAAATTTAGATAAAAAATTTGATATTGTTTTTACAAGCTATGGAACAATAGGTTGGTTACCAGATCTTGATAAGTGGGCGAAGATTATCTCTTATTATTTAAAACCGAATGGGGTTTTTATTTTTGTAGAATTTCATCCATTAATGTGGATATTTGATAATAATTTTAAAAAAATTTCATATGATTACTTTAATACAGGAGCTATTATAGAAAAAACTGAAGGTACTTATGCAGATAAAGAAGCGAAACTAATTGAAGAAACAGTATCTTGGAATCATAGTATAAGTGAAGTAATAAATAGTTTAATAAAAAATGATTTAAGAATAGAATTATTTGATGAATTTGATTACTCTCCATACAACTGTTTTAATAATAGTATAGAGATAGAGCCTAATAAATTTAGAGTAAATAGTTTTGATAATAAAAAGATACCAATGGTTTATTCTATTAAAGCTACTAAAAATATGAGTCACTAAGTATTTCTACTGCTTTTTTATTATTAACTTTTTGAGCAAATTCTAATATGTTTAAACCTTGTGCATTACGAGCTTTAAGACATATTTCCTTTTTTGTTTCAAATAATCTTTTTGTAAAATCAAATCTATCTTCTCTTAAGAGTGATATAAAGAAAGCAAATTCTATACTTTTATCACTTATACTTTTATGATTTAAAATTAATTCAAATGCTTGAGGAAAACCTGCGATTACACATCTTGATAAAACATTATTTTCAAGATTAATATCTGCACCATATTCAATTAATTTTTCTACTATTTTTATATTATACATTGATATAGCAATCATAATAACTGAAATATTTCCAAGATCTGGATCTAACGTATTTGGATTTACCCCACTTTTTAATAAAGAGTCTATCTTATAATTATAGGATTTTTCATCTAAAGATTTTACTAGATTTAAAATTTGCTGTTCTAGATTATTTTCATACATAGTTTCTAAAAGTTTATTAAAGTAGCGGCGAGTAGACTTGAACTACCGACAACCCGGGTATGAGCCGAGTGCTCTAACCAACTGAGCTACGCCGCCATGATTAGATTGATGTATGAATTATATATAGTTTTAAAAGATGTGTAAATATTATATCTTGCTTAAGAAATTAAATTAATTCTTGTTTACCTTATCTTAACTTGTTTTCAAGTTATTTTTAATTTTTGTTACTTTGTTAAAAAGCTGATATATTATATAAGTTAATTTTAATTAATGAAGATATAAAAATTGCTAGTTAAGTAAGTAAGAAGAATTTAGTGAAAAGTAAAAAGATAATACTAAGAAAATTAAATATTTTTACCTAGTACTTTCTTAAATTCTAGTTTTCCCAAAGCAATTATAATTTAATGTTTTATACTCTTACTGCAATAAAAAATTTTTGCTATTATATTTTAAAGATTTATAAGAAAAGGGCTGTTCAACTAGATTAATGGATAGATTGAAAAAAGTTTTAAAAAACATTGTAAAATTTATTTTGCCAGTTTTTCTTGTAGGCTTTTCTATTCTTTCATATTTTATTTATAATCCACCTGCTTTTATTATTGAAATGATAAGAAAACAAGCAGAAGTTCAAACCCTAAAAGCAACAGATTTATATACTAAAGTTGATAAAATCTCTCGTTTAAGATTAGGTTTATTTCATCAAACAGCTATAGCAGAAGGTATAACAGTTTTAAAAAATAATAAAACTAATGCTCCAAAATTTATTGACTCAAATAAATTAGAGATTAGATTTAATTTACTAAGTTTTTTAATCTATGGAGCAGAAAAATCTACACTAGAATTAAATATCATAAAACCTGTTGTAAATATGAATAGGAATAAAAAAGGTGAATTTGATATAGATTCTCCATTATTTCAGCCAACAGAAAAAAAAGAAGAAAGTAAAGCTAAAATTCCTAGAATATTATTTACTCTTGAAGATGGAATGTTTAATTATACAGATGATACATTTGCAAATAAATTAATAGTTAATGCAAAGATACCTTTATTTAAAGCAGAAGTGCAAAATAGTGAATATGTAAAATATCAAACACAAATATATAACGAGAATGATTTATTAGCACTTACAGGGACTTTAAATACAAAAACAGGTCAAGGTAAAGTTGATTCTAGAGTAAAAATTGAAAATGTCTCTAAATGGGTAAATGTTTTTTATAATGTAAGCCAAGGAGAAATAATCTTAAAAAATGGTGCTGTTGACTTAGGAATTAATGCAAGTTGGGATAATCTAAAAATGCTTAACTTAAAGTTTAGTTCTAAAGGTTCTGCTAAAGATTTAATAGGAAAATTTCCTTATTATAAAAATGTTGTTAATATTGATAATCTTGTATTTGAATTAGACCAAAATAAATTAGATTTAAAAGATCTAACAATAAAAACTCTAGGCTCTACTCTTAAATTAAAAGCAGATACTGTATATAACGGAGAAAAAACCTATATTAAATCTAATATAAAAGGTCAAGATTTAAACTTTAAAGAGATAATTAACTCTTTAGATAAAAAGATTTTATCAGATGATATTAAAAAGATAGGTTTAAGTGGTATAGGTAATTTTGATATAAATCTAGATGGTTACTACCCTAAATTAAGTAAAAAACTTGCTTTTATAAGTTATCCTGAAAAATTTCAGCCAAGGAAAATAGATGGTGTAATAGATATAGAAAAGGGAAGTATCTATGGTGCTAATATAGATAAAGTAAATACAAAAGTTTTTGTAAGCAAAAATGATGTAACACTTAAAGATATATATATAAAAGCTTATAATGGTAAAGTTAGTGGAAACTTAGTTGTAAATAAATTATTTAAAGGTGAAATTGGTAAAGTTGATACAAAAAATGCATATTTCTCTGGCGATTTAAAAGCAGATAAAATAAGTATAGATAAAGTATTATATGATTTTAAAGATCCAGTACCTTTAAAGTATAAACCTTATGGCATTATAAATGCTAATGCTAAAATAGATGGTAAATTAAACGATCCAATAGTTAAAGCTAAAGTATATTCTCCAAAAATTGTTTTTAATCCTAAATATTCCGAATTTAATACTATAAATAATATTTATGCTGATATTGACTATTCTAAAAATGATATAAACGTAAAAAGTAGATTAGACTCATATGATTTTGGAAATGCTGTAGTTGATTTCAAAATGAAAAATCAGGATAAAATAACAGTAAAAACTGTTACAGATAATTTTAAAATGCAAACTCTTAATCAATTCATTCCTAATACTAAAATTAGCTCTGGAAATCTTGATGCTAATATATTCACAGATGTTTCACTTAAGAGCTTGAAAAATAAAAAATTAACAGCAGATCAGATAACAAAGTTAGTTAATGCTAAAGGTAATTTAAGTTTTTCAGGAGTTAATTTAGCATATCAAACTAAAAAATCACCATTTACTTTAACTAATACTTCTGGAAATATATTTTTAGATGTTGGAAATGGAGATATTATTTCAAAGATTAATTTAAACTCTAATGAAACAGGAGTTATAAATACAAATCTAACTCTTAATAATATGGATATGATTCAAGCCAATGTATCAACAGTAAAACTTCCATTAAAAAAGGTAGAGCCTTTTGTTAAAAACCTTTATGTTAAATCAGGTGTTATAACGATAAAATCTAATATAAAAACAAGTATTAAAGCCTTAACAAATAAAAGCTTAAGTACAGATCAGTTACTTTCTTATATTTATACTGATTCCAAAATTAATATTGATAATGCTAATTTAGTTTATAAATCTAAGAAGCCAATAACATTAACAAATGGGTTTTCTGATATTTATATAAACAGTGATGGTAATGATTTAAAGTCTAATATTTTATTAACAGCTAATGAGTATGGAAGTACAAATGCTGATATTTATATAAATAGACTTAATACAGTTAATGCTAGAGTTAATACAAATAATTTACCAGCAAAAACAATTTCAAACTTTGTTCCTAATCTTAATTCAAATAAAGGATTAGCAACTATTAATGCAAATATTGATACAAGTTTAAATCAGATAAGATTTAGCCGTTTACCTATAAGCTCTTTAATTAATACAAAAGCCAAAATAAGCTTAGATAATTCTAACTTTACATATAAGCTAAAAAATAATAAGTTTCTTACAAGTACTAATACAAATGCAAATATGTATTTAAGTTTAAAAAATGGAAATGTAGCAACAGAGTTGGAATTTATTTCAGATCAATTTGGTCAAGGAAATTTAGTAGGTTCTCTTAAGAGTTTTGATAACACATATGCAAGATTAAATGTTGAAAATATATCATCAAAAACTTTAGAAAACTTTGTTCCTAATCTTAAGGTAAAGTCAGGAAATGGAAATGTTAAAGTTATTCTAAATACAAGTTTAAAACAATTAAGTAAAGAACCAAGCCTAGATAAACTTACATATTTATTAAATTTGAAAGCAGATCTTAATTTTAAAAATAATAATTTAATTTATGGTAAAGGTAAATCAAAAATTAATATTGATAATGGTTTAGCTAATATCAAATTTGATATGCAAAATGGTTTACTAAAGTCTACATACTTACTTGCTAGTGATAAATTTGGAAGATTTACTGGTTTCTTAGATATTGATAAAAACCGTAATGTTATAGGTGCATTAAGCAATAATTCTCTTAATTTAAAAAATATATCTCAATTTATACCAAATTCAGATATTAATAGAGGCTTAGGACAATTTAATCTTGCAATTGCTGGAAATCTTAAAAAGTTTAACCAAGATCCAGCAGCTATTGCAGTTAGAGGAGCAATAAATGTAGATGATTTAATTGCATCATATAATTCTAAAGGTAAAAAATATGATATTGAATTATCAAGTTTAAGAAATACTTTTAATTACGCAGGTGGTATTTTTAAAACAGATTTAAGTGCCAACTCTAAAGATTTAGGACATCTTGCAGCTTATGCAAATTTAGATGGGGATGGAAAAATAACAGGTAAACTCTATTCTAGAGATATAAATATTGCAAATATTGATAAATTTATTAATAGTCCAAAATTTGATATTAATAATGGTAATTTAGGATTTACTGTAACTTTTAATGGTAGTTTTTCTGAAATTATGGAAAGCTCTCTATATTTTGATGCTAAAGGTGATATTTTATTAAATCAGTTTGCAATGACATATAAAGACTTAAATAAGACAGAAAAAATTAAGCTAGATAATGGTAAAGTTATAGAAAGAGATAAACAAATAAATCAAAATGTTAATAGAATAACTGTAGATTTTGACTGGAAAAAGAGGTATTTTATTTTTTAATGATATAGAATTTATCAGAAAGATTCTTTAATTAATGGTAAGAGTAAGCAATATAAAATAGGTATTTGTATAATAATACAAGTCAAGAAGAAGGAAAAGTATGACTAACAACAAGAAGATTTGATTTTTCAGATTTTCCTATAACTCAATTAGCTAATATTGTTAATGGCAAAGTTGATAATTTAGAATTAACAACTAATTTACCAAGAAATACCAAAGATTTAAAATTAACACTTAATACAAATATTAAAGAGCTTAATTTTAATAATAGTGCAAGTATAGATTCTGTATTGGCTAATATAACTATTGATAAGAGTATTGTTAATTTAAAAAATGTTTCTTTAGCTGAAAATGAAAATTACTTCAAAGCTAAAGGATTTGTTAATATTTCTAATACAAATAATCCTAGTTTTAATTTAAATTTAAATTCTAGAAAGTTTCCTATAAGTTCTATATTTGCAATTATTCCTGAATCTGTTTTAAGTAAAACAAGGACAAAAATTAGTGATTCAGATATGAAAAATATAAAATTAACATATAAGTTACCTGTAAAAAATAATTATGTTTTAAAAGATAAAAGCTTAAATGTGAATGATTTATTAACATATTGGGAACAATGGTCATTAGAACCACTTACAGAAGAAGATAAGAAAAACACTCAAAAAATGCCTCCCTATTGGAAGTCAATTGATGGAGAGTTAAGTGTTAATGCTGATTTAAAAGGTGATACTTTAGAACCTATAGCGGATATAGATTTAGTTGTTTCAAATGGGAATGTATATGGTAGAAAAATTAATGAGTTATTTGTTAAAGCTAATTATAAAGATGGAGATATAAAACTCCCTAACTTTCACTTTATAGAAGAAGAAGGAGGATATTTAATTGCTTCAGGCTCTATACTTCAAAGTGGTAAAGTAAATCTTGAGGCTGATGGAAAACTTAATCTTAACTGGGCTAAATCAATTATGAGAGATGAAGTTGATATAGAAGGAGATACATTTTTAACACTTGATGTAAGAGGTACTAGTACAAATCCTGATATTGCTCTTTCTGTAGATGCTGATAGAGGTGGAGTTTTTAATAATGTACATTTTGATGATTTAGTTTTAATTGGTTCTTATAAAAATAAGATAGCCTATTTAAATGATGCAAGATTAGTTTCAAACTTAAAAGAAGCAAAAGCTTCTGGAATTATACCAACAGATGAAAGCTTAGGAAGTATGAATGTAAGTCTTGGATTATCAGGTGAAAGTCTTGGACTTGTTAACTTATTTACTCGTCAAATAGAATGGTTAAAAGGTTATGGTGATGCATTTCTTAATGTTCAAGGTTCTATTAGTAATCCTTTATTGAACGGAAAAGTTGATATTAAGGATGCTGAAATTTATGTAGCATCTCTTGGAAAACCATTAGAAAAAGTTAATGTTGATGTCAATTTATCTAATCATTTTGTAAAAATTAATAGAGCTGATACCTTTCTTAATGAAGGTAAAGTTTCATTATTTGGTCAACTAGATTTAATTGGTTTTAAGCCAGGTTTTCTCAAATTGAAACTTTTTGCAGATGATTTTAGATGGGAACAAGAAAATATGAACCTTGGTGGAAAATTAAGTTTAAATATTAATAATACTGTTTCTGAACCGCTTATTGGAGGTAAAATACTTTTAAATAAAGGTGAAATGACTTTTGGTCTTGGCAGAAGCTCATCTTCTAAAGCAGGAGCAAGTGCAAAACCTAAAAATAAAGCTAAAGCATCTGTTGATACAAGGTTTAATAATTTGAAAATTGAAATACCTAAAGAAACAGATTTTTGGGTTAGATCTCCATTTTTTGATCTTAGACCTTATGGTAATTTAAATCTAAAAAATGGCTCTATTTACTCACCAGCTATCTTAGGATTTGCAGGAATTGATAAAGGTAGCTTATATCTAATAAACAATGAGTTTAAGATAACTCAAGCTACAGCAACTTTTGGTGGTAAAGATTTTGATAGAGATTTATTTCCAATAAATCCTAAACTTAATATTGTAGCTGATACACAGTTAATGAACCCAAGAACAAGACAAAATGTAGATGTAGAAGCAAAAATAACTGGAGAATTAGAAGATATACCAGAGAATAAAATGCAAATAAGTTGGACTAAAACAGGAGGTATGACAGAAGCTGAGATTTGGTCTCAAGTAGTTGGTCTGGATGCAGCACAAGAACTAGTAACAAGTACAGGAAGTGGTAATGCAACAACTATTGCTAAATTTGCAACACCTTACTTTAATAGAGCTTTATTTAATCCTCTTACTTCAAAAGTAGCTGACTTTTTAAGTCTTGAAGAATTTAATGTTGGTATAGCATCCGATGCAATATCTAATCCTGGAGTTTCTATTGGTATTACAAAACCAATAATTGGAGGTTTATCAATAGGTTATCTAGGTACAATAAGAACTTCAAATTTAGCTCAATACCTATTTTTTACAAGGTATAGGTTTGATAATGGTTTAAGTTTAAGAGCCTCTATTGATGAAAGAAATGCAAGTGCTTTACAAGGTGAGTATGGTTTTAGTTTTTAATTTTCTCAGATACTAATTTTAAAACATCTTCTTTAATTAACTCATTGTCAAGTTTACCTGTTAATCTTGTACCAAACATTAACCAATCACTTATAAATGATTTTAAAGGATATTTAAAGGTTGCAGGTCTATTTTTTTCTATTAAAAAATGTCCAGCCCAAGCACAACCATAACCAGCAACTAGCCCAAGTAATAAATAAGAAGGTTTCTTTTTGCTAATTGCTTTTCCTATACAAAATAAACCTATTGAAGAGCCAAGAAAATGTAAGTTTCTATTTACAGGATTTTGATGTTGAGATAAATAAAATGGCCAAAAATCTTCAAGTGTTTCATATTTTTTTTCTTCTTCAATCATTTCATTTTCCTTTATATACTTTATAAATTTTGAGTTAATAATAAATACCTTAGACAATTTTTTTTAATAATTGCCTTAAATAATAGTCAAAAAAAATGGTATAGGTTGTAGAATTACAACATATACTCAAACCAATGTAAATTATGACAGAAATTTTAGAAAAGATAAATATATTAAGAAAAACTTTTAATAATTGCTCAAGCTTTAAAACCTTTGAAAAGATAGTATTTTCAATATTATGTATGTAATCTCATAAACTATATCAAAAAATCAGATTTGAACTATAAAAAGATAGAAAGATTTTTGATAAATCAGTTTTTTGTTTAGGCTCTAATTCATATCATAATATTATTTCAAACTGAAATGATAATTTTCATACACCTAAACCTTAATAGTTTTTTGCCAAATAACTAAAATTGTGAAATAATTATTTCCAACAGATAGCATTATTAGGGATAAACAAAACTAAGATATGACAGAGGTTTATAATTATATAAATGAATATTATATCATTTTTTTCAGGAGCAGGAGGCTTTAGATCTTGGTTTTAAAAAGCTGGTTTTAATATAATCTAAGTAAAATGAATTTGATAAACAAATATGGAAAACTTATGAAAAAAAATCAAGATAAAACATTTTTAGATAAAAGAAGTATAACTGAAATAAAAATCTAATGAAGTCCCTGATTGTGTTGGGATAATAGGAGGGCCTCCTTGTCAGAGTTGGAGTGAGGCAGGAGCATTACGTGGAATATATGATACGCGAGGACAATTATTCTATGATTTTATTAGAATTTTAAAAGATAAAAAACCTTTGTTTTTCTTAGCAGAAAATGTTTCAGGAATGTTATTACCTGTTCATAAACAAGCCTTAGAAAATATCAAAGAATTATTTAAAGAAAGTGGTTATAATTTATCTTTTAAACTTCTTAATGCTTCTGATTATGATGTTCCACAAGATAGAAAAAGAGTGTTTTTTATTGGTTATCGTTCTGACTTGGGAATTAATTTTGAATTTCCTGAACCAAAAACATCAATAAATAAGCTTACTTTAAAAAATGCAATTTGGGATCTAAAAGATAATGTTATTCCTAGCTTAGCAAATAATAGAACAAATGGAGAAGAATGTAAAATACCTAATCATGAGTATATGACAGGTGGTTTTTCAACAATTTATATGTCAAGAAATAGAGTTAGATCTTGGGACGAGGTTTCTTTTACAATACAAGCAGGAGGTCGCCATGCACCTATACACCCACAAGCTCCAAAAATGCAATTTGTAGAACAAGATAAACGTATTTTTGTACCTGAAAAAGAACATTTATATCGTCGTTTAAGTATTAGGGAATGTGCAAGAATACAAACTTTTCCTGATGATTTTATATTTTATTATGATAATTTAATTTCTGGGTATAAAATGGTTGGTAATGCTGTACCAGTAAACTTAGCTTATAGTCTTGCATCTGTTATTTATAATGATATATTGAGTTTTATAACTAAAAAAGAGTTCAATTTAAGTAATAAGCTTATATTATCTAGGTAATTAAACTAAAGTATACTTCTTTTCAAGACATAAAAATAATATCTACATTTTAATTGAATTCTTTTCTAAAAACATTGATATTTCTTCTTTAGAAATTGAGTTATCAGAAGCAATTTTTATAACAAATTCATATATTTCTTGTTTCTTTTCTTTCTGTAATTTGTACTCATTTACACGAAGAAATGCTTCTGTACAAGCAAAACCTACTCTTTTATTACCATCTACAAATGGGTGATTTTTTACAAGATGATATAGATAAGCAGAAGCCTTATCGAATAAAGATTCATGAAAATATGAATCTCCAAAACCAGATTTAGGCATATTTAATGCTGAATCAAGAAGCCCATCATCACGAATGCCATGAGAACCTCCAAATTTATCAATCATGATCTTATGAATTAATAAAACAGAGTCTTTTGAAAGAAATTTAATTTCATTCATTATTGTGCAAGTTTTTCATAAATTTCTTCAAAATCATTAATACTATTATTTATTGCTTGTTCAACTTCTTTTGAATCTGCAAAAGTATGTTGAAATTTTTCATTAATATCTTTTTTTAAATTAATGTAGTTTTTTGTTGCTTCTCTTATTATTTCAGATATAGCTTTATTTTCAACAAATCCAATTTTTCTGATAGTTTGATAATCTTTTTCATCAAACTGAACTTGTACTCTTTTCATAGGCATAAGATAAATACCATCATTACATAAATACATCATTACATTATGAGTGTATCTAAAAAATATAAGTTTTGCAAGATTTTGTTTTTAGTGTAAAAAAGTGTTTATTCTAATATTAGGGAATATTCAAGAATATAAACTTTTCCTGATGATTAAGTACTTATTTTAATGAGAATGTATCAGGTCAAGTAGCAAAAAATAATATGGAAAAATTTTGATTATATCTATACCAAGATTATATATTAAATGTTTGTGGATAAAGGATATATTTTATAAGTAGAAATATTAAAACTATTAGTATTGGTATAAGGATTTTTTTATTAAACTCTTTTACCTTTTTATGTAATTTTTCTTTTTGAAGCTTATGTAAAATCTATTCGATAAGCCTTAATAGGCTATATGAAAGTATTATCACTGTGCTTGTAGGTGAGCCAATATAAAAAGTTTCTATAATTAATTTAAGTAGTGCAAGAATTATAAAACTAAGAATACCAACAATATATGCTACTGCACCAGCTCCATCACCAGACATCTTATTCCTCTATGATACACTTAATGAGGTAAATAAGTATAAAATAAAGCTCATTTTATAAACTCTAAAAGAAACAAGCAAGAGAATTTACAAAAACAAATTAAATAAAATTATTTTATCATTTTATATTTTTGCCAAATAACTAAAATTGTGAAATAATTATCTCCAACAGATAGCATTATTAGGGATAAACAAAACTAAGATATGACAGAGGTTCTTGCCAATCGTTACAAAGTAATAAAAAAACTTGGAGAAGGTGGAATGGGGGCTGTCTTTCAAGTAGAAGACACTCTTAATAATAATATTGTTGCCTTTAAAATTTTATCAAAGCAAATATCTGAATCACCTGAAACTCTTTTACAGTTTAAACAAGAATTTAGGGTTATGAATAAATTAAAACACCCTAATACTGTAAATGTCTTTGATTATGGTTTAATGCCTGATAAATCACCTTATCTTACAATGGAAGTTGTATCAGGAAAAGAACTTGCAGAACTAAAAAATATAGAATTTAAAAATATTGCAAAAATCTTAACTCAGCTTTGCCAAGCATTAAGCTTTATACACTCACGTTTATTAGTTCATTGTGACATTAAACCTCAAAATATCATAGTTAGAGATGATGGCAATGTAAAAGTAATGGACTTTGGTTTAATGAATCAATTAGGTTTAAGAAGCAATGGTCAGATTACAGGAACAGTTGATTATCTTCCTCCTGAAATGCCAACAGGTGGAATAATAAATGAAAGCTCAGATTTATATTCTGTTGGTGTTGTTGCTTATGAAATGGTAACAGGTAAATTACCTTTTATTGGTGAAAGTGTTTTAGAAGTAATAAGAGCTCATATTAATACTCCTGTAACTCCACCTAGTGAAATTAATCCTGATATACCACATCAATTAGAAAAAGTTATTTTAAAACTTTTAGAAAAAAATCAATCAGAACGTTATAAAAATGCTTCTGAGGTTATAGCAGATTTATCTGAATTAACAGGTGAAGAAATCGTTAATGAATCTATAGAACAAAAAAGAAGTTATCTAAATAGTAGTGTTTTAATCGGTCGTGATAAAGAACTTAAAACTCTTGAATCTGTCTTAAATCTTGTTAATAAAAATCATGGTAAAGCTGTTTTTGTAGGAGCCCCTGCTGGGGTTGGAAAATCTAGATTAGTTCAAGAATTTAAACTACAAGTCCAATTAGCAGAACATCCATTTTTAACAGGACACTGTTTTGAACAAGGTATGTCAGCATATAAGCCAATGGCTGATGCTTTTAAACAAATTTTACCTTTAACATCAAAAGAAGAATTAGACAAATATGGAAATGTTCTTGTAAAAATACTTCCAGAGTTAAGAGATAAAGGCTATGAACCTTTACCAAATCTTGATGGTATTGCTGAAAAATTAAGATTATTCGATACAATAACAGCTTGGCTTACAGATGTTTCAAATCGTGAAACCTTAGTTATTTTTATTGATGATTTACATTGGATAGATCAAGCAAGTATTGATCTATTAAATACTTGTATAAGAGATCTTAGAAAATCAAGAATAATGTTTATGGGTACATTCAGAGATGATGAAGTACCTGTCGGGCATCCAATGTGGCAAACAATAGAAGAAGAATTAACAGGTTTAGTTAAACTTGAACCTTTTACTGTTGAAGATATTAGAGATTTAATAAAAGCAATGCTTGGAAGCATTGAACTAAAACTTGAATTTGTAGAAAAAGTAAAAAATGCAACAGGTGGAAATGCTTTCTTCATAAGTGAGGTAATGAGATATTTAGTTGAAGAAAGTATTTTAGAAATTAAGTTTGGAACATGGCATTTACCAACTGATTATTCATCTTGGGAATTACCTACAAGTATAGAAGCAACAGTAACAAGACGTTTGAATACATTAAGTCCTAAAGCTATGGAACTTATAAGATTGGCTGCTGTTGCAGGTCGTAAACTTAGATTATCATTATTTAAAGCTGTAAGTGATTGGGAAGAAGAAGAAATTTTTTCAGCTATTGATGAGTTAATAGAAAGACAATTTTTAAACCGTTTAGAACATGAGTATTTATTTCCTCATGACAGAGTAAGAGAAACACTTTATGATAGTTTAGAAGAAAGCCATAGAAAAGAATTACATCAAAAAGTAGCAGAAACTATAGAAAATGAAAATATAAATCAATTAATAAATGTTTCTGGAGAATTAGCTTATCATTTTAGTAGAAGTAATGAAACAAAAAAATCAATAAAATACTTATTAATGGCTGGTTTTTCTTCACCTGTAAGAATGGAGGCTTCAAACCTATTAAAACAAGCAACAGATACACTTCAAAAAATAGAAGAAAGCGAATTAACAGATTCATGGTTAAATAATTATCTTTTTGAAATATGTGAAAGAAATGAAAAAAAGGTAAATGATTTAAAAGAAAAATTAAATAATCAAATCAATAAACAAGTAGTTCTTGAATTTGCATGGAGAAGACTTGCTTGGATAAGTTATATGATAGCTCCTAAGATTTGTCTTGATACATCAGAAAACTTAATTAATCTTTTAAGTGAAAAAGGTTTAGGACTTGAAGCAACTGCTGAATTTGAAAGTATTAGAGCATCAAGTTATACAATGATGGGGCAAAATGAAAAAGCATTTTCTATAACCAACCCTGTAATTGAAGATAGTAATTATAAAGATTCTCTTGTAAGTGGTTTAATGTTATTTGGTCGTCTTAATGGTTTACTCACAACAGGACGTTTTAAACAATTAGTAAAAGATATGGAAGAATCTGTAGATATTTTTGAAAAAAATCTTTCTAAGCTTCATCCACCTTTAATATGGGCTTATGGTTTTGGTTCTTTTATTCGAGAAGATGCTATAGCTTGGCTTGGTGAACCTTTAGAAGAGAGTAAATATGCTGAAACCTTAGTTGATATTGCAAAAAAATATAATCATTTAGATCTAGATTTTTGGTCATATTATCCTGAAGTAGTTAGAAATAGTTTAATAGGTCATTATGACAAAATAAAAAATATTCAAGAAAAAGTAATGAATATGGTTAAGCGTATGGGAAGACCTATTCAACATGAAAATAGATTTAATGTATGCCTTGCTTTTGCTGCAATTCAAAATGGTCAATTTTTAGAAGCAAAATCAATGACAAAAAAAATTGTTGAACTTGGACAAAGGTTAGGTAATCCACATCAACAAGCTAATGGTTTAATATTAGAAGCAATGACTTTAGTTGAAGAAAATAAATTCATTGAAGCAGTGGAGCTTTTTAAACAAGCTGTTGAATTATCAAAAAATCAAGAAGGTAAACTAAGAAATGATCAGTTAATTCCTGCATTATACAGGTTATCAGAAGCATATTTAAGAAATCATGATATAGATTTAGCTCTTGAATATGCAGAAAAAGCTCATGAGTTAGCTGAAAGCGAAGAGTTTGAAAACCCATATCATCTAACAAATACATATAGGCTTATAGGACAAGTGTTTGCACAAAAAAATGATTATGAGAAATCTCATGAATATTTAATGCAAAGTCTAGAAATAGCAAAAAATAATGACATTATAATTCAAGAAGCTTTTACTCAGATAGCAATAGGTGAAGTTTGGCTTGAAAGGAAAAAGTTTGATTTAACACGTACTACATGGCAAAAAGCAATAGCGAAGTTTAGAGAGATTAATAATGAATATCAAGCAAATAAAATAATACCTAGACTTAATTCTGTTCCTAAACCTTCTCTAGTTACAAAAAATATACCTAAAAAAGAAGATATAAAACAACAAGAAAATTTTACTCAAAATATTTCAATAAATTCTAATAATGATTCTAATACACCAATGGATAAAGCAGCAGAAATTGGATATAAATTAATGGATTTACTTTCTACACTTGGAATATCTGGTAGCGGAAATAATAATCAAAATACTAATCAGTTATCCGAGGAGAACCAACAAGAAAATCGTTTATTAGTTGATAAGTTAAAACGAGTTGAACAAATTAGTAATTTTGGGCAAATGCTTTTAAGTACACTTGATTTGGACAAAGTTTTAAATAGTGTCATAGAAAGAGTAATGGAAGTTAGTGAAGCTGATAGAGGCTTTTTAATTCTTTTAAATGAAAAAGGAGAGCTTTATTCTCAAGTAGTAAAAACAAAAGAAGGAAGTGCAGGAGAAAATAAGGTATTAAACTTTAGTAAAACATTTACAGAAGATGTTTTAAAAACAGGTCGTCCTCTTTGGGTTGCAGATGCTCAAGCAGATAGTAGGTTTGCTACACAAAAAAGTGTTTTAGCAATGGACTTAAGAACTGTTATTTGTGTTCCTCTAAAAGAAAATCAAAAAGTAATTGGTTTAATTTATTTAGATAGACAATCTGTAATAAAAACATTTAGTGAAGATGATCTAAATCTTGTAGAGTCTTTTTCAACTTTTGCAAGTATAGCTATAGTCAATGCAAGACTTCATCAACAAGCAAATGAAAAAAATGAAAAACTAGAAATGTTAAATGAACTTTCAAGAACAATATCAAATGCTTTTACAAGAGATGAACTTTTATATAAAGTTCTTGGTTTTGCAATAAGAATAACAGGTGCAGAAATTGGATATGTCTTAACAGGTGATGAGTTAAAATGTGAAGCTAGTTTAGACAGAACAGGAATGAGAGAAATTGATATAAAAACTAGTTCAAGTGTTATCAAAAAAGTTATTGAAACTCAAAAGTCAGTTTCGGTTGTTGATACTATGGATGATAAGAGTATAAGCACTCAAGCAAGTATTATGGCTCTTGATATAAGAAGTGTTATGTGTGTTCCTTTAATTAGCAATAAAAAGATTTTAGGTGTTATATATGTAAGTAGTAAAACTCTTGTAAAATCATTCAGTCCAAGAGATTTATCATTACTAGAGGATATTGTAGGTCAAACAGCTTTGGCTATTGAAAATCTCACTTTACTTGAAGTACAAATAAAGCAAAATCAGATAAAACAAGAGCTTGATATTGCTCGTAATATCCAAAAATCGATGCTTCCATCTTCTGACCCTGTTTTTGAAGGAATGGAAATCTCAGGTTATTCATGCTCTGCAACAGAAGTTGGTGGAGATTATTATGATTATATAACTCTTGATGAAAATCGTTTTGCTATTGCATTTGGAGATGTTACAGGACATGGAGTTTCAGCTGGTCTATTAATGGCTATGGCTAAAAGTTGTATGTTTGTACAATGTAAAGTTGATCCAAATGTAATTCCTGTTATGACAGCACTTAATAGTATGATTTTAGGTGGTAAATCTGAAAGACGATTAAGAATGGGGTTTTTATATAGTATTTTTGATCATATTGAAAAAACTCTTACAATTTCATCAGCAGGACACCCTTTACCTTATTATTATAAGCATGAAATAAGAGATTTAGAACCTATAAAAGTAATACCAGGTTATCAATTAGGTGTTAAAGAAAGTACAAAGTTTAGAGAAACAAAAATACAATTAGCTCCTAAAGATGTTCTGGTATATTTCACAGATGGAATTACAGAAGCAAGAAATTTAGAAAATGAAGAATATGGTTATGATAAATTTGAGGATTTTTTAAGAATCAATAGTTTTTTATCAGCTAAAGATTTAAGAGATGCTATTTTGGAAGAATATAATAATTGGGTAAAAGGTTTAGAAGAAGCTGATGATGATATAACAGTTGTTGTTGTTAAAATGAAATCTCTTGATGATAAACCAACAGAATTTGAAATAGCGGATTAGTTAATATGAAATTTCAAGAGCAAAATTTTACTTTAAAAAATGGTAAAAATATAATAATTAGAGAAGCTATAGTACAAGACGCAGAATCTATTATTAAACTTGCAAAAAAATGTATTTTAGATAGTGAACATTTACTTATGACAGTAGATGAATTTAATCCAACAATTGAAGAAGAAGAAAAATGGATTAAATCATTTATAGACAATAAAAATTATTTACTTTTAGTAGCTACTTATAATAATGAAATTATTGGTAATATTGATTTGACAGCTATTAATAGAGAAAAGTTAAAGCATAATGGCATTATTGGAATGGAAATTGAAAAAGAATGGCGTGGTTTAGGATTAGGCTATCTATTATTAGACTCATTAATAAAATGGGTAAAACAAAAATCAGAATTATCTAAAATTAATTTAGATGTTTTTTCTAGTAATGAAAATGCAATTGCTTTATATAAAAAAGTTGGTTTCATAGAAGAAGGCAGACAATCTAAGTTTATAAAAATTAAAGAAAATGAATTTGTTGATAATTTGATAATGGGTTTAGAAATAAATCGTTTGTAAAAGAAAAATAATATCTTTTAAAAGAATCTTAGATGAAAAATTTATTATAGATAATGGGCTAAGACTAAGTGATTTTGAATAAGAAATATTTACTCATATTCATTATATTTATTGTAATTTGTTCTTGTGATTTGAATATTAACTCGCTTAACATATTTCAAAAAAATAATGTTACTAATGTTCTAGGTAACTTTGAACAATTATGGGATATAGTTATAGATAAATCAAATAACATATATATATCAGATACTTATAATAATTCTATAAAACAAGTTAACAAAGATGGGAAAATAACAAAAATTATTTCGACAGGTTTAAAAAATCCAACAGGAATAACATTAGATAGTTGGGGTAATTTATATATAGTTGATACAGGAAATCGTTTAGTTAAGAAAAGAAATATATTTGGTTTTGTGGAGACTATTATTTCAAAAGACTTACAATTTGCATTAGATATAGTAATAAATAAAAAGGGCGAAATTTTTGTTTCAGATTTAGGTTCTAGATCTATAAAAAAGTTTGATAATAATGGAAAACTTATAAAAAATATTTCAGAAGGAATAGAAATTCCTTTTAATTTAGCTTTAGATAACTTGGATAATTTATTTTTTACTGATTTAAAGGCAAAGGAAATAAAAAAAATTGATCCAACTGGAAAAATATCAAAATTTTTTATTAGTAAAGATTCTAATAAAGATAAAGTTGTAAGTGAAAAGTTTTATTTTGAAGCTAATAATGAAAAAATAGAACTTTATATACCTTTAGATGCACCTCAAGGTTTATTTATTGATGATTTAGGAAATATCTATACAGGAATATTTAAAAATATTAAAAAAGTTGACTCTAATGGTAATGAAATTAATTACATTTCAAATTTAGATTTTATAAATTCTTTTGTTATGGATAATAATAAAGATATATATTTATTAAGTAATGAAAGTATTTTTAAAGTAAATGAAAAATATAATAAAAAAATAAATAATTCCTTGGTAAACTTTTCACATAATACGAAACATCGTCTTTCAAATGATAAATATGGTAATTTAATTATATTTGAATATGATTCTTCCTCATTAATAAAGAGAGGCATTTTAAATGAAAAGGAAATCGTAATGCAAACAGGTTTATATAGAGCTAACGCATTAGCAATTGATAAAAATGATAATTTATACATAACTGATAATAATTTTTATAATTTAGATTCTATTAAAAAAGTTGATAAAGATGGTAATTTATTATCTCTAAATAAGTTAATACTTGACTTATATAATCCATCATCTATAACAATAGATAAGAAAGGAAATATTTTCTTTATAAATTCAGGTAATGGAACTTTAAAAAAAATAAGCCCTAGTGGTAATATTACTACAATTACAAAAGATTTGAACTCATCTCAAGGACTTGCAATTGATAAAGATGAAAATATTTTTTATTCTGATACTAATAATAATTTAATCAAAAAAATTGATAAGAATGGTTGGGTAAGTGTTGTTTTATCAGAAGGGTTAAATAAACCTAGGAACTTAATAGTTAATAACTTAGGTGATTTATATATTTCTGATGATGGAAACAATTTAATAAAAAAACTTGATTATAAAGGTAATTTATCTATTGTTGTATCAGGTTTAAGTTGTGAATGTAGTTTGGCATTAAATAATAAAGAGGAATTATATATAGCTCAGAATCATGAAACTAATTTAAAAAAAATAGATAAATCAGGAAATATTATAAGTACTGATATAAAAGTCAATACAAATGCTATAGTTTTTGATAAAGATAATAATTTATATTATAGTGATAGTGGAACTAGGCAAGTATTAAAACTAAATTTAGATGCTAATAAAAAAATAATTTATCCTTCAGTATATGAAGTTATAAGTGATGTAATTACTAATAGTTATAATGAAACTTATGTTTTATCAAGAAATTATATAAAAAAATTTAATAAGGATGGAATTATTTCAAGACTAATTTATACAGGCTTAGAAGATCAAGATGGTATTAAAATAGATTATCTTGATAATATTTATGTTTTTGATAAAAAATCAATCAAAAAAATTGATAATTTAGGAAATATATCCTTAATAAACTCATCTTTTAAAGATATTCGTTCTATTAGTATCGATAAAAATAATAATATATATGTAATAGATGATACAAAACTAAAGAAGATTCAAAACTCAAATAAAATTATTGAAATTAAATCTATTAATCTAATAAACCCAGTCCAAATAGAATCTGATTCAAAAGGTAATTTATATATTAATGAAGTAAATAAGATAATGAAAATAGATACTAACGAAAAAATATCTACTATTTTAGATTATAATGGAATTAATTATATGTATTTAAATAAAGTTTCAAATGAAATATACTTTATAAATATAAATAAAGAGTTAGATAAAATTAAACTATAAGAATAAGAAAAAAATATTTATTATATAATGGGAAAGTAATATAAATTTTCTCTAGGTTTATAAGTTTTATGCTATTAAAAAATGCTAGAAACCCATTAAGAAGAAATAAAAATATAGGAACTTCTAAACAAGGTTATAGAAAAAATAATAGGTTTGTAATACCTGATATTAAAAGAAATAACTCTTATACAATTTTTTATCAAAACCTTAAAAAATACACTGTTGTAAATTTGAACATAAATAACAAAGAATTTAAATTTGTAGTTGAAGAAACAAAAAAAGATTATATCTATCCTGTTACTATACAAGATGTAGAAAAAATTTTACATTTTATTCATGATAAATTTACAGATAATCTAAATCTTATAGTATTTAGGCAACCTAAAAGAAAAGAAGAAATTATAAATCCTGTGTGGGGTAGATTAATTTATTATTTTGAATTTGAAGGTGAAACTCAACCAGCAATAATTTTAGAATCTGTTAAGTTACCAAAGAAAATAAAATGGAATAAAAAATTAAGATTAGATAAAAAAAATGAACTTGAATTCTTAAAAGAAGATGGTGTTAACTTTGTAGAAAGTAAAAGAGATTATACAGCATTTTTAACACTAGATATTGTAAGACAAATACAGTTATATCGAACTTTTATTCATGAAATAGGTCATTATAATGAATACTTAGAAAAAATTGAATACCCATTAAGTTTATTAAGGCAAGAAATTATAAATCTTGAGAATGAAATAAATGAATTAAGTTTCAACAATAAAAAATCTCAAGATAAATTACTTGAAAAATTAAATGATTTAGAAGAAAGGTATGAAGAAGAAAATATTTTATTATGGGACAAATATGATTCTATACCAATTTCAGAAAAAGAATATTATGCAAATAATTTTGCTAAAAAAATTTCAAGTCTATTAAAAACAAATAAATTAATACCTTTTAAAAGAATCTTAGATGAAAAGTTTATTATAGATAGTGGACTGAAAATCAGTGGTTTTCAAGAATAAAGGAAATTAAATAAATTGCTAAAACCAACTAAAACAATGAAAGTTTTTTATTGATATAAAGTGATGTTTTTTAATTAACATTTTTTAAAACTTTTCAATTAGCATTGGCATCAAGTATTTATAATTGAAAGATGGATAACAAGAAATAATAAAGAGACTTATGAAAAAGTATTTGGATTAACAAGTTTAACTAAGGAAATGTTTTCAGCTAAGCAAGTTTTTAATATATTAAGAAGTCATTGAGCTATTGAGAATCCATCTCATTAAGTTCTAGATATTACTTTTGATGAGGATAAAATTCAAGTTTGAGATTCTGAAATTGTACTAGAATAAATTAATTTAATATAAATTAAATAATTAGTTTTTCAGTAATTTTTAAATATTTTATTAATAATAATCTTTTTTTAGATATTTGTAAAAGAAAGGTAAATATAGTTTCTTGTGCTTTACTTTAAGATTTTTTATTGTAATATTAGCCAAATTAACCTATAATTATAAAAAATAAACATAATTATGGAGAAATTTAAATGTGTAAAGTATTTAAATCAGGTAGTGTATCAGATCTAAATCCCAAAAATACAGAACCAAGTAAAATTAGTGCATTAATGATTAGTAGAGAAAACCAATTAACATCTAGTTTAAATACATCATCTGAATCAGTTCAACATACTGATGTGGTTCATGAAGTCCAAGACCTATTACCTAAAAGTAGAGAGTTGGTTTCATCATTAACAACTCCAAAAAGTGAACTTGTTAATGATTCAAAGGAAACAATGTCTATTCTTTTAAATTCTACATCTGAAGATATAACATCTTTACCACCTAAACTTTCATCATCTGTGGATTTATCATCAACTTCAATTAAGCTTGATATTTCTGATGATATACCATCTTCTCCACCTGTTAAACTTTCATCATCTCTTGATTTAATATCAAGCTCTGAACCCAAAGAACAAAATTTAAAAATTTCTTTAGAAGAGCCAGAACCTAATATAAGCAAGTATGACTTTAATTCTAAACTGAATGGGATAACAACTAAAGGGAATGCAATTTATGATAAGCTCTCACCATCATTACAAAAGCTTGTTTCAGATTCAATCCCTTCTAGCAATGAGGGTAAGAAGGATATAGAGAAATTACTTCATTTTAGTGCGTTTAAACTTGGAAATACAACTGAGACTCAACGACTTGAAATTAGAACAGTACTCTTAACAGCTGTTGGGCTTGGTTTATCTAAAGATGAATTAGGTGCACTAAAGGAAAAACTACGTAATAGCACACCAGAGCAGACTAGTAAAATGTTAGAGGTGTTGAATGATCCCCAAAAATTAATTACTAAATTTAAGGGTGAGCCTACTAAGATTGATCCAAATAGTATGCCACTTTTAAATATTAATGTACAAGATAAACCTAAAAAGCTAGAAGTTACAGAGTCAACACTTAAGAACTTGAAAGGAGCTCAGATGGTGAACTTCGCTGTGAAGTCTATAATAATTGATGGTGCTCCGAATCAGGCACCAGATATGATAAGATCAAAGGGTGCAAATATAATTTTATTCAACAATGAGTCCAGTGTTAGCACTGAATTACTAAAAGATGGTTTAGTCAATTCAAATATTGAAAAGGCAAAGGAGATTGACAAGTTAAGGAAACAAAATGGCATTGAGATTGCTATGGGCGAGGAGTTTTCCAACATTTTTTCTAAAGCTCCTTCAACAGCAGTACTTGGAACAGGAAAATGTGGAGAGCATGCTGTTATGAGCTTTGCACTTCTAACAGATCCATTATCAAGAAAACAAATGGGTGTTGATCTTCAGCCAGGAACTCAAATTTTCTTAACACTTGGTGACAGGATTGATCATAGCTATGTCTTAGTAGCTGAGCCTGGAGCTGTCAACCCAACTAACAAAATCAATGGGGATTCTAAGCGTATTAACATAATAGACCCTAAAAAGGTTGTTGTGGTAGATCCATGGATGCCAATACCCGTTTCACATACATTGGATAGGTGTAATAGTGATATACAGACAGTGGGACAAAATCAAAAAGATGCTGTATGGAAGCTTACTGTTGTTATTCAGGAGGACGGAAGTTCAGCTATTCTTGATAAAAATAAAGATGGTAAAAATGTATTAACACAGATCCCTAGCTTTGGGGATACTTCAATGCTTGATCAGCTTAAGGGATTACAAGAGAAATACCATTCAAATGTGAAACAACGTGCAATAGTTAAGGGAGTATTACCATTAGAGGAAGATACACGTCTTGCAATTGGTTCAGGTATAGCAGTAAGTAGTAGAGCTGGTAAGGGATTGGCTTTGGATAAAAATGCAGGTTTGTACGCAAATTCTCACATAAGTACTTCTACACCAAGCGATCTTTACCAAGCTGTAGACAATGACAAAAATCCAATTGGTGATCCTTTAAACTTTTTTGAGGGAAAAAAGAGTTATCTTGAAAGTCAATACTCAAGTATAGAGCAACTTGCTCAGGATACATCTGTTATAAAAATTGTTAAAGACAATCTAAATAAACTACCAGAAAATGTGCGTCCTGGTTTAGAGTATGCAATAAGTACTTATAAGAAAGATTAATTGATTTTTAATTTTGAGAAAGCAAAATATTATAAATCATTTGTATAATTCAGACTTGAATAAATTCGGAGTTTAAAATTATTTTGATTTTCTATAGCTAAAATATTGGTTATTATTAGTTTGCTTTTACGATAATTTAAAAAATAAATAGTAATTATATAGCTATAATCTTTTAAAAACTTACATGGAAAGCTAAAAGCTAGTAATAGATTTAAATAATTTTATTTTATATCACTACTTTTAGACGAGCATAGCTATAATATACTTGTAAAATTTCCAAAAGTTAGTTTACATAATTCATATAATTAAATTTTATAAAAAATTTAATATCAATTATTATTTAAAATAATTTGTATAAGTTAATCTGAATTTTTAAATTCAGATTAACTGTAAATTGTTGATTTGACTATTTTAATATATGAATATGTAGGATCTATTGATTCAGATAGTTTTATAAATCTTTTAGCCTCATCTTTCTTATCATATAGATATAAAACATATGCAAAATAAACATAAGGCTCTACCCTACTTGGCTTAAGCTCTATCAAATTTAAGAATGCCTCAACAGACTGTTTTAGCATAAATGAATTGTTAGTGGTGGAAAATTGTCCAAGCAAATTAATAGCTTCCTGAAAAGAATGCTCAAAGTTATTTTTATTTGTTTCAACCTGAGACTGTATTTCTTTTTTAGCACTATTCATATTTTGCATAAAATCATAAGAACCAGCTACTTTTTTTTTGAATAACCCCATATTTTTTCCTTCTTACCTAAAATAAATGCTTATATAAAACTATTATATTACCTATTACAACAATATAAAGGAGCTTTAGAGTTCACATAAAAAAATCCAAATTAGTATTATTTCTAAAATGAAATTTTCTTAATTCCATAAATGTATTATTGCATAAAATTAATTATTTTTGATTGAAAAGCTCCTATTTAAAAGCTCTAGTTTTATATGTACATTAAATTATATCTCCTAAATTTTCTTTGATTTATCTAAATCTTTTATAAGGTTTTTTTTCTATTGATATTAACTTCTTTTTTGTTGTATTACAAACACTCTGAACATCAAACAAAGAAGTAATATTTTTATCAGTAGAATTTGTGTTAGATAAGATATTAAAAAATATGTGGAGTATATATATCCTTTTTTACCCTTTTACAGCACCTTCAGATGCACCACCAATAAAAAACCTCTGAAGAAAAAGAAAAACTAATATTATTGGTATTATTGAAATTATTGAACCTGCTGCTATAAGTCTCCAATTAGCTGAAAAAGCTCCAGCAAGATAAGAAATACCTACAGGTAAGGTATATTTATCAGTATCTTTTAAGATAATTAGAGGCCATAAAAAATCACTCCAAGACGCAACAAAAGAAAATATAGCAAGTGTCGCCATAGCAGGTTTTGTAAGTGGGAGCATTATTCTCCACCAGATGTCGAATAATGAGCATCCATCAATTAAAGCTGTTTCTTCTAGTTCTCTTGGTACTGCCATATAAGCTTGACGCATTAAAAAAATTCCAAAAGCACTAACAGAAGTTGGAAGTATAACCCCCAAATAAGTATTAGTTAAATTAAGTTTCATACAAATAATAAATATAGGTATCATTATTACCTGAAAAGGAATCATCATTGTACTTAAAATTAAATAAAAAATAAAATTTTTACCCTTAAAATTTAATCTAGCTAGAGGATAAGCAGCAAGAGAAGAAAAAACTAGGTTTAAAATAATACTAATTATTGCAACTATAATACTATTAATAAAATATCTACCTAGTGGAATTGTATTCCAAACCTCTACAAAGTTATTAAGTGTAAATTGTTCAGGTATTAAAACAGGTGGATAACTAAATATATTTTCAAATGGGGATTTTACAGCAGTTGATAAGAGCCATAAAAAAGGCCCTACAAATATTATTGTAAAAAATATAAGAAAAAAATAATTAACAGTTTTTTTTAATAACACAAATTTAAACACAAAATATAAATCATCATAAATATAATATCAGAATTAAGTCTTAATGGCTTTTTAATATCTATTTTTTAAATAAGGTCTTTCTTTTTTCTTTACAAAAGTTTATAATCAAACAATAAATAATTAAGTTATATTAAGAGAGTAAAAATAATGATAAATGAAAGAATATCAGGTGTACTTTTACACATTACATCTTTACCTAGTAAATATGGTATAGGAGACCTAGGTTATGAAGCTTATAACTTTGTAAATTTTCTACAAGAAACAGGTCAAAAAGTTTGGCAAATTTTACCTATAGGCCCAACAGGTTATACAAATTCACCTTATTCATGTGAGTCAGCTTTAGCAGGTAATCCTGAGCTTATAAGTTTTGAAAAATTAAAAGATATAGGTTTATTAACAGAGGAAGAGTTATCTCAAGTACCAGAACATAATCCTGATTTTGTTGATTTTGGTGGAATTTATCTTGAAAAAGACAATTTACTAAGAATAGCTTTTCAAAGATTTAAAGACTCATTAGATGAAAATTTAAAAAATGAGTTTCATAATTTTTGTGATTCTAATAATTGGTGGTTGCATGATTATGGTGTTTTTATGGCTGTAACTGAAGAATATAAGAGAAACGGTCATAATGGTGATTGGTCATATTGGGAACCACCTATATTATGCCATACAGAAGAATCCGTTAAAGAGTATGATGTAAAACTTGGTGATGATGTTTTATATAATAAGTTTCAACAATATATATTTTATAAGCAATGGTATGAGTTAAAAGCATATGCAAATGAAAGAGGAATAAAAATGCTAGGTGATATTCCTATAAATGTTGCTTTTGATAGTGCTGATGTTTGGGCTAATCCACATTTATTTTTATTAGATGAAAATAGAAAACCTGTTGTTGTTGCTGGTATTCCCGATGATAATGGAGGAGAAGGGCAAAAATGGGGTAATCCTTTATTTAATTGGGAAGAGTTAAGAAAAACTAATTACGATTGGTTAGTAAAAAGAATGGCAAAAAACCTTGAAATATATGATATTGTAAGACTTGATCACTTTACTGCTTATGTTCATTATTGGGCTATACCTTTTGCAGCAGAAACAGCCAATGAAGGTCAATGGTTACAAACCCCTGGAGAAGAATTATTTCAAGCATTCACACAAGCTTTTGGAGAAAATTTACCTATAGTAGTTGAAGATTTTGGTATTAATACAACTCAAGAGGTTTTTGAATTAAGAGATAGATATGCTTGTACTGGTATGAAAATTTTACAATTTGGATTTAGTGGTGATGAAAATAATCCGTACTTACCTCAAAATTTTGAAACTGAGAATAGTTTATGTTATACAGGAAATCATGATAATAACACTATAAGAGGATGGTTTAATTCAATATCAGATAATGAAAAATCATTTCTATTATCAATAACCCAAACTGATGGAAATAATATTAATTGGGATATGATAAAAATGGCTCTAATGTCTAAGTCTAATTTAGCTATCTATCAAATGCAAGATCTATTAGATTTAGATGAAAATGCTAGAATGAATAACCCTGGAATGTCACAGAATAACTGGGCTTGGCGTTTTAGATGGGAAAGTGTGACACCAGAATTAAAAATTGCTCTTAAATCTTTAACAGAAGAATCTGGAAGATAATAAATCCCTAGAAGGGAACCCTGTTAGTAATAACTCTGGGTTAAAACCCAGCCCCAAAGAATTTGGGGGAAACCACGGATTAAAAATCCGAGGTATTCTTAAATACTAATAAAAATATAAAGAGCCTTTTTAAAAATTTAATGGCTTTCAGGAAGCATTGATTTAACAGAATTTTCTAATGATTGTAGTTTATCTTCAGAATCTGTTTCAAGATAAACTCTAATCATTGGCTCTGTTCCTGAAGGTCTTATTAACATCCAACTATTAGTATCTTCAAATAGAATTTTAACACCATCTATTGTTTTAACGCCTGTTACTTTCAAGTCACCCATAACTTGTGGGGTCTGATGTCTAAAGGTGTTCATAATTTTCTTTTTATCTTCATCTGATAAATGAAGGTCTAATCTTTTACTATAAGGCTTATAACCAACTTCAGTTGTTAAATCATTCCAAATTTCACTTAAAGATTTATTTTCATAGGCTAACATTTCAACTACTAATAAGTCAGCTAAAACCCCATCTTTTTCTGGAATATGACCTAAAATGCTTAAGCCACCAGATTCTTCTCCACCTATTATTACTTCTGTATTTCTCATTTGAGCACCAACATATTTAAAACCAACAGGTGTTTCAATCAAATTAACATTATAATGTTTAGCTAATTTATCTAATAAATGAGTTGTTGCTACTGTTCTTACAACAGAACCTTTAAAATTTCTATTTTTTACTAAATGTCTTAATAATAAAGATATTACTTGATTAGGGCTATAATAATTACCTTTTTCATCAACAACTCCAAATCTATCAGAGTCTCCATCATTTGCTAAACCTAAATCAAATCCATTATCTACAACAAATTTTTTAAGTTCTGATAAATATTTTTCACTTGGATCTGGCATTCCTCCTCCAAATGTAGGATCTTGTTTATCATGAATTGTTTTTACTTCACATTTACTAACTTTTGAAAGTAATTCATCTGTATATCCTAAACCTGTTGCATAAAGAGGATCATAAGCGACTTTAAAGTTAGCATCTTTTAATTTATCGCTAAGTAAAAATTTAACGGCTTTAAAATATTCTTCTTTTGGATCAAAATATTCCATCTTACCTTTTACTTCAGCTTCTCTAAACTTTAAAGAGCCGTCTGCAAGAAGCTGAACATTACTAACAATTTCGTCTGTTATTTCAGGAGTTGCAGGCCCTGCATAATCAGGAATATATTTTATTCCACAATATTGTGGCGGATTATGACTAGCTGTAAGCATTATAGCTCCAGCAGAATTATAGTGTAATGCTGCAAATGCAATAGTAGGAGTAGGTATAGGATCTTTACTAATAAGGGTATTATATCCCATTAAGTTTATTACATTTGATACTTCAAGAGCAAACTCTTTTGCTAAAAATCTTGTATCATAACCAATTACAACAGGTCTATCAGGTCTATATGTATCTCTCACATAATAAGCCAATGCTTTTCCAACAAGATTCACATTATCAAAAGTAAAATCTCTTGCAATTAAACCACGCCATCCATCAGTTCCAAAGACAATTTTAGACATAAAAAAATCCCTCTTAAAATAATTCTAGAATATTATAAATTATTGTTCTATATTTTTGGTACTTTAAACATATTATTTTCACTTTGTGGTGCATTTAAAAAAGCTTTATCTATATCTAAAACTTTTTCAACAATATCTTCTCTAAATACATTATGAGAAGGTATAACTCTTGCAGTAGGTTCAATACCTGTTGTATCTAATTCATTTAATTGCTCAACATAATTTAAAATATCTCCTATCTGGTGAGAGAATTTTTCTACTTCATCATTATTTAATGAAAGTTTTGATAATTTAGCTATTTTTAATACTTCTTCTTTACTAATCATATTTTTTGATAAAATTAAAATAATAATGTTATAAATTTTTAGTTTTTTATATTTTAAAATAAATAATAGATATATGCTAAAAACTTACATAAATGAAATTATTACATAAAATATAGCTTTTGAGAAATCTAAACATTTACTAAAAAAATAACTTCTTTATGTGATAAGTAAACATGTATAATAAAAAGTATATTTAATACTGTCATTAGAAAAGACTTAAAAAGCTTTAGTGATTAATTAGTTCCGAAATTACTATTCTGCTATCTGTTTTGTCATCTTAAAAATCTCTTAAAACATTATTTAAAAATGATTCTTTGACTTCTATATTTGGATAACTAAGATAATATTTCCTAAAACCTAAATCTTTTGATTCTATTTCTTTAATTGTTAAATAACCAGTTTGAAATAAAAGAGATTCTACACTTATATTATCTATTTCAAAAGAATCAAGTAATGAATCTGAAGCTGCAAAATTTTCTAAACCTTTAACATCTATATTCTTTTCTTTGATTAACTTTATTAGAAGTATTGGTGTTCCTGATTCAAACCAATAATTGTTTATTTGTTGAATAGTTAATACTTTTAATATTGAATAAGAATTATATACAAAATCTTTTCCATTCCACAAATATCCATTATACCAATTTTTTAATAATTTTTTTGTTTCATCTTCTGTCTTATTTAATTTATCAGCTAAAGATTTTATATGTGCATCAAAATTATTATAAAGCTCACTTTCTGTTATACCTGTAAGTATTGGAAATCTTGGATCTAAAGTTAAATCTGTTAGATTATTTAAACCTGAAAATACTGATATCTTAGAAAATTTTGAAACTCCCGTTAAAAAGCAGAATTTTATGTATTGTTCAGATTCTTTAAGAACTAAATAGAAATCTTTTACTATAGATCTCATTTGGTCTCTTTTCTCAGAATATTCTATATATTCAACTATTGGTTTATCATATTCATCTATTAATATTACTACTTTTCCTTGCTTTGATAATTTCTCAATTAATTCCTGAAACCCAAACTTATAATCTTTCTCTTCTAATTCTATTCCAAATCTTGTAGCTATTTGCTGAATTTTTTTATCAAATGACTTTTTAAAAACATCTATACCATCAGCATATTTTAAACCTGTAAAATCAATTCTAATAACAGGGTATTTTTTCCATTCTATTTTGTCATAGATATATAAACCCTTAAATAATTCTTTATTTCCTAAAAAAATTTCTTCTAATGTAGTTACTCATAATGATTTACCAAATCTTCTGGGTCTTGACAAAAAATAATAAGCACTATCATTTGCTGATATAAGGTTATAAATATACTCTGTTTTATCAACATAAAGATTATTTGTTTCTATTATTTTTCTAAAGGTTTGTATTCCTATTGGTAAATTCTTCAAATACACCTCCAGTAAGTGAAAAGTGAAAAGGTGGAAGTGAAAAGATTTAGAAATCTTGAGTTCTTTTTTATCATATTTTTAGTTCACTTAAAATTCTATAAACTAATTTTAACATATTATTAAGAGCTAATAAAAACACCTAAAAAATAACTAATGAAACCATTTACTTTTTATGTCATGTGATATAATAAAAAGCCAATATGACTAGTAAAACTAATATAATATTTGTCTCTCTATTTTCAATATTTGGAATAATATTGTTTATTGTAATTATAAGTTCCATTTTTACACCTAATGATAACTTTCAAATGAGTTCAGAAACTCTTATTAATAATCTAAGAGAAGATACACAGAATTATAAAAATGTTAATAGAGGAAAACTTGAGTTATATACAAATAAGAATTTTATAATAACTGGTTCTTTGTATAATTATGATTTTGCAAAAAATGAATTAGTATTTGATACAATAAGAATGGTATTTAAAGCAGCTCTTAATAACACTCAACTATCAAATAAAGAGTTAAAAACATTAAAATCTATAAAAAGAGGTTATAAAGCTAAAATTACAGGCAAATTTCAAAAAATAAGTAACTTTATAGTATTAAAAAATACTAAAATATTAAAAATAACTGATTTAAATAATAATATATTAATAAATAATGAATGATGTATATTCAATAAAATCATATTTGATTGAAAGAATATAAGATGATAATTCAAACCATGCACTTTAGTAAAAAATCTATATGTAGAGTACTAGAGCATATTTTGTTCTACTACTCTACTTTTTAGAATATTATTGATTAACTACTTATAAAGCCTCAAAATCAAAAGAGAAAGTCTCACTTTCTGATAAAATAACTTGATTAGCTCTTGAAACACCTTGTATATCATCTTTAAAAGCACTTACTAGATTAAGAGTAGCTTTATCAGCTCTAATATTAACAAGCTTAATATCTTCACCAAGTCTTATTTTATTATCTGTTTTGAATTTTCTAACACCTTCAATAATTTCAAAGACTTTTTCAACAGTAGAATAAAGTTTTTCTTTATCTTCATTAATACCTGTGTTATTAACAGGGAACATAGTTATATGAATACTCTTTACCCCTTCATTTTTAGCAAAATATTCTTGATAAATTTCTTCTGCTATATGAGGAAGATAAGGTGCTATCATTTTTATAATAGAATTTAATGCTGTATATAATGAATATTGAGCAGATAATTTCTTTTGATTACCATTTTCATATTTTTCAGGTTTATAAACTCTGTCCTTAACCATTTCAAGATAATTATCACAGAAATCATGCCAAAAGAATCTCTCAAATTCTGACATAGCAACACCAAATTCAAATTTATCTAAATTTTGTGTCATTTTTTGAGCTGTTTCTTGTGCTCTTATTAATATCCATTTATCAGACATTTCTAGAGTATTATGCTCTAACTTTGTTGACTGATCATAATCTCCTATATTCATCATAGTAAAATTAGCTGCATTCCAAAGTTTAGTAACTAATTTTTTACCATTTAAGATCTCTTTTTCATCAAATTGAACATCTTTTCCTAAAGAAGCTCTACAAGCCCAAAATCTTACTGCATCTGCTGAATATTTTTCAATAAGTTCTTCAGGAGTTAACATATTTTGATTTTTAGATTTACTAATCTTTTCACCTTTTTTAAATAGAACATGACCAGATATCATTATATTTTCCCAAGGAATATCTTCATGATGTAATTCACTTTTGATAATTGTATATAAAGCCCAAGTACGTATAATATCATGTGCTTGAGGTCTTAAATCCATTGGTAAAAGTTTATTTGCTAGTGGATGATCTTCTCCCCAATGTGCATTTATTTCTGGAGTTATTGAAGAAGTAGCCCAAGTATCTAAAACATCATAATCAGGCGTTATATCATCATAAGTATGATCTGGTGGTAATGTTTTTGGTTTATCAAAAACAGTATCTACAGGTAATTGCTCTTCATCTGGGAAAATCATTTCTCCTGTTTTTTTAGAGTACCAAACAGGAACCGAAACACCAAAAAATCTTTGTCTTGAAATACACCAATCCCACTTTAAATTTTCAACCCATTCTGTATATCTACGTTTCATATACTCAGGATACCAATTTATTTTATCAGCATTTTCAATTAGTTTATCTTTAAACTCTAATGTTTTTATAAACCATTGTGAAACAGGAATTATTTCAATTGGTCTTCCTGTTCTTTCATATACTTTTACAGTGTGCATTATATGTTTTGAATTTATTAAAGCTCCCATTTCTTTTAATTTTTCAACAATTAAAGGTCTAGCTTTACTAACATATAATCCATTCATTTCTTCAACAGATGAATCTTTTATTTTACCATCAGGGGCAATAATTATTTTTTCAGGTAAATTATATGTTTTTACCCAATAAAGATCTGTTTCATCTCCATAAGTACAACACATAACAGCTCCAGAGCCTTTATCTAAAGCAACTTTATTATCTGACATAATATCGACTTTATCACCTAAAGGGGTTGTTACTTTTTTACCAATTAAATGTTTATATCTTTCATCTTCTGGGTTTACAAAAACAGCTACACAAGCAGGTAAAAGTTCAGGTCTTGTTGTTGCTATTATTAAATCTTCACCATTTTCAAGAGTAAATTTTAAATCATGAAAAAATGAATCCATTTCTTTATCATCTATTTCTGCTTGTGCGATAGATGTTTGAACCTCAATATCCCAAAGTGCAGGAGCAGTCTTTTTTACAATAAAACCTTTTTTATATAGTTCAAGGAATGATTTTTGAGATAATTTTCTTACATAAGGTGAAATTGTAGAATATTCTAAATCCCAATCAGCACTTATACCAATTGATTTCCATAATTGTTTAAATTCTGTTCTGTACTTTTCTGTTACAGTTAAACAAGTATCAACAAAATCTTTTCTAGGAATATCAGCTGCTTTTTTGCTTATTTCTTTTTCAACTAGTCTTTCTGTAGGCAAACCATTATCATCAAAACCAAAAGGATAAAAAACATTATAACCCTGCATCCTTTTAAATCTTGCAATTACTTCTGCTTGTGTGTAAGAAAATATATGACCTATATGTATTCTACCTGATACAGTCGGAGGAGGAGTATCTATTGAGTAGATAGGTTTTTCTGATTCAGGATTATATTTGTTAATTTTTTCATTTTGCCAAAAGTCCTGCCAGTTCTTCTCTGAAATAACAGGATCGTATTTTTTATTCATAGTCTTTTATGTCTATACCAAAAATATAATAATTAAAACAAGTGTATATTATATATTTAAAGTATTACTGTTCAAAGTTTTAAGTATATTTTTGTAATAAGATTAATGATACTTATAATTAATGATTGATATACACTAAATTCTTTTTGATGTAAAATTCTTTTTTTATAAAAGACATTATATTTTAAAGGGTTTATTCTTAAAATGAAAAAAAATCTAGTTTCTTTATTTTTTGTTGGTTTAATTACTTTTGCTTGTACTAATACTCCAACTAATAACCAAATTCCTGCTTCACCTTCAAGCCCAAGTTCACCATCTTCACCAGGTAGTGTTTCAACTCCAAGCTCACCAGCTACACCAGCTAGTTCTCCAAGTTCTCCATCATCACCATCTAGTCTCACTGCTACTACAGCTCCTACAACTAGTACAAATACATCTATTTCATGTAGTAATGAAGAACCTGTTGTTGGTACTGAATATACTGATATTGGCAAATTTGTATGTGCAACTGATGCTAAACTTAATTCAAAATGGACATATACTTCATCTGCAATGGGTATAACTAGTGATATTTCAGTACAGATAGTTGAACAAAAAGGAGATCAATATGTAGTAGAATCAGAGGTTACTGTAGCTGGAAAAAAACAAGTTGATAGAAATACTACACCAAGACCTTCAGGTTATAGCGGCTCAGCAAAATCTACAACAAAATATAAATATGTTGGTAAAGAAAGTGTAACTGTTGGCGCTGGAGTTTTTGATTGCTATAAATTTACAGGTTCAGAAGTAAATAATGGAGTTAATACAGATTATGTTGTTTATCTAGCTAAAACAAGAGGTTTTATAAAAATGAATATTAATATTCAAGCACCTGTAATTGGAACAATGACCACAGAAGTCTCTTTAAAAGCTTTTCAACAATAATTTTATATAGTTAAAGAGAAGAAGTAAAAGTAAAAAAATAAGATGAAATATAAGAAGTATTGAAATTACTAACTCTTATCCTTTTATCTAATTGCTTCTTCTCTTATTAATTTTTTTTGTAATTACATTAAAAACTTAAAGTTAGTGTATTGTGTATTTTGTAAAATTTTGTTAAGATATATTACATATAAATAGTAATTAAATTAGGAGTAAATATAAATTATGGCTAAGTTTACAAAAACACTTTTTAAACGTTCATCACCTATCTGGGGTATTGCATTAAGTATAGGTTTAACATTATTACAAATAATAGGCTCTAGATATATTAGAGAGAAACAATTAAAAATAACTAAAACTGATTTTAAAGATGCCTTTAAAGGTGGTCTTTTTGGTCACTTTGGCTTTGGTAAGAAAAAGTTATAAATAATAAATTATATAAGTTTTCTAACCCCCAATTTATATTATTGGGGGTTATTTTCCATACTTGGCAACATAAAATAAAATGTAGCCCCTTCATTCTCTTTACTTTCTACAAATATTTTACCCTTATGCTTATTAATTACTCTTTTAACTATAGCTAAACCAATTCCTGTTCCTTCAAACTCACCTGAAGTATGTAATCTCTGAAAAGCTTCAAAAATTCGTGAAGAATAAGACATATCAAATCCAACACCATTATCTTTGACATAGTAAAAATCTAAACCATTTTTATTGATAAATCCTATTTCCACTTCTGGTTGCTTTACTTTTGATGAATATTTAAATGCATTTGATATTAAATTCATTAAAACTTGTTTTAACATAGGTCTATCACCATATGCATTGGGTATATCATTTAAAATAACTTTTGTATTTATGTATAAGTCTGATTTTTGTATAGTATCTAAAACGGATTCTACTAAACTTTTCATATCAACAACAGATTTATTTATTTCTTTATATGTAAGTTTAGAAAAATTTATTAAATCATCTATTAATTGTTTCATTTGTAAAGCTTGATTTGAAATTATATTTAAAAACTCTTTTCCATCCTGATTTAAAGATTCTGAGTGTTTAGTTAATAATAAACTAGAAAAACTGCTTATCATCCTTAAAGGAGCACCTAAGTCATGAGATATAGAATAAGTAAAAGATTCTAATTCTTTATATAATTCAATTTGCTTTTTTAATTCATTATTTTTTTGTGCTAAAGTAACAAAAACTTTTACTTTTGATAATAATATTTCAGGATTTATAGGTTTAAAGATATAGTCTACTGCTCCTAGAGAATACCCTTTTGAAGCATGAACATCATCTCTATTAATAGCTGTTAAAAATATTATTGGTATATCTTTTGTCTTTTGTCTTTCTCTTATTATTTTTGCTGTTTCAAAACCATCTAAACCAGGCATTTGTACATCTAATAAAATAAGTGAGAAATCATCAATTAACAAACATCCTAGTGCTTCTTCTCCTGAATTTGCCTTTACAACATTTTGCTCAATTCTTTCTAAAACTGCTTCAAGAGCTAGAAGATTTTCTGGTTTATCATCAACTATAAGGATATTTATTTTTTCCTCGAATACCATAATGGTTAAACTTTTTTAATCTTTCTAGAATAACAATAATAATCATTATACAATAAATCTAATTACAAAAGACTTTATTATGTTACAGTTTGAAGAAATCATAACTCAACTTTAAATTAAATTTGTTTTTAAATCACTTATTTTATATTGCTCAACAAGTTATTGTTTCACATACATTTTAGATAGAATTACAGCATATAGTTCATGAGTTATTTTTGGGTCAAGTTTATTATTTAGTATAACTTTTAATAAATAAAATTTTTTATTGTTTATTAGTATTAAGAATACCTCGGATTTTTAATCCATGGTTTCCACAAATTCTTTGGGGCTAGGTTTTAACCCAGAGTTAATACTAACAGGGTTCCCTTCTAGGGATTTATTTGTGTAGTTCCTAATAAATATATCTTTGTATTAGTATTTTAGTTCTTTTAAATCAAATACTGATAGTAGATAATGTTCCCTTACATTTTCAAACATAGGCTCTGTTATATTAAATGAAAATTGTTTTTAGTTTTAAATAGACTTAGATATATTCTGTAAACTTATTTGCTGTAAAGTTATTTGTAAATAGATATAAAAAAACTCCGCCAGGTGGGGTCGAACCACCGACCGATCGGTTAACAGCCGATTGCTCTACCACTGAGCTATAGCGGAATGTGTTATTTATAATACATAGATTTTTATATAACGTCAACTAACTAAAAAAATATTTCTTATTATTTTTGTGTAAATTTATACATATTTGATTATTAAATTATCTAAACTATATTCAAGTTTTTTCACTAGATTTGGTGTTATTTTAAAATTAATATAATATATATAGATACCAAACAGTAAATTTGTTTATGTTGAATATAATATTTTTTTTATTGGGAGTTTATTTTTAAAGTGGTATCTAAAGGGAAACATTTATTTACATCAGAATCTGTTACTGAAGGACATCCAGATAAAATTTGCGATCAAGTTTCTGATGCAGTTTTAGATGCTGTTCTAAAAGATGATCCACAAGGTAGAGTTGCTTGTGAATGTATGACTACAACAGGTTTAATAGTTGTTACTGGCGAAATAACAACAACAGCAGTAATTGATTATACATCTCTTGTTAGAAAGACTATTGCAGAAATTGGTTATACAGGTGATTGTGGAGGATTTGATTCAGAACATTCAAGCGTTATAACTGCAATTAATAAGCAATCTCCAGATATTTCTGATGCTGTAACAACTTCAATGGAAGTTAGAGAACATATTTCAGCAGAAGATGCTAAGAACTCTGTTGGAGCAGGTGACCAAGGTTTAATGTTTGGTTATGCTTGTAATGAAACAGAAGAATTAATGCCTTTACCTATAAGTCTTGCTCATAAGCTTTCTAGAAGATTATCTTATGTTAGAAAACAAGGTATTTTACCTTATTTAAGACCAGATGGAAAAACTCAAGTAACTGTTGAATATGAAAATGGTAAACCAACAAGAGTTGAAACAATAGTTGTTTCTGCACATCATGCTGAGATTATAAATGGTGAAGCTCATAATGATAAAATTCAAGAGATCATAAGAAAAGATATTATTGAAAATGTAATAAACCCTGTTGTAGATCCTAGTTTACTTGTAGATACAAAGTTCTTTATTAATCCATCAGGTAAATTTACTGTAGGTGGTCCTCAAGGAGATGCAGGTTTAACAGGTAGAAAAATAATTGTTGATACTTATGGCGGATATGCAAGACATGGTGGAGGAGCTTTTTCTGGAAAAGATCCAACTAAAGTTGATAGATCTGCTTGTTATGCGGCAAGATATGTAGCAAAAAATATTGTAGCAGCAGGTTTAGCTGATAATTGTGAGGTACAAGTAAGCTATGCAATTGGAATGGCAAACCCTACATCAATAATGGTTGATACATTTGATACAGGTAAAGTTTCAGATGAAATACTTTTACAATTAATAAAAGAAAATTTTGATTTAAGACCAGGTGCTATCATTTCACAACTTAATTTAAGAAAACCAATTTATAGACAAACAGCTGCTTATGGACATTTTGGAAGACATGATTTAGATTTACCTTGGGAAAAAACAGATAAAGCAGAGCTTTTAAAACAAGCTGTAGAAAAGTTAAGTGTGGCTGTTTAATTTAATAAAAAATGGAAAGAATAAAAAAAGATAATCAATTAGATCCTGTATCTAAACTTCATGTTATATACGGGACAATTATAATGTTTATGTCTGTTGCTTTTGTTGTAACTCTATTAACAATGCAGTCTACATATAAGAGTAAAATTCAGGAAGCAGGGATAAGTGATGTTAATCAACAATCCCAAATGCCTTCTGAACATCCAAATAACGGAGCAGAATCAGGCTCAGGAATGCCAACTGGTGGAGGAGGGATGCCTCCATTCTTGAAAAAAATGGTGGAAGGTTATAAATCTGATTTAGCAAAGAATCCAAAAGATACTAAAGCTTTATTAGGATTAGCAAATATGTATTATGATAGTGGTCAGTATCCTAAAGCTATAGACTATTATGAAAAAGCAGTAGCAATTGAGCCTAAAAACTCTAGTGCAAGAGCAGATTTAGGAACTTGTTATTTTTATAGTAATATGAATGACAAAGCCATTAAACATTTTAAGATTGCAATTGAGTCAGATCCTGCAAACCTTAATGCTAGATATAATCTTGGAATTGTATATAAAAATGATGGGAAAGTTGAACAAGCTCGTAAAGAGTGGGAAGCTATGAAGCCTTATTTGAAAACAGAAGATGAAAAAAAGAAATTAAATTCAATTCTTGATAATTTAAGTAAGTCTAATTCATAATATGTATATAGTCAAAGTTTATGAAATATTGATAAACTGTAATATAATTATATTAAGAAATCATAATAGAAAATTTATAAATAATGGCAACTCTTAAAGATATTAGAGCAGAAAGAAGATTAGTAAAATATGCAATGAAAGGTGATAAAAGATCACTTGAAATGCTTATCACTAAATATATTGACTTTTGTTATTCGGTTGCTATTATTTTTTTACATGATGATAAATTAGCCAAAATAGCTGTTGAATCAACTTTAGAAAAAGTTTATTCAGAAATGGATAGTCTATATGATGCAAAAGGCTTTAAAGTTTGGCTTTATGATATTCTGAAGGCTGAAATTACTAAAGTTGAACCTAAAGGAACTTTATTAAATACAGGTCATAAACTTGATAAAGAGTTTAATAGTAAGGTTATAAATTACTTTACTTTAAACAAGATCCAACCAGAAGAAATGGAAGAAAGTGAGAATTTATTATCACTTATAAGAAATTTACCAAAAGATGAAAAAGAATTAATAGTTTTAATTGATTATGAAGGTATGACTATTAGTGATACTGCTATACTTACAGATACTCCAATAAATGAAGTTAGACAAAAGTTATATAGAACTAAAAAAGCTCTAGTAAAAGGTTTAGCTCAAAGTAAATTGAATAAAATAAGTATAGATAATAAGAAAGAAGAAATCTATGGAATCGATCAGCATGGAATGTGATGAATTGGAAACGTATTTAACAGAGTATTCCAGAAATCAATTATCTAAGATAGAAACTAATGAAATAGAAAAACACCTAGAATCTTGTATTAGATGTAGAAGAACTTATGAAGAAATTAATGATTTAACAATAAAAGTTGATAAACTAATTCCTACAGTTAGTAGAACTTATGAAAAAGATTTTATTTATAGATTATTTATAAATTCTAAACCTGAATCTATATTAGTTAAAGTATTTTCAGTTCTTTTAGTTGGAACCTTATTTGTATATATGATTTCTTGGTTTTTTCAACCTAAAACAGATTATACAAGTATAGGCAGCCTTGAAAATAGAGCCAAAAATATTTTTAAAGAGGACTACTATTCACATGGTCAAAATAAGTAATGCAAATAGATATACTTACCCTCTTTCCAGAGTTTTTTGAATCCCCCTTTAATACAAGTATTATAAAAAGAGCTAAAGATAAAGTTACTTTTAATATTACAGATATTAGAGATTTTACAACTAATAAACACAAAAAAGCTGATGATAAAACCTTTGGTGGTGGTTGTGGAATGGTTTTAAAAGCTCAACCTATTTTTGATTGTGTAAAATCCTTAAACATTAAAGAAAATACAAAAATAATAATGCTTTGTCCTACAGGTGAAAAATATACACAAGATAAAGCAATTGAACTGTCTAAAGAAAATAGTTTAGTTTTTATATGCGGTCATTATGAAGGAATAGATGAAAGGGTAAGAAAACATCTAATAACAGATGAGATATCAATAGGTGATTATGTTCTAACAGGTGGTGAAGTGGCAACACTTACTATTATTGACTCAATAATTAGGCTAATACCAGATGTTTTAGGAAATAAAAATTCTGCTCTTGAAGACTCATTTTCTGATGGACTTTTAGATTGCCCACATTATACAAGACCAAGTGATTATAATGGATATAAAGTGCCAGAAATTTTAATAAATGGGAATCATTCAGAAATAAATAAATGGAGATTAAAAGAAAAAATAAAAATTACTTTATTAAAAAGATTTGATTTAATTGAGAGATATGATTTTAAAGATATAGATTATAAAGTTTTAAAAGAAATTATCGATGAATTAAAAGATGAATCTCAAGATTTAGAAATTTATAAGATAAGACTTTTGGAAGAAAAAATTAAAGTTTTAAAATCAAAACAAAATAAGAAAAGAAAAATTAAACTTAAAGACTTGAATTGGAATACAATATCTAAAATAAAATTAGAAGAAATATTGAATAATAACTCATTTAATAATAAAAAAGTTATATTTGACTTTGATAATACTATTATTTCAAGAGACTTAGGTGAATACTCATTTTTAAAGCTTATAGAAAATAAATTAATTAATATTGAAAAGTTAAAAGACTTTTCACCAAGTTTTAATTTTGAAGATAAAAATATTATTTTAGGTGAAACTGTAAATCCTTTTGAATACTATAATTACTTAATGAAGTCTACAAATCATCAAAGCCTTGAGGAGTCAGAAATCATAAATGGATATATTTGGTTAGTTCAGGCTTTATCTGGAAATAATTTAAAAGATATTCTGAATTTAAATATTGATTTATTTGTTAAAGATAGCTCCTCTTTAAATAAACCTTTTTTTCAACCTGAAATTATAGATCTTATAGGTAATCTTTTAATTAATGGATTTAAGGTATATATTGTTAGTGCAACTAATACTTGGACTATTAGATTCTTTATCTTAAATCAATTAAATGTTTTATTAAAGAAAATTTTTAATAAAGATATAATGATAAAGCCTGATAATATTTTTGGAATAAATACTTTAATCAAAGATAAGAGAGATAATAAACTGTATAAGGATTTATATCTATTAAAAAGTAACGATAAATATAAAAACATGGATTCAAATGAGCTTGAAAATTACGAGATTACAAGTCAAATAATATTTCCTGTCAGTACATTTGAAGGAAAGAAAACCTTAATAGAAAAATATATTTTAAAAGATAATGAAAATCCTTTTTTAATTGCAGGAGATTCTCCTAATGATGTTCCAATGTTAAAGAGTTCTGATTATAAGCTATGGATTCAAAGAACTGAAAAAGATGAATATAAAAAATATTTAGAAAATATTATTGATGATTCATGGCTTATTCAAAAAGTTAATACTATAAATGAAGCAGGATTTATAAAAGAATAAAATTTATGAGTGAAAAAAACGAATCTTATAAAGTATTACAATTAAAAGACTTTAGATTATATCTTGCTGCTAAGACATTGATTATGTTATCAATTCAAGTTCAATCCGTTGCTATTGGGTGGCAAGTTTATCAATTAACAAAAGATCCTCTTTCTTTAGGTTTTATAGGTTTAGTTGAGGCTATTCCTTCTATTTTAGTTTCTCTTTATGCTGGACATTTAGCTGATAATGCAAATAGAAAAACAATATTAATAACTTGTCTTACTTTATTTTTATTTTGTTCTTTTTCATTATTATCTTTTACTTTAGATATTTTTAAGGACATTATAGGTTTTAGTATTTATCATATATATATAATCGTCTTTTTAACAGGAATTGCACGAGGTTTTATGAGTCCTGCATCTTTTGGTTTACTTAGTCAGATAATCCCTAGAGAAATGTATGCTCATTCAGCAGTTTGGAATAGTTTTGCTTTTCAAATTGGATTAGTCGGAGGTCCCGCTTTAGGTGGTTTGATATATGGATTTTATGGTGTTACAACTACATATTTTATTGACCTATTATTGATAGTATTTGCTTTAATTTCTATACTTTTAATTAAAAGACAGTCTACCCCAAAAGCAGAGGAAGAAAAATCTTTAATGGAAAGTATCAGTGAAGGATTAAAATTTGTTTTTAATAATCAAATAATCTTAGGAGCTTTATCACTTGATCTATTTGCTGTTTTATTTGGTGGTGCAGTAGCTTTACTTCCTGTCTTTGCAGATGAAATACTTCACGTAGGACCTAAAGGTTTAGGTATAATGAAGGCAGCTCCAGCAGTAGGAGCATTATTAATGTCTTGGTTAATAGCAAAAAGAAAAGATAAATCTAATAAAGATGGCAAAGAACTATTAATAAGTGTTGGTGCCTTTGGTCTTTGTACTATCTTATTTGCTATATCAACAAATTTTTATTTTTCTGTTCTTATGTTAGCCATGCTTGGAATGTTTGATAATGTAAGCGTTATTTTACGTTCAACAATTCTTCAGGTAATGACTCCTGATAATATGAGAGGTAGAGTTTCAGCAGTTAATAGTATATTTATAGGCTCCTCAAATGAGATTGGAGCCTTTGAATCTGGAGTTGCAGCAAAACTTCTTGGAATAGTTCCTTCAGTGGTTTTCGGTGGTTGTATGACTCTGTTAGTTGTCTTAATAACAGCTTTTAAAGCAGATAAATTAAGAAACTTAAGCATAAAAGAACATATTAAAATATAATTTTAAGAAATCTAATTACCTAAAGATTAAATTTTCTTAATTTTGTATTATGTTTTTACATCTTCTCTTTTTACTTCTTAATCATAACTTTTTACTTATTTATTCTGTTTTTATATTTTATGGATATAATTTTTATCAAATCTGATGAATTAAATTATTATGAATAAATTAAAGTTCATAATAGATTTTTACAGATTATAAATTAAATGATGTAATATTTGTTAACAGATTTGTTATAATAACTACAAATAATTACTGAAAAACTATTTAAATATAATAGAGTTAGGAGTATAAAAAAATGTTTGAGCGTTTTACTGAAAAAGCCATAAAGGTCATAATGCTCGCCCAAGAAGAAGCAAGAAGACTAGGGCATAACTTTGTTGGTACTGAACAAATTCTTCTTGGTCTTATAGGTGAAGGAACAGGTGTTGCTGCAAAAACACTTAAAAGTTTAGGTGTTAGCTTAAAAGATGCTAGAGTTGAAGTTGAAAAAATAATCGGTAGAGGCTCTGGTTTTGTCGCTGTTGAAATACCTTTTACTCCTAGAGCAAAGAGAGTTCTTGAACTTTCTTGGGATGAAGCAAGACAACTTGGACATAATTATATAAGTACAGAACATTTACTTCTTGGTCTTATCAGAGAAGGAGAAGGTGTTGCTGTTAGAGTATTAGAAAACTTAGGCGTTGAACTCTCTAGAGTAAGATCAAGCGTTATTAGGATGTTAGGTGAAACTTCAACTCCTGCAAGTAGTCAACAAAGAAGCAAAACACCTACTCTTGATGAATTTGGTACAAATTTAACACAATTAGCAGAGGAAAATAGATTAGATCCTGTTATTGGTAGAGAAAAAGAAATTGAAAGAGTGATTCAAATTCTTGGAAGAAGAACAAAAAATAATCCAGTTCTTATTGGTGAACCAGGTGTAGGTAAAACAGCTATTGCAGAAGGTTTAGCTTTAAGAATAGCTGCTGAGGAAATACCTGATATATTAGCAGAGAAAAGAGTTGTAACACTTGATATTGGTTCGCTTGTGGCAGGTACAAAATACAGAGGTGAATTTGAAGAACGTCTTAAAAAAATAATGGAAGAAATTAGAAGTGCTGGAAATGTAATTTTAGTAATAGATGAGCTACATACTCTTATAGGTGCTGGTGCGGCTGAAGGTGCTGTTGATGCTGCTAATATCTTAAAACCAGCTTTAGCAAGAGGTGAATTACAATGTATAGGAGCAACAACTCTTGATGAATTTAGAAAGCATATTGAACGTGATGCAGCTCTTGAAAGAAGATTTCAACAGGTAATGGTTGATGAACCTTCAGTTGAAGATACTATAGAAATTTTAAGAGGTCTAAAAGATAGATATGAAACCCATCATAAACTTAAAATTTCAGATGATGCTGTTATTGCATCTGTTAAATTAGCTCAAAGATATATTACAGATAGATTTTTACCAGATAAAGCAATCGATCTTATGGATGAAGCTTCTTCAAAAGTAAGATTAAAAAATTCTTCTTTACCACCTGAAGCTAAAGAACTTGAAAAAGAACTTAAAGCTTTAAATAAACAAAAAGAAGAATCTATAAGAGCACAAGAGTTTGAAAAAGCATCTAAAATGAGAGATAAAGAAGAATCTTTAAAAACAAGAATAAGAGAAATTTCTCAAGAGTGGAAAAATAAAAAAGAAGTAACAGATTTTACTCCTACTGTAACAGAAGATGATATAACAGAAGTTGTTGCAAGTTGGACAAATATCCCTGTTACTAAACTTTCTGAAGATGAGACAAAACGTCTTATGCAAATGGAAGATATCCTTCATAAGAGAGTTATTGGTCAAGAAGATGCAATATCTGCAATTTCAAGATCAATCAGAAGAGCAAGAGTTGGTCTTAAAAATCCAAACCGTCCAATAGGATCATTTATTTTCTCTGGACCTAGTGGTGTTGGAAAAACAGAACTTGCAAAAACTTTAGCTGGTTTCTTCTTTGGAACTGAAAACTCTATGATAAGAGTTGATATGTCAGAATTTATGGAAAGACACGCTGTTTCAAAATTAATTGGTTCACCTCCAGGTTATGTTGGATATCAAGAAGGTGGTCAATTAACAGAACAAGTAAGACGTAAACCATATTCTGTTGTTCTATTTGATGAAATTGAAAAAGCTCACCCTGATGCATTTAATATACTTCTTCAGATTTTAGAAGATGGTAGATTGTCTGATTCAAAGGGAAGAGTAGTAAGCTTTAAAAATACAATTATAATTATGACTTCAAATATTGGAGCAAGAGCTTTAGAAAAAGGTGCTTCAATGGGCTTTAGTACAGGAACTAATGCAAGTGAAGATAAATATAAGCGTATGAAAGATATTGTAATGAGCGAAATGAAAGAAAACTTCAGACCAGAGTTTATCAATCGTATTGATGAAATTATAATATTCCGTCAACTTACTAAAGAAGAAATCACTCAAATAATTGATTTAATGCTTGAAGAACTTAATCAAAGACTTAAAGAGCAAGAAGTTGACTTGGTATTCACTCAAGAAGTAAAAGATCTTCTCATAAAAGAAGGTTATAACGCAACAATGGGTGCTAGAAATATGAGAAGAACAATTTCTAAGCTTATAGAAGATCCATTAGCAGAGGAAATGCTTACAGGTAATCTTCCTAAAAATACACCTATTGATCTAAAAGTTAATGCAGATAATAAGGTGTATTTTGAAAAAAGACTAGATCTTGAAAAAAAAGATAAAAACTTAGCAGAAACTTCTTCTTAGTTTTTAAATTTTAAATAAGCTGTTTAAAAATCAGATTTTTAAACAGCTTATTTTTTTCTTTTAAATCAAATAAATTTTTTATTCCTAGTTTACCAAAGTATATTGATTTGATAAACTTTCTAGATAAATAGTTTTATAGATACTTAGTAAGAAATAAAAAGTGAAAAGTTATAACATAAAATCAATATTAGTTAATAGTTTTAATTTATTGTTTTTATCAAAACACTTTTGCTTAAGTATATTCAATGAAAGCGAATATAAAAAATGAAAATAAGCATTATAGGTACAGGTTATGTTGGTTTAGTAAGTGGAACTTGCTTCGCTGAGATGGGAAATGATGTTATATGTGCTGATATAAATTCCGAAAAAGTTGAACAATTGAAAAATGGAATAATACCTATATATGAGCCAACACTAGAAGAATTAGTGAAAAGAAATTATAAAGAAGAAAGATTATTTTTTACAAGTGATATAAAAGAAGCAATAGAAACATCATTAATCATCTTCATTGCTGTTGATACTCCATCACAAGAAGATGGTTCACCTAATCTAAAAAGAGTTGAGTCTGTTGCTAGAGATATTGGAAAATATATTAACTCATATAAAATTGTTGTAAATAAATCAACTGTACCAGTAGGAACAGCCGATTTTGTAAAAAGTATCATACTAGAAGAAATGGAAAAAAGAGAAGAAAATATTGAATTTGATATGGTAAGCAATCCAGAATTTTTAAAAGAAGGAACAGCCATTGAAGATTTTATGAAACCAGATAGAGTTGTTATTGGTACAGATAATGTAAGAACAGCAGAAATAATGAAAGAACTTTATTCACCTTTTGTAAGAAATGATAATCCTATAATAACAATGGATATTAAATCTGCTGAAATGACTAAATATGCTGCAAATGCTTTTTTAGCTACTAAAATTTCTTTTATAAATGAAATAGCAAATCTTTGTGAAGCATTAGGTGCAGATGTGGCAAATGTAAAAAAAGGTATGGCATCAGATTCTAGAATTGGTGGACAATTCTTATTTCCTGGTTTGGGTTATGGTGGTTCTTGTTTACCTAAAGATGTGAAAATTATAAATAATTCAGCTAAAGAGAGTGATTATAAAGCTACAATTTTTGAGACAGTTAATAAAATAAATGATAGGCAAAAAACAATAATAGTAGATAAAATTTTTAAATATTTCAAAAACAAAAAAGATTTAACTATTGGTATCTGGGGATTATCTTTTAAACCACAAACAGATGATATAAGAGAAGCTCCTTCTATAATTATTATAAAGAAATTAATAGAAAATGGATTTAAAATAAATGCTTATGATCCAGAGGCTATTGAAAATGTAAAAAAATTACTTGGTGAAAATGAAAATATAAAATATTTTGAAAATATGTATGATGCTCTCGATGGTGTAGATGCAATGCTTTTAGTTACAGAATGGATGCAATTTAGAAGACCTGATTTTGAGAAAATGAAAAAACTAATGAAAAATCCATTGATATTTGATGGAAGAAACCAATATGAACCAACAAATATGAGAAAAATTGGTTTTAGTTATTATTGCATAGGAAGGCAAAGTGTATGAAAAGAATTCTTGTAACAGGTGGAGCTGGATTTATTGGTAGTCATTTATGCAAAGAACTAATTAAACAAGGAAATGAAGTAATATGTGTAGATAATTTTTTTACAGGTAGAAAAGATAATATTCTTGAATTACTTGATAATCCATATTTTGAGCTTATAAGGCATGATATTGTTAATCCTATTTTGTTAGAGGTAGACCAAATTTATAATTTGGCTTGTCCTGCATCTCCAGTTCATTATCAATATAATCCAATAAAAACTGTAAAAACGAATGTTATTGGAACTATGAATATGTTAGGTTTAGCAAAGAGAGTTAAAGCAAGATTATTACAAGCATCAACATCAGAGGTTTATGGAGATCCTGAAATTCATCCTCAAGTAGAATCTTATAGAGGTAATGTAAATCCTATAGGTATAAGAAGTTGTTATGATGAAGGAAAAAGAGTTGCTGAAACATTATGTTTTGATTATCATAGACAAGAAAATGTTGAAATAAGAGTAGTCAGAATTTTTAATACTTATGGGCCTAATATGCTTGAGAATGATGGTAGGGTTATTAGTAATTTTATTGTACAAGCCTTAGGTAATAAAGACATTACTATATATGGAGATGGAACCCAAACACGTTCATTTTGTTATGTTTCTGACTTAGTGAATGCGTTAATAAAAATGATGAATAAAGATGAGTTTACAGGGCCTGTAAATCTTGGAAGACCAGAAGAATTTACAGTAATAGATGCAGCTAAAAAAATAATAAATATGACAAATAGTAAATCAAAAATCATTTTTAAAGAACTGCCACTCGATGACCCAATAAAAAGAAAACCTGATATATCACTAGCTAAAAAGACTTTAAATTGGGAACCTATTATAAGTTTTGAGGAAGGCTTAAAAAATACTATTTCTTACTTTAAAACAGTTATATAAATTAATCAGTATTATCTTATCACTTTTTACTTTTTTCTTATCTTCTTATATCTATTAAATCGTATTTTTATGTATAGTCATTTTGTTGACTTTATAATATTATTACATTAAGTGATTCTAATAAGAAATTTTTAATAATGAATGTAGATAGACTAATAGATTTTTTAAAAGAAGTTCCTTTACTTTGTAATCTTGAAGATGATGAGCTTAGACAATTAGCTGAAGTTGCTATAGTAAAAGATTTGATAAAAATAAGATCATATTTTATGAGCAAGATCAAGGAACAAATTTATATATAATCATCTATGGGCAGGTTAAGATAGTTGTAAATTCTAATGATGGAAGAGAACATATTTTAGGATTTTTAAAAGATAAAGAATTTTTTGGTGAGATATCGCTCCTTGATGGAGAACCTAGATCATCTTCAGTAATTTCATTAGAAAAAGTTAAAGTTTTAACTATTAATCGTGTAGATTTCCTTAAAATACTTAGAAATAATCCTGATATGATATACAAAATAATACCTCATTTAAAGTTAAGATGGACTGACCGCCATGTAAGTAATCTAGCATTTTTAAGTGCTTCTGGTCGTGTTGCAAAAACTATTGTTGATCTTGCAGATAAAGAAAATAATATAATAAATGGTGAGTATATAGTTAATCATAAGATGACAAGGCAAGATTTTGCAAATATTGCAGGAACATCAAGAGAAACTCTTACAAGAATAATAATGGAGTTTCAAGATGAGAATATACTAAAATCAATTAAAAATCAGATTATTGTATATAATAAAAAAGCATTAGTAGAAAAAATAATATAATAATAAAGTAATAAACTAAAAGAAGTCTTTCTTCAAGAATTTATACTTAAACAAAATTGATTTGCATTTTTACAATGTTCTAAAGCCATATTGTTCAAAGAATACTTTTGAGCATAAATCAATTTTACTTGTTCGTATTTTCTTGTCCTTCTCACGTTTTACTTCTTGTCTTTATTATTCAAAGGTTTCTCTGTTTCATAAAAATGCAAATTATAAAATTTAAATGATTTTATATAATAAATATTTTATACAAATAAAAACAAATTTCTTTAATAAAATAAGTTAGCTATAATGATCAAAGTTATTAGAAAAGATTTTGAATAGATGAATTTAGTTGAACAGTTAAATAAAAGAATATTAATCATAGATGGTGCTATGGGCACTATGATTCAAAGGTATAAACCAACAGAAGAAACCTATAGAGGAGAGAGATTTAAAAAACATCATACAGATAATAAATTTTTAGATTATCAATGTTCTGTTCATAATAATGGTGTTGAAATCCATGCAGAGAATCATGAATATAGTGGTGATTTAAAAGGTAATAATGAGTTATTATCTCTAACTCAGCCAGATATGATTTATGCTATTCATAAAGAGTATTTAGAAGCAGGAGCAGATATAATAGAAACTAATACTTTTAATGCCAATTCTATATCTCAAGCAGATTATAATATGCAATCATTAGCTTATGAAATGAATGTAGAATCTGCAAAAATTGCAAAAAAAGCAGCAATAGAATATACAAATAAAAATCCAGAAAAACCAAGATTTGTTGCAGGTGCCATAGGTCCAACAAATAAAACAGCTTCATTATCACCAGATGTAAATGATCCTGCTTTTAGAGCTATTACTTTTGATGAGCTTGTTAATGCTTATACAGAACAAGTTAAAGGTTTAATTGATGGTGGTGTTGATTTATTACTTATAGAAACAATTTTTGATACATTAAATGCAAAAGCTGCTATTTTTGCAATAGATGAATATTGCAGAGTAAATAATTTAAATATTCCTGTCATGATTTCAGGAACTATAACAGATGCTAGTGGTAGAACTCTTTCAGGACAAACAACAGAAGCATTTTACATATCTATTTCACATTCAAAAAATCTTTTAAGTGTTGGTTTAAATTGTGCTTTAGGTGCAGAACAAATGAGACCTTTTATAGAAGCATTATCAGATATTTCTGAAAGTTTTGTAAGTTGTTATCCAAATGCAGGTTTACCAAATGAGTTTGGAGAATATGATGAAACACCTCAAATGTTAGCAGAGCATATTAAAGATTTTGCAAAAAGTGGTTTTATTAATATAGTTGGTGGTTGCTGTGGAACTACACCTATTCATATAAAGGCTATATCTGAAGCTGTTAAAGATATTGTACCAAGAAAAAGACCAAAATTAAATCCATATTTAAGATTAAGTGGTTTAGAACCTGTTGTTATTACTCCTGAAACAAATTTTGTAAATATTGGAGAAAGAACAAATGTAACTGGTTCTAAAAAATTTGCAAAACTAATACTTTCTGAAAATTTCGAAGAAGCTCTTTCAATAGCAAAAGATCAGGTAGAAGGTGGAGCACAAGTAATAGATATTAATATGGATGAAGGAATGTTAGATTCTGAAAAATCTATGGTCAAATTTTTAAATTTAATTGCTTCAGAACCTGATATTAGTAAACTTCCTATAATGCTCGACTCTTCAAAGTGGAGTGTAATTGAAGCAGGACTAAAATGTTTACAAGGAAAAGGAATTGTAAATTCAATTAGTCTTAAAGAAGGTGAAGAAAGCTTTATTAATTATGCAAATAAAGTAAAACAGTATGGTTCAGCAGTTATTGTTATGGCATTTGATGAAAATGGACAAGCAGATACTTATGAAAAGAAAATACAAATTTGTCAAAGAGCTTATAAAATTCTTACAGAAAAAGTAGGTTTTAAACCTCAAGATATTATTTTTGACCCTAATATACTTACAGTAGCAACGGGCATAGAAGAACATAATAATTATGCTGTTGATTTTATTAAAGCCACAAAATGGATAAAAGAAAATCTTCCTCTTGCAAAAGTAAATGGTGGAGTTAGTAATATTTCATTTTCATTCAGAGGGAATGATATTGTAAGAGAAGCTATGCATTCAGCATTTTTATTCCACGCTATAAAATCAGGAATGGATATGGGTATTGTTAATGCTGGACAATTAGCTATATATGAAGATATTGATAAAAACTTACTAGAACTAGTTGAAGATGTTTTATTAAATAGAAAAGAAGACGCAACTGAAAATTTAGTAAAATTTGCAGAGACCATTAAAGGTAAAGATAAAAAATCTAGTAAAGAAGAACAAGAGTGGCGTAGTTACTCTGTGAATGAAAGATTAAAATATGCACTTATAAAAGGTATTACAGAATATATTGAAGAAGATACAGAAGAAGCAAGAAAAAATTATGAACATCCAATTCAGGTTATAGAAGAACCATTAATGGCTGGAATGAATATTGTTGGAGATTTATTTGGTTCTGGAAAAATGTTTTTACCTCAAGTTGTAAAAAGTGCAAGGGTAATGAAAAAATCTGTTGCATACTTAATACCGTTTATTGAAGAAATGAAAAAACAAAATTCTGATACATCATCAAAAGGTAAAATACTTCTTGCTACTGTTAAAGGAGATGTTCATGATATTGGTAAAAATATTGTTGGTGTTGTTTTAGCCTGTAATAACTATGAGGTAATAGATCTAGGTGTTATGAATTCTTCAGAAAAAATACTTACTAAAGCAAAAGAAGAAAATGTTGATATTATCGGTTTAAGTGGTTTAATAACACCATCTCTTGATGAAATGGTTCATGTTGCAAAAGAAATGCAAAGACAAAACTTTCAAGTACCACTTTTAATAGGTGGTGCAACAACTTCAAGAGTTCATACTGCGGTTAAAATTGCTCCTAATTATAATGGTTCAGTTATTCATGTTTTAGATGCTTCAAGAAGTGTTCCTGTTGTTAGTAATTTATTAAATAAGGAAAACAAAGTTAGTTTTGAAAATGATATTAAAAATGAGTACCAAAATATAAGAGATAAATATAATGAAAGAAATCAAGAAATAAAATATATTAGTCTTGAAGAAGCTAGAAAAAACAGTTTTAAAACAGATTGGAATAATTATAAATATTCAAAACCTAAAAAACTAGGAATAACAGTTTTTAAAAATTTTGATTTAAAAGAGTTAGTAAATTATATTGATTGGACTCCATTTTTCTTTGCTTGGGAACTAGCAGGTAAATTTCCACAAATTCTTAATGATGAAATAGTTGGAGAAGAAGCAACAAAATTATATGAAGATGCAAAAAAAGTTTTAAATAATATTATTGAAAATAAATTAATTAAAGCTAATGCTGTAATAGGTTTATTTAAAGCAAATTCTATTGGTGATGATATAGAAATTTATGATGAGAATAATAATAAAATACAGACAATTCATACACTTAGACAACAATATGAAAAAACAAATAAATCAAGTAATATTGCTCTAAGTGACTTTATATCTCCAAAATCAGAAAGTAAAGAAGACTATATAGGATTCTTTGCAGTTACAGCCGGTCTAGGAACAGAAGAACTCTCAAATAAATACATAAAAGAACATGATGATTATAATTCAATAATGGTAAAAGCAATTTCTGATAGATTAGCAGAAGCTTTAGCAGAGCGTATGCATGAGATTGTAAGAAAAGAATATTGGGCTTATCAAATAGATGAAAAACTGAGTAATGATGACTTAATTTCTGAAAAATATGTAGGTATAAGACCAGCCCCTGGTTATCCTGCTTGTCCAGATCATACAGAAAAAAGAACAATTTTTAATTTATTAAAAGTTGAAGAAAATACAGGTATTAATTTAACAGAATCTTTTGCTATGTATCCAACAGCTTCTGTAAGTGGTATATATTTTTCACATCCAGAGTCAAAGTATTTTACTTTAGGAAAAATACAAAAAGATCAAGTTATAGATTATGCAGATAGAAAATCTTTAAGTATAGAAGAAGTTGAAAGATGGTTATCATCTAATTTAGTTTAAATGTTCATATTAAAATTATAATAATAATTTATATTTTAGGAGTTTTCTAATATGCAAGAAAGATATTTAAATCTTTTCACTGGAGTATACCTACAAATTAGGATAATGTTTATCAAAAAGATTTTTTATCTTTTCTAAAGAAATAGGCTTTGTAACATAATCATTCATTCCTGCTTTTAGACATTTTTCTTTATCTTCTTTTAGTGCATTTGCTGTCATAGCAATAATCTTAGGAGGTTTGCTATAATTTTTTAGTATTTCTTTTGTTGCTTCTATACCATCCATATCAGGCATTTGAACATCCATTAGAATCAAATCATATTTATTAGTTTTAAGTATCTCTAATACTTCTAAACCATTAATTACTTTATCAGCTTTATAACCTAACTTTTCTAGAATTTTAATTGCTAATTTTTGATTTATTAAATTATCTTCAGCTAAAAGTATTTTTAGATTTTCATTAATATTTAATTTTTTGGTAAATAAATTATTTTCACCAATTTTATTTTTTATACTCCTATCTGTTATCTTATTATTTAATATATTATTTAAACTTGAATATTTTAAAGGTTTGAATAGATAACCATAAAATATATTATCTATTTCTTTTATATTACTAATATTAGTAATAGCTATTATTGATAATTTAAGTTCATCATATTTTTTTCTTATTTCTTTAGTTAATGAATAAGCTTTATGAATATCTAAGTCTAATAATAAAAAGTCATAATTATCTAAAAGCTCAATACTAAAACTACCTATTTTAAATAATTTAATACCCCAATTTTGCATCTGTAATTCAATTAACGGCTCAATTATATTATTATCAGTTATAAATCCTACTTTTTTATCTTTTAAAAATACATTGTTCTCTTTGTATTCTAAATAATTAAGAATTAAATTAAATGAAAATTTAGAACCTTGATTTATTATACTTTCAACTGATATTTCACCACTCATTAAGTTTACAAGTTTCTTTGATATTGCAAGTCCAAGACCTGTACCACCATATTTTCTTGTTATAGATGAATCTGCTTGTGTGAATGGTTTAAATAATTTATTAATTTGCTCTTGACTTAAACCAATACCACTATCAATAATATTAAATCCTAAATTTATTACAGAATCATTTTTTTCTAGTAGATTTATTTCTAATAAAATATAACCATTTTCTGTAAATTTAATAGCATTATTAATTAGATTAACTAAAATTTGTCTTAATCTTGTTACATCACCATTTAAAGACTCAGGAATATTATGATCAACTATATATATAAAATCTAATTTCTTTTCATTAACCTTTAAACTAAATAAATCTATTAATTCTTCTACAATATTAAATATATTAAAATCAACATTTTCTAATTCAATTTTTCCTGTTTCTATTTTAGAAAAATCTAAAATTTCATTTATTAGAGTTAATAATGAGTCACCACTACTTCTAATTATTTCTCCATATTCTCTTTGTTCTTTATTTAAATTTGTTTCTAATAATAAGCTTGTCATACCTATAACACCATTCATAGGTGTTCTTATTTCATGACTCATAGTTGCCAAAAAATCACTTTTAGCTCTATTGGCATTCTCTGCATCTTCTTTTGCTATTATTAATTTTATTTTATTTTCTTCTAAAAATTATTCGTACTTATTAAAGTATCTTTAGATTTATCATATGCTGATTTAAAAAAGATAAAACTACACCCTCAAAAAGTAAAGTTATTAAAAGAGAAAAAACTAAATCATATTTCTTAGATAACTCATCTGGATAAGGGGAAACTAGTTGTGGAAAATTTAGTTCTAAAATACTTAATATAAGTATATTCATCGAGCATATTATAATAAAAGACCAGATTTTTTCTTTTTTTACTATTAAAATAGCAATAAAAAAGAATAAGAAATATATCGATAATTGAACTTTCAATACCACCACTCTATAAACCATAGAACAGATAAAAATAATAGTGTTGAAGAAATAAATGATATTCCTTTAAATGAATTAGATTTTAAAGAATTATTTAAAAAATATGAATATAATATTAATAATAGAGATGCAAAAATATTTATAATAATAGGAAGACCTATTATAAAATTTACTATAATGGAAACAAAACATGCAATAATTCCAACTAAACAAATTATATTAAATAATTTATGTTCTAATGATATTGAATTATCAGCTACTTTTAATTTTTTTAAGATATTATTTACACACATCATAAAAGTTTTTTATAAACCAAAGAAGAATAGTAATGGTAAATGTAATCTTTCAGCCCAATACTGCTCGTTATGAGTTGCTCCTTCATGTTCAAAGTAGCCTAAATTATCTCCTTCAACATATCCTAAATCTATTAATTTTCTTCTTAATCTTCTTGTATTTCTTATATTTTCTTCTGGATCTGGATCTTCTTCATCATATTCATTAGTTCCCATGTCTAACCATATTTTTAAATTTGGTGCCATGTCTTTTACGTGTTTAAAAACTATTCCATTTCCCCACCAAAGAGAAGGAGACATAATACCAATTTTTGAAAAAACGTGTGGATAGTATAAACCTAAATAAAAAGAGATAAGACCTCCTAAAGAAGAACCTATTACAGCAGTTGTTTCTCTAAAAGGAAGAGTTCTATATTTTTTATCAATAAACCTTTTTAATTCATTAACAACAAATCTTGCATATTTTCTACCTCCTCCTCCTTCTCTTCTATTTTCAAAATCTAAAAACATAGAAGTCCAAGTATATTCATAGTCTCTATTAGAAGTATTACTAATACCAACTACTATAACCTCTTCCATAAGATTATTTTTTATAAGGGTTTCTATTGTATTATCAACATCCCAAGTAAGACCACAAAAAGATAAACCAGGATCAAAAAGATTATTTCCATCATGCATATATAAAACAGGATAGGACTTATATTGTTTATAATGATAACCAGGAGGTAAATAAACATCTATATATCTCTTATTTGAAAGAGTTTTTGAGTAAAAAACGTGTCTATTTAGGTTACCTTCTATATCCTCATCATCTATATTATCTTCAGTACTTTCAAAATAATATTCTTCTTCATAGTCATCATCATAACCATAGTCGTAGTATGGATGAATATCATCAGAATCAAAAGGATTTTCACCATGATTAAAAATATTCATAATTAATCCACTATATATCCTAACTTCTTTAAATCTTTTTTATTATCTCGCCAGTTTTTCATTACCTTAACCTGTAACTCAAGAAAGACTTTATTTCCTATAAGTGATTCTATTTCTTTTCTTGCATTCTGTCCAATTTCTTTTAATTTTAAACCACCTTTACCAATAACAATACCTTTTTGTGATTCTCTTTCTACATAAATATTTGCTTTTATAGAAGTTAATCCCTTATTATGATCATCTTTAAATGATTCTACTAATATTGCACTCGAGTGTGGAACTTCTTCCCCTAGTAATCTAAATAATTGTTCTCTTATCATTTCTCCTGCAATATCTCTTGTATTTGTATCTGTTAAAGCATCCACATCATAAAATGGTTGACCTTCAGGTAATATATCAAAGATTTTTTCTATAAGATTATCTATATTATCCCCATGTCTTGCAGATATTTTAAAAACTTCTTTAAAATCATACAATGATGAATACTGCTCTATATACTTATCTTTATCTATTTTTGGTACTTTATCTAGCTTATTTATTAATAGGTATACAGGTTTATTTATTTTACTTAATATATTATCAATTATATATTTATCACCACCTCCAACTTCTTCAGTTCCATCTACAATAAACAATACAACTTCTATATCTTGAAGTGAAGAAACAGATTGATTTACTAATTGTTCACCTAATAAATGATGCGGTTTATGCAAACCTGGTGTATCAACAAAAACAATTTGACCTTTATCATTAGATACAATTCCTTTTAAATTTACCCTTGTTGTTTGAGGTTTGCTAGATGTAATAGCTATTTTTTGACCTATTATATGATTTAAAAGAGTAGATTTTCCAACATTTGGTCTACCAATTATCGTTACAAACCCTGATTTATAATTATTCATTAATGCCCTATTCATATTAAAAACTATTATACTTACATAAAAAAGACTAGTTTTAAACTATTAGCCTTTTAGAATCAATTTCATTTAAGTACAAGTAATTAATTATATACTAACTGAGAAAACAATACTAAGAAGATTTTAATTATTTTTAAGTATATAATTGAGAAAAATATAAAAGTACTAAAAAATAAAATAGTTTTAAGTTACAAACTATATTTTAAATATTTTAGAGCTTAATATTAAATTTATCTTATTTATTAGATAGAATAATCTTAAGCTAATTTATAATACTTTATCAACAAATATTTTAAAATTTTTAAGGTTATATAATGAGAACATTTAATATTTTACTCTCAATAGCTTTTATATCAGCATCAATTCAATTAAGTATAAATGCTGAAGAACTAAAAGGTAATAAAACCAATCTTCATGTTTCACAATATGGTGAAAAAATAAATAAAAAAAATTTAAAAGTTGGGGTTAAGGCCCCTAACTTTTCTGCAATTGATTCAAATGGAAATAAAGTTAGTTTATCAGATTTTAAAAACAAAAATAGTGTTTTATTAGTTTTTTATCCTGGTGACTCAACACCAACTTGTACTAAACAATTATGTGCAATAAGGGATGATTATAAAGACTTAGAAAAAATTGGTATTAAAGTTTTTGGTATTAATCAAGCAGACTCTCAGAGTCATAATAAATTTATCAATGAAAATAAACTACAATTTCCATTGATAATAGATAAAAATAGTGAAATATCAAAAGCTTATGATTGTATGGGTTTTTTGGGATTTATTAATAGAACAGTAGTTTTAATTAATAAAAAAGGAGATATTGTATTCTTTGAAAGAGGTGTACCTGATTTATCTCCAAATAAGTTATCAAAACTAATATAATTTACATTTTACCTGCAAAAAGTATAGAAGATAAAACAAAATTAGATACAAATATTGAAATTAGGGATATTACAACTGCACTAGTTGTTGATATCCCAACACCTTGTGCTCCTTCTCCTGTATTTATACCCTTATAGCAAGAAACAAGAGAAACAATAATACCAAATATTGAAGCTTTGAGCATTGATTTTAATAAATCCATTGGGGTTAAAAAATCTCTTATTGATTCAACAAATTGTCCTATTATTACTCCTTTTACAAAAACTGCTATTACCAATCCACCTAAAACACCTATTAATATACAAATTACATTGAGTAATGGAACCATTATCATACATGAAAGAACTCTTGGAACAGCAAGATATCTTAAAGGACTAACTGCCATTGATAATAAAGCATTAATTTGTTCTGTTACTTTCATTGAACCTAATTCTGCTGTAATTGCAGCACCAATTCTCCCAGCGATGACAACACCAGTAAAAAGAGGTGCTAACTCTCTAACTATAGCAACTCCTACTGCCGCACCGATAACAGAATTTGCACCATATCTTTGAAATAAACCTGTTACTTGTAATGAAAACACCATGCCTATTGCTAAACCTGTCAATAAAACTATTGGTAGTGAATCTGTACCAACAAAAGCCATTTGTTGAATTGTATTTCTAAAATGTATTTGACCTGTAAATAGCGTCTTAAAAATATCAAATGAGAGAAGATAAAATCTACCTAGTTCATCAAAAATATTAGCTATTTTGTTTGACTCTACTTTTTTCACTTGTACAATTTTCCTTTAATATTAATGCAATTTTTAATAATAGATTTAACGTATTAAATAAGTATAATAAAGTCATTACTAAAAATATGTGTCATTAATTAGATTTATTAAAATTTTTTATATATACTATTAATCTTAAGCAATAATATTAAATTATTAAAAATTTCTAAAGTAAAAAATGTTATAATAGAGTTCAAAAAATACGCAAGTTAATTTATAATATCTCTATATTATAATAAGGTTAACTCTAGTTTAAGTAATTTTTGAGGTAGTTTAATGAAAAATCTTATATCTTTATTGTCTTTAAGTCTTATTACAAGTACATTAATATCATGTGCTAATACACAAAATAATGTTGTTGTTCCTGTAGATAATAAAGTAGAAACTAATAGTGTTTCACAAAAAACAATAGGCGAACAACAAAGACAACAAGAAGTTTTAAATGATTTTTATTTTAAATATTATTCAGAAGGTGCAGATTCATATAGTATTAGTTCCAAAAATCCACATATACAAATGTTATTAAAAGCTGAAAATAGAATAGATAATATTAAAGTTTTATTAGATGAAAATTCAGATAAAAAAGTTACTTGGTCTGAAATAAAAAAGTTTGTTACAAGTGAACCTTATATCTTAGACTTTAGAAAAAATATTGTTAATTTCTCATTTGAAAAGTTAGACAAAAATAAAGACAAAGCTTTAAGCTCTCAAGAATTTGGTACTTTTAATAAAGAAATCAAAGCAAAAGAGGTTAAAGATTATAAACTTGATGCAGAGTTTAATAGTATAGACTATAATGATAATTCAGCTATAGCTATTGAAGAATATGAGAACTTTTTTATAAAATATTTAAAAGATAAAATAGTTTGGAGAGTTAAAGAATAAAAATTCTTTAGATAATTTTATTGTTTAGAGTTATTCAAATTAGATTAATTACACATTTAAATCTATACGTATATAAATTATTGAATAACTCTTCTTTTATTATTAATACCTTTGAATTTTAATCATTGGTTTTTACCACATTCTTTGGTGTGATTTTCTTTTTAATCCAGAGCTCGTATTTAACAGGGTTCCATTTTGGAATTTATTTAGGTAAAAAATGTTTTTAAAAGATTATATTAGTATTTCAGATGAAGTAAAAAATGCTTTAGATAATAAAAATCCTATAGTAGCTTTAGAATCTACAATAATTTCTCATGGTATGCCATATCCTGAAAATATGAATACAGCAATAGATGTTGAAAATTTAATTAGAAATTTGGGTGTAACTCCTGCAACAATAGGTATTATAAATGGTATTATTAAAATTGGTTTAACTAGTTCTGAATTAGAATTCTTTTCTCAATCTAAAGATATTGAAAAAGTCAGCAGGAGAGATTTTCCACATATACTATCTATGAAAAAAAATGGTGCAACTACTGTTGCAGGTACAATGATTTGTGCTGATATGGTTGGGATTAAAGTATTTGTAACAGGTGGTATTGGTGGTGTTCATAGAGGTGTAGAAAAAAGCTGGGATATTTCAGCGGATCTAACTGAGTTAATGAATACAAATGTTGCTGTTGTATGTGCAGGAGTAAAGTCCATTTTAGATATTAACAAAACATTAGAATATTTAGAGACTTCTGGTGTTCCTATAATTGGTTATAGAACAAATGATTTTCCAGCTTTTTATACTTCAAAGAGTGGTTCAAAAGTTGATTTTAGATATGATAATGATAAAAATATTGCTGAGTTTTTAAATATAAAGTGGAAAATGAATCTTAAAGGTGGAGTTATAATTGCAAATCCTATACCTGAAAGTGATTCATTAGATGAAAAAATTATAAATCAAGCGATTGAACAAGCTTTAGAAGAATGTGATTTAAACAGTATTCAAGGAAAAAATATAACACCTTTTTTACTTTCAAAAATAAAGTCAATAACAGAAGGTAAAAGTTTAAAAGCAAATATAGCTCTAATAAAAAATAATGCAAAAGTCGGAGCTTTAATTTCCAAAGAATTTTATTCATTAAATAAAACCACTTAAAATACTTATTTATTATTTAAACTAAGTTATAATTAGAGTTTTTGTAAAATAAACGTTACACTTATAAAAAAAATATAATTTGCATTTTTACAATTTGCTAAAACCACATTGTTTAAAGTTATCTTTTTCTCAAAAATATAAACTAATAGTATCCAATTCTAAGGATTTATTTCTATTGAATTTTTAATATCAATATGATATCATATTGATATTAAAGTAATATCTTAGGAGATATAAAAAATGAAAGTAACACAAGAAAGCAAAGCATTCAAAATTAATGGCTTCTTTGCTTTGTTAGTATTTTTTGGAACAGTTGGTTTTGAAGTTTGGTTTTTATTTACAATGGTAATACATAATGAATTTAGTTTTTTAAAAATGATGTTTTTAGGGTTATTAGGTTTTGTAGCAGTACTTTGTTTAGGAGGATTTAGTTCAATTCAACCAAATGAATCAATAGTTTTAACTTTTTTTGGGAAATATATTGGTAGTGTTAGAGATGATGGTTTTTGGTGGGTAAATCCATTTTCACTAAAGAAAAAAATTCTTTTAAGAGTTAGAAATTTTGAAAGTAAAATAATTAAAGTCAATGATACACATGGTAATCCTGTTGAGATAGGAGCAGTAGTAGTTTGGAAGGTTATTGATACAGCAAAAGCTATGTTTGATGTGGAGGATTATGAAAGATATGTTGAATTACAAAGTGAAACGGCTATAAGACATATTGCGACTCAATATCCTTATGATTCTGGAGAAACTCATACTATGTCACTTAGAGGAAATACTGATGAGGTTTGTGAGGATCTAAAAAAGGAGTTACAAAGTAAATTACAAGCTACAGGTATTGAAATTTTAGAAGCTCGTTTAAGTCATCTTGCATATTCACCAGAAATCGCACAAGCTATGTTAAGAAGACAACAAGCAGAGGCTGTTATAAGTGCTAGACAAAAAATAGTTGAGGGTGCTGTTGGGATGGTAGAAATGGCATTAAAGCAATTATCTGATAATCAAATTGTCGAACTAGATGATGAAAGAAAGGCTATAATGGTTAATAATCTTTTAGTTACACTAGTATCTGAAAGTGAAGCAAAACCAGTTATTAACACAGGAAATATATATTAATGGCAGAGAGAAAACAATTTTTATTAAGGATAGATAAAAAAGTTTTTAATGCTATAGAACAATGGTCAAATGAAGAATTTAGAAGTGTAAATGGTCATATAGAATATATTTTAAGAGAAGCAATAATAAAATCTGGACGAGCCAATTTATTAAAGCATACTAAAGAAGAGAAAGAGGAAGAGTAAAAAAAAGAAATGGGATAAATTCTCATTTCTTTTTTAACAAAAATATTTGATATTAAATTACAATTAAAACGCCAAGTTTAGATAAAAATTTTGTTTTTTCATTTGCTTCTAATAGATTTGTGATATTTATCTCATCTAATAGAATATTTGTTTTTGTTGGATTACCTGTTGCTCCACTAGCTTCTATAACCAATGGAGATTTACCCACTCTATCTATATTTTTTTTAGCTTTTTCTATATCATCTGTATATTCAGTAATACCATATTTTACTATTGTTTCAGGATCTATATCTATTTTACTTCCTGTATAAATAATTCTCCCTCCACCTATAATAAATGGAGCCATTGCTGGTTCAACAGCCAAATTACTAGCATCAATTATAAGACCAGTTATATTAGATAAGTTATTTTCAGATATTTTATATGATTTTTTTTCTTTTTGTTTTTCTTCAACTATTGCAAAATCATTTGTTGTAGCTACCATATAAGGTAATAAGTTTGCTAAAGTAGATTTATTTTTTGCATAATTACCTAGATCCAAAGCACTTGCAAGACTACCATTTCCAAACATTGGTAAATACAACTCAACTTCAATTGAACCATCTGATAAAATCTTTTCTCTTCCAGATTGTCTAGCTCCTTTTACAACTGCATCAACTCTTAATTTAACAATATCGCTTTCAGTTACAAAGTTATTAACAGTTGACTCTGAGCTTACCTGAACTCCACTGACTAATTCAGCTAAATTTCTATAGGCTTCCATTCTTGCTCCGACCCTAGCTTTTAATCTTTTTTGGGCTATGCCTCCTACATCTGGTAGAGCAGATTGTCCTTTTACTCTTATTACTCTGTTTAACCAATCTATTTGACCATTTAGAGTGTTTTTTATTAACTTAGCAGTTTTTATTTTTTCATTATCTGCATAACTAAATTGAAAACTTGAAACTAAAGCTATTGAGCTTAAGAATAATGAAAGTAATTTTTTGTTTATCATTAATTTTATACTTTATAAAATAATAGTCACTTTAAATATATCAAAATTTTTATATTTTTTTAAGAATACATTATATTATAATTCTTTACGATCTTTGTTTAATATAGAGTATTTATACTCACAAAAAATTATTTATTTCATCAATTTTTATAACATCCTGATAAAAAATATTTTGAGAAGCTAAGCTTTATTCTTACTGAACAAGGTAAGTATTTGTGACTCAAATGATTAATTTATCTATGTAGAAGTAGATCAATATTACAAATATTATAAAGAATATATTGAATAGTTATTTTTTATTGATTTTAATCCCCAATTCTTTATATTTCTTGATTTTGTATCAAATTTAACCCCAATTAAGACAATCTCTTTATTTGATAAAAGATATTGTTCATAATATTTTTTATCTTCTATTTGTTTTAAAGCTTTTTTAGTAGAACTCATTTTAAACTCAAATATATAAATATGTGTATTTGTTTCAATAACTGCATCTATTCTTCCTAAATTAGTTTGGATTTCAGCTTTGATTCTTACACCAATAAGAGTTAAAACTAAATAAATTATTGTATGATAATAAGCCTCTTTATCACTCATAAATATTTCATTTGGTATTTGAGCAAAGATATTATATTTTAAAATATCAAAAAAATTATCTAAATCATTATTTATTATAGAACTAATTAGTTCAGAAACAACTATTCTACTATCTGTTCTATTATCTGAAAGATTCCTTAATATATTATTCAAAAATGATTCTTTAACTTCAATATTAGGATAACTAAGATAATATTTACTAAAACCTAAATCTTCTGTTATTATACTTTTTATTGTTAAATATCCTGTTTGAAATAATAATGATTCCACTTTTATATTTTCTATTTCAAAAGAGTCTAACATTTCATCTGAAGCAACAAAATTTTCCAAACCTTTAACATCTATATTCTTTTCTTTTATTAGTTTAATTAAAAATGTAGTAGTTCCAGACTTAAACCAATAATTATTTATTTGTTGAACACTTAAAACATTTAATATTGAAAATGGATTATATACAAAATCTTTGCCATTCCAAGAATATCCGTTATACCAACTTTTTAGAACTTGTTTTGTTTCTTCTTTTGTTTTATTTAATTTTTCTGCTAATGATTTTATATGTTCATCAAAATCTCTATAAAGTTCTTCCTCTGTTATTCCTGTTAAAGTTGGAAATCTAGGATCTAAAGTTAGATCTGTTAGATTATTTAAACTTGAAAAAACAGAAACTTTTGAAAATTTAGAAACTCCTGTTAAAAAACAAAATTTTATATATTCATCACATGATTTTATTGTTTCATAAAAACTTTTAAGTATTGATCTATTAGTTTTAGTAAGCTCGATATCTTCTATAACTTCTGTTATTGGTTTATCATATTCATCTATTAGAATCACAACCTTATCTATATTTGATAATTCTATTATTAGATTTTTAAATAACTCCTTATAATCTTCTCCTTTTACTTCAATATTGTATTTATTAAATGTATCTTTTATATGATTAGTTAAAGTTCTTTTAAAACCTTCTGTACCTTCTGTATATGTTAAAGCATTGAAATCAATTCTAATAACAGGATATTTTTTCCATTCTATCTTGTCATAAATATATAAATCTTTAAAGTATTTTTGATTTCCTAAAAATATTTCTTCTAAAGTACTTATTAATAATGATTTTCCAAATCTTCTTGGTCTTGATAAAAAGAAATATGTTTTATCATTCATGGATACAAGATTATAAATATCTTTTGTCTTATCAACATAAAGATTATTTGCATTTATTATATCTTTAAAAGTTTGTATTCCTACAGGTAGTTTTTTCATAATTAGATTTTAACAACTTATAGATAAAAAATACTAGTTATTTATAAAAAGTTTTTATCAATTGTTTGAGATATAAACTAAAACTGAACTAAAGAATAACTTAGTTTTCCATTATTGATATTAATCTTAGAAACTATTTCTTTATAATCTTTTAAAACTTTCTTCTCTAAGTCTTTTATATCACTTTCTTTTGTTTTTTCTTGAGTCAAATCATTAAAAACAATAGCAAGTATGGAAGAAAAAATTGGTATGAAAATTAAAGAAATAATAGGTTGATATGGAGTAATTTTTGACCTAGTTAATTCTTGATTCAAAGAACCTTCTATAAAAATGGCTAAATTGGTAAGAATTATTACTGAAAAAGTACCTAGTAAACTTCCAATAAAAGTCATTTTAAAAGAATTTGAATTTTTATTCTTTGAAAAAAACTCAACAAAAAAAGCATTTATTATTGAATAATATAATAAAGCTATTGTAGGTGTTATAAAATCCTTATTATTATCAAAAAAATTATTTATCAAATATTTGTCTGGGAATGTTATATAAAAAATACTTACAGGTAATACATAAGAAAAAATAAATAGAACAATAAATGACAAGGGACTTAAAAACATAGAACCAAATATTTGTTCAAGATTTAAAATATTTTCTTGATTATTAATCGAAATATTAGTATTATAATTATTTGAAATTAGTATATTATTATATTCTATTGTATAGATGTTATTAGCATAATAAGGTTTAGAATATGATAATAGATTAAAATTTAATATTATTGAAATAATAATTGATATATTAATTATTTTACAAAAAAATTTTGACATTTATAATACCTATTGCTATATTAGTTTTATTATAATACATTAATTAATCATGAACAAAACAATAATTAGACTACATTTAATAATAATTTCTTTGTTTTTATCTTTTTCATCAGAATCATGTATTGTATGTGGTATGGATTATGTAAAAACAACTAAATCAATAAATTTAGATAATAATTCTATAATCCAAAATATAAAATTTTAATCATTAAAATCTATTAATTCCATTGATAAAATGTATCTATATAAAAATTATATTTTAATAAATGAAAAAGATATGGGATTTCATGTTATAGATAATCAAAACCCAGAAAAACCTGAACAAATAGGATTTCTTAAAATTCCTTTTACTAAAAATATAGTAATTAATAACAATACATTATTTGCAAATATTTTAGATAAGTTTGTAAGTATAGATATTAGTGATATAAAAAATTTAAAATTAATTGATAAAGTAAATATAAAATCAAATGAACTTGATAATAAAAAAATAACAATTGGATATAAAGAAGTTAAAGGAATTGTTGATAATTGTCCTAAGTATCCACCGTTTCTTGGAATATTTGAAAATCCTGATATACCTAATAATAATGCTCATAGTCCTTATACGTTAGAATTTAAAAATAATAAAATTTATGCTGATTCAGATAGAAATATAAATTTATTAGAAATAACAAAAGAAAATAAAATAATAAATAAAGGAGAAATCATACTAAAAGAAGATATAAACTCAAACAATGATTGTAAAATTATAAATAAAATAGGTAATTCAGTTAATTGTGACTTTGGAAATTCAAATATAACTAAAATTGATGTAACAGAGCATATTTTTTCAAATAGTTCAATAAAGAATGATTCTATATCAATAATAATAGATGATATAAAATTTAAGTATATTTATAATGAACTAAAAGTTATTACTACAACTGAAGAAAAAACAGTACTATCTCTAAATAATGTTCTAAATATCAATCACAGTAATAAAAATATTATATTTTTAACTTCAAATGGCTTATATCAATATGATATATCAGGTCTTTATGATAATAAAACATTAAAAAAAATAAGTTATTTTCCTTTAATCAAAAGTTTTTCAGAAAATGAAACAATAAAAGTTAATAATATTGAGTACAACAAATGGTATAAAGAATATATTGAAAACTAATAATTTTAATTTTATACTTAAACAAAATTGGTTTGAGAAAATTAATTGTCTAAAACTATTATTCTACAATAATTTTGCCTTATCACTTTTCACATTTTACTTTTTACTTAGTATATAAGATATTTTCAATGTGATATAATATGCACGGAAATTATATAAACAATGAGGTCTTAGACAATTATGACTAAATCAGTTAGAGTTGCTGTTACTGGTGCAGCAGGTCAAATAGGATATGCATTACTTTTTAGAATTGCTTCAGGAGAAATGTTTGGTAAAGAAACAAAAGTTCATCTTAACTTACTTGAGCTTGAACAAGCTTTACCTGCCCTTGAAGGTGTAAAAATGGAATTAGACGATTGTGCTTTTCCTTTACTTGAATCAATTACAACAACATCAGATATGAATGTTGCTTTTAAAGATATTGATTGGGCATTACTTGTTGGTTCAGTTCCAAGAAAAGCAGGTATGGAAAGAGGAGACCTTCTTAATATAAATGGTGGTATTTTCACAAAGCAAGGTAAAGCTCTTGATGAAAATGCAAAAGAAAGTTGTAAAGTTTTAGTTGTTGGAAACCCTTGTAATACCAACGCTTTAATTGCAAAAAGTGTTTGTAAAAGACTTTCATCAAAAAATTTCTTTGCTATGACAATGCTTGATCAAAAAAGAGCAGTTTCACAACTTGCAGAAAAAGCAGGTGTTCATAATACAGCAGTTAAAAATGTTGCTATCTGGGGTAATCACTCAGCTACACAATACCCTGATTTTTATAACGCTACAATCAATGGTAAAAAAGCTAATGAAGTTATTAGTGATGAAGCATGGCTTAAAGATGATTTTCTTAAAACAGTTCAACAAAGAGGGGCAGCTATTATTAAAGCAAGAGGTTTATCCTCAGCAGCTTCAGCAGCGAATGCAGCTATTGAAACAGTAAAAGAAATTGTTAACCCAACACCAGCAGGTGAATGGTTCTCAGTTGCTGTTGAATCAGATGGAAGTTATGGTATTCCTGAAGGTTTAATGTTTGGTTTCCCTGTAAAATCAAATGGTGAAACATGGGAAATTGTTCAAGGTTTAACACATAATGATTTTGCTAATGAAAAAGTACAAGCAACATTAAAAGAACTTCTTGAAGAAAAAGAAGCTGTTAGTGGATTACTTAACGGATAAAATTTAAAGTTTCAAAAAGCTCTAATTTAAAAATTAGAGCTTTTTTTATAAGTTTTCTAATAATCAGTAATTTGTAAATTTGGTACTATTCCTAAGTATAAATCAAAACCACCTTTACCTTCTGGGCGATTAGATGAAAATATCATTGAACTTGGCTTTTCATAAGTTATTGATGGATTATCGTAACTTCTTTCATAGTTTTCTGTATTATTAACTTTGGCATATTGTGAGTTAAATTCATTTTCAATAATAAAAGGTCTAAATTCATCATATTTTGTATTTATTTGAATATTCAAATTTTTTAATTCATCTTTAGGTATTTTAGAACCTTTACCTTTATAATAATTATCAACTAAATCTTGAATATTTATAGGTTTTGACCAATCCATATTAGGTTTATCTTTTAAAAATCCAAAAGTACTTATAAAAATATCATAACCACCTTTAGATTCTTTCCTATCACTTGCAAAAACCATATAGTCTCCTACAATAACTGGACAAGTATCATTATTTTCAGAGCTTAAAGAATTGACTTTTACAATTTCTTTTTCTAAATCTTTATTATTAAATAATTCAGAAAAATTCAAATTTTTGTCTTTATTCTCATATTTATATATATGATACTTTCCATCTTCTCTATCTGAAGCAAAATATATAGTATGTTGTCTATAGTCATAAGTAAAATATCTTTCATTAGAACCTTTTTTATTTCCAAAAAACGCTCTTATTCCAAATTTAGGAGAATAAAAATATATATCTAAATCACCATTTTTTCCTGATGCAAAAAAATATAAATTCTCTCCAATAAGTTCTTTATCTGTTTTTTTAGCTAAATAATTACTATATGCTTGATATATTTCCTTTATTTTATTTTCATCACCATCTTTAATAACTAATGCGTCATAATTATTACTATCTAAATATAAATCTTTAGAATACCCATATTCAGAAATACCTTCTTCATCAATTTGAGGTGGTTTAATATGTGATGTTTCAGTTTTTGGATTATAAAACAAATAAGGTCCAAATTCATTAAAATCTGTATTTACTTCGTCTTTTAAAAAAGGAGCAATTCTTTCTGACTTAATTAGAGGTTCTGGATTTTTTTTACCTCTTAATCTTGATTGTTGTATAAAAGTAAAACTCCCTTTCCAAATATCAAAGTTTTTCCCTTCTGTTCCTGAATTTGTAGAATAAGTAAATAATGAATCTGTTACTAAACTACGATAAAATCTATAAGATATAGGAGATGAGTTATACTCATCATACTTGGTATTTAAATCTTTTAAATTATAAACAGCAGGGTAAACATCAATTATTTTTGCATCCATATCACTTAGAGGATTTGGTTGAAATAAGTAGGTACAAGATGAATTTATAAATAAAGTAAATATGAAAATAATTGTTTTTCTTTGCATTTTTTTGACCTTTAAATTTAAAATCTATATAAACTAGGTAATATTCCCAAATATAAATCAAAACCACCTTTACCTTCTGGACGATTAGAAGAAAATATCATTGAGCTTGGTTTTTCATAAAGTCTTGAAGGATTTTGTTCAGTAGAATAATCAGAACTTTCTGCTTGATGTATTTCTGAATATTGATTATTATATAAATTTTCTATAATAAAAGGTCTAAATTCATCATATTGGGTATTTACTTTAGTATTTAAGTTTTTAACTTCTTCTTTAGGTATATAACTATCTTTTGAAGCATACTTTTGAAACCCTGATGACTCATCATAAGTTTTATATTTATAATAATCATCAACAATATCTTGCATATTTTTAGGTTTTTGCCATTTTAAATTTTCACCTCTATTATCATGTGTATACCAACTTAAATAAATATCATAGCCTCCTCTTGTCCCAACTCTATCAGAAGCAAAAACTAAATGATCTCCAACAACTACAGGACAAGTATCATTCTCAGGAGAATTAAACTCATCAGCTTTTACAATATATTTTTCTAGGTCTTTATTATTAAATACATCTTGAAAATTAAAATTACCTGTTTTATTTTCAAATTTATAAATATCATATTTACCATCTCTATCAGAAGCAAAATAAGCTACATTTCTTTTATAGTCATAAGTGAAATATCTTTCATTAGAACCTTTTTTATTTCCAAAAAATTCTCTAATACCAAATTTAGGAGAATAAAAATAAATATCTAAATCTCCTCCTTTATCTGATGCAAAAAAGAATATATTATCTCCTAAGATTTCTTTATCAGCTTTTTGTTCTAAAATACTACTGTATAAGGGTCTTGAATCACTAGCATTTCTTAAGCTATTAATTGAAAATTTGTTTTCATCTGTTGGAGGGCTAACTACAACTTTTTCTGGTTTTGGATTATAAAAAAAATAAGGTCCAAATTCATTTGAGTTTGTATTTATTTCATCTTTTAAAAATGGAGCAATTCTTTTTGATTCAACTGTTGGATCAGGATTTTTTTGTCCTCTTAGTCTTGATTTTTGTTCAAAAGTAACTTTGCCTTTCCAAATATCAAAGTTTTTACCTTCTGTTCCTGAATTTGTAGAATATACAAACATAGTATCAGTTACTAATTTTCTTGGAAAATTATATGCAGGTGGTGGTGCAGAATTATACTCATCATACTGAGTATTTAAATCTTTTAAATTATAAACAGCTGGATATACATCAACTATTTCAGCATTTGGATCATAAATAGGGTATGGGCTAGTAAATAAATTACATGATGTTGTCAACAAAGTACTTAGTACTAATAATGTTAGTTTTTTCATTTTATTCTTCCTTTTATTCATTACATTTTTTATTAATTATATTTTAAATCAACTTATAAGTCAATATTTAATTTACTAAAAAGTAAATTAAATATATTTTCTGTGAAATATATTGACAAATATTACTAAAAGATTTAATTTTTAAATAAGTAAGTAATCACTCACTTATTTTTTAAGAGGAATAAAATGTGTAAAAAAAAGATAACTCAAGAAAAAGTTCTTAATGCAGCAGAAAAAATATTTGGTTCAAAGGGATATCATGGAAGTACAACAAAAGAAATAGCAGAAGAAGCTGGAGTATCAGAAGGTATTATCTTTAAATATTTTAAAACTAAAAAAGAATTATTAGTTAATCTCGTTGTTCCAATTATTTCAAAAACAGCAGTTTCTTTACTAGTAAATAATTCAGATGAGGATTTAGAAGATTTTATTAATAAAGTTTTCCAAGATAGAATCAAGTTTTTTAAAAGAGTATTTCCGTTAATGAAAATAATATTTTTTGAGAATGAATTAGATGATAGTTTAAGAAATAAAATATTCCAAGAATTATTATCTTCTGTAGCTAAAGAAATACAAAATATATATCAAAAAAGAATTGATAGTGGTGAATTAAGAAATATAGATGCTTTTGATATGGCAAGAACAATGATGTCATTATTAATAGGTTTAGCAATTATGAATGAAATATCAAAAGGTAGATTATTTGAACCTTATAAAGTTGAAGATTTTATACCAAAATCTATCGATATTTTTTTAAGAGGAATAAAAAAATAAAATTTTATTATAAATTTTAGCTTAGGTAAAATTATGAAAAACAAAAAATTTCTATTGATATCTTTAATTATACTATCTAGTGTAGTTCTTGTTTCTTATAAGTCTTTTTTCAATAAAAATACATTAGAGCCAACTGTACTAAAAGCAAATGGAACACTTGAATTTATTGAAATAAATATAAGTTCTGAAGTTTCTGGAAAAGTCGAAAAATTATTAATAGAAGAAGGTCAAGAAGTAAAAAATAATCAAGTTTTAGCAATCATTAATTCTGATATATTAAAAGCTCAATTATTACAATCTAAAGCAAATCTTGAATCTAATAAAGCAAGACTAAAGAGTTTAGAAACAGGTGCTAGAAAACAAGAAATAAAACAAGCTGAAGCAAATCTAGAACAAGCAAAAATATCTTTAAAAGGAGCAGAAAAAACTTATAAAAATTCTATAGATATATATAATAATAGAAGCCAACAAAAACAATTACTTGATAGTGCTTTTACACAATATAAAACATTAAAATCTCAGTATGATGCAGTTAAGTCAAATTATAATCAGGTTGAAATATCTTTAAAAAATGCAGAAACAAATTTAAAAAGAAATAAAAAATTATTTTCTGAAGATTCACTTAGTCAACAACAATTAGATTTATCTCAAACACAATATGATACTTTATTAAGTCAATTAAACTCATCTAAAGCTAATATAAACCAAGTTAAAAGCTCATTAGAAGGTGCTGATATTAATTATAAAAATGTAAAAGATATTTATGAAAATAGAAGTCAACAAAAACAACAAATCATAAACTCAGAAACACAGGTTGATATAGCAAAAACAAATATTCAGATAGCTGAAAATAGATTAAGTTTATTAAAAGATTTTGCAAAAAAAGAAGATCTAGATGTTTTAAGAGCAAATGTTTTACAAGCAGAGGCAGTAAAAAAAATGTCAGAAACTCAACTAAGTAAAGTTATTATAAAATCTCCATTAAATGGAATAGTATTACAAAAAAATATTGAAAATGGTGAAAATATTGTTATAGGAAATAATATTGCAACAATAGCTGATATATCAAAAATTTGGTTGAAAATATTTATTCCTGAAAATCAAATAGGAAGAGTTAAACTAGGTCAAAAAGTAAATGTTAAAGTAGATTCTTTTAATGACAAAGTTTTTACAGGTGAGGTTAAACAAATAAATTCTAAAGCAGAATTTACCCCTAGAAATGTTCAAACAAAAGAAGAAAGGGTTAATCAAGTTTTTTCTGTAAAAGTTTTAATACCAAATAAAGAAAAACTACTTAAGTCTGGGATGCCATCTGATGCTGAGTTAGTAGAAGGTTAAATTTATGGAATATGTAATAGAAACTGAGAATCTAACAAAAGCTTTTGGAAATAATATTGTTGTTAACAATTTAAGTATGAAGGTTAAAAAAGGTGAAATATTTGGTTTTTTAGGTCCAAATGGTTCTGGTAAATCAACAACAATTAGAATGCTTTGTGGTATTTTAAATCCTACAAGTGGCTCAGGAAAAGTTTTAGGATACGACATTAGTAAAGAAGCTGAGAAAATTAAATTAAATATCGGATATATGACCCAAAAATTTAGTTTATATGAAGATATGACAGTAAATGAAAATCTAGAGTTTTTTGGTAGAGTATATGGTTTAGATAAAGAAAAAAGGAAAATTAGAAAAAAAGAGATTATTGAACTATTAGGTTTAGAAAGTAGAGTTAACAATCTATCTGGAACTTTTTCAGGAGGTTGGAAACAAAGATTAGCTTTAGCGTGTGCCTTAATACATAATCCACCACTTCTTTTTTTAGATGAACCAACAGGAGGCGTTGATCCTGTTTCAAGAAGACAGTTTTGGGAAATTTTATATGTTTTAGCAGATATGGGAATAACATCTCTTGTTACAACTCATTATATGGATGAGGCTGAAAGATGTCATACTCTTGGTTTTATACATACAAGTAATTTAATAGCTTATGGTAGACCAGAAGAAATTATAAAGAGTAAATCTGAGGGAATAATAATAGAAATAGAATGTAGTCCTCTCTTAAAAGCTTTAAATTTATTACAAAAAGTCAAAGAAATTAAAAATGTTTCTATGCATAGAGATGGTTTACACCTTTCGACTATTGAAAGTTTTGAAAGAATAAAGAATATTATTGAAAATACATTTATAGAAAATGATATTGAACTTAAAAGATTTATAGAAGTAAAAGCTTCTCTTGAAGATATATTTGTTTCTTTAACTAAAGATGGTGGTTTACTATGAGTATAAACAGAATTATATCTATAATAATTAAAGAATTTATTCATATAAAAAGAGATAAACCAACTTTAGGTATAATTTTTGCATTTCCAATAGTTTTTTTATTACTATTTGGTTATGCAGCATCAGTTGATGTTGATAATATGCCTCTAATTGTAATAAATCAAGATAATAGCAGTGCAAGTAGAGAATTAATAAAACAATTTGAAAACTCAACATATTTTAAAGTAAAAGGATATACAAATGATATAAATGAATTAAGATATTTAATTGATAGTGGTAAAGCAAAATTAGGTTTAATTTTTCCTCCTGATTTTTCAAAAAATTTATCAAAAGGAAAACAAGCACAAGCACAATTGATTTTAGATGGTTCAGATCCTTCAATAGCAAAAACCGCACTTTTTACAGCAGGTGTTATTTCACAAAATTATGGAGCCAATTTATTAATAAAACAATTAAATAAAAAAGGAATGAATACTAAATTAAATGTTCCTGTAGATTTAAGAACAAGAGTTTGGTATAACCCAGATATGAAAAGTATGAATTTTAATATACCTGCTCTTATAGGTCTTATTCTTCAAAATATAACAGTTTTGTTAACTGCTTTTGCTCTTGTAAGAGAAAGAGATAAAGGAACTTTAGAACAATTAATTGTAACACCTGTAAAACCTTTTGAATTAATAATAGGTAAATTAGCTCCTTATGTTTTAATCGCATTTATAGATGTTGCTTTAACATTAATAATTGGCACTATGTGGTTTAAGGTGAAAATAGCAGGTAGCCTCTTTGAGTTACTGATTTTATCTTGTGTTTTCCTAGTTGGAGCTTTAGGAATGGGTTTATTTGTTTCAACTGTTGCTAGAAATCAACTACAAGCAATGCAAATGGCTTTTGCAATTATATTACCAAGTGTAATTCTTTCTGGTTTTATGTTTCCAAGAGATGCAATGCCAACTTTTATTTATATTTTAGGATATTTTATACCATTGACATATTTTCTTGAAATTTTAAGAGGAGTTATGGTTAAAGGTATTGGTATAACTTATCTTTGGAATAATGTCTTATTATTATCCATTTTTGGTGTATTTACTTTAATTCTTTCTGCAACGAGATTCAAGAAAAATTTAGATTGAGGTAAAAATTTATGTGTAAAATAAAAGAAAAAGAACTTGAAATTATAGAAGATAAAGATAATTTGTTTGAACAAGATATTTTAATAGAAATAGAATCTTTATCTAATAATTTTTTATTCCCTTATTTAATTTAAAAATAGAACGCACAGCATAAAAATAAAATGTATAAATTTTGTACTTTTTTCTAAAACTTTAAAAAAAATATTATTTATAATACTTCTAAATACACATCTAAAACAATAAAAATATAATGACTAATTTTTTATAAAATGTTATAATCCACTAATTCAGATTGAGATTATCTTACAATAATCCCTTTATGTATCACTTGGAGGAAATTTAAAGCATGAAAAAAATTCTAAGAAGTTGTGTTTCACTAGTGATTATATCTAGTTTAGTTTTAACAGGTTGTAGTACATCTGTTAATGAAGTAAATCAAATAAATAATCAACAAATATCATCAAACTCATTAGAAACATTTAAAAAATCGGATTTAATAATTGAAAAAAATATAAATGTTGGTATTGAAAAAGCATCTATATATGGTAATAAAGTTGAAATTGCTTCTTCATTTGGGCATTTTACAGCTAATACATCAGACTTAGTAAAGAAATCTGAATCAGTTATGGTTAATCAATTATCACCACAATTAATAACATTATCAGATGATAACAGTAATACAAAAACACCTTTAGCTTTATCACTTGTTGCGAATCCTATTAAAGCACAATCAATTTTAATTAGTCCACAAACAACAGCAGAAGCTTTAGTATTTATGGATCCAAATGTAGCAACTGTAGATCTAGATTTAGCTGATAGAGTAATGAATATTATAAAATCACTACCTGAGACAAAAGAACTTGCAAAAGTCATAGAACAAAGGACAATAAAAGAACCTGATTTTTTATATAAAGATAACCAACAACAAAATCAAGCTTTAACTAAAGCTGTAAATGCTGTTGTAAATAAATTAGCTGATGAGTATGATAAAAATACAACAAATGAAGCTCCTAATAGAGTTGATGGTGTTGAGATTAAAACAGTTTCACAAAATGACTCAACAGGTACATTTGAACTTAAAAATTATAAAAAAAGATATGTGTCATTATATTTTAATGAAGAAGTAAGTGGAAATTCAATTCCTGTACATAATGAATCTTTATCTTCACCAAATGATTTTATAGATTTTAATAATATATCTTTAGGATTTAAACCTTTTATAAAGCAAACAGAATTTAATATACAAAAACCAATTAAAAATGTTGAAGTGATAGGACTAGGTTTAAAAGATATTAAAGAGTTCAAAGAAAAATGGTCTTCAATGAATATTTCTGAAAAAATGAAATATGGAATGCCAATAGGTCAGTCTTTAATGTTTGATTTTGTGTCACCAGTAATTTCAATTATCATGGGATTTAATATTAATAAAGTTTATAATGCAGGTTTACTTAGAATTTTAAGTTCTTTACCTGTACTTCAAATAATAGATGCTTTTAAAAATAAAGAATATGGTAGAGCATTTAAAACTATTTTAAGTGGAACAGTTAAAGCTCTTTTAAACCAAAATGGAGCTTTATTAAGGGAATTGTTATTAAAAGTTGGTTTAAATCTTACAGAAGCATTTATTAAACGATTAAATGCTGCTATAGGGATATTTAACCTTGCAAGATTCTCATTAGAAGCAGGTAGAGCTTTATATGCTTATTCAACTACTCATATTACTAGTTACTTTAAAGTTGATAGTGTAAATGGGAGTCTTTTGTTTACTAGAAAAGAATAAGATATAAGAAATAGAATACAAAAAGAGCTTAAGGTTTTAATCTTAAGCTCTTTTACTTTAAAAAGTTTTAAAATATTTCAGCAAAAAACTCTTGCATTTCTTTAAATGATCTTAAATCTGCATTTTTATTATATGCTGCTCCTTTGGAATTATCATTCCCATTTTTAGGGTTTGTAAAACCGTGAACAGCATCACCATAGATAACCATTCTCCAATCAACCTTTCCTAATCTCATTTCATTTTGAAATGCTTCAACATCTTTTTGTGGTACAAAAGGATCATCTGCACCATGTAAAGCAAGAACTTTAGTTTTTATATTTTTACCATCTTCAGGTTTAGGAGAATCTAAACCACCATGAAAGCTAACTACTCCATTTAATTTTTGCCCACTTCTTGCAAGTTCTAAAACTGTTGTTCCACCAAAACAATATCCAATTGCAGCAATCTTATTTTGATTAACAAGTTTATTATTTTTTAATGTATTAAAACCAGCAATTACTCTAGAACGTAGTAAATTTCTATCACTTTTATATTTACCAGCCATTTTTCCTGCTTCATCTGGAGTTTTAACAATAACACCTTTTCCATAAATATCAGCCGCAAAAGCAACATATCCCATTTTTGCTAATTGCTCAGTTCTTGTTTTTGCGTAATTATCAAGACCCATCCATTCATGTACAACTAAAACACCTGCTTTTTTAGCCTTTATAGAATCATCATAAGCTAAATATCCTTGTAAAACCTGTGAGCCATCTTTATATTCAATATTCATTGTTTTTAGTTTTGCTTCTGCATTATTTGTAATAAATAAAGGTGATAAGAGAACTAAAGCTGATAAAAGATTTTTTTTCATAAAAACTCCTATATTTTTTAGAATTTGTCAATTTATAATACTCTAATATTTATAAAAAAACAAATACTCTTATAAGAGGAACATCTTACTAAAAGTATTGAAACTTCTTATTCTTGTCCTTTTATTTTTTGTCTTCTCACTCCTCATAAATATTATTTTTTTGAAAAGGAGTTTATAAATAAATCTATAGCTTTATCTATGGTTAAAAGATTTGGATACATTTCAAAAGCAGTATCCCAAATACCATTATAAACAGCTTCGCAAATTATTTTATGATTTGTAGTATCTGAAAAAAATCTTTTTTTGTCTTCATCTTGAAAGTCATTTTCTAAAGATATTAGACCTAAAGCCAATCCTTGAACTGCTTCTTCTATTTTATATTTTACTTTTAGAACACCGGCAATAACTTGGCTTCCTATAGTATAAGAAATTAATCTTAATCTATTAGTATCAGAAATTACTATACCATCTAAAATACTAAAAACAATTGCATTAATTGTATCTATACTATTCCAATTCCTTTTTTTTGATGTATCCATGATAGAAAAAATGATATCTTTACTTATATTGTAAAAATCATCTGCTTTAAACTCCATATCTTCTGTTATTGTAGATATAGAATTAGATAAAAACTCTTTAAATTGTGGAGCTGAACTATTCACTGACCATCTACTTAAAATAGACTGAATTTTATTACCATAATCACCTGCTTTAAATGTTAAAAGCTGTTGAGCAAATGGTTTAAGAGGGGTGACTTTATAATATGATGAAAGATAGGACTCTATATTAAATTCTTGATTATTTATTTGTTGTTTATAAGCTTGGAATATAGGAAATAGTATATTTTCTTGTCCAGAAAGCAATAAAAGTAAATCAATATTTTCTGAAAATTTATCATCTATATTAAATTTTTCTTGTGTTAATAGCTCCTGACATTTCTTTACTCTAATCATACTTTTTTGAATATCTGACATTATATTAGAGGCTTCAAAAAATCTACCATTTTTATTTAAAATAGACCAAGCAGTTTTCTTGATAGGTAAAAGTTTCCTATCTAAGTTATAGACACAAAATAAAAAAGGAAGTAAAACAATTTGTACTCTATTGGTATAAATACGTTTAAAACTTTGGAAAACATTTTCATTGTCAATTATTGAGCCTACATCAATTCCACCATTTATAATTAAGGAAGCAATAATTTCTATAATATTTCCTAAATATATATGATTTGGTAAATAAGCTATTTTATTTAAAACTGTATTTAAATCTGTATCTAACACGTAAGAGGCTACATTAAAAACAGATTCTTCATTCCAATCATTTATATTTTTATAAAGATCTGATATATCTCCATATAATAAAGATAAATCTCCTTTGTAACTATCAAAATCTACAAGTGTATAGGACTGATCAACCTTTAACCTTGAAGGTTTTGTTAAAGCATCTCTAAAACTATATTTTTCCATAGAGTCTAATTCTTTTATTTTAGGAGTTTGTTTTTTTTCTACTTCTTTAACTTCTTTTTCTTCTATTCTTACTGGTATGAAATCAGGAACTTTTTCATATTTTTCTGTCATTAAATTTCCTCAAATTCTTTATTTAAGTTTTCAGATAGAGTATTTAAGTCATTTAGTCTTTTTTGTTTTATCCAATAAAAACTAGTATTAGTATCAAAACTATTATTTCTAAAATTTTTCATCATTTGTTGCTGTTTTGGTGCTGGAACCTTAGAAAACTCAAAGATTGAACTTTTAACTCTACTATCAAAAATTTCATTACTTTTTTTTATAGATTCCTTTATTACTTTTATAACAGGTTTTAAGGCATATATATGAACTTTATTATTAATTAAATTCTTTACATCTGAATTATTTAAGTTAATTCCAATTTGCCTTAAATTATTATTTATAGAATCTAAAAGATAATTTTTATTATAATCACTTATACTAAGGTTAGAATTAATAAAGTTATATATAAATATAGCTTTTGTTGTTTTATACTCATATTCTTTTAATTCTTTTCTTAAATCTAAGATTTTATTATTATTATTTTTCAAATTTTTCTTTTATCATCTCTTTATTTTTTACCATTGGTAATTTTAAGTTAATCTGTAGATTATTATTTTCAGCTATTAACTCGTTAATTTCTCTAGATATTGTTGTTATAATTTGTCGCATTGATAAAACTAAATTTTCTGATATTTTTTCTTTTAAATTTTTAAACTCTGGAAGGGCTAATTCTTCTAATATATTAAAAAATTCTCTTTCATAATCATCTTTCATATCTTGTTCAATCTTTTGCATAACTTGTGGAATAGGAACATAAATAAAACTTGATGATGTATATTTAACACGTTTAGATGTTCCATAATCGTTTTGTGCAATTTCTTGAGCTTGTTCAACAGATAAGTTTATATTTAATTTTTTGAACTTATTTAACATAATAGACATATCCATTACATTTGGAAAATCGTATGATGCTCTAGCAAGTTGTTGAAGCATTATAAATTTAATAATTGCATCTTCAGGCATACCATATTTTAAAAATAATTGAAGATCTTCTATTTTATCAATGTCATAAGTACCTAAACTACTTTGCATATATTGTATTAATGTATAATAAGATTCTTTTGCAACTTTTAACTTTAATTTATTATCTTCCGCTTTTTGTTCAGGTGTCATGTCCTCCTCTTCTTCAAGAGGTGCGTCTTCATCAAAATCATCACCTAGAGTTAATGCAATCTTTGTTTTAAATCTATCTCTAGTATTATATTCCTCAATTTCTTTAAGGTTTGGTTTTACTTTTTTATTTTTTACTTCTTCTTTTTCTTCTTCAAGAGGAGCAGACTCCATTTCCTCTTCTATTTCTTCTTCTTCTGGTTCTTCACCTAGCATATAGTTATATGCAGATTTAAAGGCTCTATATCTTTCTGTATTTTTAACTGCTTTTTCTTTCTTAAATTTCCCTTCGACTTGCTGAGAACCAGCCATCGTTTCACGAGATTTAAGATCATCATCTTTTTTACTTACTTTTTCATTTTCTTTAGTTTTATTTGTTTCTCTAAGTGTTTGTGGAAGTTGCCCTCCCATTCCTATATTAGCCATAATATTTCCTTATGATTAAATATCACTAAATTTATTATCTAGAATAATTACCAGTATTTACTCTTGAACTAGATAAATCGTTTGAACATACTAGATCATTATCATAATACCCTTTAGGCAATTTTTCTCTATAATCTAATAAATTTTTATATCCACTACCACCTGTATAAATTAAATCCTTTCCAACTATAAAATCATTATTACTTGAATCATCACTATAAAAAGTTTTTCTTTGTGTTAGTGTTTCAGTTAATTTAAATTCCTCTGATAATGTTAAATCATTTTTTGAAAAGTCTAATTTATATACATTGGCATATGGTGTAGAGTTGTAATAATAATCAACTTTATTGCTTTTCATTTCTCTTTTTTCAAGCAAATTACAATAAAAGGTAAAAATATTATTTTCATAGCTAATTGAAGTAATTGTACTACTTGCCTTATAATTATTTATATCAAATACTTGAGGCTCTTTTTCTTTAAATTTATATTGATTAGTTTTGATTAAATTATTATCCTTGATTGAATAAATAAATAATTCTTTTAAAAGTTCATTTTCAATTGAATAAATTAATATATTGTTATTATCTAACCAATAGGATTTATGAGAAGTTGGGAGATATTCATGACTATCTTTAGGTAAAATAATATTATCACTAACATTAATATTATTATTTACTTTATTTTTCATATCAACAAATGCCAAACTTGTAGATTTTCCAAAGCCATCTAAATAAAAATATTTTTCTTTATCAGGTGAAAATATCTTTTTTATCCCATTACTTTCATCAACCTTATAAAGGATTTCCTTATTTTTAACATTTATAATATAACTAATACTATTTTTTCCTGTAACATTTTTTATCTCATTCTGTTCAGTAAGAACTAAATTATTTTCGTCTAGTTTATAGTATGTATAATCTAATTTACTATCTAAATAGTCCTTTTGCTCTATATTTACTTTTTGAAGTTTAGTTATTTCCTCAAATTTTCCGTTTAAATCTATTTTATATAAAGAATATTGTTTTGTATTCTTATCTGTAAAATATGAGTATATAAAATAGCCTATAGAATTTTCTTTATCAAAAAAAGTTCTATGTATTTGTTGACCATAACCAATTTTAGTACAAGCTGTTGAAATTTGACATGAATAATTTGTTACTGATAAAAAAAGAATACTTGATAATAATAAAGAGCTATATATTTTATTTTTCATAATTTAAAAGTTATTTTCTATACCTATTGATAATCTTGGGAAAAATACAAAACCAAACATATTAGAAACAATATGAGTATGAACTCCCAAGTCTGCTTCTAATACAAAAGCTAAATTTTCGTTACTAAATTTTCTACCTAAACCAGTTCCAAGATAAAAGCCTGTAGAATTTCCATCAATATTAGAATTTACATAATTACCCTTAATAGTTGGAACTCCTAAAAAATATTTTATATATGTCCCACTAGGATAATCTCTATTTAGATAGTTTCTTAAATTAGCTTCTAAATTAATTGCAAAATTTACATCTGGACTAATTAAATAACTACTTCTAGAACTAAAATTATACTCACCTATACCACCATAATAAATATTTAATCCTAATTCATAATCTTTATTTAAATCTCTAGAATAAGACCCCTTGATAGCAAAATTTGATAAAGAAAATCCTAAATGATTTTTTTCAATAAATTCTTCTTGATTTTCTTTAGCATAAGAATTTAAAGAGATAAAAATACTTAGTATTGATATAAAGGCTATGTTTTTTAATTTCATTATTAAATAGATCTAATATTTTATATATTTTGTATTCATTTTAAAAGATTATTCTAAAAATGTCTATGATAAAGTTTATACAAGGCTTTATTAATCTTTTAATAGTTAAATTATAACATCAATATCATAAATTATAGTATTAATATCAAAAATAATTTGGGGTAAAATCGGATTAGTGGGCGCAACAGGACTCGAACCTGTGACCGCCTGCTTGTAAGGCAGGAGCTCTACCAACTGAGCTATACGCCCGATTTTCTTAATCTTTTTATTTGCTTAAGACATAATAGATATTATCATGTAAATTTTTAATTGCCTAGTATCTATAATAAATTTTTTTCAAATTTCAAATCCAATTATCTCCTCAAACACAAAATAAAATATGATAGAATTTAATTTAACCTTTAAGTTATTAAGCTATATAAAGACTTTAGAGGCTATTTTAAAATTATATTTTCGGTTAAAAATAAAGATATGAATCAAGATAACTTTTTTATGCAGAAAGCAATAGAATTAGCAAAACAAGGTAGAGGTAGAACTTCACCAAATCCAATGTCAGGAGCAATAGTTGTTAATGATGGTCAAATTGTAGGTGAAGGTTTTTATTCTGGTTCAGGTTCTGAACACGCTGAATACTACGCACTAGAAGCCGCTGGAAAAAAATGTGAAGGAGGAGTTTTATATACAGTAATAGAACCTTGCCTTACTAAAGGTAAATATACATCTTGTTGTGATTATATAAAAAATAAAGGCATAAAAAAAGTTGTAGTGGCTATGGAAGATCCAAATCCTAGTGTAAAAGGTAAGGGTTTAACTGCTATTTTTGATTCAGGAATGGAATTAAGTTTTGGTGTTGAAAAAGAAACTGCTGAAAAGTTAAATGAAGCATTTATAAAATATTCAGCAATTAGGCTTCCCTTTATAAATATGGTTAATGCAATAACTTTAGATGGGAAAATTGCAACCTATATGGGTGATAGAGAATGGATTTTTGGCGATGAGTCAAGAGCTTGTTTACATGAGTTAAGAGCAAATTATGATGCTGTAATGGTTGGAGTAAATAAGTAATTTATTAGGATAACCCACAAATAACTTGTAAGACTCAAGGTGGTAAAGATCCAATTAAAATAGTTGTTGATAGTTATGAAACATCCTCTTAATTCTAAAGTATTTATGAAAAATACAAAAGACGACCATAAACCAAATGTTATTATAGCTGTTTCAGCTCATATTTCAGATGATAAAGTAAAATCACTTACAGCAGCAGGAGCAGAAGTTATTATTTGTGCAGATGAAAAAAATGATGATTCACCTTATGGAAAAGTAGATTTAAAGAAATTAGTTTATCACTTAGGTAAAAAAGGTTTATGTAGCGTTTTATTAGAAGGTGGAGGAACATTAAATGCATCAGCAATTGAAAATAATATAGTTGATAAAGTTAGTGTTTTTATTTCACCAAAACTTGTTGGAGGAAAAGATGCACTTACACCTCTAGAGGGTCAGGGATTATCTTTAATGTCCGAAGCTAAAGAGTTAAAGAAAGTTACATATACACAAAAAGGCAACGACATTTTTATAGAAGGATATATTAATTAACTTAAAAATCAACCAACTTAACATAATTTAATATTATAAAATGTTTAATAAACTTCAATCACTACACAGTGCATTAATTAAAATTTAGAGTCTTATTTTATAACTAAAAATTTTTTATTAAAAAGTCAAAAAAGATAAAAAAACTTAGCAAGTTTTAGACTCTAAGACATACAATATATTTAATATACTAGTAATTAATATACTAAATGATGTAAAATAGATTTTAGTAGAAATCTATTTTATTAATTAAAACAAAGTAAACAGTTTAGCTTAAGAGAAATGGCTAAAATATGTAACTTTTTATAGAGAATAATTGATTTAAATAATTTTAAAACAGACATATTAGTAAGTGTATTTATAGATATTTCTAGCTTTGAATATTCGCAAATTTTATTAAAAATTGTAGAATGTTTAATTAACAGATATAGTTAAATTGGTATATGAACAATGAGAAAAAAAATTCCGCAAGTTGCCGAAGAATTAACAGATTTAAAATCTTTATTAAAAAAAGAGAGTAAGTCTTGGGTTAAACAAAGATTGCAAATGCTTTATCTTTTAAAATCTAAACAAGTAACAACAATACTTGAATTATCATCAATACTAGCAGTTAATAGAAATACTGTTGGAAGATGGTTGGCTCTTTATGAAAAAGGACAATTACCTGAATTGATGGAAATGAGAAAACCCAAAGGTCGTGCATTATCAATACCTATTGAAGTACTTGATAAATTAAGAGATGAGCTAAGAAAATCAGATAAGTTTAAATCATATAAAGATATTCAAGATTGGTTAAAAGATAATCATGATTTGGATATACCTTATAAGACTGTACATAAAATTGTAAAGTATAAACTCTCTGGAAAAATAAAGAGAAAGAAAAATTCTGTTAAGAATAAGAAAGTTATAAAAGCAAATTAAAAATAATTTTTAATTAAAATATATCTTCTTAGAAACTTAAGAAATTAAATTTCTAAGAAGATAGCTAATTATATCTCTTGTATATCAATTTCAATCTCAATTTCTCTTTCAAGATAATCTTCTTTTAGAGTAGATATACAAGCTAAAATATCATCTCCTACATTTATATTACTACCTTCTTTTAAATACTCTTTTCCATTTAATACTTTAACCATACAAACAGAACAAGCTCCTTCTTCACAAAGAGAAGGAACATATATCTCATTTTGAAAAGCTATCTCAAGAACAGTCTTGTTTTTTAAAAACTCAACTTTTTTATTATGTGGTTTAAAATTCAAGCTAGGCATTTTTTATACCAAAATATTATATAGATCTAAATTATCATTAACTAGCCTGTAATTTATTTTATATTCTTTCATACGATTTATTAAAGGTTCAAAATCTTCTCTTCTTTTTAATTCTATTCCTATTAAGGCAGGGCCATTTTCTCTATTGGTTTTCTTTGTATATTCAAATAAACAAATGTCATCATCTTCACCTAATACATTATTTAAAAACTCTTTTAAAGCACCTGACCTTTGAGGAAATTGTACTATAAAATAATGTTTAAGTTTATTATATAATATAGCTCTTTCATTAATTTCAGCCATTCTTGCAATATCATTATTGCCGCCACTTATAATACATACTACATTTTTATTTTTTATTTTATCTCTGTAATAATTCAATGCTGATACAGCCAAAGCACCTGTTGGTTCAACGATAACACCTTCTTCATTATAAAGCTTTAAGAGATTAGTACAAATTTCGCCTTCTGGAATTGAAATTATATCATCAAGAGTTTTTTGGCAAATTTCAAAATTAAGTTTTCCAACTCTTTTTACAGCAGCACCATCAACAAATTTATCGATTTCATCAAGTGTAGTTGGTTCTCCTTGTTTTATTGCTTCAATCATTGAACTTGCTCCTTTAGGTTCTACACCTATTATCTTTGTTTCTGGACTTATTTGTTTAAAATAACTACTTACACCAGCAGCAAGACCACCACCACCAATAGGTAAAAATATATAATCTATTTTTTCATCAATTTCCTTAAAAATTTCTAAACCAACTGTTGCTTGACCTTCTATTACTTTATCATCATCAAAGGGATGAATGAAAGTTTTTTTATTCTCTGTACAATCCTTCATAGCCTCAGCAAAAGAATCATCAAACGTATCTCCAATAAGAACTATTTCTACATTATCTTTACCAAATCTTTTAACACTACTAATTTTTTGAGTGGTTGTTGTTGCAGGCATATAAATTTTACCTTTTATATTTAATAAATTACATGATAAAGCAACACCTTGAGCATGATTCCCTGCACTTGCACAAACAATTCCTTTTTCTGATTCTTTTTTTGATAAAGTAGAAAGTTTATTATAAGCACCTCTTATTTTAAATGATCTAACTGTTTGTAAATCTTCTCTTTTAAAATAAATATTTGAATTAAAATCATTTGATAAATTAATACTCTTTGTTAAAGGACTTTGTATAACTACATTTTTTAATCTTTTATGTGCTAATTCAATATCTTTTATTTCAGGTAAAATCATTTTAATAATCCTAATTTTTTTATATACTATTATAATCTTTTATATAAAATTTTTTCTAAAAATTCTTTAATTATAAAATAGTTTAGATAATTCTAAAGTTTTTATAACATATATTATTTTATTCCAAATATAGTTTCTAGATCTTTTTTTGCTTCTTCTGAGCCTAGTTTAGAGGCTAGTTTCCAGTCTTCAACTGTATTTTCATAATCTTCATAGGCATAAAAACATTTACCTCTAAAATAATATGCCTCTGTATAGTCAGGATTATATCTAACAGCTTCATTAAAATCTACTATAGCTCTATAATAATCTTCCACATCTAAATGTATAGAAGCTCGAAGAAAATAATAGTAAGGGTTCTGAGGACTAAGTTTTATTGCTTGATTGAAATCTTTATAAGCATTATTATACTCACCTAAATCACAATAAACTAAGCCACGTTTAATATATGTATCAACATAATTAGGGTCTTTATTTATGATAAAATCAAAATCATAAATTGCATCTTCATATTTCTCTAATTCACATAGTGCTAAAGCTTTACTATAATAAGCTAGTATGTATTCAGGCTCTAGTTCTATTGCTTTATTAAAATCTTTTATAGCTTCTTCATATTTACTTTGTTCAAATAAAGCTAAGCCTCTATTGTAGTAAATAAAATGATCATTACTATCTAAACTTAGTGCTTTTTCAAAGTCTTTCATTGAATCAGAATATTTCAATAATTTTGCAAGTGAATTTGCTCTAGCTAAATAACACATCTTATCATCAGGAAAAAACTCTATAGCCCTATTTAGCTTATTTAATGCTAAAAGATTTTGATTTAAATAGTAATAACATAAACCTGATTGATAATAAGCATATTTATAATTAGGTTGAGTTTGCAAACAAAGTAAAAACTCATCTAGAGCAACCTCATAAAGACCCTCTTTTAGATAAGTAACACCTGTAACATAATAATAATAACCTTCTATATTTCTCCTAAAAGCTATATATAAAGATATAGATATTATTAAAAATACTGAAATACCTAAGACTATATTAAAGAGCATTTAGAGAGGTTTATTATTTAAAAAGTCCTTAATTACTCTTGGTAAAGCTGTAATTCCTGTATTACTAAATAAAAGTTTTAAAGATTGATGCATCATATCAAATCTATTCTCATCATAGTTATACCACCAGAATTTTTTCATATTTGTTGAACCATCAACATGAATATGTCTTGGTTCAACAAATTCCATTAAACCAAATTTACCGTGAGTTCTACCAATACCACTTTCTTTACCTCCACCCCAAGGTGTTTGGCATAAAGCAAAGGATGATACACAATCATTAATACTAACTGTACCAGCCTCAATTTTTGGAGCCATTGCTTTAGCTCTATCTATATCATTTGTCCAGATACTCGCTGTTAAACCATATTTGCTATCATTAGCTAATCTAATCACTTCTTCTTCATCTTTAAATGTCATA
>JAXLXG010000030.1:0-71800 GCA_046328075.1 Candidatus Sericytochromatia bacterium
CTAATTTCTTTGTTATTGAAGGTGGTCATGCATATGTATTTGCACAACCAACAAATGATAAAGAAATTGCAGAATGTCAAGAAGCAATGGCAGGTTGTCCAGTAGCGGCTATAAACATTAATTCATAGAATTTAATATAAGAACCCCTTAAAACAATTTAGTTTTAAGGGGTTTTATGATTTATTTATGTTTTATATTTTTTCATCTTTGGAGTTGTTGAATTTTCCAATCTTTTATATTTCTTTCATTTACATCGAATCTAACACCAATTAAAAATATTTCTTTATTTGATAATATATATGCCTCATAGTATTTCTTTTTTTCTATTTGAGTTATTGCTTGACTTGTAGAACTCATTTTAAACTCAAATATGTATATGTTTGTATCTGTTTCTATTACAGCATCAATACTTCCTTTATTTGTTTGAACTTCTGCTTTTGTTCTTATTCCAATTAAAGTTAATATTAAATAAATTATTGTATGATAATATGCTTCTCTATCTGCCATAAATATTTGATGTGGTATATTTGCAAATATATCAAAAATTACTTTGAAAAATTCATCTAAATCATTTTTATTTAAAGATTTAACTAATATACCAATTTTTATTTGATTGTTTTTTCTTGACTCTGAAAAACTCATTAATATGTTACTTAGTAAAGATTCTCTTACTTCCATATTTGGATAATTTAAGACATATTCTCTAAATGGTGAATTAGGTTCTATTATTTCTTTTATTGTTAAATAACCTGTTTGAAATAATAGTGATTCAACTTCTATATCATCTATTTCAAATGAATCTAATATTTCATCTGAGGCAACATAATTATCTAATGATTTAACATCTATATTTTTTTCTTTGATTAATTTTATTAAAAATGTTGGTGTTCCAGATTTAAACCAATAATTATTTATTTGTTGAGCAGTTAAAACATTTAATATTGAAAATGGATTATATACAAAATTCTTTCCGTCCCAAGAATAACCGTTATACCAATTTTTTAATGTTTCTTTTGTTGAATCTTCTGTTTTATTTAATTTATTTGCTAGAGATTTTATATGTTCTTTAAAATAACTAAAAAGTTCTTTTTCTGTGTATCCTAATAAAGTAGGGAATCTTGTATCAAGGGTTAAATCTGTTAAATTATTTAGACTGGAAAAGACTGATACTTTACTAAACTTTGATACTCCTGTAAGAAAAAAGAACTTTATATATTGATCACATGATTTTATTGTTTCATAAAAGCTTTTAAGTATTACTCTATTACTTTTAGTAAGTTTAATATCTTCTATAACTTCTACTATAGGTTTATCATATTCATCTATAAGAATGACAACTTTATCTATTTTTGACAGTTCTATTATTAGGTTTTCAAATATTACTTTGTAATCATCACTTTCAATATTTAAGTTGTAATTTTTACATATACTTTTCAATTTAAAAGTTAAAGTTCTTTTAAAACCTTCTGTACCTTCTGTATATGTTAAAGCATTAAAGTCAATTCTAATAACAGGATATTTTTTCCATTCTATCTTGTCATAAATATATAAATCTTTGAATAGTTCTTTAGTTCCTAAAAATAATTCTTCTAATGTACTTATTAAAAGTGATTTACCAAATCTTCTTGGTCTGGATAAAAAGAAATATTTACCATTATCTTTTAATAGTTTATATATATCTTCTGTTTTATCTACATAAACATTATTTTCTTCTATTAAATCTTTAAATGTTTGTTTTCCTAGTGGTAGTTTTTTCATAATTGAATAAAAAATGAAAAGTAAAAATTAAAAAGATTTAGTAATTTAGAATCTCTTTTTATCATTATTTCAACCTAGTTTAAATACTATAAAATAATTTTAACATAAAACTTTCAGTATAAATTTTAGAATTTTTTGTAAAGTCATTAGTTATAATATCTAGTCTACAGGTAAACCTTCTATTTTCATTATTTTTAAAGCGTTCGTTGTAGGACAAGCTCCCTCTTGTATCTTATAATTAAAAATCATTTTATCATCAATAACATCATCTCTAAAATGATAGTTTTTAATCTGCTTTATTTCTTCTGCTAATTTTACTAACTCTAGATCATGAGTTGATATAAAACCTAGACCATTACTACCTGTTAGAGCTTTAATATAAGCTCGACTTCCTAAAAGTCTTTCTCTATTATTTGTACCTCTAAAGATTTCATCAACTAAGAAAAATAGTGAAATATCATTTTTTTTGTTTAACTCATCAATTAATGCTTTAAGTCTTTTTACCTCTGCATAAAAATATGATAAACCATCAGTTACAGAGTCACTTACTCTAATACAAGTAAATAACCTAAACATTTTAGTATTAAATGATTTAGCATTAACAGGAGCTCCAGCATAAGCTAAACAAAGATTAACGCCTAGTGTTCTTAAAAAAGTACTTTTACCAGCCATATTTGAACCTGTAATAATTATTACATCCTTTTCATTCATAGAAAAATTGTTACAAACTTTTTTATCTTTGTTTAATAGAGGATGTCCAACTTCTTTAAAATCAAACTCAGTATTATCATTTTTTTCTAAGAAATCTGGGAAAATATATTCTTCATTTAACCAAGAAAAATTAGCTAAAGAAGATAATGCTTCTAATTCATAAAATTTTTCAAGCCAAATAGGTAATATAGTTGATATTTGAGATTTATATTTTTTTAGCCTATATCCATGAAAAAAATCCCAAGGGAAGATAGCATTAGTAAGTAGCCACATAACAGGATTAGATTGAATATTTGCAGAAGCTAATAAGTTTTTTATTCTCCTCATATAATTAGATGGTCTATATTCATCTTCTTTAAAACAAGCACAAAATTCTGCAAGATTTTTTTTATTTCCAAAATCAAATTTTTCAATATGAGTAAATATATTATTGATTTTTCTTAGCTCATATTCTAAAGCTAAAGATTCTCTAAAAAAGCTTTTTGCAAACTCATCATTCATAAAAAAGTAGATTGCATAAATTATAAATAAAGCTTTCCATATAAAAGCATTTAAACCTATAAGAGTTCCAACTAAAGAAATATAAGCTAATATTAATAATACTGATGAAATATTTAAAACTTTTTTTAATTCATCAATAGAATTATCTTTCTTAACCCAACTAAGTAATTTTTCTCCATTCCATTTTTGATATTCTTTTTTTTGTTGTATAAAAGTTTCGAGTCTTATCTTATCTCTAAAAAGAGTTAAATCTTTTAATTCTTTTACTATATTTTGATTTCTAATACTTATATTTTTATCAGGATTAAGATTAGTAAGCATATCAAGAAGTTTTTTACTTCCATTTTCAGAAACAGATATATCAATTAACCTATAAATTGAATTTTTACCAATAATATCTATATCTGTTGCAAAAGGGTGATTACTTTCTATATTTTTTATATGAGATTCAGGTATTTTATCCCAATCTATATTTAACCTTGCTATATTTTCACCCTTTATTATTATCCAAGCATTATGCTTTTCAATACTTTTTATAACCTTATTGTGAAAATATATAGTAATAAAAAAAGCTATTATAGAAATTAATAAAGTTAAAGTTCCAATTGTTTTATTAAAACTTGAATAAGCTAAAATAGTTAATGCTATTCCAGATAAAAAAACAATAACTCTTAGAAATATATAATTATTATTAATAGAGTTTAATTTACTAACTCTAAAAGCTAATTTGCTAATATATCTTTTTAAATATTCTTCTTTTTCTTCTACTTTATTCATTTCATTAACTTCTTAAATATTAGCTATTTCTTTCAAGACCTGAAAACTTTGTTAAATCTGCATCAAAGTATAATTCTACTGTTCCTGTAGGGCCGTTTCTATGTTTTGCAATAATAATTTCAGCAATCTTTGTTTTTGCTGAGTCAGGATTATAGTATTCGTCTCTGTATATGAACATGACTATGTCTGCATCTTGCTCAATACTATTATGAACTATAAAGTCATTTGCAACAAAATTATGAACACCATCTACAGTTGCATCATAAACATCTTCAACACCAAGTTCTTCAATTGAAATTATCTCATCCCATAAAATATCTGAACCGACTAAATTATCTATATTTTGAGTTATAGCAACTTTTTCTCCTATTTGTAGTAAGTCTAATCTCTCCCAACCTGTTACTTTAAGAAAAGGATGATTTGCACTTGCTTTTATTGTTTTACCAGATCTTGTTGTTAATTCATAAACCATTTTCTTACCTGAATAAAAAACATTGGTAACATTATGATTATTAAGTTTTAATGTGTCATCTAGTGCGATAGTTTTGAATTTTTTATCTAACATTTCTTTTATTGTTACTCTATGACCTGTTTCCGAATCAATTAATAAAGTATCACCTGTTACACATCCACTTTCACGAAGATCACTTAATTGTGGTCTTTTATTTTGTCTTGACTCTACACTACGGCTTAACTGACTAAGAGCAATAACAGGAACTTGCATTTCCATTGCTAATCTCTTTAATGCTCTTGTTACTTTAGATATTTCTTGAACTCTATTTGCTTCTGAACCTGAGCCTTCCATTAATTGTAAATAATCTACAATTACAACACCTAATTTTTTATGTTGAGATTTAAGCCTTCTTACTTTAGCTCTCATCTCCATAGGGCTTAAACTACCTGAATCATCAATATAAATCGGGATATTATAAAGTTTACCAACTGTATCAGCAATACTTGTCCAAGTTTCTTGACTAATATTACCTGCTTTCATGTGATAACTACTTACACCAGCTTCAGCACTTAAAATTCTTTGAGCAATTTGATCTCTTGACATCTCCAAACTAAAGATTGCAACAGGAGCTTTTTCTTTTAATGCAACATTAGTGGCTAGGTTTAAACAAAATGCTGTATTATGTGTTAAATTATATCCTTCTGTTATGTATAAGTTATCAGGACTATTAACACTTATACACTGCATTTCAGCTTTTTCAACATATTCAATTTTTGTAATATATTTTTTATGGTATCTTTTTTTAGGATTATATTTTTCCAAATGCTTTTTAGATAAAACTGGGATAATTGATTCAGGTAATGATAAATAAAGCCTATAATATTTTTTTGTTAAAACTTTAGTTTCATTCTTTTTATAAGAACCTTGTTTTTCTTGAAATGTTGCTTTTCCACCTAAACTTCTAACTAGTTCTAAAACATCTTCTGCTAATTGATGAGAGGTAGTTGTATATTCAATTTGATTTCTATTTTTTGTAGGGATAAAACCATCAGTATCAATTAAGCCTCTAAGAAGTTCTAATCTAATTTCAATTGAATTATAAAGATAATTTTTAGGAATAAATTTTTCATCTGCTAATTTAGAATTTAAGCCTAATTTCTCTAATTCAATATAAAAATCTGTAGGATTTGAATTAAAGGTTTTTCTTATAATTCTATGATCTTTTTCTGATATATTTAATGTATCACTATTTGGTAATAAGGATTTAAATTTATTTAATATATCTTCCTCTATATTACTAATTAGGCATGAATGGGTATTTTTAGAATTATAACCATCACCAATATAAACACCTAGTACATAAGGATTTAAGCTTATTTCTTGTTTTTCAAAATGAATAGGTTCAGGTATTTTTACGGCATAGTTTTTTCTTCCATCAGTCAAATATATATTTTCCATTAGTTGTTCTGTGCTTAAAACACTAAATCTGTTTTTAGATGATTTTCTATCTTTTCTTGTTGTGACTTCCCATAAATGTTCTAAACCACAATCAACATAAGTATTATCATCAAAATGAACTCTATAACTATCTTTTATACCATGAGGAAAAACACCTGTAACATCATAAGATTTTCCATCACTTCCACACACTCTTTGTCCAATTTTAATATCTCCCATACGTATTTTACCGTTAGGAGTTACTATCATATTATTAACATTCTCCATTTTACCCATCGCAGGTCGAGCAGCTATTATAAGTAAATCAGGAGGATTAAGACCACTTATCATCTCATCTAGAGAACTAATACCTGTACTAACACCAGATTTTAAAACATCAACTTTTCCACCTTCATGATTATAGTGTTCATTAATACTATTGAAGTTATGAACAAGAGTATCTTTGATATGTATTAAATCTTTTGTAGAGCGTTTTTGACTTATTGAAAAAACTCCTTTTTCTGCATTATCAAGTACAGCACTTATATCTTCTGAACTCTCATAAGCATTTTTTATTATTTCATTACTTACTTTTATTAGTTCTCGTCTTATATGTTTTTCTTCTACAATTTTTGCATATTGTTCTACATTTGCTGTAGTAGGAACACTTTCAGCTAAATCCATTAAATAAACATAACCACCAATATCATCTAATATTGATTTTGTTTGCAAAGCATCAGAAACAGTAACTAAATCAACAGGCTGATTTCTAAAGAAAATGTCTTTTATTGTATCAAATAAGACCTGATGGCTAGGAACATAAAAAGATTCAGAGCTTAATATTTCTAAAACTTTAGAAACAGCTTCTTTATCAAGCAACATAGACCCTAAAACGGCTCTTTCTGCATCTATATTACTTGGTGTAATTCTTTCAATAATATCCATAATAAAATAACCACATAAAAAATAATTTCACTACTCTATTTGAAGTAGTGAAATTAACATACAACGAAAATATTTAGTTTTTAAAATTGTGAATGTAATATTAAAAAAATATCACATTATTTCTTTTAAGAATTTTAAGCAATTGCTTCCACATTAACTGTTACGTGTACAACTACTTCAGGATGAAGTTTAAAGGAAATACTATAACTTCCTAATTTTTTAATATCATCTTCAACATGAATTCTTCTTTTATCAACTTCATATCCAAGTTGTTCTTTTACTGCATCTGCAATTTCTTTTGATGTAATTTTTCCGTAAAGTTTACCTTCATTACCAGCTTTAGATTTAATAGTAACTGATTTACCTTCTAAACCTTCTGCTGTTGTTTTTGCACTATCAAGAATTTTTGCAAATTTTGCTGCTTCGATCTTAAGTCTATCTTTTTCATGGTTAAGTGCTGAATCACTTGCAACAACTGCTACACCTTTTGGAAGAAGGAAATTTCTTGCATATCCATCTGATACGCTTTTTTAACTTCTCCTCTTTTACCTACAGATTCTGCATCTTTTTGTAAGAATAACCTTCATTAATAAGCTTCTAAATCATTGTATTTTGATTTCCTCCTATACTTAAGAGAAATTAAAAACTTATTTATCTTATAAAATAAAATTAAATTTTAACATAAAAAGTTTTAATTAAGTTTTTAGTTTTATTAACAATTACGAGATTATTTTAAATTTTAAAAAAACAATTTTTTATATTTTTATTATTTAGCTTAAATATAAGAAATAATATAATTAACTAAAAATTTAATTAAATCATAAATTTTTGAATAAATATAATAAAAAAGAGGTCTTATTCAAAACCTCTTTTTTTCTAAATCAAATTATTTTTGGATTATGATTAACTAAATTACATACCCATCATGCTTGGGTCCATTCCACCCATTCCACCAGGCATTCCACCACCCATAGGTGATTTCTTTTCTGGTTTATCAACAACTAAAGCTTCAGTTGTAAGAAGCATAGCAGCGATACTTGCAGCATTTTGTAAAGCAGCTCTTGTTACTTTAGCAGGATCAACGATACCAGCTTTAAGCATATCTTCAAATTTATCTGTTAAAGCATTGTATCCTAAACCTTCAGCTCCATTTCTAACTTTATCAACAACTATTGAACCATCAACACCTGCATTTTGAGCGATTTGTTTTGCTGGATATTCTAAAGCTTTAGCAACGATTTTTAAACCTGTTTTAAGGTCATGATCGTGTTCACTAGCAATAGCTGAGTCTAAAGATGAGATAAGTGTAAGAAGTGTTGTTCCACCACCTGCAACTATACCTTCTTCAACAGCTGCTTTTGTAGCTGAAAGAGCATCTTCAATTCTGAGTTTACGATCTTTTAACTCTGTTTCTGTAGCAGCACCAACTTGTATAACTGCAACACCACCAGCTAATTTAGCAAGTCTTTCTTGGAGTTTTTCTTTATCAAATTCTGAATCTGTTTCTTCGATTTGTCTTCTGATTTGACCAACTCTTGCATCAACGTCAGCTTTATTTTCTGAACCAGCAACAATTGTTGTTTTTTCTTTATTAACTTTAACTTGTCTAGCTGAACCAAGCATATCAAGTGTTACATTTTCAAGTTTAAGACCAATATCTTCACTTATAACTTTACCACCTGTAAGAATTGCAATATCTTCAAGCATTGCTTTTCTTCTATCCCCAAAACCAGGAGCTTTAATTGCTATTACGTTTAAAACACCTCTTAATTTGTTAACAACTAATGTTGCAAGAGCTTCACCTTCAACATCTTCAGCGATTATAACTAATGGTTTACCAGATCTAGCAACTTTTTCAAGAACAGGAACTAAGTCTGAAATTGATGTTAATTTTTTATCTGTAATAAGGATTGCAGCTTCATCAGCAACTGCTTCCATTTTCTCAGCATCTGTAACCATGTAAGGTGAAACATAACCTTTATCAAATTGCATACCTTCAACAACTTCAAGGTTTGTTCCCATTGATTTTGATTCTTCAACTGTAATTACACCGTCAGTTCCAACTTTTTCCATTGCACTAGCGATTAAACCACCAACATAATCATCATTACCAGCAGAAATTGTAGCTACTTGAGCTATTGAATTTGTTCCTTCAACTTTTGTAGCCATTTCTTTAATTTTTTCTACACATATAGCAACAGCTTTTTCAATACCTTTTTTAACTAAGATTGGGTTAGCACCTGCTACAACATTTTTTAAACCTTCACGAACCATAGCTTGAGCTAAGATAGCTGAAGTTGTTGTTCCATCACCAGCAACATCATTTGTTTTGCTTGTAACTTCTTTAACTAATTGAGCACCAACATTTTCAATTGGATCTTCTAATTCAATTTCTTTTGCAATGGTAACACCATCATTAATAATTTGTGGAGCACCGAATTTTTTCTCAAGTACTACATTACGTCCTTTTGGACCAAGTGTTATTTTAACTGTGTCTGCAACTGCATTAACACCACGCTCTAAAGCTCTTCTTGCGTGTTCATCAAAAATTATTTGTTTTGCCATGATAATAAAATCTCCTTAATTTAATATTATTCAACAACAGCTAAAATATCTTTTTCAGCTATTACAAGATATTCAACACCGTCAACTTTAACTTCTGTTCCTGAATATTTTGCGAAAAGAACAACATCGCCTTCTTTAACATCAACTGATGATTTAGAACCGTTGTCTAATGTTTTACCAGGACCAACAGCAACTACTTTTGCTTGTTGTGGTTTTTCTTTTGCTGTATCAGGAAGAAAAATTCCGCCTTTTGTTTTTTCTTCACTTTCAAGAACCTTTACAACTACTCTATCTGCTAAAGGTCTTAATTTTGTTGATGTTGCTGATGACATCTTACATCCTCCTTATTTTAAAATAATTAGATTTATTTTTAACACTTAGCACTTGATTAAAATGAGTGCTAACAGTTATGAATTTTAATCAGATTTAGCACTCTTGTCTATAGAGTGCTAATATATTTAATAAAAGTTTACAATATATGTGATGCATATAATTTTTATATCTAGATGAACTTCTTATTTATGAGAAATGTATTCTAAGATTTATTAAAAAATATGCGTGTTTAAACTTTAAGGCTTGTAGATTCTTAAAACTTAGTTTAAACTATAAAAATGTTTATGGGCGTATGGCGGAATTGGCAGACGCGCTAGACTTAGGATCTAGTACCGCAAGGTGTGTGAGTTCAAGTCTCTCTTCGCCCATTTAAACACTAAAAAGTTAAATACTTGACAAAAAAAAGAATAAAGATTATAACTTAAAAGTGTTGATTAAACAAACTCTATGCGGGAGTAGCTCAGTGGTAGAGTCCTTGCTTGCCAAGCAAGTTGTCGCGAGTTCGAATCTCGTCTCCCGCTCTCTATATAAATTTACTTAATATATAAAAATTAGTATTTCTATTTAAACTTTTTATTTATACTCAAACAAAATTGATTTGTATTTTATGAAACACAGAAACCTTTGAGTAGTGCTGTTTTAAATCATTATAAAAATTCAAGTATCTGTGAAAAACCTTAAGGAATAAGCTTATATAAATATCTATTTTTTAAATGATCATAATTATCAATAGGACTACTTTCTTCAAAAGCTAATAAATTGAAATAGTCGTCTAATTCATCAATAGTTAAAGTAAATGTCCCATCATTATTAGGATCTTTATTTTTTATCCCTGTAGCATCAGAACCATTTCCCCAAGGGTTTCTTACTCTAACTGTATCTGTTTTAGGATCATAAGATAAAATACTAAATACATGATTAGGCATCATATTTTTACTATTATCTCCATCCATAAATGTTGATGCAGTAACAATTTTAGTTCTTCCATCATCAGGGTTTAGTGCAGTCATAAGCTTTTTTCTCATTGTATCTTTTGACGTTAAAGGTAAATAATCAGTATCAACTTTATGTGCAGTTAAAAGTTTTATAGATGCATCTTGAAAATCTCCTCCATCAATTGTGTCATGGGGATTATCATTCTTTCCAAAAATCCCTGAATCATTCCTTAATTTAGCATAAGCTTTTTCTAAAAGAGTTAACCACATTCCATCTTGACCTGATGTCCCATACATTATTATTTCACTGTCTGTTGGTGGTTGAACTGTAACCTCTTTATCTGCACCTGGAAATTTAACAGTATATGTACCATTATTATTGTCTTTTATCATATCTTTTATTTCTTGAGGATTTCTTTCAACAACACTCGCTACAGCTGATAAAAAGAAACAATCTCCTATACTACCTTGTGCCATGTTTCTTGTTTTGATACTTTCTAGAGGATTTGCTTTATTTGAGTATAAATCATGATTAATATTATTTAGTCTACTCATTGACACATTGTAACTATTTATAATGCTTGAAACATCCTTATCATTTGAATTTTTTTCAGCTTTATTGAGAAAACCTTCAATATCTTTTAATGTGATACCATCGTTTTCATCAAACCATTCATCATTTGAAATTTCTTCAATAGTTTCTATAGTTTTTCTTAAAGTACTTATATTAACAGCATCTTGTCCCTTTATATTAGGAGAATGAATTAATTTATCAAGCTCACCCTTTGATATAAAACCATCTTTATTAGTATCAAATTTTGCGAAATTATTTTTGACAAAATCTGTAAGTTCAGAAGCAAAAATGCTTTTATCAGATCTAGTAATATTTTTATTATTTTTCTCAACTTCTTTAACAAAAGCATTCATATCTTTTAATGTAATACCATCATTTTCATCAAACCATTCATCATTAGAATATTCTTCTAAATCTTCTATATTACTTTTTAATTTTGATATAATTTCTTTATCTTCTTTGCTAAAATTGTTATTTTGAAGTGCTTGAGATAATTCTTTTTTAGATAGAAAACCATCTTTGTCTGAATCAATACTTTTAAAATTATTCTCAACAAACTTTTGTTGTTTTTTTGCTTCGAGAGCCTCTTTACTGAAAATTACTTTATTTGGATTTGAATTATGTGATGAATAAAGTTTATTTAATTCACTAAGATCTTTTGAGTCAATATTTGATTTTTGAGCTTCTTCAGATGAAATACAACCATCATTATTTTCATCAATTTTTTTTAATTCAGTTGAGGTTATATGACCATCTTTACCAGAAATTTTCTGTAAAGAGTTAATAGTATTAAATTCCATAAAATACCTCATTTTATACAAGTAATATTAAGCATTAAGGTAATTATAATTATACTACTTCATAATATTAATTAAAATAGAAAAACTACTTTATTTGTCTTTTTTCTATTCTTTTCTATTTGCTTTCTTACAGTATTTACAAATTTTTCAAAGTAATCATTACCATATTTCTTTTTAAGATATGAAAAAGAACCCTGATATTTTAAATAATTTATATATGTTGGATTCTTCCAAAATCCTGTTTCTAGCTCATATAGTTCTATTATCTCTTCTTTATCAGGTTTATCTATTTTAGAGATTTCATCATTTTTAGAGTAAATATATCTTTTAGCCTTATCTATTCTACTCTGTGCATCAAAAAACTTTGAATCTTTATTTTTAGATTTATAACTTTCTAGTAGTTTATTATCATCTCTAAAAGTTATAAGGTTTGAGTTTATTGACTTCCTTATAGTTGCTGTATCTACTAAATAGTTTTTATAATCAGTTACTGTAACTCTTCTATCATAGAACTTATAAAAACCCAATAAAACTAAACCAATAATTATATATAAACCAATTCTACTATTACGATGTTTTTGTTTTATACTTTTTACACCAATAATCTTTTTTAAATCATTTTTTGGTAAACATCTTCCACGACACTCTTTGCAAACATATTTTATTGAATCTTTTGTAGTATAAATGTCAACTCCATCTATTGACCAAATACCACCACAGTCGTAACAATGATAAGTTGTATCTTCAGATATATTATTGTCATTTAGTGACATTCAAACTTTACTCTCCCTTATTTATTGAAGTTAGATAAAGAATACCAAAACTAATTAAAATGTGTAAACCTACATTAAATATATATACAATTAAAATTATAGTATATTTCCACTCTTTTCTATTAAGTCAAAATAGTCTAAACTTTATATCTGTTTTAATATATTTGATTTTTTATAAAATGTATCAAATATTAATATTAAGAGCAAGGTTTTTATAGAGATTTAGAGAAAATAAAATTGCTCATAAGAAATTTTATATACGATTTATTTAATCGTAAAAGGAGTATGGTATGGAAGTTGAAATAGTTTGTAAACCTCTTGAAGAAGTTCAAACACAGATTTTAATCTTAACAGTTTTTGAAGGCGAAAAAGACAATATTGAGAATTTTAGTGGTCTTGATGAAAAATTAAGAAAAAAAGTTCTCAAACTTATTGATTCAAAAGAAGTAACTGGTAAATTTAAAGAATTTACAATATTACATACAGATGATTTAAAAGCTGAGCGTGTTTTAATCATGGGTATGGGTAAGAAGGCAGATTTTACACTTGAGAGATTAAGAGCTATTATGGCAATTTCTGCAAGAAATGCAAGAAGAATTAATTTAACAGAAATGGCAATCGCTGAAGGTTTTAATGATCTTGGTATAGATTATGAAGATAGTGCAAGTGCTATTATTGAAGGAATTGTTTTAGGTCTTTATAGATTTAGAAAACATAAAACAGGCGATGCAGCTAAAGATGATTCCAAAGCAATTAAAAAGCTTATGATTGCAGTTCAAAATGAAGACGTGAAGTCAAAAATTGAAAAAGGTACATATAAAGGATTTGTTTTATCAGATTCAACAAACTTTGTAAGAGATCTAGTTAATGAACCTGCTAACTTTATGACTCCTCAAATTTTTGCTAAAGAAGCAGAAAGAGTAGCTAAAGAAAATAATCTTTCAATCGAAGTTTTTGGAAAAGAAGATATTGAAAAGATTGGAATGAAAGCTTTACTTGCTGTTAATGCAGGAAGTCATGAACCACCTAGATTTGTTGTAATGGAATATAAAGGTGGTGGAGATAAAACATTAGCTTTTGTTGGTAAAGGTGTAACATTTGATAGTGGTGGTTTAAGTATTAAACCTAGTGATGCAATGTTTAGAATGCATTCAGATATGGCAGGGGCAGCAGCAGTTTTAGGAGCTATTGAAGCAATAGCAAAACAAAAATTACCTATTAATATAGTTGCAGCAATGCCTTTAACAGAAAACCTTGTAGACTCAACATCTTATAAAGTTGGTGATGTAATTGGTAGTTTAGAAGGAAAAACAATTGAGGTTTTAAATACAGATGCAGAAGGAAGATTAATCTTGGCTGATGCTTTAAGCTATGTTAGAAAAAATAAAAAAATTGATTATTTAATTGATATTGCTACACTAACAGGAGCTATTATAATTGCTTTAGGTCACTTCTGTTCAGGTGCAATGACAAATAATCAAGAACTTCTTGAAAAAGTAAGAGTTGCTGGTGATAAAACAGGTGAAAGAATTTGGCAATTACCTTTATTTGAAGAATATAAATCTCAGATAAGAAGTGATATTGCAGATCTTGAAAATATTGGTGGTAGAGCAGCTGGTTCAATTACTGCTGGTATATTCTTAAAAGAATTTGTTGGAGATGTGCCTTGGGTTCACCTTGATATTGCTGGTACAGCAACAATGGATGAAAGTATTATGACTTATGCTAAAAACCCTTTCTTACCTAAAGAAGGTGGAACAGGTGTAGGAACCAGAATGCTTTATCAATTAGCTGAAAATATGTCAAAAGGATTATAAAAATAAAGGTTGTAATTATTTATTATAAATGATTACAACCTTTTCAATATCTTGAAAGAAATTATTAATAGTTACTATACATTATTTCTTTAGCTTTTCTTTTAATTTCATCTGCTGAAACATCCCACATTAAGTCATATTTTTCTTCATAAGAAGCAATCTCTAGTAATGTATATGCATCACGGTTACTAATAGAAGACCTATACGCCTCTTTTAAAACATCCCCAGCACTAAGATCCCACATAAGATCATTTTCTTTTTCGTACTTTGCTAAGTAAAATAAGGCTCTAGGATTATTAACTTCCTTTGCTATTTTATATGTTTCTTTTAAAATATCCCCAGCACTAAGATCCCATATTAAATCATTTTGCTTTTCATAAAGCATTATTTTATATAAAGCTCCAACATCCTTATTGTCTTTAGCTGCTTTGAAGGCTTCTTTTAAAATATCCCCTGCACTTACGTCCCACATTGCATCAGTTTCTTTTTCATATTTTGCCATTTCTAATAATGCATAAGGGTCTTTTTTTTCTTTAGCAATATTGTAAACATCCTTATATATATCCCCAACACTAATATCCCACATTAAATCGTATTGTTTTTCAAAAGATGCAATTTGTGATAAGGCATATGCATTTTTATCTTGTTTTGCTATTTTATATGCTTCTTTTAAAACATCACCAGCACTTACATTCCACATAACATCATTTTCTTTTTCATATTTTGATATTTGAAAAAGTGTGTATGAGTCTCTTTTTTCTTTTGCTAGTTTAAATGTATCGCTTATTATGTCACCAGCATTTACATTCCACATTAAATCATATTGCTTTTCAAATAATGCTATTTTAAATAATACATTTGTATTACCTGTTTCTTTCGCTATTTTATAAGCATCATTTAAAACATCTCCAGCACTCATATTCCATGAATAATCTTTTTCTTTTTCAATTTTTGCTAATCTTAGTAATAATTCTGGATTTTTTGTTTGGATTGCTTTATTATAAACTCTCTTAAAATCTTCTGAATTTTCTATCATTAAATCAGGTTTAGGGTAAAATGGATCTTCACCATATCCATAATTAGGTTTATTAGGATTTGATGAAAATGGATCTTCATTAACAGGTTTTTCATTAGGTTTACTTGGTGAAAAAGGATCTTGAGTAATTGGTTTATTTATTCCATTATTAGGTTTTGATGAAAATGGATCTTGAGATACAGAATTATTTATTGTGATTCCATTTGATATTTTAGGTTTTTTAAATGGGTCATCAGAAGGTTTATTATCTTTTATAGTAGTTAAGTTATCGCTGCTATAAACTTTATCTTTAGATACCTCAATTTTAGTGTTTATGTTGTTATTTTTATTATCTATTTTATTATCAGGTTTTATTCCACCTGTTTTATTTATTGAAATTTCACTCATTAAAAATAATCCATATAAAAATGTGAATATATCATTATATAGTAAGAAAAATATAAATCTTGTTTTTTGTTAAGTTTTCCATTTAATATATTCTTTTTAGACTCTAATAAGGTCTTTTTACTGTAAATCTTTGAACAAGATTTTTAAATAATAAACTATATATCAATTAATATTTTTCATCTAATGAATTAAAATTTTTAAAGGGTATTATAAAATGTGTAGAATAAATAACATAGGTTTGATTAATAAGCCTATATCAGATAATACCAGAGTTAGTATAAAAAAAAATGATATTGAAAAAATCTCATCAAAAGATATTCCATCAGAAATAAAAGATAAAAAAAATATTTCAACTAATCTTTCAAAAGAAATAAAATCGTCAAAAATAGATTTTGTTGATGGTAAAAATCTAACAGATCAAAGAATTTTAGGAACTACAACTAAAATAATTGTTCATGAAATAGGTAAAAAAACGGCTGAAAAATCTATAGGAAAAGTAATTGGTAAAGCCGCAACATCGACAGTAGGAAAGTCTTTAGCAAAAAGTTTAGCAAAAAATACTATAGAAACTGCAATTATGAGTGCAGGTGAAGAAATAACACTTAAAGCTTTAGAAAAAGGAGCCTCTAAAGCTGCTGAAAAAGGTGGTAAAGAGCTTTCAAAAAAGATTAGTGGTGCTGTTCCTGTTGTTGGAGCTATTATAGAAGCTGGTTTTACTTTATATGATGCAAAATATGCTTATGATTTAACAAAACAAAAAAATGTTAGTACTTTAAGTAAAGCTCTTGCTTGGGCTACGGTTGGACTAGATCTTGTATCAACTGTATGTACAGCAACAGGTGTGGGAACTCCTATAGCTTGGATCGCAACAGGCTTGAGTATTGGAACTGCTGTTGCTTCAGATATGACTCAATAAGAATAAGACAAAAAGTAAAAAGTAACAAGAGAACAAGACAATAGTTAGCAATTTCAATAATTCTGGAACATTAATTTAGTTTAATTATATATTTAACCTTCTAAATCTTCTCTTTTTACTTTTTATTCATCACTTCTTCTCTCAATTTGAATACAGATTAAATCTATGAAAAGGATAAACACAGATTTTTAATAAATAAACCTGTATCTTTTTACTTTTTGTCTTCTCACTTCTTCTCTTTTTACTACTCACTTAGTATATAATAAAACCTAAAATATTGATATTTTTGATTGAGCTTATGAGTAATACAAATAAAATAATAATTTTAGGTTTAGGTGGTCAAGGTGTTATAACTGCTGGTAAATTAATAGCTGAGGCTGGATTTAATTCTGGTTATCAAGTGAGTTTTCTACCAACTACTGGACCACAAATCCATAATGGAAGTGTACAAGCCGAAATTATAATAAGTAATGAAAAAATATATAATCCTTTTATATACAAAGCTAATTATGTATTAGTATTTCATAAATTTCGTCTAGAAGATGCAAAGCAATATCTAACAGATGAAAGTATATTAATTTGTAAGGACTTTTCAACTATCTCTAACTATGAGCATTTAGGAATGAAAGTTAATACAGAAGTTTTAGATAATTCAAGATATTCTAATATTTTTATGGTAGGTGCTTTTAACTATTACTCAGATTTGTTTAATGATAAAGATATTTCAACAGGTCTAAAGAGATTGTTTTTTAATAAACCATTTAATATAGTAAATCTTAACTTCAAAGCTTATAAGTTAGGTAAAGACAATCAAAAGGCAATTAATAAAGCAAATGTATAACTTTAGAGTTGATACAAATAGTTATAACTCTATAATTGAATGGCTCAATATCTTAAGTGAGTATAATTTTACTTATGAAAAGATGAGAATTGGAGATATAAAGACTAGAAGATTACAAAAAAAAGCTTCAAATAAAGAAGAAACAAAAAAAGATAATGTAAATACATCTTATATGGATATTGCTCCAAAAGAAAATTCAAGTCTAAGTTTTGAAATTATAAATGAATTTGTAAGCCGTAATTATGACGATATAGAAAGTAGCCTTGATAATCTATACGAAACTATTAATTATTTTATTGGTGATGAAGATGCGGAAAACTCTATTGATTTTTTTAAATAACTTTTAATTCTCAACTTCTATTACTTTACCATAAATTGTTTTTGTTCATCCATTCTCAAAACCATGATTATTAGCAATTAAATAACCTTTGCTTTTATCAGTTTTTATTATTTTATGAGCATCAATGTATCTTCCTTTTACTTTACAAAAAACTATATCATTAATCTGATACTCTTCAAATTTTTTAAATGTTAATAATGAACCACTTTTTAAAATAGGTAACATTGAATTACCAAAAGCTTTCATTCTTCCCTGACCATTTGAATTTAATTCTTCTATAAGCCTTAAATATTTACTTCCCATTGTTTATTAACCTAAAAACTATTATTTTTTATTATTGAATAATTATAAATTAGTTTTTTACATATAGACAAGTTATATAAAGATTTAAATCCTAATGAAAATTTTTAATATTTACAGGTTTATATAATTTATTAACAGTAGTCTTAACTATTAAGAAATATCTTTGTACAATATATCAAATGTGCAGAATTATATTTTAAGGAGATTGTATGGCACTTGAAGTAAAATTGGGTAAAGCTACAAGAGATGCTTATGGTGAAGCTCTTGTTGAAATTGGCTCAGAAAATAAAAATGTTGTAGTACTAGATGCAGATTTATCAAAATCAACAAAAGTGGTGATTTTGCAAAAAAATATCCAGAAAGATTTTATAATTGTGGTATTTCAGAAGCAAATATGGTTGGAATGGCTGCTGGGTTCGCAGGAGCAGGATTAGTTCCTTTTGCAAGTAGTTTTGCTTCCTTTCTTATGTGTAAAGGTTTTGACCAAATAAGAATGTCAATTGCAAACCCTCAACTTAATGTAAGACTTGTAGGCTCACATGGTGGAATAAGCTTAGGTGAAGATGGGGCTTCTCAACAAAGTGTAGAGGATATTTCATTAGCTTGTTCACTTCCTAAATTTACTGTTTTACTTCCTTCGGATGCTATATGTACAAAAGCTATTACAAAATTATCAGTAAATCATGATGGTCCTGTATATATTAGAACAGGTAGACCTAAAGCACCTGTAATTTATAAAGATGATGAAAAATTTGAAATAGGAAAAGCTAAACTAGTTAGAGATGGAAAAGATGTAACTGTTATTGCAGTTGGTTTATTAGTGATGGAAGCTTTAATTGCTGCTGATGAACTTGAAAAAGAAGGTATTTCTGTAAGAGTTATTGATATGTTTACAATAAAACCTATTGATAAAGATGCAATACTTAAAGCAGCTAAAGAAACAGGAGCTATTGTAACAGCAGAAGAACATTTAATTGGTGGATTAAGTGCCCAAGTTTCACAAGTAGTTGTTAATTCACAGCCTGTTCCAATGGAGTTTATAGGTGTTGATGATACTTATGCTGAATCAGGTAAACCAGACGAGTTATTAGAAAAATATGGTTTAAAATCTGTTAATGTAATTGAATCTATACGTAAAGTATTAAAAAGAAAATAAATAAAAAAGGCGTAATATTTTACGCCTTTTTTATTAGTAAATTATTTTTTAATAACTACCTGAACCAGTACCAGTTCCTGGAACAAAAGGATTATTTAATCCAGGGTTATTATAACTATATCCAAAGCTTCTTTGTCTCGCCCATGTAGCTTCCATAACATTATTTAAATCACCTTCTGGTGTTGGTTCTACTCCATACACTCTTGTATTTGAGTCTAAAGAACGACTCATAAACTCAAGAGAAACAACAGCATTTTCAGCACCTTTATGTCTTACAAAAGTAATACTTCTGTTATCAGGTGACCAGCTAGGTGATGTTTCGACAATATTTTGATCAAACTCTCTTGTTACAATTTGCCCAAAACCTTGACTATTTCTTGTAAAATCAATCATCCAAATTTTTTGATAATCTAGAAGTTCTTGTAATTGTCTTTTTTGATATTTTCTAGAGTAAGCTAATTTTTGAGAATCAGCAGACCAAGCAGGATTAAATGCTCCTTTATTTGGCATTGTTTCATAAGTATATTGTGTTTGTTTACCAGTTTTAACATCTAAAACCCAAATATTTCTAAATGTATTAGATTTACTATTATCAAAATCACTACTAAAAGCTATTCTAGAACCATCAGGAGACCAAGTTGGTTGAAAATCATTTCCAGCAGTATTAGTAATTTGTCTTAAATCATAACCATTAGCATGAATTCTCCAAAGATGATATCTTTCACCATGACCACTCATTGTTCCATTCGCGATACTTCCTGAGTTAGAACTTATTCTATCAGATGAAAAAACTAGATAAAGATTACCATCACTACCAATTGGAGACCATGAAGGATCAATATTAAAAGATTTATTATTTGTAATGTTGGTTTCATTACCAACAGGATCTTTTACAATAATTTGACTTGAACCATCACCAGGGTATGTAACATAAGCAATAAATCTTCCATCAGGAGAAATTACTGGATTTCTTCCCCATCCTATTTCTTTTCTATTAATTGCACCTCTTACAGATGCAACTTTTATTAATCCATTCTCAGATTGATCAACTACACTACCAGTATTTGGCAATTCAACATAAGCCATACTTTCACCTTGAACAAATACTTGTTGAGAAATTACTGGTAAATTTATATTATCAGTTCTATCAAATACAGAAACTCTTATTGTATCTGGACCACCAGTAAAAGGAGCATAATATAAAGCAGTTGCAGCAAGACCATTATTCGCTATAACTTGACCTCTGTCAGCAGTATATCTATATTCTAGTTGATGACCATAAGGATTATTAACCATTGTTCTAACTTGTATTTTATCTGTAACCTTTACATCTGTTGATGCAATTTGAAGTGAAGCAATTGAGTTAAGTGTTTGATTAGGACACGCTGTTAAACTAACTGACATAGCACCAAGTGTTAGAAGTAATGATGAGCTTGTAATTAACTTTTTTAAACTCATTTTATTTAATTTTAAACCACTCATTTTTAGAATAATCTCTCTACTAGAATATATAAATTCTTTACCTCTATAATTATAGTATATAAACCCTTAATTCTTACTCCAATATATACTTATATAAAGATTAAAATTTATTTAAATTAAGGTTATATTTTGTTATAAAATACTATATTTAATAAAGAATAAGATTATTGTTAAAAGTTTTCTATGATATTATAATTAATTTATTAAATATCTGATTAAGCTAGAGACAATAAAATAATATATTATACTTAAATAAGATTAAGAAAGTAATTTATAATAGTCAGACTTGAAAAGTAAGAAGTGAGATAACAAAAATAAGTCTATTAAAGACTTTTGTTTGATTAACTTTCTTAAAGAAGTTTTATTTAAGTATGAATTGTTTTTATTTTTGATTTAAATGTGAATTTTAAAGTAGTTATAAATGTAACGGAATATAAAATGAAAGAGAATATTGCACCTATTTTTGCTTCATCTGCTGAAGAAGTATTATTAAGTTTATGTGATTGTGATATTAATGTTGATGATATACAAAATATTAAACTTTATAAGACTCTTGATGAAATAAATATTATTTTAGGAATTAGTGGACAAATAAGAGGACAAATCATTTATGGAATGTCCGAAAGTTTTGCTCTTAGTATTGCGTCTCATATGATGGAGTTACATATAACTGAAGCAGATGATTTGACAATAAGTGCATTATCTGAAATTGGTAACATTATTACTGGAAATGCCTCAACAAAACTTTCAGATTTAGGTCTTTTATGTGAAACAACAATACCAAAAGTAATAAGAGGGAAAGATAAGAATTTAAAACTTTATAATAATAATGTACAACTTATAAATGTTTTTACCTCTATGGGAACATTAAGTGTATCAATCTCTATAAAAGACTAATTTTTCATGAATTAGTTTATAATAAGTAAAAGATAAGGAAAAACTGATAAAATAAGAAGATAATATAGTAATTTTAAAAATTTTGATATATTAATTTTCTAAAATAAAATTTGCTTATGTATAAATATCCTAAATAGTTTATAATATTTTTAGACTATCTATTTAAAACTTTTAAGGTTAATATGATAAAAAAAATTCTTTTGATTTCATTAGTAACATCAAGTATTAGCTTTCCTGCACTTAGTGAAGAAATAAATCCAGAACAAGCTCTTATATATACTCAAATGATGAATCAATTTAAAAATACTCAATCAAGCGACTTAGATAAAACTGCAAGTTCAGATCCAGACTTAGTAACTCTTATGGAGGTCTTTAAAATGGTTCAGAATAAAAATAATAAAGATGCTGTAAAAACATTAGAGAAACTTTTAAAGAACCCAAAAGGTAAAAGTATTACTCCACAAGCAAAATTAATGATTCAAAATTTGATTGATGTAATGAAAGCAATGGAAAGTGGACAATTAGATTTAGGAAACTAAGTATTTTTTACAGTTTTTTCTCTGATTTCTTTCATTCTTAAAATTCTATGCCATGTGTCTTCTAAAGAAACATTATTAACCTTAAAAGTACATAATGTTTTATCAAAAACATTTTTTAATTCAGGAATAAAAAATTCATCAGAATAATATTCAGACCAAGATTTTGCACTTAAACCAAATTTTTCATAACTATTATACACATTAGAAAAAGGACGCATTTGAAAACTTCTTGCAGTTATCCTAAAAAACTCTGACTTATTCTTTTTTCTAAACTCTTCATAAAGTAAATTTGATACATTATATGTGCTTAAAAAATCAGACTCTTTTTCATCAGGATAACCAACAAATAAATTTACAAAAGCACTAATATCATTTTCAACTAAATAATGTATAGTATCAATAATTTCATCGCTTTCTTTCTTTTTATTCATATTATCAAGTGTTTTTTGAGAAAAAGATTCTACTCCTAGTATTGCACTTACTAAACCAACTTCTTTCATTTTTTTTACTAAATCTTCTTTTAATTGTGCTCTAAAATAACCACCCCAATAAAATTTTTCTTTTGTATTAAGCAAGATTTCTGTAAACTCCTCTAACCATTCATTAGATGAATTTATAAGGCTATCTGCTATAGTGAAAAAGTTTAGTTTATATCTATGGCTTAATTCTTTCATATCTTCTACAACACGCATTGGAGAACGTCTTTTAAATTTTTTACCAAATAAACTATGCTCAGAACAAAAGTGGCATCTAAAAGGACAACCTCTATTAGAATAAACAGGTATTACAAATGGGTTAAAAGCACTAAAATCTGTACCATCATAATTAGGAGTAGGTAAACTTTCTAAATCAGCAGTTGTTGAAAAAGTATCAATTTGATCAAAGTTACTTTTAGTTTTTATTCCAATAATATTATCTATACTTTCATTATTTTCTAATGCTTTAATTAACTGATACATAGGCTCTTCACCTTCACCTAAAACTAAGTAATCAGCAATATTTCCTTTTATTAACATTTCTCTTGTTGTTTCACCTTGTGTTATTTGAGGGCCTCCAAAAACAATTTTTGTTCTTGGATAATTTAATTTTATAAGAATAGCCATAAATACTGATAAATATAAATTAGTCGTATATAAACTAAAACCAACAATATCATATCCTTCAAATTTTTTAACTTGCTTTAATGCAAAACTATTAGTTTTTTTAAGAACATTAGTAATAGTTTGATAGTTAATATCACGTTCTTTTGACCAATTATAAACAATTTCTTGATTTGGTTCTAATATATGCCTCATTGATTTATATTTATTGTATTGGCTTATAACCCAAGCAATTATACTTAGATCATAAATATCGCTTACAAAATTTGTTTTAAAAGTAATTTCTCTTAAATATTTTGCACTCCATATTTCTTCAACTTCTGGTTCAGTTCTTAAATCTATTGTATTTATTTTAATTTCTGATATTTTCTCTTTCAGATAAGCAGAAATACAAGCATTACCAAGATGAGCTACTAAAAAACTAGAATTTTGGAAATATGGTAAAACAGCTAGAAGAACTTTCATTTATTTAATTAAAGAAGTTGCAGAACTTTGTATTTTACTAAATGATATTTCTGCTAATTCCTTATTCTTACTATTAATAGATGCTAAAAATGTATTCATCTCATCTTTAATAATATTATTTGTAGCTCTTTTAAATCTTGAGTTTTGATATGGACTATTTATAACATCTAAATAAAGTTGAGCATTTAATGCACTATTTTGTGCTGTTTTATCATCATTACCAACTTTATTTATCGCATTCTGCATTTCATTCATAGCTTTTTCATGAAAACCAGCGTTTAAATACTTTTCTAAAGTTGGATAATTTAAAACCCTAAAATCTCTTGCTCCTAATAATTGTTCTATTTTTGTTGTTTTAATATTATCTATAGATTTTGCCTGTTCTCTTATACCTATATAGTAAGCTTCTGCATCATCAAGTTCTGATGACTTTTTATCCGGAATTGCTAATGCAGATTTTTCAAGTGTTGCAATATAAAGCATTTTTAATAAACCTTTTTCTATTGTATTCTTTGCATCTATTATCGTTTTATAATCACTTGCATCTGCTGATTGAAGCTGATTAATTCCGCTTGATATTTGACTAAATGTATTAGTACCATTACTTGCATCTATCTTCTGAGACATTTGTGCTATACTATTTTCAGAAATTGTTTTGGATTCATTTCCATAAAAATAAACACCTGTATACTTTGCTAATTCATCTGTATATTTTTTATTTGTTGAAGAAGCTGTTGTTTTACTAAACTCAGATAGCCTATTAGCTGTAAATCTAGCACCATAGATTAAAATATGTCTTAATAATTTTTCAATCATATTTTTTCTTTCATCAACTTTCATTTCAAGTACTAATCTGTTATTTAGACCATATGTTCCTACGTTTTGTATAAGCGATGAAATTCCGTAGTTTATTGGATAATCAGCGAAATCATTTTCAGCTTTGACTGCTGTAACCTTTAAACCACCCGCATCATACTCTTTTTGAATATATGAGAAATCAGAAGTTGGTAACGCTCTTAAAAGCTTATTATATGATGCAAACTGAATATTAGGATCAGGGTTTCTTTCTTCTGTAACAGGTTCTGTAAAAACTTTAGTAGGAGCAGGGTTATTACCAACACTTAAATAAGGGGTTTTCGTTGGTACTGGTGTGCTAGGAGTGGAAATATTATTATTTTGTGTTTGGGGTTTATTTACTGTTGGTGTAAATGTTCCTCCGCCGCCTCCACCATTGCAAGATAAAAGGGATAATAAAACCAAACTAATAGAATAATTCTGAAATTTTTTATTTAGCATACACACAAAGATAAAATAAATAGTATTTAGTTTTGATTATACAATAATATTATTCAAAGAGATGAAATTTAAAAACAAGTTTTTTAGCTACTTAATAAAATTTAGATATGTATAATGATTGTTTTTATCTTTTATAGGGAATAAAATAAATAGATTGTGAAATGTTTAGTTTAATTATAAATAATTTAGAGTGGCAATTAAAACAATTATTCCTTTATTTCGTATAGGTCAAGTAAGTGTAGATATATTACTTGTATTGGCTATATACACATCTGTTTTTATAACCAGATTTGAGGGTAATATTCCACTTAATCATATCAAACAATTTTGGTTTTTTTTACCAATACTTCCATTAATCAGAATCACTACTAATTATATTATGGGTCTTTATTATCATCTTTGGAAGTATTTTGGAATGAAAGAGATGATAAGTGTTTTTTATTCTACAACTTTAGGTTCAATTATATTTGTTTTAGTTGTCTATTTAACTAATAACTCATCTTTTCCAAGATCTATATTTATCTTTGAATGGGCTTTAATGGTTATAGCATTTTTACTTGTTAGAAGTAGTAGAAGATTCTCTCAAGAGATTATTAATATGCAAAGGAAAAGTAAGCAAAGAGTATTAATTATTGGTGCAGGTATTGCAGGTCAACATCTTGCAACAGAAATGTTACGCAACCCTAGCAATAATTATATGCCTATAGGGTTTATTGATGATGATAAACAAAAATTAAAAGCTAGAATAAATGGATTAAAAGTTTTTGGTAATAGATTTGCTATACCAGCAGTTGTGAAAGATTGGGAGATTGATATGATAATTATTTCTATTCCTTCAGCTAATCCCAAAATAATAAAGGAAATTGCTGAAATATCTTCAAAAACTAAGGCAGAGGTAAAAATAATACCTTCAATACAAGAAATAATATCAGGTGATGTAAAGGTAAGTCATATAAGAGAAGTTAGAATTGAGGATTTATTAGGAAGAAAGCCTATAATAATAGATACATCTGAATTATCAAACTTAATAAAAAATAAAACAGTTTTAGTGACAGGGGCAGGAGGTTCTATTGGCTCTGAACTTGTATCTCAATTAGCTAAATTCTTACCTGATAAAATAATCTTACTTGGGCATGGTGAGAATAGTATATTTAAAGTCTCAAATAAAATAAAAACTGAATTTCCAGAACTTGATCAAGTAAGAGTAATTGCAGATATTAAAGATAAAAAAATGATAGATAATATCTTTAATCAATACAAACCTGAAATAGTTTTTCATGCTGCAGCTCATAAACATGTACCTTTAATGGAAGAAAACTTATTTGAGGCTATTTTAAATAATGTATATGGAACAAAAACTTTAGTTGAAGTCTCATCAAAATATAATGTAAAAAAGTTTGTTAATATTTCAACTGATAAAGCAGTAAATCCGACAAGTGTTATGGGGACAACAAAAAGAATAGCTGAGTTAGTTGTTCAATACTATAATTCAATTTCAAAAACAGAATTTATAACAGTAAGGTTTGGCAATGTAATTGGAAGTAGGGGAAGTGTTATTCCTATTTTTCATGAACAAATAAAAAGAGGTGGACCAATTACTATTACTCATCCTGAAATGACAAGGTATTTTATGACGATTCCAGAAGCTGTTCAATTAGTTATGCAAGCAGGTGCATTAGGAAAAGGAGCAGAGATATTTGTACTAGATATGGGAGATCCAATAAAAATAACAGAATTAGCTTTAAATATGATTAAATTATCAGGATATTCAGAAAATGATATACCAATAAAATATACAGGTATGAGAGAAGGAGAAAAACTTCATGAGAGCTTATTTATGGAGTCTGAAAAGATAGATAAAACAAAACATGAAAAAATTCTTGTTTCATTCTTAGATATAAATTATAGTAATTTCATTAATGATTTAGACTCTCTATTTAAGTATACTTCTGAGTGTGATACAGAAAAAGTTAATAATATTATAATTAATTTAGTACCTGATTTTAAGAGTAAAATTAATTATGATTTAGTAAAAAAAGAACATTAAATGTATTTTTAGCTTATACTGTAAAATATCTATTTAAATATATTATGGTAAGCAGATTATGAAAAAACTAATATCAGCAACAATCCTTTCATTTATAGTATTTGGATGTGTTCCAAGCCCAGCAAAGAATAATGATATGAAACAAGAAATATATGTACAAAATAAATCTTATGAAAAAACAGCAGCAATAAATATTAATGCTTTAGTAAGAATATCTCAGATAGTTTCAGGAGATGATACCCCAATAGATGAAATGAATGAGAAAGTAAAAAAGATTAGTAGAGCTACCCTATCTATATTTGATTCAAAATCAGTAATAATTAATACATTTGAGCTTAAAAAAGTTGATACAAGTTCAAAAGGAGAAGTATTAAAATTCACTGGTGGATATCAAGATATTGATACAAAAGCCAATATTTTTAAACTTGTATTTTTGACTAGTGATAACTCTGTTATATTTGAAGCAGAGACAAAAACAACTCTTAAGGAAAAAACTATATATGATATTACAGGAGATTTAATTCAAGTTTCTGTTAAAAGAGAAGATAAAACCCCTGAAACAGTTAAATTAAACATTGAAGAAAAAAAGCCTGAGCAATATGCACCTAATCAATTTTTATTTGGTATGAAAGAAGATTTTAAAGAAGAAGAGATTAAAAACCTTTTATTAAAAAATGGAATTAAAGTAACAAACTTTAAAAAAGGTATAATAGTTAATACTGTTACTTTTTCAGAACCAAGTCTTGCAGAATCTCTAATAATTGCAAGTAAGCTTAAAAAGTTTGATTATGTAGAGCCTAATGGTATTGTATCAATAATAGGGTTATGATTTTTCAATCCTGTGAATAGCAGGAATAATTATTGGTCTTCTCCTTGTTGCAGAATATGCATATTCTGCAACTGTTTCAACAACTCTAACATCAATTTCTATTTCAGCAGGATCCTTTAGATAAGTATCAATTTTTTCTCTTAAAAACTTACTTCCATTTTCATAAAATGCTTTATCATTTTCATTAATAATAAATCCTTTTGAGATTATTTGTGGCATATCTAAAACTTGTAAATCATGAGATATTGTTAAAGATACAAATATAACACCATCTTTAGATAATGATTCTCTATCTTTTAAAATGTCATCCTCTACATGACCAATACCAGAACCATCTACAAGTATTTTATTTGCAGGAACCTTTCCTACTATTTCAGCTTTGTTATTATCAATTTCTAAAACATCGCCGTTATTTAATATGAATATATTTTCACCTTTTATATTTAAAGTTTCAGCAAGTTCTCCGTGGTGAATTAGATGTCTACTCTCTCCGTGAACTGGAACAAAGTATTTTGGTTTAGTAATATTTATCATCATTTTTAATTCTTCTGCACTTGCATGACCCGAAACATGCAAATGATTATGTGCTTCATAAACAACTTCAGCACCTTTAGAAAATAATTTATTAATTGTATTAAATACCATTTTTTCATTACCTGGTATTGGTACTGCTGAAATTACAATAGTATCACCTTTTTTTACTTCAATCTTATGAGTTCCATTTGCAATACGTGTTAAAACTGACATTGGTTCACCTTGTGCACCTGTTGTAAGTATAGTTACTTCATTATCTTGATAATGATTTATTTCAGTTTGTTTGATAAAATGAACATTTTCAATTTTGATATATCCCATATCAATTGCTTTTCTTGTAACTCTTTCCATACTACGACCAACCAAAGCAACTTTACGATTAAATTTAGCCGAAATATTTATTATTTGTTGAACTCTATGTATATTAGATGCAAATGTTGTTACTACTACTCTGCCTGTAGCTGTTCCTATTGAATTAATTAAACCAGGAGCAACTTCTCTTTCAGAAGGTGTGAAACCCGCACGAGTTACATTAGTACTATCAGACATTAGAAGTAAAACACCTTTTTCCCCTAACTCTGAAAATTTATAATAGTCTGTTAATTGTCCATCAATTGGAGTTGGGTCAAGTTTAAAATCTCCTGTATGGATAACATTTCCTACAGGTGTTTCAATTGCGACACCAACAGTGTCTGCGATACTATGACATACTCTTAAAAACTCAACATTAAAACAGCCCATTTGAACTTTTTGTCTAGGTTCAATTACTCTTAATGAAATAGGACTAAACATTTTTTTATGGCTTAATTTATCGTCTACTAAACCTAATGTTAATTTTGTTCCATAAATTGGTGGTAATGTTGTACTAAATCTTTTTAAAAAGTCATTAACACCACCTATATGATCTTCATGTCCATGAGTTAATATAATACCTCTAATAAGTTCTTGATTTTGGATTAGATAATCAGTATTTGGTAATATATAATCAACACCATAATGCTCTTCAGAAGGAAATGCTAAACCTGCATCAATTATTATAATATCTTTTTGATAGCGTATAGCCATCATATTTTTACCTATTTCACCTAAACCACCTAAAGGAATTATTTGTAAGCCTTTAATATCGTTAGTATTAAATTGTATGAGTTCTGACATATTTAATTTTTACTACTTTAAACCTTTCAATACGTTTTTTACTTTATTATAGTCAGAATCACTTAAATCAACTAAAGGTAATCTAACACTTCCGACATTAAATCCTTTTATTGCCAAAGCGGCTTTTGTTGGTGCAGGACTTGGTGCACAAAATAAAATTTTATATAAATCAATTAGTGAATAATGTATTTCTCTCGCATTTTCTATATTATTTTTTGATATTTCGTCAAACATCTTAGATATTTGTTCTCCTGCCACATGAGATGCAACACTAACTGCACCATTAGCACCCAAACAAGCTAATGAGAAATTCATAGAATCATCACCACTATAAATTAAAAAATCATCAGGTACTATTCTTTTATATTGAGTCATTAAATCTAAACTACATGAACTATCTTTAATTGCTTTAATATTATCTATTTCAGAAAGTTTTTTTAATGTTTCAGCTTCAATACAAACATTTGTTCTACCTGGGTGATTATATAAAATTATAGGTAGAGAAACAGATTGAGCAATTGCTTTAAAATGTTCATACAAACCTCTTTGGTCTGGTTTATTATAATAAGGATTTACAATAAGTAAGGCATCTGCTCCAACTTCCTCAGCAGATTTTGACATTTTTATAGACTCATTTGTGCTATAAGACCCTGTACCAGCAATAACAGGTGCTTTTCCTTTAACAACTTCTTTAACACTTTTTATAATATTTAGTTTTTCTTCTTTTGTTAATGTAGGTGCTTCACCTGTAGTTCCACAAACAACAATACCTGTTGTTTTTTCTGATATTAGTTTTAAGGCTAAATCTTCTAACTTTTTATAATCAACATCTAAGTTTTTATCAAATGGCGTAACCATCGCAGTCATAAGATTCCCGAACTCTAACACTTTTTTCACCCTGAATTAATATATACTTAAGCAAAAGCATTTTGAGAAAAATAATAAAGCAAAACTATTAACTCTTAGTGAGTTTGTATTATATTTTTTCACTTTTTACTTCTTACTAAGTACATCAATTAAAATTTATATCAAAGAAATTATAACATAATAGATGTTGCTAAATTTTTTTGATTTTTTTTTGATAAAAAAATTAATTTTGTGATTTAGTTAATTATCATATTATTTATTTTGTTGTATTATGTTCATATATCATAAAAATATACTAAAGAAGCATATAATATATTATTTAAAACATTTATCTTAAGTATATATATTTTTTATTATTAAAATTATGGTTTAAATAAAAATTATGAAAAAAAGTCTATTTTCAATTATAGCAGGTAGTTTAATTTTTTTCAATTCATGCTCTTTTAATGACATAAATACAGGCTCATTTTATGTTTCTGTTGCATTTCCTAAGTCAAATATAAAAAGCGAAAATTTTAATATTAAAGCTATTCCAAAAGATACATTTTTGATACTGGTAAGAGTAAATGGGCAAGGTATTGAAGATAAAAGACCTATATCATTTGAGTTAACAAAAGAAAAAAGTTCAAAGATTTTATCATCTATTCCAACAGGTAATAAAACTGTTAAAGTTGCAGCGATAGATGAAAAGGGTAAGCTTTTAGCTAGTGGCGAAAATAATATAAATGTTTTATCAAAAACATTAAATAAGGTTGAAATAGAACTAAAAGAGGCTCCACAAGCTCAAGTTATTGAACAAAATTGTTCAGTTTCTTTTCCTAAAGGAGAAACAATATCTGAAACTTTACAAAAAGCATTGAAAGATGCAGGTTGTACTGTTGAAACTAATTAATTGAAATAATTCAAGTATAAACAATGAAAAGGTTAAAACTAATTAATATATCTTTGGTATCAAGTTTAATTTTGAGTAGCTCAATATTATATTCTTGTAATAGCCCAATAGAAAATATTAATAAAAATAATGATAGTAAAGAATTAAGTAATAATATTGCTTTTATTAGTGTGTCAGATAAAAAAGGAGCTTCTATAAAAGTTAATATTAATTCTATAGTTAAGAGCTTTTCTACTAAAGCAACTCAGAATGGTAGTCAAGAGATAACAAATATGAATTCTATAAGGATTGTTCTAAGCGAAAATTCTCTTGACCCATTTAATTTTCCTGTTAATGCTAATACTTCTAAGTTTTATACAAGCCCTAGTATTCCAACAACTGTTGTTTTTGATAGCTTACAAGCAAATAAGACTTATTATATAGCTGCTAGAGCTTATTCTAGTGCAACAGAAAGTACTGCAAATAATATTACAGAAGGGGGAACTTATATTACAAATGAATATATTCAAGTTTCAGCATCTGGAACAGTTTCAATTGTAGGGGATAGTGCTCCAATAGGTGAGATAAATTTTAGTATTCCACTTAAAAATGCAGTAGGTGCTAGAGTAGATGTTCCAGTAAATATCAGTAATGGCAAAATGGGAGATTTTAAAAATAAAGACAATAAGGTTGAGCAAGTATCTACTATTCCTTTATTTACTCCAGATGTAGATATAACAGATGGTGGAGATGGTGCTATAGTTTGGAAAGAAAGAGGTGCAGGTTCAGGTATAAAAAAAATTAAGCTTAAAGCAATAATAGATAATATACCAAATGGAACTTCTTTAGATGTTGATATAACAGCGCCAACTACAGATAATTTTAATAAACCAACTATTTCACTAAATTCTAATAATAATGGTTTTGTATGTTGGGATTATACTGCAGCTGCGAGTGTTCCTATAATTCGTTTTAAACACCTTAATAATTTAACCACATTAAGTACATTAAATAATCTTTCTGGCTCAGATCAAAGTGGGTGTGATATAAAAATAAAGCATACATCTTCTGATAGTGGAATTTTAGCTTTTACAGATATAAATGTATCTGGTGTTATTAAAGCTCGTGCTTTAAAGTCATCTAATAATTTTGCTAGTTTTACTTTTGGTACTGATATAAGTCCAAGTGATATTGTTATAAGTTCTAATGCAAGTAATAGTAATGTGTCTTTAAGTAAAGTAACTAAAGATAATTATGTAATGGCTATATGGCAAAGAAGTAGTGGAGTTTCAAGGCAAATAAATTCAAATAAAATACAGATAGATAATACAGGTGCAAATCCAAATCTTATTGTCATAACTGGTAATGAGGCTAATTTAGATAATAACAATTCATCAATTAACTTAACAACCCCATCTATTGCCATTGATGAAAACGGTAATGGCTTTGCAGTGTGGCAAAGAGGAACAGGTGGAAATATTATCTGTTCAAAGATAGTTAATTTTAATCCTGAAGGTTCATTGATTAATATAACAACAACTAATAATGCGTCAAATCCTAAAGTGTATATTAACGATCAAGGGCATGGTTTAATTACATGGACTCAGGCTCAAGATATATATGGTCTTAGTATTGTTAATTATGAATTAGGCTCAACATCATTTAAAATAAATGATTTAACAGGTAGTGATATTCAAAACAATTCATCATTTGATTTTGATACTTATGGTAATGGTTATGTAGCATGGGAAGATGACAGAGATTCACCTGCTACAAGTGAAATATATGGAAAGAGAATAATTGATTATTATCCTAATTAATATTTAAATAATGTGATTTAGGCTATTCTCTTAAATTTAGTAATATTTTATAATGTTTTATGACATTCAAAAAAATATTAGATTAACTTCAAGGAATTATTTTTTTTGTATCCAGAGGAGGATAAAATGAAAAAACAACTCAGTATTTTTTCTTGTTCAGCTTTAGTTTTAGCTATTCTAGCTTCATGTTCTAGTAATACACCTATAATGAACACATTAAACAAAGTTGACTCAATCAAAGTTTCACAGCTTAATAAGGTTCAAGCTTCAGAAAATGGAACTGTAAAGGTAAACCTTAGACTTAATTCAACTCAACCAAAATTTGGTATTAAAGCAGTAGGTAGTGGTTGGGTTTCAAATAATAATGTAAGTAAAGTTGTTGTTAATCTTTATGATATGTCTGTTGCATCAGGTTCTCCTGGTAGTAGATTTAATGCAAACTTAGGTGTAGTTGCAACACAAACTTATACGCCAACAGTAACATTTTCAGCAGGAATATTTAATTTACCAGCTATAAAATTTAATAATCTTAAAGCAGGTAAAAACTATACTGTGAGTGCAAGAGCTTATACCTCTAATTTTAATTTGCCTGGTGCTTTAACTGTTTCTGGTACTTCAGGAGCAAGTACATTAACTCTTTCTGCTGCACCAACTTCAAATACTAGAGACCAAATTTTTATTGGTGACATACTAACAGTAGGTGGAACACAATATACAGTAACAGCTTTGGGTGGTACAACATTAACAGTTAGACCAGTATTAGCAGCAACTTATTCAGGTTCTTCATATACTGTTGAATCAAATATAACTGGTATAGGAGCACTTGGCGGTTCAATGGCAGCTGATGGTAATCAGCTTGGTGGTGGTACCGCAGGAGGTTTAGGTACTACAACTCCTGATGAAGAAGGTATTAGTGTTACTGGTGCAGGTGTAGTATCAATTGCAAATGATGGAACATTTAAAGCATCTGCTCCTGATAGAGCTGCTGGTCCTAATCAAACACTTGATATAGCTATTCAATTAATGAAAGATTATGGTGGTTTTGCTGATGGTGCTATTAGGATTTATCAAGGTGGAGCTGGTGATCCTGAACAAATAATATAATTTAGACTATACCTAAATTTATAAATAAGGTTTTTATTGGCATTTGATATGTTTTATTTAAATTCAAAATTTAAGTACTTGGGTTTTTGTGCATTAGTTTGTTTTCAAACTTCTTGTACATCAACTCAACCTTTAAATGCCAATAAAACTGAAAATAAAGTAAAAGAAAATAATTTATTAAAAGTAACAAGAATAAAAAAAGCAGATATTAGTATAGTTATTAATCAAGTAAAAAATTTTGAAACAAAAGCTACAGCTGATGCAATACTTCCAAAAACAAAATTTGATATTGCCCTATATAAAGTATTTTTATCAAAAAATAAATTCAATCCTTTTGGCTCAACTGATATGATAACTTCTGTTGTTGATGTAATACCAGATTCAACAACACAACAAGGTTCAGTAGTTTTTAATAATATTCCTGATGGTGGTTCTTATTATGCTTTTGTATCAGCTTATGAAAAAATAGTAACAAATAATAATGGAATACCTGTAATAAATTATGTTAATATAACTAACCCTGATTTAAACTTACAATCTATTGATAAAAAATGGTCAACATCTATTAATAATGTCAATGTAAGTCAAGGAAATAATTCATTCTCAGACTCAAACAATTTTTTAAAAGTTACACTTAAATTGCAATCAGGTGTGCCCTCTAGAGTTGATACTTCTATAAGACTATTTACTGGATCTCCTGTTGATCAAGAGGTGATACAGTAATGAATAGAAATATTTTAAAAAAAAGTATTATTATTTCAATAATATCAATGTGCTTTTTTGCTTGTAGCTATGAAAATACAAAATACGGGTACTTAGCAACAAAAGTAAAATTTCCAGATAATACACATTTTTCAATAAAATTTGTCCCTGAAAAAACACAGATTATTTTAGTTCAAATAAAAGGAAAAGGATTAAATACTCCTATAACATTTGAATTAAGTCGAAATTTTACAACAAGAATAATTGATACAATCCCTGTTGGTGAAAAAAATATTACGGCAAAAGCTTTAGATCTTAGCAGTAAAGTTTTGGCTATTGGAGGGACAACAGTAAATATAATACCTAATAGACTTAATAAAGCTGAATTAGAGTTAAAAGAGTATAAAGAAGAAAATATAAAAGAACCTTGTATTGTATTTATTGATCAAAAAGATGTGCCTTTATCACCTTTAAAAGAACAAATAATTAAAAATGCAGGTTGTCAAATAATATTGCCTTCTGTAGCACCTATTTCTGACCAGATTAATAATATAGGATTTGATTTTCCAAACACAAATCCACCAACTGTTATCAGAAGAAAATCTTGTACTGTTTTTATAAATCCAAAGGATTTACCCCTATCTTCTACTACTGAAAAAGCTATAAAAAATGCAGGTTGTGAGATTGTATTACCAAACAACTCAATAACCCCTGTTATTGATCCTAATAAAGTTGAAGATGTAAAAGACTTACCAAGTTTTCCTGTTCCTTCGCCAATATTTACTAAGAAACCTTGTACTGTATTTATAGATTCTAAGGATATACCTTTATCAATTACCAAAGAAAAGGCAATAAAGGATGCAGGTTGTAATATTGTTTTACCTAATACAAATCCTGTTGTTGTTAACCCAACAGTAGAGCCAACAGCTATAATTAGTACTAATCCGACACCTGTTGTAACACCTTTATCTACACCTCTACCAACTACAACTCCTACTTCAAGTAATACTGGAGGAGGAACTAGACCTGTTCCTGAACCAACACCAGTTCCAACTTCTTCTGTTAGAGTTGATGTTGATGTTATTGATGGCGACCCTTTACCAAATGATATAACAATAACAGGAGGATAGAATAAGAATTATGATTCTAAACATTAGTTCTTATTTAAAAAACAGCTTGTATTCATTACTAATATTATCATTGAGTTTTGCTTGTACAAATCAAAATATTATTTCTAATAAAATAGATAATAAAGAAAATATTGCTACTCAAAATAAGAACAATGAATATAATTTTTATTTTGATGGAGATAATACAAAGCCTGAGAAAAATAATGTAAGAATAAAATTAAGTTTAGGAACTTCTTTTAATACTAAAGCTCAAGTTAGAAAAAGAGTAAGTGATATAACAAATATTCAAGTATTTCTATGTGATCTTGCCGGAAACCCTTTAGCTGCTGGTTATACATTGTTATTTAATAATAAATTAGATTTAAATGATCTTACCTTAAATATTAGAAATCTTCCTATTGGAACATATTATGCAAAAGCTACAGCAAGAGATTCTGGAAATGATAATATAGCAGGAACAGGTGATGATAATATTTTAAATCAAAATGTTGCAGGATATGATATATCATCAAACTCTATTACTGTTAATTCCCCTGCTTTAAATCTCTCTATAATTCAAGATTTAAAAATAAACTTAGCTTTAAAAGATGGAGCCAAGGATGTAAATGTTTTTAGTATTATTTCATTAAGTGGTATATCAAATCCAAATATAGTTGTTGATGAAAAAGGCAATGGTATTATATATTGGCAAACAACAAATAGTATAGGTTTTAGACCTTTAAAAAACTATGTACCTTCTGGTAGTGCAGATAGCTTTCCTGTTACTGGAACTCTTGTTTCTGTAACTGCTTCTTATGCAAATGGAAAGGGAAATTTTATTTATTCAACAAATAATATAGGTAATAGCTATATAAATTATAAAAATTTTTCAATAATTAGTAATAATTCTGGAAATGAGACACTTAACCTCGGAACCGAAATAAATTTTGAATCTATAACTGGTATTTCAGATGTATATAAATCTTTGGATATACAAATTGATTCTAAAGGAACAGGAACCCTTGTTTTAAGTAAGTTAGTAGCTGGAAAATATAATATTTTTACTTGTAAATTTAATAATTATGTTCATTCAGGAGGTATTATTCCATTTTTTGGTGATACAAACTCAAATTTAACAAATCCTAAAGTTTCAATAAATAACAATGGTGATGGAGTCATTGTTTGGGAAGATAAAATATCTACAGTTGAAGAAATAATGGCTGCTAGACTTTCAAATTATACTAATTATAATAATGGAATAGTTACAGCTCCTACAAGTACAGCAGTAACTGGTGTAAATACTAAATTTTTATCTGATTTTTCTGCTTATGCTAAATATATTAGAGTCGAAAATATTAATAATTTTCTTCAAGTTGCAGGTGTTGGTTCAGATCTAGGATTAACATTATCATTAGCACAAAGTTTTAGTAATAAAAAATATGCAGCTGTTTTAAGTAATAATGACTCCAAGCCTAGTTTTTCTCCTAGTGTAAAAACAAATATTACAGGCAATGGTTTTTTAATTTGGAAAGATAATATTGTAAATCAGGAGTTACAAGCATTACAATTATCTAATTATTTGGCAAGTAACAACTCAGCTTTAACTCAATCAAGACTTACTGGCTTTCTTACAGATCTCAATGCAATGGGATTATCTTTGAATGATAATGGAAATGGCTTTATTACTTTTAGTGAAGGTTCACCTATATCTGGTAAAGGTTTAAAAATAATCAATAATGCTTTAGATAGCACGACAACTACTATATTTCCTACAGTTACAGGATTAACAAAGCCATTAGTCGCATTAAATAATAGTGGTACAGGAATTTCTATAAGTTTCTCAAATTCTGGTACACCTAAAGTTGATGCTAGACATATTATTGAATATGCACCTCAATAATGAAAAAAACTATTATTAAATCATTTTTATTAGCTATTGTATCTTTAAATTTTTCTTGCACTACTAAATTAGAGATTTTTAATATTAAAGTTCCAATTAGTGAATTGAATAATAATGAAATACCTAATATAAGGGTTAGCGGTGAAAATAGAATTGTTTTTATGTTTATAACTCAAGAAGAGCAAGATATAATAAAATATCTCAGAAATAATAATTTTGACTTAGTTATAAAGTCACTTAATACAAATTATCAAAATAAAAAAGATAGTAATTCTTTATTTAATTTATCAACTGCTTATTATTTTATAAAAGATTACTCTAAAGCTATAAAAAATTTTGAAGAATTAGTAAATCAAAAATTTAATTTAGCTGAAACCTATAATAATTTAGGCTCTTGCTATGGAGCATTGGGTGAACATGAAAAAGCTCTAGAATTCTATCAAAAATCTCTTGATACAAAGCAAATTTTAGCTCAAGTTTATCATAATATTGGAGTAGAGAACAAAATAAAAAATAAATATGATATAGCAATACAATATTATTCTAAAGCTTTAGAAATTAATCCTAATGATGCAAACTCTTATTATAATCGTGCAAATATCTATTATGTCGTTGGAGATTATGAAACAGCTATTAAAGATTATTCAAAAGCAATTGATATAGGCCCTGATAATGCAGGTTTCTATAATAATAGAGCTATAACTGAAAGCCAAAAAACAAATATCTATGAAAGTTCAATAAAAGATTATACAAAAGCAATTGAATTAAGACCGAATTATATAGAGGCTTACTATAACAGGGGTATTGCTTATATTAACTTATCTTTATATGAACAAGCAATAAAAGATTTTAATAAAGTAATTTCTCTAGATTCTAATACTATAGGAGCTTATTATTATTTAGGAAATGCTTATTTTAATAAAACTGAGTATGATAAAGCAATTACATATTACTCTAAAATAATAGAACTAAAACCTGATTATCAAAAAGCATATAATAACAGAGGTTCAGCATATGCTTTAATAAAAGAATACACAAAAGCTATAAAAGATTTTTCAAAACTTATAGAGCTATCTCCAAATGATTATGATGCTTATGCTTATAGAGCAAATGCTTACTTTTACTTAGAGCAAAAAGAATCTTTTGCATTAGCTATAAAAGACTATACTAAGGTTTTAGAGCTTAGAAATGATTCTAAAGTATATTTAAATAGAGGAAGTTGTTATGCAAATTTAGGAAAAACTGATGAAGCAATAAAAGATTATAATGAATACTTAAAATACTTTCCAAGCGACTCCAATGCCTTTTATTATAGAGGTTTAGCTTATATAGAAATTAACCAAAAAGAAAAAGCAAATTTAGATTTTAAAAAGGCTTGTGAATTAGGAGAGCCTCAAGCTTGTGAGTCTCAAAAAAATAAGACTAAAGAAGATTCCACTTTTATAAGTTAGTTTTTTTATAAAGAGCTGTGTAAACCCCTTTCCATCCATTTAATCTGTGTTCAAGAAATTGTAAATGTGTAATACAAAATACATAATAATATTAAATTTATTAAGTAAAATATAATATATCCTATTTGAATAAGTTATATTAACTTTAATAGTATTTGTTGAGTGTAAATTTTTAATTTTTATGTTAGTATCAGAAAAAATGAAGAGTTTTGATGAAATAATCAAAGAAGATAAACCTATAGATATAGAAATAGGTTTTGGTAAAGGGCAATTTATTGTAGAAAAAGCAAAACTATATAAAGATATAAACTTTATAGGTTTTGAAGTAAAAAAAGGACTTGTTGATTATACAATTTCACTTATTGAAAAAAATTCTTTATCAAATATATATGTTGAAAAATCTTATGCAAATGTTTCAATACCTCAAAAAATACCAAATGAAAGTATAAGAAATATCTATGTAAATTTTCCTGATCCTTGGTGGAAAAGGAAACATAAAAAAAGAAGAATCTTACAAACAGATTATATAAAAATATTTTATAATTCATTAAAAGAAGATGGGATAATTTATGTACGTACTGATGTAAAAGAATATTCAGAATTTGTAAAAAAGAACTTTTCAGAATTTAAAGAATTTCAAGAAATTGAACATGACATTATTAGTGATAATATTATGTCTAATAGAGAAACAAGATGCATTGAAGAAGGTTTAGATGTTTATTATTTAGCTTTTAAAAAAGTTACTTCTGGTACAATGTCAGTAAAATTAATAAACTATTCTTCTGATGATGATTTAGAATAGCTATTTGAGGTAAATTAAATATAATGAATAAAAAAATTCTTGTACTATATGGACCTGGTGGAAATGGTCATCGTAGTGCAGCTTATATGATAAAAGAAACTTTTAAAAGAAAGTACCCTGATTATGAAATTGTCATAGAAAATGTTGTTGATATTGCTAATACATTTTTAAAATTTTCTCTAAATATTTATGATAACTTACTAAAAGCAGATCCGAAGTATGTAAAGTATGCATTTAATTTATTGAATTCTATGGAAACTGATAAGGCTTTAACACCCGTTTTTCCTAAAACTGTTAATCTTTTATCTGATTTAATAAAAAAAGTAAATCCTGATTTAGTTGTTTCTGTTTATTCTGGTATTAATTGTTTTATTGTTGAAGCAATGAAGCAATTAGGTATATACGGAAAAGTTCCTTTTACAATTTTATGTACAGATATGACAGATAATTTTTTAAAAGGCTGGGTGAATCCTGATGCTGACTTAATGATTGGATTTCTAGAACAAACAAGAAAACAGTTATTAGAATATGGAATGCCTCCTGATAAAATTAAAATATTAGGTGGTCCTCCTGTAAATCCTATATTTAGTGATAATAAAATTACAAAGTCTGAAGCAAGAAGAAAATTTACTTTAGATGATGATCTATTTACTGTTTTAATTATGTCAGGTGGTGTTGGTTTAAAAACAATTTATACATTTGCAAAACAATTAATTAATTCTAGATTACCTGTTCAACTTATAGTTTGTTGTGGAAAAAATGATAAACTTAAAGAAAAAGTTGATAAACTAGCTAAATATAGTAAAAAAAATGTAAGAGTATTTGGATTTACAGATCAGGTTCATAATTTGATGGATGCTGCAGATGTAATTGTTACTAAACCAGGCCCTGGAGTTATAGCAGAATCAATTGTTAAAGAATTACCTATTGTATTAGATAATCTTAGCGAAATCATGCCTCAAGAGTTTGGTAATGTAGAATATGTTTTAAGTAATGGAGTTGGTAAAAAGGTTGGAGAATTGTCAAAGTTTCATAATCATATAGCTTCATTTATTTATAATGAGGATGAACTTCCAACAATGCAAGCAAATATGAAAAAACTTCGACAGACAGAATCTTCATCTAAACTTGCAATGTGGCTTGATAGAATTGCAAGAGAAGGTGTTACACAAGAATTTTTAAAAGATGACTCTTTTGGTAACCTTGAAAATAAAAATACAGAGTTGGCAAGTTAAATATATTAAGTAATAAGATAATCAGTAAAAAGTGAGAAGTGATGAGTGAAAAGACAAGAGAAGTTGTAGGGTGTAACCCTTGCGGTTGCCCTTAGAGGGAATGAGTGAAAAGACAAAAGTATTTCAGTAACAACACTACGGATATATAATTTTTGCAAACCAATTACTTTTAAGTATAAGTATATTTTCATTTATAGTTTATTATTAAATTCATCTCTTAATTTTGACACTGTATCATTAGGATCTTCTACAAGTATTCTTGCTCCACCTATAACATCTATAAAACCGATTTCTCTAGGGTATCTTGGAACAATATGTAAATGTAAGTGGTCTATACTTGCTCCACTTGAAGAACCTATATTATAACCAACATTAAAACTTTGACAATTATAGTTATTTCTAAGGATTTTTAAACTCTTTAATTGTAAATGATGTAATTCTAAAGCTTCCTCATCTGTAAAATCTTCTATTGTTTCTATATGTCTTATAGGAAATATCATCAAATGACCTGGATTATATGGAAACAAGTTTGCAGAAACAATAAAATTTTTTGTTCTATACACATCTAAATTACTAACATTAGGATCTTTATCTACAACTGCACAAAGAATACATTTAACATTTGGTCTTTCTCCTTTTACATATTTCAATTTTGAAGGAACAAATAACCTATCCATATTTTCCATTATTTTTGAATCAACCTTTTTCTTCTTCTTAAACCTAATACAATTAATATAACTGATAATATCAGTAAAAAATATGTTTGAAAACTTAAGTCATTAATTTTATCCATATATTTTGGTATTGTAAAGTTTTGAAGGATAATTCTTGTTATATTTGCAAAAATACCAAGTTCAGCAATTGCAATTGCAAATAATATATCATTTGCTCTTAAAGAAAAATATTTAATACTACTTACCATTAAAATATCTAAAACTATATAAAAAATAAAGATTTGAATCGGTTTTGTTGTTAAAAAGTACATCATTATAGGCATTGGTAAAACACCTAAAGCTATTCCATAAGTTAAAACTTTATTTCTTTTAACCATTAAATCTTTTCTAGATGTTTTAAAGTAATCGGTTTTAATTAATGTAGAATAACATTGTTTACACTTAAATATAGTACCAATTTCAATGTCTGAAACATCTATTATTCTATCACAGTTATAACAGATTATTTTATTAGTTAAATCTTTATTTCCAATATTATTTTCCATCAAAGACCCATTTGCTCTTTTTCTTTAATAGAAAAAGTTCTATTATCATCTTTAATATTATAATGTTTCATAATCTCTGCAAGAGTCATACTTGTACTTTCTTCTAATTTATAATCCAATTTTGAGAGAATATTTATAACATTCTCTTCTGTTTCTGCTTCAACTTCTAAATATGTTGGAACCCCAGCCCAAGTATCAATCTCTATTAATCCATTTTCTAATTCATATGATTCTCTATATTTTTCATCAGTTCTTTTTAATTTTAATCCTAAACTTAATAAAAAATCTTTAGAAGAATCAAAACTATCACTATTAAACTCAATTTCTTTTGAAATTTTAAACTTATCTTTGGAAACAAGTTCTTTAGAAGTTAAAGTAACTTTTTCAGCGTCTTTTAAAAAATCATGTGCTTTCCTTATTCTTACATAACCTCCTTTTTCAAAAAAAAGATTATTTTCAAAATCAAAGATATAATTAATTTGAAACTCTCTTTTCACAAGTTTAGCATTAAGTTTATTTAGCTTTCTTTTTATAGATTCAGAGTCAATATTTAGAACTTTAACTTCTATTTCATTCATAAAATACCTAACATATTATTTATTAAATTAAAATCATAAAGATTTTTTTTACATTGATATTTTTAAATTATAGTAAATAATAATAATTAGGCAACTTTATTAATCCTCTTTGATTTATATTAGATAAAATTGTTTTGGGAAAAATAATCAAACAAAACTATTAAACCCATTCTCTTAGATTTTCATTAAAAATTTATTAGTATCCTGTAATCTAAGTTTGATAAAATTTTAATTACAATGTACTAGTATCATAAAATTTTCCAAAATATTTAATTTTTTATAAATAGTTTATTTGTATAATCAAGGAAACAGGTTAAACTATTTATAAAAAATTAAATATTAAAGCAAGGTTTATGTTCAAGTGATAAGTAAAAAAGTTATTCAAGCATTTTTGGTATCAAGTTTTTTAATCGCAGATTTTTCAACACCTTTAGCTATGTTTGCTGCTGATACAGAAAATATATTTTCTGTAGAGAATTTAACTGATGTAAAGAAAAAGCATTGGGCTTATCCTGCAATTGAAAGAATAGTAGAAGAGTTGCAAATTATGCCACCTAAAACTCCTACTAAATTTATGGGTGATGATATTTCCACAAGATATGAAGTTGCAGAAGCTTTTGAGCTTGCAGCTAAAAAGCTTGAGATAATTTCTGGGCTTGATTTGAAAATTAATAAAAAAAATATAGTTATTACAGATGTTGAAGAATCTAAAAAAGCTTTAATAGAAAGTGTTGTTAATGAATACGGTTTAATGCAGGTTGTACCTGGTAATAAATTTATGGGAAGTAAAAAAATAAGTAGATATGAATTAGCTTATGAACTAGATAATTATTTAAATAGATTAGAAAAAGTAGTAGCTAAGGTAAATAGACCTAATGTTAATAGATTAGAAAAACTTTCAGATGTAAAAGCAGGACATTGGGCAACAAATGCAATAAAAAATATGGTTAATAAGTACCAAATTATGAAAGGTTATCCTGATAATCAATTCAAGGGTAATAATACTTTAACTAGATATGAGCTTGTAGCTGTTTTGAAAAAATTTGTTGATTATATTGATAGGTATTTAATACCTTTACCAAAATATATTCCAACTCCTATGCCAACAGTTGAACCAACACCTGTTCCAATTGTAACTCCTGTACCTATAATTACACCTATTCCAACTCCATTGCCTATACCAACTGTAAAGCCAACTATAGATCCAAGAACTCCTATTTATCCATTTGATGGTAAATTAGGTTTTGAACTTAGAGTAGCAAATACAGGACAAAGTACTAATAATGAAGTTGATACACTTTTAGGTCCAAGTTTAAATATTACATATTGGTTTCCTAAATTTAGTGATATTAGACTTGGTGCTAGTGTAAATGGCTCTTTATTAAATTATGGAAAGTTATTAAACCAGTATCATAGTGTTAATAATCTAAGAAGAAATAATTTTGGCATAGAAGGAAATATAAGAGTTTTAGGTGTTGATTATTTAGATGATCCATCTTTATCTATAGGTCTTGGTTATGGACTTTTACAATGGGGAGGAGCTGCATATGATTATTCAAATCATGGACCAAGTGCAAGAGTTATTTTTGAATTACCAATAGGTTCATTATTTAGTGTTGTTGCAGAAGAAAAGTTCCATTATATGATAGGTAAAAAAGAAAACTTTAATGAACAATTACTATGGAAAAATGATTTATTTTTAGGTGTAAATGTATTAGCGTTAAGCCAATTTTCTGTTCAAATAGGTTATGTAGATACAAGATTTAGTTTAGGAAAGACTGAAGTATATGGTGACATCGGAGGAATAGCTAATTTAAGATTTAGATACTAAATTAAACAAGTTTGATTTACTTAATTACTATATCTGTATTATGTTAAATAAAATTACTTTTAGTGAGTGTATAGTTTATATAAAAATGTTTTGAGAAATTCAATTAAAACTATCCCATTATTAGTAATTTTATCAAATTTATACAAAATAATTGGAGGAATCATTCATGGTTGGTATAAATCCTCAAGAACCTATTAAAAAAGATATACCTGTCATTGATAAAGAGAAAAATAAATCAAAAGATAAAAGTAATGAAGAAGTAAAAACAGAAAAGCCTCAAGAAAATAATACAGATAAAGATAAAAACTCTATAACTCCATCATCTAAAAGTGAAACTAAAGCTAAAACATCTATTAGTTTAGGTTTTGATAATTCTAAACCTACAGCACCAGATAAAAATCCTGATAAAGATAATAGATTTAATGGTTTAGCAAGAGAAATATTTTTCCCCCTTGTTTCAAAAAATTCTAATAAAACAGATATTGTAAATCCTTTATTAGTAAGTGGAATCAAAACAGATTCTAAAGGTTTAGTTTTAACTAATATTCCTGCAACTCCTGCTCTTAATTTTTCTATGATAGATGCACCCACTCAAGCTGTAGCAACTTTATTTGATAAGTTATCAAAGGAATTTCCAAATGTTGAAAAAAATACATTGTATAGATTAGCTAAAGTAGCAACTTATGTGGCAATTGATGTTCCTTTAATGGTTGCAAGTCATGAACTTGGACACGCAGGAGGAGCAAAAGATAGTTGTCCTTCTTGTAATCCTAATGTTCAAATTCATAATTGGATGAGTGGTTTAACTCAATATAATAGACCAGAAGGTGTAAGTATATCTGATAAAGAAAGATTATTTTCTAGTGTAGCAGGTATGAATCAAGCTACTTATAATGGAGAAGAAATAAGCAGGAGAATGCATACAAAAGGTGCAGACATTTCAGATGCTATCCAATACCTTGTAAATATAACAAATAGTGCTAATTATCAAATGAAAGATTGGATAAAAAATTCTAAAGCAGGAACAAATGATGGTGCTACTTATCATAAAATGCTAGAGGATAGAAATAAAGGTTGGAATCAATCAAATTTATCTATGTTATCAGTTGGAGTTAATTTATTAAATACAGATTTTTGGACATCTCTAATTGGAAGTGCTAATTATATAATTACAGGTAAACAAATAAAAATGCCTGAAATAAAAGTTGGAAATTATAATTTCTCTTTACCAAGTCTTAGTTTGATAAATACATATGAAGGGCCACAATTAAATACCAGTATTTATGCACATAATGGAGGTAAAAGTACAGCAGAGTTAAAATATTCTACAATTTTAACTCCAGATAATGGAGCTTCAATGGGTATAGAAGGAAGATTACATAATTTATATATCCCTCATACAAACGATTCTTTATCTGTTAGTCCGATTGTTGGTGTCTCAACTTCAAATAAAGAGTTAGGTTTTAAAGTTGGAACAGGTATTAACTATAGACCAATGAATAATAAATATGTTTCTGTTTCAGCAGATTTTTCATATAAGACTAACTATATGCCTGAAGTTTATATGCCGAATGCAAGGAATGATGGCTTTTCTGGTATTTTAGGCGTAAATCTTAGCTTACCTTAAGAGTATTATTCCTTTTTGGGGGCTAAAAAATTAACCTCTGCTACACCAAATTCATCTATTTCTAAATCAATTGGTTGAATACCATATTTTAACCACTCATTTTTTAAAGCTTTTTCATTTGTTTTATCAAACATTACAGCAAAACCACAGTCACCACCACCAGCACCTGAAAACTTAGCTTCTAAACCAAACTTTTTAGCAACTCCTATAAGATACCTTAAAGTTTCTGTTTCCATTTCTATATTTGCTCTTTTTGCTAAATCTTTTAATAAATTTCTATTTGCTATGATAGCCTTATTTATTAAATCTTTTTTATCATTTTTTATACCATCAATAAAGATTTCAACAATTTTTTCTGTGGTTTTAAGAAAAGTATTATAAAACTTTATATCAGATTCATTTCCAAACTTAACTTTTTTTACGTGTTCAAGAAAATGTTTTGTAGATGCAGCTTTTCCTGTCCAACCAATTGCTAAATAGAAATTTATTAAAAACATTATTTTATTTACTTCAAAAAACTTCCAATCTTCTTTAACTAATTTACTTACAGAGTCTAGATTCTGAATTTTTCTTTTTAACCAATCTGAAGTATAGCTTTTATAAATAAATAAACCTCCATAGGTTGCAGCAGCAACATCAACACCACTTCCAGAACCTTGAGAAATAAAATGAGATATAGCACTTAATTTATAGACTATATCTTTATTTGCTTTGTTTATATCATATCCATGAAGATATAAGATAGCTCCAACAATTGCAACTGTTACAGCTGCACTACTCCCAAAACCATATTTAACATTATATTGATTACTTAAATCTGATAAAATATTTATCTCAAAATTTTTAAGAGTTACACCTAATTCTTCTAGATACCTTAATGTAATCTCCATTGCATTTTTTGAAAAAGATAAAACATCAATCTCTTTTACATCTGATAATAAGTTAATCTTTTTATCTTTATATTCAAATTGAACTTTAGAAATATGTATTCTTCTTGAAGTAAAAATAATTTTATCATTTTCTCTTATATGGCAATAAATACATTTATTTATTGCAACTGCTACAGCTGGTATTCCTTCTTCTAAGACAGCATATTCACCTAATAATAATAATTTACCTGGTGCTCTTACTACAAAAGTTTCTTTATCCATATTTTTATCTTAAATTATCTTTTAGAAAGTTAAATGATTTAATTCTAAAATTTTATTATCTTGTATCTCAAGATAACCAACAGAAGCAAAATCTCTACCTCTAGGCATTATACTTCCAGGGTTAAAAAGATATAATCCATCAATAAATTCATTTTCTGCATAATGAGTATGACCAAACATAACTATATCAGCATGAATTGATTTACCTTTTTCAAAAATTTTATTATAACTACTTTTTACACTGTAAATATCACCATGAGTTATAAATATTTTAACTCCATCAATATCAAAAAATCTTTGTCTTGGTATTTCAGGGGCAAAGTCACAATTACCAGTAACACTTATAAATTTATCATTTAAATTATTTTTTCTTGCCCACTTTTCAACTTCATCATATCCATCACCAAGATAAATAAAGTAATCATATTCGTTGATATTTTTTAAAAATGGTATTTCACTCATACAACCATGTGTATCACTGAAGATGATTACTTTAGTACTCATTAAACTAAATTACCCCTTAACTCTTGATCTTTTTCTATTGATTCAAAAAGTGATTGAAAATTACCTTGACCAAAACCTTCACTTTTTTCTCTTCTTTGAATAATTTCAAAAAAGAAAGTTGGTCTATCTCCTATAGGTTTAGTAAATAGTTGAAGCAAATAACCGTCACCTTCAAAATCACATAAAATACCATATTTTTTTAATTCATCAATATCTTCTGTTATTGGTAAATTTTTTTCTTTAAGAGATTCATAATAAGTATCAGGAACAGATAAAAACTCAATTCCATTTTGTCTTAAAGCATTAATAGAATCAATTATATTATCACAAGAAATTGCGATATGTTGAACTCCACTACCATAATATTCTTCAAGATATTCTTGAATTTGAGATTTCTTTAATCCTTTGTATGGTTCATTTATTGGTAACTTTATAACATTATCCTTTGTTCTGACAACACTTGAAAGTAAAGCAGAATATTTAGTTGAAATATCTCCAGGTCCAAAATATATAAATCTTTCAAAATCCATTGTTTTGGTAAAATAGTCAACCCATTTATCCATTTCATTTGGTCTAACATTACCAACAATATGATCAACTCTTTTTAGTCCTGTATCATTTGTTTTTATTACTATCTCTTGTCTTGGTTTATCAAAGTTTGGTTGAAAAATACCTTTATAATTATCATAATTAATAAAAACAATTTCTGTATCATCATAAACTTTAATTGATGCTTGTTCGACAAATCCGTTTTCATCCTCTGATTTATAAGGTAATTTTACAGGAACTGCCCCATGCTCAAAAGCATATTTAAAAGAATTTTCAACATTATCAACCTCAAAAGCCCAACGCTTTACTCCATCACCATGAGCATTAAGATATGTTGTTATTTCATGGTTAGAAGGTGTTAGATATGATGTGATTACAAACTTAATTTCATTTTTTGTAAGATAATATGAAACTTTATCTTTTACACCATATTCAGGGCCTCTATATGCAGTTATATTAAATCCTAAAGCTTTTGCAAACCAATAAGCTGTCATTTTTGCAGAGCCTACATAAAACTCTACAAAATCAAATTTTCTAATTCCCATTGTATTAGTCATAAAATTAAAACCTCATAACTACTATACTGAAACTGTTTGTTTAGAATTACGTTTTAATCTTTCTTCGTTAAGACCATTCCAAAACTCAGCAACACCTTCAAGCATTTCTTGACCTGATTTTATAAATTTATCTTCATCAAATCCTTCAACAAAATAAATTTCTTCTAGTTCTTCCTGTGTATGTTCTGCGTGTTGACCTTCTACTTTATCATGCCATGTAAAAAATGCTAAATTTAAGGCTTTTTCTTTATTATCTTTAAAATCTTTTAAACCACTTATTAGGTCTTTCCAAAAACCAGCAGCTGCCCAATTTTCAACTGCAAAACTTGCTCCAGAACCAATACTAAAATCATCATTTCCATATAATCTTTCTAATTCATCAGTGAAAAATAAAGTACTTTTCGAACCATGTTTTCTTTTTCCAAGATCTTTAAAAGATAAACCAATAGGTTTTGCAAAATTTAGCAACCACTCAAAATGAGCTGCTTTAAACTTAAATAAACCACCATCAATACTTCCTTCTGTATTAACTAAAGCTGGATCTCCTTCCATTTCTTTATTATTTTCTCTATTTTGTAAAGATGTGTCTGTTTCAGTTGTTTTTCTTTTAAAAATAGTTCCTAACTCATTACAAAGAATTTCTTTTGAAGCGTGCATTTCTTCAATAGTTTCAGCATTAATAACTTTTTTTAGTTGAGCAATTAAAAATAAATTTGAAAATACTGAAAACTGTATAGTAAAATATTTTACATCTTCTATATTTAACCCACCTTGTCTAAACCACTCTGTATATTCATTTTTTTGTATTATTTTATGTGAAAGTAACTCTTTTTTTACTCTTATTAAAAATTTTTCGTAATCTTCTTTTGTTTTAACCATTTGTTTCTCCTTTGAAACTTTAAGCTATCAAAAAATATAAATCTATACTTGTATTATAAGATAATATTTATACTTCAAAAAGACTATTTTAATATTTTAGATAAAATGAATTATATCTAAATTTAAATGAGAATAATAACTTTAGGTATATTAAAAGTATGTAAAATTAACTATTAAAGTAAAATTTAATCTATTTTAAATAATAATAAATATAATGTTTTAAAGACTTAAAATCTTAAACAAATTTAATTGATAAGTAATTACTATAAAGTGAGTTTCTAAAATATAATGTGATAATTATCATTTTGAGTGTAAATTATATTTTAGAATGCAATTATTTTTAACAGATCCCTTATTGGATGGTCTAAACGAAGAACAACAAGTGGCAGTTACAACGATTGATGGAGCAATTCAATTAGTAGCAAGTGCTGGTAGTGGTAAAACCACTGTATTAACAAGAAGAATAGCTTATATGATTAATCAAGGAGTAAAACCTGAATCAATATTAGCAGTTACTTTTACCAAGAAAGCAGCTACTGAAATGCAATCAAGACTAAAAAAAATTGTAAAAGATAAAAAAACTGCTGAAAAAATTTCTATAGGAACATATCACTCTTTATTTTTAAGTATTCTAGAACCACATTACCCTGTACTTGGATTTACTGGCGAAAAAGCACCTTCAATATGTTTAGATAATCGTCAAAAAATTATTATGAAAACTGTTGTTACAGAAGTAAATAGTGGTTTTACTCAAGATGAAGCAATGACATATATAGGAGAGATTAAAAATAGAGGTATTTATCCTGAAGAATATATGTCAATGGTTAGCTATGGTCAAAGACCTGTTAAGGGTTTAAATGATGAAGATACTATGTCATTAGGTTCAATTTATGTCAAATACCAAAAGTATTTACTTGAAAGTAATTTAATAGATTTTGATGATATTTTAATGCTTACCAGAAAATTATTACAAACTAATGAAAATGTAAGAAAAGAATTACAGAATAAGTTTAAATATCTATTAGTAGATGAGTTTCAAGACGTTAACCAAGTTCAATATGATATAACATCAATTCTTGCTGCACCACAAAATAATATATTTGTAGTTGGTGACGATGCACAAAGTATTTATCAATTTAGGGGTTCAGATTTAGGTATTATCTTAAATTTTAAAAGAGATTATCCTAATGCAAAAATAATAAAACTTGAAAATAATTATAGATGTAGTCCAGAAATTATTGATATTTCAAATAAACTAATAAAATTTAATACAGAGCAAATACCAAAAACTGTTAAAGCAACAAGAGCAAGTATAAAAAACTCTATTACTTATACTGTAAATGAAGATATTTCAGAAGAAAGTTTTAATGTAGCAAAACAGATAAGACAATATTTATTTCAAGGCATTAAACCTGAGGAAATTTGTATTTTATATAGGAATCATTCTCAAGCAAATTATCTAGAAGAAGATTTAATGGGTTTTAATATTCCTTATGTTATTAATAAAAATGGTAGCTTTTATGATTTACCAGAAATACAAGACTTATTCGCAATGCTTAATATAGCTAAAGGAGATAAAGACTCTATGGCTGAGGGCTTTGAAAGAATTTCAAGAATAGCAAGTATAAATAGTCAAACAGCTGATATTATCAGAAGTATTTCTAAAAACTCTAATATTGATATTGTAAATGCTTGTATTCGTTCAATGTCAATGAATATACACCCAGGGCAAAGACCAATTGTAGACAAATTAATTCAGCAAATGATGAGATGGCAAAATATGTCTAAAGAAATGAAAGTTGGAGAATTAATTAATTCAATTTTAGAAGATCTTGGATATATAAGAAAACTTGAAATAAAAGGAACAGAGTCTGCTTATAACTCTATAGGTAATCTAAACATTATTTATGATAAAGCTGTAAAATGGGAATGTAAAACTATTGATGAGTTTTTTAAAGCTATAGAACAGCAAGAAATTAAGAAAAAAGAATCTAAAGGTAAAAAACAAGCTGTACAATTAATGACTATACATAATTCAAAGGGAATGGAATTTGATGTAATCTTTGTTATAGGTCTTGAAGAAGAAATTTTACCTCATAAAAACTCTCTTAGTATCGGGAATGTTAGTGAAGAAAGACGACTTTGTTATGTAGCTGTAACAAGAGCAAGAAAATATTTAAATCTTTCTAGGGTAGAATATAGAAATCGTTTTGGAAAAAGAAGTAAATCTGTAATATCAAGATTTTGGCAAGAAATGACAGATATGGTTACAATGTAAAAATTATAAAAAGAGGTGTATTTTGAAAATTAATTATGAATTATTAACAGGTGATTTGAGTCAAGATATTACAGAAAAATATATGAATAGTAAATATATCTCTGTAGATACTGAAACATTAGGTCTTAACCCTATTAGAGATAGATTATGCCTAGTACAACTTTGTAATGAAAATGATTTAGTAACACTTGTAAAAATCAATTCAAAAGATACACCAAATTTAAAATCTGTTTTAGAAAATCCTAATAGTACAAAATTATTTCATTATGCTAGATTTGATGTAGGTATATTAAAACATGATTTAGATATTAAGGTTAATAATATATATTGTACAAAAATAGCTAGTAAACTTGTAAGAACATACACTGATAAACATGGTTTAAAAAATCTTGTATCTGAATTATTAGGAATAGAACTTGATAAAAGCTCACAAAGTACAGATTGGGCAGAAGATAAGTTAAGTGATAAACAGTTAGAATATGCTTGTCATGATGTTTTACATCTTGTTAAATTAAAAGAAAAACTTGATAAAAAACTTCAAAGAGAAAATAGAACACATATTGCAGAAGAATGTTTTAAGTTTTTACCAACACTTGTTGAGCTTGATTTAAAAGGTTGGGGTGAAGGTATTTTTAATCATAATTAAGTAAAAAGAGAAGAAGTAAAAAGTAATGAGAAAAGAAGAATTAGTAATTTTAATTCTTATCTACTTTGATTAAGTATATATATGAAAATTGAAATAATTGAATATAATCCTCAATGGGAAAAAGATTTTCTTAAAGAAAAAGAGATTATAAGTTCTGCTTTAGAAAAATTTTCACCAGTAATAGAACATATAGGTAGTACCTCTGTTAAAGGTCTAGGAGCTAAACCTATTATAGACATAATGCTTGGTTTAGAAAAACATGAATACCTAGATTTAATTTCAGAACAAATGATTAGTATTGGTTTTACTTATTATAGAATCTATAATGATCTAATGCCTGAAAGAAGATTCTTTGTAAGACAAAAAAAATCTGATTTATTACCTACTTTGAAATACTATGATAAAGATGAAATTACACCTAAAGAGCGTGGTTATATATCAATAGTTAATTGTCACTGTACAACTTTAAATAATGAGTTTTGGAATAGGCACTTATCTTTTAGAAACTATTTAAGAAATAATGATAATGTAAGAGATGAATACTATAATCTAAAAAAAGATTTATCAAAAAAAGAATGGGAAAAACTTAATGATTATGCAGATGCAAAAACAGACTTTATAAGATCAATAGAAAAAAAAGCTTTAGATTTATATAATTATCACAAAGTTTTATAACTAAAAAGTTTTATAATATAATTCTATTAATAAAATTAAGGATTAATAAATTTAAATATTAAAAATGTCAGAACTAAAGAAACTTTCAATAATAATACCCGCATATAATGAAGAAAAAACAATACTAACGGTTTTAAATAAAGTATCTTCAGTTAATTTAATTAATAATATTCAAAAAGAAATAATAGTCGTTAATGATGCATCAAAAGATTTAACAGCTGAAAAAGTAAATAATTTTATTAAAGAAAATCCTGATTTAGATATTAAGTTCTTTAACCATGCAGTAAACCAAGGAAAAGGTGCTGCCTTACATTCAGGTATTGCAAATGCTACAGGTGATTATCTTATTGTCCAAGATGCAGATTTGGAATATGATCCAGAAGAATTTAATGTTTTAATACCACCTGTATTAAATGCAGATGCAGATATAGTTTATGGTTCAAGGTTCGTTGGAGGTAAACCCCATAGATTACTTTTCTTTTGGCATACTATAGGAAATAAGATTTTAACTTTATTATGTAATTGGGTTAGTAATCTTAATATGACAGATATGGAAACCTGTTATAAATTATTTAGAACAAGTATTATACAATCTTTAGTATTAGAAGAAAAAAGATTTGGTTTTGAACCAGAAGTCACAATAAAGATTTCTAGAATACCTAATATAAAAATATATGAGGTTGGTATTTCATATTATGGAAGAACTTATGCTGAAGGAAAAAAAATAAATTGGAAAGATGGAGTAAGAGCGATTTATTGTATAACTAAATTTGGCGTTTTTAAAAGATAAATGAATTTAAGAAAAAAGTATTATATCTTTTTATTCCTATGTACTTTTATTATTTGTTCTATTTTTTGGTTAATAATTCCTAAATCATATAAAATAATCGAAAGTAGTGATTATTTATATTATTATAAACCAGCTGCTCAAAATATATTAAATTTAATTCCAATAGAAGGTATTGAACCAAATAAAATAGGTTATAAATATGTTCCTTTATTCCCGATATTTTTAAGTATTCTATTTAAACTAAGTTCTATAACAAGTATAGATGAAAATATTATAATTTATTATTTTTCTGTTCTTTGTTTAGCTGTATCCTCAATAATTTTATATGAAATATCTAGAATTTTCTGGAGTGAAAAAAAATCTTTATTTATTTCTTTAATATTTATTACTTACCCTCTTATTTTATGGTTTATCAAACAACCAAACCCTGAATCTTTATTTACACCTTTATTATTTGCATCTATTTTATTTTTTATAAAAGCTAAAACATCTAATAAAGATAATTTATTATATTTTTTATCTGGGTTATTTATAGGTTTTTCTATGCTTACAAGACCTATAGCTATAGGATTAACAGTCATTTTTGGATTATTTTATCTATATCAAAATAATTTTATAAAAAATATGTCAAAAAAAGTATTAATCAATTTACTTTTAATCAATATAGGAACAATATTAGTTGTCTTACCTTGGGAATATTATGTTTACTCAAAAGAAAATAAAATTATTCTTTTAAGTACAAATGGGGCAGCTGGAGTTTATGATGGTCTAACCTTTAATGCAAATCTAAAAAACTATAGATTAAAAAAACAATTACCTGAAGATATGGAGTCTTTAATAAATAGATTTAATAATCAATTAAATATTAATTCAACACTAGGAGATATAATAAGTACTTTATTTAGTGAATTTAAAGACAATCCTATAACTGTAATAAAATTATATTTATATAAATCGTTAAGAGCATTATATGGTACTGATAGTCAAAGGAATGAAATACCAATATCTATAATACAAATTTTTTATTTTACTTTAATTATCTCATCAATAATAATAGTTAGAAAAAATGTATTATTTGGTGAATTTGACTTGTTTTTTATAACTTTATTTATATATTTTTGGTTTATGGCAACAACTTCTTTATCTATAGTAAGATATATGACTCCTATAATGGGGATTTTTTTCATTTTTCTTCCATCACTTAGTATAAATCTTTTAAAGCATTTATATAAAAAAAGTATTTAAATAGTAAAAATTTATATTTTATTTAACTATTTATTAACTATTTGATAAGTAAGTTTTTCTCTATATAATATATAAAAACCTTGTTAGCTAAATTTGAGGTAAAGAGATTGAGTAAGTTAAAAATAATTAGTGTTTCACTATTAACTTTATTGCTTGTTTCATGTGGGAATATAAACTCAACTGATATTAAAAATATTAATAATGTTCAATCAGTATCTACATTTTCTACTAATGATAGTGATACTTTAGAACAAGCAAAAAATTTAGCTCAAAATGCTTTAAAGAAAAATTATCGAAAAGTAAAAATAGGTCAAGACCCTCTTGAAAGAACAGTTATTCAAGCAGGAAGTACTCATTTTAATGCTCTATGGGCAAGAGATGCTTCATACGCTTCTCTTGGTGCTTTAACTTTAGGAGATTATGTCCCAGTAAGAGATAATTTAGAAAGTCTATTAAACTATCAAAGAGAAGATGGCTTAATTCCAAGAAGAATTGGAGCAGGAAATAATGCATTAGGTATTATCAAAGCTGCTTTAGGTATAGAAAGTAAACCTACAGATAATTATAAGGCTGTTGATTTTGCAAAACCTTCTGCTGATACAAATAGTTTAGTAGCTTGGATAGCAGATATGTATATAGAAAAATCAAAAGATAATCAATTTCTTGATAAGTATTATGCAAGACTTAATAAAGGTATGGATTGGCTACAAAAACAAGAAAGTAATGGTTTAATTGTTCAAAAAGCATACTCTGATTGGAAAGATATGACAGGTAGAGAAGGTAAGGTTATGTATACTAACATAATTTATTATAAGGGCTTACTTTCTATGGTTAATTTGGCTAAATTAAAAAATGACACAATAAAAGCTCAAGCTTATCAATTAAGAGCAGATTCTCTTTTAACAAAAATCAATTCTGAGTTTTGGGATGAATCACTTGGGTTTTATAAAGATACAGACAAATTAGATATTTTCTCACCTGATTCAAATTGTTGGGCTGTTTATTTTGGTGTAGCTGACACTAATAAAGCCAATAAAATATTTATAAAAATGGATTCAATGATAAAGGATAGAGCCTTTGCAGCAGGTGCAGATAAACCATATCCATCTTCAATGGTTCCTAAAATGCTTTATTTATTTGGTATGCAAGGTTATGCAGATACATTTAGTTGGCCTTGGGTTACAAGTGTTTATTCTTTAGCTGCTACAAAGGTTAGTAATAAAGCAAGAGCAAATTCTGCTTTAATTAATGTAGCAAAAATGGCTTTAAGGGATGGTACATTTTATGAAATCTACGAACCTAAAAATGGTGATATGATTCCTGTTGTTAGAAAGTTTTATAAAGCAGAAAAAGATTTTAGTTGGAGTGCAGGTTTATATGTATATGCATTAAACCAGTCAAAAACAATAATGTAGAGATGTAATACACCACATCTCTACATTATCTATACATTATTTTTTAGATTATTTTAAATAACCATAATAACTTTTGAAGATTTTAAGAAATTTGTTTCTTCATTAGCCCCTAATAATTTTCTTGAGTCATTATTAGTAATAGTTACATCAGATTTAAAGTTTCCAATAACTTTAACACCTTTAATTATTAAAGGATTATTTCCAGCTCTTGAATTGTTTTTTGCTTCACTCATTGAACTTGCATAAGATACAATTCCTTCATTTATTACAAAATCAGGATCAACTGGCAAATTACCATAATAAACCTCTCCACCATTTTCATCTATAACAGATGGACTCATTGCTGGTAATACTCCTAAACCTTTACAATCAATTATTACACTAGAATATTTTTCTGATATATTAGCAGGTGTTAATTTTGTATCAGGGATATTATCTTTTTGTTCTTCAGGTTTTATAACACTAGCAATACTCTTATCTTTTCCAAAAAGTTTTACTTGCATTTCAACTTCAACAGAACCATCTGACATATATTTTGGTTCACCTACAATTTCAGCACCTTTAATTAAACCTTCAACTTTAGTCTTTATTACATCACTTTCTGTTACAAAATCTTTTACAACAGTTTCTGAATTAACATGAACACCATTAATTACTTCTATAAATTGTCTAAATGCATCAGCTTTAGCTGCTCTAATTGCCATTAACCTTCTTTGAGCTTGATTACCTTTATCTGGTGGAGCACCTGAACCTGTTACTCTTATAACATTTTTTGACCAATCAATTTCTGCATCATCACCAATTTGCTGAATAACAGAGCTTTTATTCATTTGTGAACTTTCAGCTAATGCTGAATTTGAGATTAAATTTAACCCTAAGGTTAAAGTAACCAAGACAGGAGCAATAAATTTTTTTAATACTCTCATAATACGTGCCTTTCATTTCATTACATTTAAATTAGATTTATCTTACATTTTATCATTTAATAAAGCTATAAAGATATGATTTAAGCAACAAAGATTTTACTTTTCTTAATTTATAGATACTAAGTAATAAAGTGATAAGAGAAGAAGACAAGAATTATTTTTATGTATTTAGTTGTTTTTTCTCGTTTCTATTATTTTTTATAAAAAATAAATCAATCAAAGCTCCTAGAATTAGAGTTATACCAATTAGAGACATTATTATAACTACACCATTTAAATTAAGTATTTTTCCATCTAATTTGTCAGCTAATATACCTGATAGTGACATAGGAACAGTCATCGCTGTGTTTACTAACATATTTTGAACACCAAAAACTTTGCCTCTCATATTTTCTTCTGTAATTTCTTGTAAGATTGTTTGCAATGGTATAACACATAAAGATGAACTAAATCCTAATAGTATTGAAAAAATAAAAGAAAATATAACTTTTGATTTAGAAGTGTCTGTATTAAATAAAATTTGAGTAAAATAATTTGTATTAGCTAATATTATAAGACTTAAACCTGTCATTATAAAACCTAAAAATATTAAATTTGTTTTTCCAATTCTATTTGCAGTTTTTGCTGTAAATAATGAGCCAATACCCATTCCAATTCCTGAGGTCGCTAATATATAACCAAAATATACAGGTTTTAGTTTTAAAATATCATTTACAAAACCAATTATTAAAACAGATAATGCTGCAAATGTTGAAAAAATAATTATTAAACGAATCATTGAAAGTAAGATAATATTATTTTTTAAAACATAAATTAAGCCTTCTTTGAACTCTTTAAAGAAATTTTGTTTATCTTTTATATTATGTTCAGTTTCTGGATTTTTATCATTTAAAAATAATATAAAAATCATTGAAATTAAATACATAGCTGAAATTACAAGTCCTGATGTTTTTTCACTGTAACTATTAATGACAGGTGCACCTAATGCAAAACCTAATACAACTGAACTTAATATTGTTCCAGTAAATAAAGTATTAGCTTGAATTAAATCCTTTTTTTCTATTATTGAAGGTAACATAGCCGCTTCAGCAGGAGCAAAAAATTGAGTAAGTGTTGAGACTAAAAATGCCATTAAATACAAATACCAATGCTCATAAGATATTAGCATCATTGCTACAAATAAAAATCTGAAAAAATTAGAAATAATCATAATCTTTTTTTTGCTAAATCTATCAACAAAAACACCTGCAATTGCTCCAAACAAAACAGCAGGTATTGTAAAAACAAGAGTTAAAACACTTATTGCAGAATTAGAAAAACTTTCTTTGGTTATTAAAACAACCATAAATAAAAATAAAACTTTATCTGAAAACTGAGAAAAAATTTGAGCTATCCAAATAAATAAAAACTGAGAATTTTTTAATACATTTCTAAATGAACCATCATTCATGATTTTCTGTTTAAAATATACTCAGCAAGTAGCTTTAAATAATAAGCTTTTTCTCCAAAACTTTCTAAATTATTAATGGCATTTTCTATACATCTTTCAGCCATTTTTCTTGATTCTTCAAGACCATATAATCTTGGGTATGTTACTTTATTTTGTGTGACGTCTTTGCCAGTAGTTTTACCTAATTCTTTTGTTTCACCTGTAATATCTAAGATATCATCAACTATTTGAAATGCTAAACCTATATTCTCAGAATACATAGTTAAATTATTTAATTGTTCTTGAGTTGCATTTGAAAGAATTGCACCACATCTTACAGAAGTTCTTATCATATCACCTGTTTTATGTGTATGAATATATTGAAGAACAGCATCATTAATTTCTCCACCTTCTTTCTCTAAAGTGATGTCCATTGCTTGTCCACCACACATCCCATCTGGCCCTGATGAATGTGATAAATCAACCATTACTTTTATTATATTTTCTGGATTAACTTCTTTAGGAGTTTGTTTTGAAATTGTATAAAAAGCTTGAGCAAATAAAGCATCACCAGCTATTATTGCAATTGCTTCACCAAAAACAACATGATTTGTTGGTTTACCTCTTCTTAAGTCATCATTATCCATACCAGGTAAATCGTCATGTATTAATGATTGTGTATGAATCATTTCTATAGCACAAGCTGTTGGCAATACATATTCTAATGGGGTATTAAATAATTCTGAAACTGCAATTGTTAAAACAGGTCTTAATCTTTTACCACCTGCTTTAAGACTATATCTCATTGAATCCCAAACTTTGGTTATTTTTTTATCAGGCACATAATTTTCTAGTGCCTGATCAACAATTTGTTTCTTTTCTGCAAGATATTCTTCAAGCCTATTATATTTATTTTCCATTTATTATTAAATTCTAAAAATAATGATTTTGTAATATTCTATCATTATTTAGAATTTAATTAATATTTATACTAAGTAAAAAGTTAAAAGTGATGAGAGAAGAAGAGAAGAATTAATGACTGCAATACTTCTATTATATTTAAAAGTAATTGGTTTGCAAAAAATATTTATCCACAATATTGTTACTGCAGCACTCTTGTCTTGTCACTTTTTACTTATTATCTAGTATATATTAATTTTCTCAAACCAATTTTGATTAATTATAGCTTAGATTTTTTTTCTAGGAGGGGCATTTAAAATTTTAGGAGGCCCTGCATTTGGTATTAATGGTTTTGGTGCTGGATTAGGATTATTAGCACCTGCTTGTGGAGCTTGTACAGGGTTATTATTAATAGGTTTAATACCAGCTGAAGGATTAGGCTTATTTGCTGATAAAATCTTTGGCTGATTTGTATGATATAAAGGATTTGTTCCTGTTGACTGTGTTGCTTGTTGTGGTGTTTGTGGTTGTTCTTGCTTTTCTGGTTCAGAATTATTAACTGTTTCAAACTCTGTAGGGCTAGGAGTATAATATAAAGGTTTTTGAGGTTGTTCAGGTGGTGTAAGAGGTGCCTGATCTTTTAAAGGTGCAGGTGTACTATAAGATAATTGTAATTCAGGAAATATAACATTAAGATGCATTACAACAACTTCTCTTATTTCTTCTATTTCTTCCCAAGTACATATATTTTTTCTAAGCAATATTTCTAAAAATGTTAAAGTATCAACTTTACACTCAATTACATTTTTAGGAACGTTAAAATTACCTATTTTTTTAGGAGTTACATTATCAAAGTTATTCATTTATAAACCTCAAAAATAATAAAAAAACTTAATGTTTATAGAAAGTATAATACAAATACTATATACATTGAATGAAATTATATCAAAACAGTATTTTATTAAATAGAGCTTTAAACTTTTAATGAGCTTAATTTATTTGATTAAATTTTCATATACTAGACTCTATTTAAATGCAAATATTATATTTATAAAGAAATTTATTTAATTAAAGTTTTTATTAGTGATTTAAATAAGTATTTTTTGAATTAATATGAAATATATATTAAATACTTATTTTTTTAATAAGATAAAAATTTCTTCACCTACTTTTGTGGCAGAAGCAGGATTCTGTCCTGTGACTAACCTTTCTGATACTTCTGTATGTTCTTGGAATTTACCAGATTTCTTATGGATAGCACCTCTTTCTTTAAGTTTATTTTCAAGTAAAAAAGGTACAACATTTGTTAGTCCTGCAGCTTCTTCCTCTTCATTTGTAAATGATGAAACATTTTTACCATCTACAAGATATTTACCATTTGAAAGTTTTATATTTATTAGAGCTGCAGGGCCATGACAAACAGCAGCAACAATACCACCATTATCATATATTTCTCCTGCTATTTTAGCTAAGCTAGAATTATCAGGAAAATCCCACATAGTTCCATGACCACCTGCAAAAAAAATAACTTTATAATCTTGTGGATTTATTTCTTCAGGTGTTTTTGTATTGTTTATCTTTTCTTGAGCTTTAGAATCATTTACAAATTCATTATTAATTTTATCTTCTAGATTATACCCATCAACAGGAGGTTTACCGCCTTTAGGACTAACAAAGTCTATTTCCAAACCTGAGTTCTTTAATACATGATATGGATGTGAAACTTCTGAAAGATAATAGCCTGTTTTCTGTCCTGTTTCACCTTTTTTATCATGGGATGTTAGAACAAATAAAATTTTATTCATATTAAATTTCCTTTTTATAACTATAAATCTATAGTAAAAGCCTAAACTTACTAATAATTTTTTTTCATTATAACTCTTTTAAAAAACATAATTAATAGGTTATTTTAGTATTCCTAGAATGTTTATTCTTACTTTTTGAATCTATCTTAATTTTATTTAGTTCACTATCAAGAAAAGTATATTTATTAAATTTTCTCTTGTTAAAAAATGTATTAATTGTCTAAAATATTAAAGTAATTAGAGATTATAATTCTAGTATATAAGTTTTTAATTAATAGAGGTCAATAAAAATGTCAGAGGTTAATACACAAGAAAAACCTAAAACTATAGTATTAGTAACAGAGAAAGCAGCAGAAGAAATAAAAAGAACTTTGGAAAAAGATGAAAATAAAGGGATGCTTGTAAGGTTAGGAATTCAGGGTGGAGGATGTTCAGGTTTATCATATAAATTAAGCTACGATACACCAAAAGAAAAAGATCATCAAGTTGAAATGCACGGAGTAACAGTTCTTGTTGATAGAAAAAGTGCAATATATCTTAAAGGTATGACATTAGATTTTAATGATAGTTTAAATGGTAGAGGTTTTGTATTTAAAAATCCTAATGCAACTAATACTTGTGGTTGTGGTGAATCTTTTTCAATATAGTTTCTAAAATATGAAACAAATTAAAGTTCTCTCATACAACATTCACAAGGGTTTTACAACAAGAAATAAAGATTTTGTTATATCAAAGATGAGAGAAGCTATAAGATCAATAAATCCTGATATAGTTTTTTTACAAGAAGTTTTAGGGGATCATAATCAACATAAAATTGATGATTGGATTAATAATGTTCAATTTGAATATTTAGCTCATGAATTTTGCGAACATTATGCATATGGTAAAAATGCAGTTTATGAAGAAGGTCATCATGGAAACGCTATTTTAAGTAAATATCCTATAATTTCTTATGAAAATATAAATATATCAACAAATCCTATGGAGAGAAGAGGGGTTCTTCATGCTGTAATTGATTTTAATGGTTCAAGTGTTCATGCCTTATGTTTACATTTAAACTTATTAGAGTCAGGAAGGAAAATTCAAGTAAAAAAGATTTGTGAAAGAATTAATAATCATATACCTAATAATCATCCAATAATTATGGCAGGTGATTTTAATGATTGGAAAAATAAAATAACAATAAAATTTCATGAGCAATTAGGTATGAAAGAAGCTTATTTATCGCATCATGGTAAATTAGCAAAAACATTTCCAAGTTATATGCCATTGCTTCAATTAGATCGTATCTATTACAGGTTTATAAATATTATAGATGCTGTACATTTAAGAGGTAAACCTTGGGATTCTTTATCAGACCATATAGCTTTATTTGCTACTTTTGAATTATGACAAAAACTGTTTTTATATCTGCTGGAGAGGTATCAGGAGATAAGCATGGATTTTATCTTTGTCAGGAAATTTTAAAAATAGATCCCAAAATTTCATTTTATGGTTTTGGAAGTAATAAGATGAAAGATTTAGGTATAAATCTTTTAAGTGACCTTACTTTATATAGTGGTATTGGTTTAGTAGAAAATATTCCTGCTGCTTATCATGCAAGTTTTAACTATAAAATAGCTAAAAAATTTTTTAAAGAAAATAATGTTAGTTTAGTTATATTAATTGATAATCAAGGTTTTAATATAAGACTTGCATCTTTAGCAAAAAAAATAAATATTCCTGTAGTTTATTATATAGGGCCTCAAGAATGGATTTGGGGTTTTAAGAATGGTATTCATAGAGTAATGAAAAATATTGATACTCTTTATACAATTTTTAAGGCTGAATATGAGTTTTATCATCAATATAAAAATAAGATAAAATACTTTGGACACCCTTTATTAAATATAATAGCTACAAGTAAAGATGAAACAAGTTCTAATAACTTATTTAATAATAAAAAATATATAATTGGTTTAATGCCAGGTAGCAGAAAACAAGAATTTAATAATACAATACCTGTTTTCTTAGAAATTTATGAAAAACTAAAAGATAATTATAACTTTTTCTTTATAATTCCTGAAATATGGAAAAAATTTGTGCAAGATAACTTTAATCTTAAGGATATACTTATTATATATGGTAATTCTGAAAAGTATATGAAATATTGTGATTTAATTATAGCTTCTTCTGGAACTGTAACTTTAGAAGCAGTTATATTAGATATACCAATAATACCATGTTATAAACTTAATAAAATATCTTACTTAATAGCTAAAACCCTTATTAAACCTGATTTTGTCACTTTACCTAATATTGTTGCTAAAAAAAAAGTAATTAATGAGTTTTTACAAAATGATATGTGTTCTGAAAATATAATTAACGAAATTGATAGATTAATAAATGATAAAAAATATTTAAATAATATAAAGTCAGAATTTAAAAATATAAGAAAAAATCTTGAACCATATAATTCTATAGAAAATACAGCAAGAGATATAGTCTCAACATATTTAAAAGGATGAATAATATTAAACTATTAGTTCTCACTACAAAAAAAGTTGTATAATATGAAAAATTAGTAATATAGAGGTTTAGTTATCAATGAAAAAATTATCAATTCTTTTATCAGCTTTACTATTAGTAGGATGTTCTAATCAAAATATTTCATCTACATTGATAAATGAAAATCAAAATACACAGATATTATCAGAGCAAAAACAACCTCTTACAGCAAAAAAAGCTTATCCTATAGCTCTTAAAGAAGCTAAAAAGTTAATGTCATCACCACAGCTTTTTGAAGTAGATGTATGGAAAGAACTTAACTCAGAAACTATTGATTTTGGTTTTATGCAAAAAGGCACTAATGATTCCTCTAAATTTATGAGAATAATTATAAATCTTAAAAATAATGAGGTTACACATGAAGAAATACCAGATTCAGGAAAAATACCTAATCCTGTTAACTTATCTTACTGGAAATTAGACAATGAACAGATTTCAAAAATAGCACAATCTAATGGATTAACTGATACAACTTCATTAGCGACTCTTTGGGAAGATACTTGGCATATTTCAGGATTAAAGCAAGACCTCTATTTTCAAATAGATTCAAAAACAGGTACAATAAAAATGACTTGTACAGATCCTTATTTGACTCAATGTACAGATAACTCACCTAATCCAGTTAAGAAAGAGATTTCTTCAAAGTTTAAAAATAAGCTTAAATTAAAAAGTAAATATTAAAATTTTAAATAAGATAGATTATTTTTTATTTAAAATAGTTTTTTAATACAATAAAGGTTATAAATTGCGTAATATTTGTCTTGTACTTGAATATGATGGAACAAATTTTAATGGTTTTCAGATACAACCAGATGAACATATCATAACTGTTCAAGGTGAGATTCAGAGAGCTATAGAAGAAATTACAGGTATCAAAACAAAGATATATGGTGCTGGTCGAACTGATGCAGGTGTCAGTGCAGATCAACAATATGCAAACTTTTTTACAGAATCAAAAATACCTGCTGAAAAATTCAAATTTGCTTTAAATACAAAACTACCAGCAGAAATAAGTATAAATCAATCTTTTGAAGTTCCTAATAGTTTTCACTCAAGACATTCAGCAATTAGAAGAACTTATAGATACAGAATTTTAAACTCTCCTACTCGTAGTGCTGTAAGGAGAAATTTTGTTTATCAATCTTGGCCTAAACTTAACTTTGAACTAATGAAAAAAGCTTGGTTAACTCTTAGAGGAGAACATGATTTTAGCGCATTTTGTATCAGTGATACTGATAGACTAATAATGAAATGTGAAATATTTGATACTTCTTGTTATATAAATAACGATGAATTAGTTTTTTTTATAACAGGGGATACTTTTTTAAGAGGAATGGTTCGATTATTAATAGGAACTTTGATACATATTGGAAAGGAAAAGCTTAAACCTGAAGAACTAATGGAAATTGTAAAAAATAAACAAAGAGAAAGAGTTGTTTTTTCTGTTCCTGCCTCTGGGCTTAGTTTAATAAAAATAGAGTACCCTGAGGAATCTTTTTTATTTAAAGACTTTGATAATATAACCACTTAAAAATTTTCTATTCATGTGAATAATATATTTAAAAGTAATTTTAAAATCAACTTGTTATAAAGATAAAACAAAAATATGGCTAATTAATTAATAAAATTTGAGTTATAATTTATTGTTTAAAATATATAAATTAAATTACGAGATAGTGAACAAACAGAAATTATCTAAAAATTTTAAAAAGTTAATAAAAAGCGAATAAATTACAACCTACAAATAAAAATAAGTATGATTCACCATATAAATAGATGTTTTCTAATCTAACAATATTAAAGCAATTTAGAGTATTTTGTAAACCAAGATTTTATTAAAGAATTAGATTTTAATAGATAATAATTTTCAAGATATGTTTTAAAGTATAAAAAAAGAGAACTAAATTTTTAGTTCTCTTTTTGTTTAATTCTAGATATACCAGAAAAAATGTATTGAGATAAATAATAAAGAAAAAGTATTGAAATTACTAACTTTTATAACCATTTACTTCTTCTTTTTTACTATTACTCAATATATATTAACCTTTCATAAAGTTTCTAAGAACTGTTTGAAGTATTCCACCATTTCTATAATAATCAACTTCAACAGGTGTATCTATTCTACAAACAGTTTTGAACTTAACTTCTGAACCATCTGCTTTTTTAGCTACAACTTCAACTTCTTGTCTAGGTTTTAAATTATCATCAATTACTATACTAAATACTTCATCACCTTTTAATCCAACAGATGTTGCTGTTTCACCATCTTTAAATTGAAGAGGTAAAACACCCATTCCAACAAGATTTGCTCTGTGTATTCTTTCAAATGATTCTGCAACAACACATCTTACACCTAATAGGTAAGTTCCTTTTGCTGCCCAATCTCTGGAAGAACCTGTTCCATACTCTTTACCTGCAATTACAACTAGTGGAGTATTTGATTCTTTATATTTAACAGATGCATCATAAATAAACTCAACTTTATTTTCAGGGAAATATGTTGTATATCCACCTTCTGTTCCTGGTGCTAAAAGATTTTTAAGTCTTACATTTGCAAATGTACCACGAGTCATAACTCTGTCATTTCCTCTTCTTGAACCATAAGAGTTAAAATCATCTTTTTCAACACCATTTGATATAAGATATTGACCACCTGGTGTATCTTTTTTAATTGAACCAGCAGGAGAAATATGATCTGTTGTTATTGAATCTCCAACCATTACTAAAGCTCTTGCATCAAGTATTGATTTTATTGGAGATGGTTCTTTTGCTAAGTCTACAAAGAATGGAGGTTCTTGAATATATGTGGACTTGTCATTCCAAGTAAATAAATCACCACCAGCAACTGGAATCGCATTCCAATCTTCGTTTGATTCACCAACACCATCATACATACTGTTAAATAAATCTGGTCTAACAGCATTATCAAGATGTTTTGCGAGATCTTCATTTGTAGGCCAAATATCTTTTAAAAATACATCTTCTCCATTTTTACCTTTACCAATAGGATCTTTTGTTAAATCTATATCAACAGTTCCTGCAATTGCATAAGCTACAACAAGAGGAGGTGAAGCAAGATAATTAGCTTTTACACTTTGGTGTATTCTTCCTTCAAAATTTCTATTACCAGATAAAACACCAGCAACAACTAAATCACCTTCTTTAATTGCTTCTTCTGTTGCATCTGAAATAGGGCCTGAGTTACCAATACAAGTTGTACAACCATAACCAACAACATTAAAACCTAATGTATTGAGTGAATCAATTAAACCAGCTTCTTGTAAATACTCTGTTACAACTCTTGAACCTGGTGCAAGAGAAGTTTTAACATAAGGTTGAACTTTTAGACCTTTTTCTACAGCTTTTTTAGCAACAATTCCAGCACCTAACATAACACTTGGATTTGATGTATTTGTACAACTTGTAATAGCTGCAATTACAACATCACCATGTTTCATTTTAATTTCTGATTTAGAAAAACCTTTATAATTATCATTTCCTAAATCTTCAACTTTTGCATCTTTTTTATCAAGTGTATATGTTCCTGTTTTTGCTAAGGCTTCATCATTTAAAGCAAAACCTTTTGTTCTATTTGTATCTGTTAATGATGTTCTAAAATCACTTTGCATGTTGCTAAAGTTACTCTATCTTGTGGTCTTTTTGGTCCTGCAAACATTATGAAAATAACTGATTGATAAGTCTAATTCTAATGTATCTGTAAATACAGGATCTGGAATTCAGTCAGTTCTAAATAAGCCTTGCATTTTGAGTAAGTTTCAACGGTTTTACTAATTCTTCTGGTCTACCACTACGACGAAGATAATTAATACTTCCCTCATCAACTGGGAAGAATCCATTGTTGCACCATATTCTGGAATGCATATTTGCTATTTGCTCTATCTGGTAGTGAAATATTACTTAAACCAGAACCGTAAAATTCGTAATTTACCAACAACACCTTTTTCTAAGCATTTGAACAATTTAGCAAGAGTTAAATCTGTTGCTGTAACACCTTCATTAAAGTTTACCTGTTAATTTAAACCAACAACTTCAGGAATTAACATATCAAATAGGTTGACCAAGCATAACTGCTTCTGCTTCATTACCACCAACACCCCAACCAACAATACCTAAACCATTAATCATTGTTGTATGTGAATCTGTTCAACTAGTGAGTCTGGGTAAAACACCTTTTTTATCATCTTCTTCACCTACTCCAAACACCTTTTGCTAAATATTCAGGGTTTACTTGGTGAACAATACCACGTGCAGGTGGAACTACTCCGAAATTATCTAGAGCTTGTTGTCCCCAACGTAAAAACTCATATCTTTCTCTATTTCTTTCAAATTCTATCTTACGATTATAATCAAAAGCGGTTTCATCACCTGCTTTATCAACCATTACAGAGTGATCTATAACTAAATCAACAGGTACAATTGGATTAATTTTTTTAGGATCTCCACCCATTCTTGACATAGCGGATCTCATAGCAGCTAAATCAACAACAACAGGAACACCTGTAAAATCTTGAAGTATAACTCTTGCTGGTTTAAAAGGTATTTCTTCTTCCCCAGGATTTTTGGGGTCGTAATTTGCTAGTTTTTCAACATCAGCTTTTGTAACAACATAATCATCACATTCACGTAAAACAGATTCTAAAAGAACTTTTATTGAAAAAGGAAGCTTTGATATATTAGAATATCCTTGCTTCTCAAGCTCTAAAAGACTATACATATAAGCAGAACCGTAACCACTATCAAAGCTTATACGTGCTCCTAAGGTATTTTTTTTACCCATTTCTAACTCCTTTGTTATGACTTATAAAAATTATTTTCACTTTAAATTTATCTGAGCCATACAGAGTTAAGAACAATTTATTAAAATAGTCAGTCATCTTGTATGACTTTTGTGTTAAAAATAAGACACTATGGAATTTTAACTCAATAGAATATAAAAGTAAATTAATCAAATCCTTAATTTTAGTTAACTTGAGCAATTTACAAAAACTAGATTTAAAACTAAGCATAATTTTTTTATTAAAATACTTTACAAAACTTAATTAATTATTTATAATAAATATTAGCTTAATAAATTGTAATAAATAATTAGGAGAATAAAAAAATGACAAATAAAAATAGTTTATTAAAAGTATTACTTGGTTCAGCAGTAATTGGAGCAGGTTATTATTTTTCAAAAAATAAAGATCTACAAAAACAAGTTAACTCTAAACTTAAAGAGAGCTTAGATAACTTTTATACAAACACAGCTGACCTTCAAGAGAAACTAAATGAAAAAGTAAAAGTTGCTAAAGAAACTTTTAACAAAACAATTGAAGAAACAAAATCTAGTTTAAATGATACAAAAACAAGTGTTAATGATAATGTTTCTAAAACATCTGAGCAAGTTCAAAATCTTATTAAAAGATTATCAAATGCTTATACAGCAGGTAGGGAAGCAGCTAAAGAAAGTATGAAAAAGCAAGACTTCGTTCACGAAACAGTTAAAGAAAATCTTAGCCAAGAATCATCACCAAATTTAGGTGCTACAGAAGATAACTCACCATTGAATACAAATGAATTACATCCTTCAACAAGCAATGTTTCAAGAAGTATTGGTGATGCTGGTTATAACTTTGATAAGATTTCTTCAAAGTCAGATATTTAAACTTTAGAAGAATCAATAGGAGGTAAAGAATTATGAATGCTTGGACTATATTAGCAATTGTTTTAGCAATAGGTGTTATTGCAATTGTTGGATTTATTATACCTATTCTTATACAAATTAAAGATATGCTTAAAGTAGCAGAAAGAACTGTTATAAGATTAGAAAAAGATGTTGAACCAGTTTTACAAAATTTTGAAGGAATAACTCATAATGTTGAAGGAATAATAGGTGCAGCTAATGATTTTGTTCACCGTAAACCTAAAACATCTAATGAACCAAAACTTATAGATAATGTGAAATCTAAAGTAAATAGTGGAATTAAAACAGTTAAACAAGACTATATACCAGAAGTAAAATACACAGCTAACAAATATATTAGAGCTACAAAAGCAGGTGTAAGAACAGCAATAAACACTTATAAAAATAGTGCTCCTGTTGATTCTGATAAACAATTGGTTGTTTATAAACCAATTGTTAAAGATAATGTTTTTGAACCTAACTTAATTGAGACATTGATTATAAAGTAGTCAAAAGCTAGAGAATAAAAAGCTCCAAGATTTCTTGGAGCTTTTTATTTTAGAATTTTTTTTATGAATCAGTACTATCTATTACCTCAGCATTTGCTAAAGCCTTATAGGAGCCGTCATAAAATTCAACTGTTACAGAGGAAATATTATCTTTTATTTTATTAAAAGTATCTGAATCAAATTCTATTTCTCCATCACTATTTGTATATGTTTCTTTTATTTTTTCCTTCAATCCAAATGTTTTAATGTATATTTCAACTTTTTTATTTTTTAAAAGTTTGCCATTATTATCAGCAATTCTAATACCTCCTCCAATACCACCACCAGTAGGGCCTCTAACAACTTTATTAGGTGTTAAAAAATCTTCTAATGGTGTTTTTTTTGTTGATGAAGTAGGTGGACGTGATGAGCTAAAACTGATTTTTTCAGTACAACCTTGAGTCATAGGTAATAAAATACCTATAGTAACAAAAGTAATTTTCAATATATTTTT
>JAXLXG010000031.1:0-63074 GCA_046328075.1 Candidatus Sericytochromatia bacterium
CTGTATACAAGGTTTAAAGCAAACTAAAAAAACAGAAGATAAATATAATTATGGAAAAGGTTTAGTTGCATTAGGAGAAATTTACTTAGCTGAAGATAAGTTTGATTCAAGTAAATTTTCAAAGTTTTTAAAAGATATAAAAACAAATGCAGAAGAAACAGATTCAGATGTTTTAACAGCCTATTATTATTACTTTGAATCTAAAAAGCATTTAAAGGAAAATAATAAAACAGAATTTAAAAAGTCATATAAAAAGCTTCAAAAAGTTTTGGAAAAAGTTGATAATAAAGAAATAAATATACAATCTATATTTTTAGAATTAGAGTTTAATATATTAGATAAAGATATTTCAAATGCAAAAAAGATTCTTGATAAAATAAATAGCTCATTAAAAACAGCAGAGTTTTTCTACTTAAGATTAGAGGCAATTTATCAACACTCATTACTTTTAAAACTTGAAAATAATTTTAAAGAAGCTCAACAAGTTATAGAAACAGGTATTGATTTTGCAAAGCTTAGAAACTATAAGTTATTTTTATATAAAGCAATGATATTAGATATTGAATTAAAAAATACTCTTAAAATTAGCTCTGATATTGATAAACTTAACTTAAAAAGATTAGAGAAAGAAATTAAATAATTATTTATGGAAGCTATAGTTTTTATTGGAGCTCAAGGCTCTGGTAAATCTACTTTTTATAAAGATAAATTTTTTAATACTCATATGAGAATTAGTTTAGATCTTCTAAATACAAGTGAAAAGTGGTAAGAAAATATAATCAAATAAAATTGAATTGTGAAACAAATAAACCATTTTACAATGAACTTTAGCTCCTTGTAAAATGATTAGCTTTCAATATTTTTGATTACTATCTGACAGAGTTTATAACACCTTTATGATATTTTTCTACATCGTTATTAGTAACTACTTGACTATTATCAACTCTTGGCCAAGGATCATATACTGAATTTTCTGCTGATCCATTTTCTTTATCAAAAAACACAACAAAGTGTTTTGAGCCTTCTTGTTCTCCAGGTGCGGTATTAACAAGTTTTATATTCATATCTGAAAAAAGGCTTTTTAAAGGTTTAGTTCCACCCATTCCTAGTGTTGTGTCAACAGATGTATTCATATATTCTTTCAGTGAGTCAACATCTACAGTTTGTCTTTTATATGCACTAATACCACCTTTGTTAAAATCCAACACTTTTAATTGTTCATAAACAATATGTTGTAAATCAAGTAAGTCTTGCTGTGTAGCTTTTCCGTTTTTAATATTCTCTTTAATTTTTTCAAGCTTATCCCAACCAGTTATTGTATTTTTACTATCAACAACATATTCTCCTTTTGATGGTGATTTTCTTACACATGAATTACCTCTAGCTTCTACAACCCTAATCAAATCAGTAAGACCTGCCTGACCATTTTTTATCATTGCTCCTGCTACAATACATGCTGCTCCACATTGATTACTTTCACTTGCATGAGATGTCGCACCTATCTGTGTATATTGACTAGCAAATTTCATTCTTTCTGCCTTATTTGCAGTACCAAAATTAATTTCTTTTTTCATACTTTCAGGCTCACGATATAACATACTATCCTGTCCTGTATATGTAACATGATAAGCAGAAGTAACATTTTTATTTGTAGAATCTGAATTCCTTATAATTGTTTGCATAATAGCATTTGCATCTTTAGCATCTTTTGCTGTTAAATATTTATTTCCACATGAATCTGCAGTAATTTTTTCAACATCAGCGTCTGTAGGAAGTTTTGCTATTAGTTTACCAAGAGCACTTCCATTATCAATGTCTCCTTTTATAAACTCATCTTTAATCTGAATAAATTCTTCTTTAGTAAGAACATCATCATTTTTTACTTTCTCTTGAAGCTTTTTGATAAAGTCAGCTTGAGTTTTACCATCTTTAAACTGTATATTTTTGAATTGTGAAAGTTCATTTGAGATATTTAATGCCATATAATGTAACCTCCTACTATAATAAATTATTCGCTTTTTTTACCCTTAATTTTTCACTAAAATCTAGAGTTAGCTCAGAAACAGGACTAAAATTCTCTTTATTGAGGTCTCCTGATAATAAACTTTTAAACTTCAAAACTATTTCATTTGATGGTGCAATTGCATAAGCTACGTTAAAATAATCATTTGCTATTTTATTTTGCTTCATAATGTAAAAAAGATAAGACATACTTAAATATGGTTCAATTTGTGTATTTCTAAGTTTAATACAATAACAAAGTTCTTTAGTTGCAACTTTTAAATCTTTATCAGATGTATTTCCACTATCAATAAATTTTTGTATATGGTTAAATGCTCTTGAAAGATGAAAAGTATACTCATCAGATTTTTTTACATTATTTAGCATTACTTTTTTTGAAGAATAAATATTCATTATTTTTTTTTATAAAGATAATTGGTTTTATTGTAGCACCATATTTTAACAATTACAATAAAAACTAAAATCTCAGATAATTTATCAAAATATAATTTATTATCAAGGAAACAGTATTTTAATTTATTTTCAAATACAAATGGCTAAATTATAACTATATTGCTTTTATTTATTCTAATCTACTTTAAATGCTTGAGCCTGTAGTTGGGGTAAATGGGTTATTTAAATATTCATTATTATTGTCTTGATATATACCTGTTGTCAGATTTCCAATATATTTTTGTCTTGCCCATTTAGCATCTGTAATATCCTCTATTTGTGGTTCTAAATCAGGTTCAACAGGAAAAATCCTTATTCCATAATAATTGCTAAATGAAATATCAAGTGATACAAAAGCATTAGATTCTCCTCTATGTCTTATAAAGCTAAATTGCCTGTTATTAGGATAAAAACAAGGATAAGTTTCAACAATATTTTCATCAAATTCTCTTGTTACTATTTGCCCAAAACCTTGACTATTTCTTGTAAAATCTATCAACCAAATTTTTTGAAAGTTATTTAAATATTGTAATTGTCTTTTTTGATATTTTCTAGAATAAATTACTCTTTTAGAGTCTAAAGACCATTCAGGATTAAAAACTCCCTTATTACTAATTGTTTCAAAAGTATATTGTGCTTGTTTATTAGAATTTATATCAAGTATAAATAAATTTCTAAAACTATTTATCTTATTATCTTGTAGATCACTAGTAAAAGCAATTTGTGTTCCATCAGGTGAATAACTTGGTTGATAATCATTAGCAATACTGTTTGTTAATTGCTTTAGATTTTTACCATCAATATCTATTTTCCATAAATGATAAATACCACCATTTTTATTAGAGGAAAAAACAAGAGAATATTTTTTATCTTTTTCTGTTGGTATTGGTGCCCAAGATGGATTAAGGTTAAATGATGGATCATTTATAATATTAATCTCTTTACCTAAAACATTTTTTATAAATAGTTGACTTGTTGTTCCATCATTTGAATATTTAGTATAAGCAATATATTTTCCATCAGGGGAAATTATTGGATATCTCCCTAAACCTATTTCTTTTTTAGCTGTTATTAAGTCTTTAAAGGAAACTACTTTTATACTACCATTAGTGTTTTCTATAGATGTAGTTTTATTATCTTTAAAATCTACATAAGTTAAAGCAACGCCTTGAATATTTACTTTTTGTGTAATAGTCGGTAAAGCCTTATTATCTGTTTTATCAAAAACTTCAAACTTTACTATATCTTCACCTCCTGTAAAGGGTGCATAATAAAAGTACTTATCTTTTTCTAAAATTACTTCTCCTCTTTCAGCAGAAAATTTATATTCTAAGTTATGATTAAATAAATTACTTGTTTTTTGTTTTATTTCTACTTTATCAGCTATTTGAATTTGATTTGATACTAAATGATTTGTTATATTAACAGTAGGAGATATTTGGAATAATAAAAGTAGATATTAAATACTTTGAAATGTTTTTCTTAGTCATAATTATTACCAATTAAATTTAAAAAGTTTTTTCTATTATTTTAGAGGCTTTGTTGCATGAATAAAATATAGAAAGAGTTTGTCCTTTAATTTTGATTATCTCAACAAATCTTAACGATGTGGAGTTTACAATCCTGAAACATTTTATTTAACATTTTACATCGAATAATAATATCATTTGTTTGTGACTCAAATTTACGAGATTTAAGACTCTCTCCAAATATAGTTTTATACCTAAAAAATACATTCTCAGATATGCTCCTTCTATGATATTCAGAATTCTGTTTCCAAGTCTCTTTATCATAAGTCTTTATAAAATATAGATTCTCATTTCTTGGGTGATTAATAGACCAATAAAAACTGCATTGTCCACTATATCAATAATAGGCTTTATTCCTTTTTCTATTAATATATCATAGCATTTTCTCTTATCATAACCCTTATCTGCTGATACATCTTATTGATGACTTTATATCTGATAATACTTCTTCAAACATTGCACTATCTACTATTGATAAGTTTGTTACTTTAGTGCTTAATATTTCTCCTGTTGATTCATTTACTCTATGAAGTTTTCTCCATGTTCTCCTTTTTGAAAAATCATGCATCTTCACTTTCCACTCTCACATTCCCCATATATCTTGATTCCTGTTGAATCCACTGCTACATGAATATTATCTGATGAACTAACTTTTCCTAAATTACAATTAAGTTTTTGTCTCCTACGACAAATTGTTGAATAATCTGGCACTTCTAAATATATTTTTGACATCTTAAATATTGATTCTAGAAAGCCTTGAACACTCCTTAATTTTAGATGATAAATTGACATTATTGTTAAACAAAATTCTATTGCTATATCTGAGTAATAAGTCTCTCCTGTAGCATCATACCAGTATTTCTCTATATCTTCTGTAAACCAAAAATTGAACCTACCTCTATTCTTTAGAGATTTGTTATACTCTGACCAATTTGTTATTATATATCTTGATTTTTTCATTCTATACAAGGTAATAGATTTTTCTTATCTTGTATAGACCTTTTTTAAATCATGCAACAAAGCCTATTTTAGATTAATATAAATACAAATATATTTCAATTAATATTTCAATAAATCTTTTAGTTATAGTCTGTTTTTTAGATTTTTTAATTCTCTTAGTTGATAAACTAATGTTGTATCTAATCTAGTTCTTAAAATTTTAAGTATAATTGCCTATTATTCAAATTTAATTGCATCTTTTTCAAAATAAGGAAGGCATTCTTGGCAGTATTTATAACTTAGTTCGCTATAAATCTTATTAAGAATGCCTTTAGAATTTTTTCTGTAGAAGAAAGCATCTTCTAGTTTATATTTTGTATTACATCTCTCACAAAAATAAACTTTTGACATTTATTTTTTAATGTCCATGCTCATGACCATCGGATTCATTGTGTGCTTCTGTATTATTTGCATTTTCATTATTTACTGAAGCTTCATCATGTTTATCCGTATTATTTATTTCTGTATTATGATCTTTGCCATCAGATGTATGATATTTAGCATTTGGAGTATTTAATGGAATATGCCTTTCAACTTTTGGCATTTCTGCTACAACTTTTTCATAAGCAGCTTTACCAACTGTTGCATCAAACCTAGTTCCACCAGCACTAGCTAAACCAAATAAAACAATTAAAGCAAATCCTGTAGCTAAAAGCATTGTGGGTAAAAGTCTTTCTTGATGAAGAACTATCTCATCACCTTCATCATGATCATGTCCACCGTGTCCACCCATTTTATTACCTCTATAATTAATTAATGATATTTATAAATAAATTTTTTATAAATTATACCATGATAGATATAAGAAGTGATAAGAGAAGAAATAAAAAGTGAGAAGTAAAAAGAAAATATTTAAGAAGTGATGAAATATCAATGAAGAATGACTAAATTAGAGAAATAAGTAGAATTTAAATAATTAATTAAAATAATTATTCTTTAATAGTTTTCTCACATCACTTTTTTTAAGTATAAATAATACAAACTTTATAATTAATTTTTCTATTGAAGTTTATTAGTTTTAACGTCTCTACTTGCTTGAACTTGCTTAAGATATTGAGCAAAGTCATCACCTACAATTATAGTATAATCACTATAAATATCTCCAACACTTGCATTTACAATATCAACTGGTAAGCCTAAAGATTCAGATAAAAATGGTACAGCTTTTGTTTTTCCTGTTTGAACTATTAATTGTGTTTTGCTGACAGGTGCTTTAGCTTCAGCTATTGACCAAACTGTCCAGCCTTTTTCTCTTAAAAGAACAGATGCTTTTGAAGCTAATCTAGATTCAGTTGAACCATTTAAAATTGTTATTCTATATCTTCTTTTTGAAGGTAAAGGATCAACAGGAGTATTAGGATCTTGATTTAAAAGAGGTGATGGGGTAGAAGATGTAGCATACATAGAATCAGGAAACATATTTGTAATAATTTCTCTTGCCCCTTCTTCATCCATTAACCAGTAACTTCCTCCTCCGATATTTCCAAATCTTCCAGGAAGCATAACCATTTTTATATCTTGTCTTTGTACTTTTCGAGCAAAATTTGCAAGTTTCAATAGCTCTTTATCAGTCATATCAGTCATGATATTTTCTTTTGCGGCTTGAATAAGTTGAGGTAGTTTAACTAAAATAGTTGGGCTTAATAATTTAGCAGTTACAGCATTCATAAATTTTTGCTGTCTTTGTACTCTTCCTATATCTCCAATTTCATCATGTCTAAATCTAATATAATGATGAGCTTGTTTACCATCTAAAACTTGTCTTCCTTTTTTTATATCTATATCAAGTTTAGCTGTATGATCAACGTATCTCATATCTTTTTCTACGTCAATTTCAACGCCACCTAAAATATCAATTACATTTATTAATCCATTGACTTTTAACGCTATATAATGATTAATTGAACAACCTGTAAGATTTGCAACTACACGCCTTGCCATTTTCTCACCACCATAGGCAAAAGCTGCATTTATCTTATCATAGTATCTATGCTCTGGAATTAAAACTCTTGTATCTCTTGGTATTGATAGTACATTTACAGATTTATTAATAGGATCTATTCTTGCTAACATCATTGTATCTGATCTTGTCGGTGTATTATCCGTAGGACGACCTTTGACATATCCAATATCACTTCCTAATACTAATATATTCATTGGTTCAGTTAATGGCTCAGATATATCCATTACATCACTTACAGCTTTTTTAATACCAGCAAATGTACCTAAAGAAATTTTTTCATCTGAAGTGTTATTATAAGCTACAATTGCATTATGAAATGTTGAAGCAAAAATTCCCAAACCAGAAGAAGCCAAAATAACAGCACAAGCTGTCAAAATTCTAAATGTAGCCTTTCTTCCCTTAGATTTACTGACTTTATTCTTAATATTATTATTTTTTGTACCCATTAACAATTTGAAAACCTTGCCACTCATTTTTTTTTAATCTTAATAATAATACGACGTAAAGCCTATTTATTTCAATTTAAATTAATAATTATTTGAACTTCCTGTGCATATATCACAAGTTTTCAACGGTTTGGGTAACATATATTAAACTATTTTAGGATTACCAGCAAAAATTAATCCTCTTCTTGGATCAACTGTGATTATGTCTCCTTCATTTAATTTTTCAAAAGCATCAGAAACACCAAGTAAAACAGGAATTCCAAGTGACATTGCAACTATTGCTGCGTGTGAAGTTAAGCCTCCTTCTTCAGTTATTAAAGCTCCACACTTTTTAATTACTGGCATAAAATCAATATCTGTCATTGTTGTTACTAAAATATCTCCATCTTGAATCTTTTCTAAAGCTTCTTGAGGGCTATATGCAAAAACTGTTTTCCCATGTGCAATTTGTTTTCCTAATCCCATTCCTTGAGTTAACATAGTTGTTACAACTTCTACTTTTACAATGTTAGTTGTTCCTGCAACTCCTATAGGTGATCCTGTTGTTATTACAACAATATCTCCATCTTTTATCAATTTTGCTTCTCTTGACATATCAACAACAGTTTTTATCATACTATCTGTATCATGAGAAGGAGGAATTAAAATAGGTTTTACTCCCCAAACTAATGCCATTTGTCTTAAAGTATTTGACTCTGGAGTTGCTGCAATTATTAAAGATGGTGGTCTATATCTTGAAACTTTTTTTGCAGATGAACCAGAAAAAGTAGCTGTTAAAATTGCTGATGCTTTTAAACTTTGAGCAACGTAAGTTGCAGCCATACTAACAGAACCTGAAATAGTATAAAGTTGTGATTTAAAATCTACAGAAAAAGAGCTAATTAATTCCATATCTGCTTTTTGTGCTATTTTTGCCATTGTTGTTACCACTTCTACTGGGTATTTACCAACAGCAGTTTCATTTGATAACATTACTGCATCAGTTCCATCAAAAATTGCATTTGCAACGTCTGTTGTCTCTGCTCTTGTTGGTCTTGGATTACTAACCATAGAGTCAAGCATTTGAGTTGCTGTTATTACAGGTACTCCAAATCTATTACACATTTTTATTATTTTCTTTTGTAAAAGTGGTATATCTTCTGTTGGTAACTCAACACCCATATCACCTCTTGCAACCATTATTCCATCAGATACAGCTAAAATACCTTCTAGATTATCAATTGCTGCTTGGCACTCAATTTTTGCAATAATAGGAATCTTTGAATTATGATGAGATAAAAACTCTTTAGCTTCCATAATATCTTCTGGTCTTTGAACAAAAGATAAAGCAATAAAATCGACTCTTTGTTTTACACCAAGTAACATATCATTTTTATCTTTTTCTGTAATACAACTAATTCCTAAACTATTTCCAGGAAAATTCACTCCTTTATTTGGTCTTATATAGCCACCAACTTTTACAATACAAGTTAATTTTTCATTATCTTTATCTGTTACTAATAATTCTAATTTTCCATCATCTATTAAAATTGTTGAACCTATATTTATATCCTCTAAAAGTCTTTCATATGTTACAGAAGCAATTTCACTATTTGCGATTACAGGTTTATTTGTTAAGTGAAATGTTTTACCCTCTTCAAGAATTGCTTCACCATTCTCAACATCACCTATTCTAATTTTAGGACCTTGAACATCTTGTAAAATAGCAATTACAGACTCTGTTTCTTTAGATGCTTCTCTAATATTTTTTATAGATTGTGTATGAACATCATGGCTTCCATGAGAAAAATTTAGTCTAAAAACATTTACACCAGCTTGTATAAGGTTTTTTATCATATCTTTAGAAGAACAAGCAGGGCCTATAGTTGCAACTATTTTTGTACGTCTTGTATTTGATGTCATTAAGACTCCTCTTAGAAATTTTGGCTATCAATTTAAGTTTGAATTATACACACTAAGAGTTAAAATGAGAAGATTATTTAATAGTTTATGTCAACAATATTAAATAAATCCCTTAATTTATTATATTTTGTTTCATCTTGTTCTTCTTTATAAATTAGAAGTAAATTTCTTATCATTCTTTTAAAAATTTCTTTATTTGAACTTATTTCTAAATATTCTTCTATAAATCCGTAACCAGAGAAATTTAAGAAATTAATACAATCTTGTTTTGATAAAAGATGCCCAGAATAAAAAGGATCAATAAAAATTTCAAAATTATCTTTTTTATATTTTAAAATAAAATGCCTGGCATACCTACACCAAAAAAAGTCAAGATTTAATCTTTGCTATAAATAAATAAACAGCTGAAAGTGTTAGCAAAGGATACCTGTTCTTCTATCAATTACCATATTAATATAAGTATTAATTCGGATCTGTATAATCAGATTTGATTACCACTAAAAACCTTCTTCTTTAAAAATGCAATCATTGATTTTATCTACAACAGAATTAATGGATCTGTAATATTTTCAATTTGAGATTTGATTTTCTCCAGTTATTTTATCTAAAATGTCTTTGTATAAATCTTTATCTAGCTCAGGATATTCAAAAGTTGATAATAAAAAACTAGCATATTTAAATCAATATCACCATTGTTCTCTAGGTATATTTTCTAAATAGATTTTCAATATTATCAAAATAAAAACAATCAACAATATCTTTTAATCTATGTTTTACTAAATAATTATCTGATTTATTAATCATATTTTTAAAATGTTCACGAAAATCATTTTAAACTATTTTGTAATTGAGGTTTTATTAGTTCATAAATTTTAGGATTAGGATCTTCCAGTAATTTAATAATATTATTTATATCATCAATATTTAATTTCTTCATTATTCTATTTCTATCAAACTTTTTATTAAATTACCTAAAAATTAAGTAAATTTTTATTCAAAATTTTGCATATTTTATAAAAAATATTAGTAAGTAATAGATTTCATTATATGTAAGATTATATAATAAATTATTTGTAATATCATTTAGTTTTAAATTTATCAAAAATTAACTTTATAAACGCCCTAGAATATATCTGAATTTTTATGAGTATTTTTTTATTTAATTAGTTTTATATTCTAGCAATTCTTTATGAAGTAGGTCAAAAGTAATATATTTATTATTTTGAAACTCTGTTTTATTCTTTAACATAGAGCTAAAAGTTTTATCATTCATTTTTTCTAAAAGGCTATCAATTATTTTTATAACTTCTTTGACTTTTAGTTTTTGTTCTTCTGGTTTCCCAACACCTAAAGCCTGACTCATAAAATATGATACTATAGCTTTAGGCCAATTTTTATTTATTACTCTAAGCTCTTTTAGTTTTTTAGTACCAAAAATAATATTATATTCAATATCCATACATAATCTTGGAAATTCATTTAAATATATATTTGAATCTAAATTCATAGGATAACCTAAACACTTTTCAGGACTAATTTTATCTAATAAGTCATTATTCTCTTGTAATAAAAAAATATGATAATCTTGATTAGATACTAATAGAGATACTAAAGCAGGAACATCATTTTTATCTGATATATTTATAATTAACTCTATAATAAATTGTTTATAACTTAGATTAATATCTATAGAATATTTTTTTGATAAAAACTGTATCTGTCTTTTTAAATCTAAATATTTTAAATCTTTTATTTCTTTACTTGGATATATATCTTTTGTAAACCTTAAATAATTCCAATCTATTAATTTTTTTACAAGAGTTTCTGTACCAAATATTTTTTTTGAAATTATTTTTATATCATCTTTTTCTTGAATAATATAATTACCATCATTTGAGGTTTTATCATAAAAATTATTAACTTCATCATCATAAGGTATATCTAATATCATTGATTCTATAAGTCTATAAGGATTAGGTATTTTATGTATATTTTTAATATGTAAGCTTATCCATTTTTTTTCAGTATTAAAAATCTCTTTTGATATAGATTTTAGTGTGTCACCTTTTTGAACTTTATATGTCTTTATCCTTTCTGGCTTTATTTCTATATTTTCAGAAAAAAGGTCACTTTTTAAATCAATACCTTTTTTTGAGCTTGTTTTGATGTTAAGATCGTCAAACTTCTCTTCTTGTATTTTATACTTTTCCTTAATAAGTTTTTCTTGTTCTGTTTTTTCTTTAAGCTTATTATGATTTTCTTTTACTGTTTTTATTATTTTTTTTAACGGCAAATTAAATCACCCTTTATTTTGTACTAATTGTTAATACATGAGGAGGTGTTGCATCGGCTGGATATATATAGCTTATATTAATTTTTCTTATTTCTCCTGCTTTAAGATTTAAGCTTAAGAGGCTTTCTCCTTTTTGTCCAAATCTTTGTACAATATGTATAAATTGTTCAATTTCCTGTCCTGAGTCATCTTTATATTTTAGTTTAAACTCTCCTCTAAAATTTATTTTTTCAGGTGCTTTTTCATAAAATGATAAATCTTTTTGTTCCTTATTTTCAACTATTCTAATAGGACTATCAAAACTTAATTCAACAGTTTTTTCATTTTCAGTATTATTATAAAGTGGGATATCAATATCATAAGTGATTCCATAATTTGAATGAGCTTGATATGCAGTATCATCATATCTTTTTTCCATTGAAGCACTCTGATTTTGTTTTGTTCCTAACGTATTATTATATAAAGTATTTAAAACAAATGAATAACCTTTATTTGAGTCGGGTATTTCTAATAAATCATTTTCCTTTTTAGCTATTCTTGAAAACCAAGTATTACCTGTAGCAATACCCGCAACTCTACCATAAATAAAAGGTGTTCCCTTTGGTAAAACAGTATTTAAAGGGCTAGGAACTTTATCTCTTTTTTCTGATAATTTTCCTGTATTTAAAATATTAATCCAATCTTGTAATTTAGGTTTAGATTTAAAAAACCAGAATCCTTTTTCATATAATGCTAAGTCTGCTACATATACAGGGCCATCTGTTTCAAGTTTAAATAAAGAAGTTCTTCCATTAACAGGTGGAGTTAAATCTTCTATTTTTATTTCTTCATCCATAAGAAGATAATAACTATTTGCTTTTATTTGAATAGAACGATCTTTGATATAGCTTTTATTTCTCAAAATATCTTGTGATACTCTATCCCCAGGTCCTGAATAAGTTAAAGCATTATCATTTATTATTTTATCTGGTAATGGTTTAAATGGAGAGTTAGGCTGACTATTATAGGTAGAACTTGATTTTATTTTTATATTTATTATTTTATCTGAAATATTCTTAATTAATATTCCTTGATGTAATGTTGATAAATCTCCTTTCTCTCTTTCAACAGCGATATGATGAGTAAAAATATCAAATTCACCAAGAAGAACTCTATCTAAATGTGCTTCTTTATTTGTTTTTCCTTCAGGTGAAAATGTTGATAATAAAATACCTTCTGTTTTTACAACTTCAGGGCTATTACTATTAAATACTGGTGTTCCATTTAAACTACCTGATAAATGATAAGTTTTATAGTCATAGCTAATCACATTAGGCTTATTTTTATCTTCTGCATATGAATTAGTTGTCATAAAAAATAAAATAGAAGTTAAACCTAATATATTAATTAGTCTTGGTTTTTTTATTATCAAAATTATTTATTACCTTTTAACTTAAACTTTCTTTTACAAGTTGGCTTAAAGTTTTTCCATCAGCCATACTAGGATATTTATCATTAAAAGCTTTTATAGCTTTACCCATATCTTTTATTGTAGCAAAGTTATTTTCACTAATTAATTCTTTAAGTTTTTCTTTTAGTTCTTCATTTGACATTTGTTTTGGTAAATATGACTCAATAATACTTAATTCATATGTTTCAGAATCAACTAAGTCTTGTCTATTTGCTTGTTGATACATTTCTATTGATTGTTTTCTTTCTTTAGCTAATTTAGTTAAAATAGCTAAAATATCAGAATCACTTATTTCTTTAGTTACATCTTTTTTTTCTGCTTCTATTATTTTAGTTCTTATATTACGTAAAGCCATAGTCATTTTTTCTTCTTTATTTTTCATAGAATTTGCTAATGCTTTACTTATTTCATCTTTTAACATATATACACCTAAACATTATTCAACTATATTAAACAAATTTTACAAGAAAACTTAATAAGTTAAGAATCAAATTAATAATTTAGTCTTTTCAATTCTCACTAATTACTTTTCACTAAAGAAAATATAACATCTAATAATGAAATTAAAAAGCTCTATGATAATTCAATATCTAATTCTTTAACCCTTCTTCTAGCATACTGGACATTAACATATTCTTTCATAGGTTTATCTTCAATCTCTAGATATTTTATAAATATTGGTAAGGCTTTTTTATATCTTAAAGTTTTATTATAAATAGTAGCAAGGTTGAATAAGCTTTTATAATCTTCAGAGTTAGAGTTAATTGCTTCTAAATAATATTTTATTGCGTTATCATACTCTTCCGCTTTATCATAGCTAAGAGCTATATAATATAAAATTTCTATATTCTGAGGAAATTTATTCATTAGTTCAAAAAAAGTATCTTTAGCCTTTGTATAATCTTTTATATATTCTAAATATAAAACACCAAGATTAAAATAAGAATCATAAGGTTCAATTTCTAAACTATTTACTTTAATATAATTTTGTTCAGCATTTTCATATAAACCTAAGAAAATTGAATCATTCGCTGAATTATATAAAGCATTTTTATGTTCAGGTTCTCTTTTTAAAACTTCATTATAACAATTAACAGCTTTAGATTTTTCTCCTAGCTCACTATAAATTAATCCTAAATTATAATGAGCATTTATATTTTCAGGTTTAAACTTTAAAAACTCTAAGAAGTACATTTCCGATCTTTTTTTATCTGAATTAAAAAATCTAACACCATAGTTATATAAAACTTGTGCAAACTCATCATCTGATAATTTAAGTGACTTCTGAAGTTCTTTTATACTTAGTTCTTTGTTTACAGGAGGTTGAATATAATTAGTTTTTGCAAATGGCTTAAAATTAGGATTCTTAGCTTTATCACTCAAGCTAAGATTATCTTTTCTTGTTGGTTTAGAATTAAAACTTGTCTTATTATTTATTTGTTGATTATTTACTAAAACATTCTTACTATTTAATTCAGTTAGGAATTTTTGATTATTATTCAATTGATTTACAGGTTTAGACTGTATATTTTGACCTAATTGTCTTATTTCACCACGTTTACTAACGATATTAGATTGACTAATATTCTTTTGTAAAGGTAACTTATCTTTTCCTGTATTTTTATTATCCATTTATTTATAAACCTTACAACAAAATATCTAGTGTTTATAAATTATAGTTATATAGATACTTTATTGTAAATATTATAATAAATTATTCTAATCTTTAATTAACCATTCTTTTGCATTTTAAATATTTGGAAAAAGTGTAATTAGAGCATCTACAGAATGACCTTTGTAAAAATATTAACTAAAACTTATAGATTAATAAAATTACTTATTAACTTTATATTTAATTATTTGTAGAAATTTTAAATACTTAACTTTAAAAAAAATTATTGCCTGAAATTATGATTAAATAAAATCTACTTGAGATAAATAATGAAACAAAAGTATTGAGATTTACTAGTTGTTTTTGCCTAATTTTTACTTATTAATATATTAATAAAAGATAAAGCGATTCTAATATTTAAATTTTTATGTTGATAAAAGCTTAAAAGAATTGTATTTTATAGTAGTGTATTAAATATTTGAAGGAATTATATTTTATGGTTAATTTTGGCTTAAGTGAAGAACAAAATCAAATAAGAGATTATGCACGTGAATTTAGTAAACGTGAAATTGCTCCAAATGCTGAACATTTCGATAAAACAGCAGAATACCCGTGGGAAGTATTAAAAAAAGCTTGGGAATCAGGTTTAATGAACCCTCATATTCCAACAGAATATGGAGGCTCAGGTTATGGTGTTTTTGAAAGTTGTCTTATAGCAGAAGAAACAGCTTGGGGTTGTACTGGCATAGGTACAGCTATGGAAGCAAATAGTTTAGCTCAAGCTCCTGTTATAGTTGCAGGTAATGACGAACAAAAAAAAAGATTTTTAACACCAATGACAGAAGAATTAATGATGGCTGCTTATGCTGTAACAGAACCAGGAGCAGGTTCTGATGTTCAAGGCATTAGAACAAAAGCTGAAAAAGTTGGTGATGAATATATAATTAATGGAAGCAAAATGTGGATTACAAATGCAAGTGTAGCAAATTGGTATTTTGTTCTTGCTTATACAGATTCATCAAAAGGTCATAAAGGTATGACAGGTTTCTTAGTTCCAAAAGATACACCAGGAATTGAAGTTGGTAAAAAAGAAAAGAACATGGGACAAAGATGTTCTGATACAAGAGGTATTTCATTTACTGATGTTAAAGTTCCTGCTAAAAATCTCTTAGGTGCAGAAGGACAAGGCTTTAAAATAGCTATGTCAGCTTTCGATCATACAAGACCAATTGTCTCAGCTGCTGCTGTAGGTTTATCAAGAAGTGCAATGGAACACGCTATTAGATATGCAAAAGAACGTAATACATTTGGTATGCCAATTGCAAGGCATCAAGCCGTTAGTTTTATGATAGCAGACATGGCTAAAGATATTGAAGCAGCAAGGCTTTTAGTTTGGCAAGCTGCATCTATAATAGATCAAGGAAAAAGAAATACAAAAGAAGCATCAATGGCTAAAGCTTTTGCTGCTGATACAGCAATGAGGGTTGCTATAGATGCTGTTCAAATTTTTGGTGGTTATGGTTATTCTCAAGAATATCCTGTAGAAAAATTAATGAGAGATGCTAAAATATTCCAAATCTATGAAGGAACAAGTCAAATTCAAAGAGTTATAATAGCTAAAGAGATATTTGATAGAGCTTAAGAAATTAATGAAAAATGAAAGATGAGAAATGAAAAGATTTTTCATCAATCTGTTTTCTAATAGAATGATAAGAACATATTAAAAGGGGAATTATAAATAATGAATTTTAAAAAGATTCTTTTTACATCAATTATTAGTTTGGGTTTTGCTATTTCAGTTAATGCTAAAGCTCTTGATAATCTTGGAAAAGAAATTACATTAAAAGATAAAACTAAGATCTCAGAAATTATGGGAAATCCTGAAAATTTTGTGGGAAAAAATGTTCTAGTTGAAGGAAAAGTTGTTGATGTATGCACTGAAAGAGGTTGCTGGATGAAAGTATCTAGTGATAAGAAGCGTGAAAGTATGACAATTAAAGTAAAAGATGGCGAAATGGTTTTCCCAATTGCAGCTAGAGGAAAAAATGTTCTAGTTGAAGGAGAACTTTTTAAAGTTGTTATGAAGAAAAAAGAAGCAGAAGAAATGAAAAAAGATGGTCATGATCATCATGAGAAAAAAGAAGGAAAAACTGTTTATATGTTTAAGCCAAAAGGTGTTAAATTTAGCGATTAATGCACTGGCGTAAAGCAAACATATTAATTCATCGATATCTTAGTTATTATTTTTTTGGATTAACTGCAATTTATTCTATATCTGGACTTGCAGTTAATCATATTGATGAATGGAATCCTAGTTATATTAATAATAAAAAATCAGCTTTAATATCACCTTTAAAAAACAATGATGAAATATCTAAAATAGAATTAGAAAAGATATTAAATCAATTAGATTTGAGATTAAGCTATAAAGAAGATAATATCTTTTATCCTTCTGAAAATTCAATAGAGATTATTTTTTCTGAAAATCAAAAGTTAAATATTGATACAAAAAAAAATATCGCACAATTTGATGAAATTACAAAGCGACCTATATTACACTCATTCAATTTCTTACATCTTAATGAACCTAAAAAATTTTGGACTATATATGCAGACATATATGCTGTATCATTATTAATAATAGCTCTTACAGGAATGTTTATGAAAAAAGGAAAAGAAGGTATCATAGGAAAAGGAGGAGTTATTGCTATTTTAGGTATGCTAATTCCAATAATATTTTTATTTATTTACTACTAAAAGGTTATTATGGCTGAAGTTATTGTTACTAATAGTGCTGGAGGAATTGTTGTAAATCCTTATGGAAAAGTCCTTGTTGTAAATCAACATGGAACATCATGGTCATTGCCAAAGGGTCATGTGGAGGAAGGAGAAGATAACTTAACTGCAGCAAAAAGAGAAATATACGAAGAATCTGGTGTTAGTGAATTAGAATATATAGAAGATTTAGGTAGTTATCAAAGATATAGAATAAGTAAAAAAGGCAGTGAAGATATAAGTGAGTTAAAAATAATTCACTTATATCTTTTCAAAACTAGTCAAATAGACTTAAAACCTGTAGATCCTGAAAATCCTGAAGCTTTATGGGTTGATAAATATTTTGTAGTCAATTACTTAACTCACCATAAAGATCGTGAATTTTATCTTAGTATTGTTGATAAGATTAAATAAATTAGTTGTATTTTATCAATATAGTCTAGCTCCTAATTTATATCATTCATTAATAGTAAATAAGAGATTGTTTTAATAAAATATTTTCTTCATTTAATATATTGTACAAATTAACCTTAGATAAACATTTTGAGATTTGTACAATATTTTAATAATATTTGTAATACTAGCATAGAGATTTTTTTGTTTTAACTAACATTTAATAGACTTTTTTACTAAAATTACCTAATTTAAATTATAACTACTAAAGAATTACCAAAAATTGATGTTCCTACTGTTGTAAAAATGTATATCATAATTTCATTTCAGATTTTAAAATTAATCAAAACAAAAATACCTGATTTTTTATTTTATGAATATATCACTAAACCTTACTATTATGGCTCTGTTAACTTATAATTTTGTCTAATGTATTTTTAATAAGATAATTTTTATTGAAAATATATATATTTTAAATTGAACTAGCTTTTTTTTAAGGAAGAATAATGTAAAATTATTTAGTTATAGTTTTTTATAAGAACAATTTTAAATGACTGAAAATAAATTTGGTTTTACGACAGGTAAAATACCTAAGCAAATTATATTAATTGCAGCTTCTGTAATACTTGGAATTACTTTAATTAGAAATAGTTTTGTATATATTAACCCTGGAAATGTTGGTATTGGTATTAATAGACTAAATGGAGAAATTTCAGAAAAAGCTCTTAGTCCTGGTTTTAAGTTTAAATTAATTGGTTTTCAAGATATAGTTGAATATCCTGTGTTTATGCAAACTCTTATATTAACAAAATCTTCAATGGAAGGTAGTGAGTATAATGAAGAAATAAATGTAAACTCAATTGAGGGACAACCAATTAGTTGTGATGTTTCTGTTTCATTTGAATTAGAACCAGATAAAGTACCACATTTATATTTAACTTTTAGACAAGATATACACCAAATTACTCAAGGTTATGTTAAGCAAACAATTAGACAAATAATGCAAGAAGTCATTGGTAATGTTGAAGTAGCAGACTTTTTAGGTAGAGCAAAATCTAGTATAGTTACAAAAGTTCAAAATGAAATACAAAAGAAATTAAGTGTTTATGGATTTGTAATTAAACAGTTTACTATTAATGAAATAAGACCTCCTGAGGCTGTTTTAAAAGCAATAGAACAAAAAAATATTATGGCTCAAGAAGCACTTAAATCAAAAAACCAATTAAAAAAAGTTCAGTTTGAAGCTCAACAGGAAGTTGAAAAAGCAAGAGGTGTTTCAGAGGCAATATTAAATAGGGCAAAATCTCAAGCTGAAGCAAATAAGATTCTTTCAAAATCTCTTAATTCAACTCTTGTTCGTTATAGAGCAATTGAAAAATGGTCTGGTAAACTTTCTGATATCGGAAGTCCTGATATGCCTTTTACTACATCAAATCCTTCAAACGGTAAGAAATAATGGATGAAAATTTAGATGAAATTGAAATTTTAATAAGAGCAAGGTATCCACTTATTTATATTACAAGTTGGGAAGAAAAGAGAGTTGAAGCAGACTTATTAAGAATAGCGACAAGAACAGATAAAAAAATATATAGTTGGACTGTAACTCAAGGTTTACTTAATATAAATGCTTCAAAAACAGCTATATTAGGTAATGACTCTAGTAAAGATTTACTTAATGCTTTAGATAATATTCAAAAAGCCTCAGAACCTGCTTTGTATGTAATAAAAGACATTCACCATTATATGAATGATCCTTCTATTATTAGAAAATTAAGGGATTTAAGTATTTCTTTGAGAAGTAGTTTTAAAACAATACTAATTACATCTCCAATTTTAAAAATACCATCTGAATTAGAAAAAGATATATCTGTAATTGATTATAATTTACCTACCTTAAATGATTTAGCTATTTTACTTGATAAGCTTATAAATTCTATCCAAAATAATAAAAAAAATATTGATATTAATATTGATTCTCATGGTAGAGAAAAACTTTTACAAGCAGCAATGGGTTTAACACTTGCAGAAGCTGAAAGTGTATTTTCAAAAGCTATAGTTTCAAAAAGAAGAATTGATATTGAAGATATATCATTGATTTTATCAGAAAAAAAACAAATTATAAGAAAAAGTGGTCTTTTAGAGTTTTATCCAACACATGAAAATATGTCTACTGTTGGAGGATTAGATAATTTAAAAATATGGTTAAAAAAACGTTCTGAAGCTTTTACAAAAAAAGCAAGAGATTATGGTTTGCCTCAACCTAAAGGGATTTTACTTTTGGGTGTTTCTGGATCTGGTAAAAGTTTAGTTGCAAAAGCTGTTTCATCTCTTTGGCAACTGCCTCTTCTAAGATTAGATATTGGTTCTTTATTTAGCAGTTTAGTTGGTTCTTCTGAAGAAAATATGAGAAAAATGATTAAAACAGCTGAATCAGTTGCTCCATGTTTGTTGTGGCTTGATGAAATTGATAAAGGTTTTAGTGGCTCTGGTAGTTCTAATATGTCTGATGGCGGAACAACAGCAAGAGTCCTTTCAAGTTTTTTAACTTGGATGCAAGAAAAAGATAGTCCAGTTTTTATAATAGCTACAGCTAATGATATTTCGCATCTTCCACCTGAATTATTAAGAAAAGGTCGTTTTGATGAAATATTCTTTTTAGATTTACCAAAATTAAAAGAAAGAATGGAAATATTTGCAATACATTTAATAAAGAGGGGTAGAGACCCTAGAACTTTCGATTTAAATACATTAGCTTCAAGTACAGATGGATTTTCTGGTTCTGAAATAGAAGAGTTAATAATATCGTCTATGTATGATAGTTTTGAAGAAAATAGAGAATTAACAAATAATGATATTTTAAATACAATTAGACAAGCTGTTCCTTTATCTCATACAATGAAAGAGGCAATACATGAGTTAAGGGAATGGACAAAAAGTAGAGCTAGATCTGCTTCATAAAAAATTGATTTTATACTAAAAATGTGGATTTTAAAATAATGATTGAGAAATTTATAAAAAAAGCTTATATAGTTTCTGGTTTACCTCATATTCTTTTAGCTCATGATAAGTCACCTTATTGGACTTCTCTTTATGAGTCTTATGGAAAAATAAGAGATGAAATAAAAAATATTGATGCAGATTTAATATTATATTTTTCAACACAATGGCTATCAGTTATTGGATATTTATTTCAAGCAGAAGAAAATCCAGAATGGTTACACGTTGATCAAAACTGGTATGAATATGGTTCTATTCCTTATAAATTTAAAATTGATAGTGATTTTTCAAAGACTTACAGTGAAGAAGTAAAAAAACTTGGTCATAATGTTAAGTTAATGAGTTATCATGGGTTTCCTATTGATACAGGAACTATAGTTGCTCAAAAATTAATTAATCCAGATAATAAATTTAAAGCCTCTATTGTTTCATGTAATATGTATGCAGAAAAAGATGAATCAATTGATTTAGGAAAAGCAGCATTTGATGCAATAGTAAAATCAGGAAAAAAAGTAATAGTAGTTCTTGTATCAAACCTTTCTAATAGATTTGAAATTAAGGAAATAGAACCACAAAATGATAAAATTTCATCTGCAAAAGATCATGAGTGGAATCTTAAAATAATAGAACTTCTTGGAGAAGGTAGATTAGAAGATGTATCACAATGTATGAGAGAATTTGCAAAACAAGCTAATGCAGATATGTCTGGTAAAGGTTTTTGGTGGCTTAATGGTTTATTAGGTCAGACTAATAATTTTAATGGTAAAGTTTTTGATTATCAACCTGTTTGGGGTACAGGTGCAGCATTAATTGGATTAACTCCTAAAAACTCAAATCAAGAAGTTATTAGTAAAGACTTTGATGATTTAGATGATAATTTTGAAAGTTTAGATACTAAAAACTCTAAAATAGAGTTAAAAAATAATGATAATTCAAAGATTTTTAGTAAAAAAGCTCCTGAACCTGTTGGTGCTTATGTTCATGCTAGACGTTCTGGTCATCTTTTATTTTTATCAGGTGTAGGCCCTAGAAAATTAGGTTCAAAAACTATCCCTGGCGTAGAACTTGACGAAAATAATAATATAATTTCTTATGATATAGAAAAACAAACTCATTCTGTAATTGAAAATGTAAAAACAATATTAGAAGAAAGCGGAAGCTCATTTGATAAAATAATAGATGTACAAGTTTTTTTAACTAATATGAAAAATGATTTTAAAAAGTTTAACGAAATCTATAGGCAGTATTTTAAAGATTATTTACCATGTAGAACAACTGTTGAAGTAAATGCATTGCCAACACCTATAGCTGTTGAATTTAAAGTTATAGCTGAGATTTGATATGAAAACTAAAAATAAAACTAATTATCAGGAATATGTAAATATTAATAATGATAATAATTATGAAATAATAAATGGAGAGTTAATAATGGTTCCTGCACCTGATTTTAACCATCAAACTATTCAGACAAATTTAGGTTATAGGTTAATAGATTTTGTAAAAAAGAATAATTTGGGTATGATACTTTTCCCTCCTATTGATGTAAAATTAAGTGACGATACTTGTGTACAATCAGATATTTTATTTTTATCTAATGAAAGAAAAAATATAGCCACTAAAAGAGGTATCTCTGGAAGTCCTGATTTAGTAATAGAAATAGTTTCTAAATATTCTCAGTATAGAGATAATATAGAGAAAAAAGAAATATATCAGAATTTTAAAATAAAAGAATATTGGATTGTTAATCCTTATATGAAAAGTGTTGAAGTTCTGGTTTTAGAAAATGATAAGTATAAGCTTTTTTCAGAGTCATTTATAGATGAAGATAATGATATAAATAAAGTTAAATCTTATGTTTTAAAAAATTTTATTATTGATTTAAATGAAATATTTGTTGATTTAATATGAAGTACATTGATATAAGTCCTACTATCACTCCTAATATAGCTGTTTTTCCAGGGGATACAACTTTTTCAAGTGAAATTTTGCTTGATTTTAAAAAAGGTCATAATCTTTTACTTTCAACAATTAAGACAACTGTTCATTTGGGAGCACACACAGATGCACCAAATCATTATCATAAAGATGGAGAAGATATAGCATCTAGAGATTTAAACTACTATATTGGAGATTGCCAAGTAATAACAATTAGTCTAGAAAGAGGAAAAAGAATTTACCCAGAAGATATAAAAGATGAAATAAAAGCTAAAAGAGTTTTATTCAAAACACTTTCTTTTCCAGATCCTGATAATTGGAATGATGATTTTAACTCTTTATCTCCTGAACTTGTTAATTTTTTATCTAAAAAGGGAGTAATTTTAATAGGTGTTGATACTCCTTCTATTGATCCATTTGATTCAAAATCTTTAGAGTCACATAATGAAATATATAAAAATAATTTGGCTATTTTAGAAGGTATTATTTTAAATAATGTTGAAGATGGCTTATATCAATTAATAGCTTTACCATTAAAAATAAAAGGGGCTGATGCTTCACCTGTAAGAGCGATATTAATTTAATAATATTAAATAAAAGACACAACGATTATACTAAATAATAAGTGAGAAGTGATGAGTAAAAAGTGAAAAGACAAGAGCATTTCAGTAATAATGCTACGGGTAAATATTTTTTGCAAACCAATTACTTTTAAATATAATAAATGAAAAATATAATATCCAATACTTTTTTAAGTAATTTTTAAAATTCTATCAATGATAAAAAGTCAAATAGTATTTTACCTGTAACACCCCAAATAGTATGGTTTAGATACTCATAATAATAAATATCAAATAATTTTCCATTAAACTCTTTTTTCTCAATTCTAAAGAAGTTTTTATTCATTAAATGTTTTACTGGAACTATTATCAGTTCACTTATTTCATCTGGATTAACTAAAAAATTATAAGGATATGGCAATATTCCAACAAAAGGACTAACAATAAAATTAGTATTAGTTACCATATTATTTATTTTTCCAACTATTTTTATATCTTCAGGATTAACCCCAATTTCTTCTTGAGTTTCTCTTAGTGCTGTAAATTCTAAATCTTTATCTGTTTTATCAAACTTTCCACCTGGGAATGAAATCTGACCTTTATGATGACTTACTTTATCTGTTCTTTTGGTAAAAATGATATGTGACTTATTATCTATCTCAAATATTGGTATTAAAACAGAAGCAGGAACAAAAGGTTTACTGTTTTCAAATACAGGTTCACTATAAACACTATTATCTAACTTATTTATTTTTTCTTTTATATATTCAATATCTAATCTCATTACATTAAATTTAAAGGTTCTACATCAATTCCTATTCTAGTATTATGACTCTTTTTTAATTCTTTTAGACTTTTATGTAAAATATTTCTTGACTCATCTAATGATTTAGATTTTATCAAAATTTGAAATCTATGATAATTTTGAATTTTAGGAATTCCAGCAGGAATAGGGCCTAAAACACTTATAATTTCATCTGTTTTATAAGTTTTTAATAATTTACTAAGCTCTAGAGAATGTTTTTTGGCTTCCATAATATCAGTATCTGCAATTATAATATTTATTAAACTTGAAAAAGGTGGGTATCTTAACTCTTCTCTATCTTTTATTTCATGAGAATAATATGATTCAAAATCATGGTTTTTTGCTGTTTGAATACTTGTATGTTCTAAAGAATATGATTGTGCGACAACTTCACCATGAGTATCACCTCTACCAGCTCTACCAGCAACTTGTGTTATTAATTGAAATGTCTTTTCACTAGCTCTAAAATCAGGTAGATTAAGAGCTGTATCAGCAGCAATAATACCTACTAAAGTTACATTAGGAAAATCAAGACCTTTAGCAATCATCTGAGTACCAATCAAAATATCAATATCACCATTAGCAAATTCACTTAATATGTCATGATGTGCTTCTTTTCTAGTTGTTGTATCTTTATCAAGACGAGCAATTCTTGCACTAGGGAAACATTTCTTAGCAATACTTTCAATTTTTTGAGTTCCAATACCAAAATGTCTAATATTAACACTCATACATTGAGGGCAACGCTTTGGTAAATCCTGTATTTTTCCGCAATAATGACATTTTAAAGCCTCATGTGTTGCATGATAGACCATAGCAACTGAACAATCTGTACATCTAACTGCATGACCACAATCTCTACACATTACAAATGTAGAAAAACCTCTACGATTTATAAATATAATAGTTTGCTCTTGTTTTTTTAATCTTTCTTCTATTGCATATTGTAGATACTTACTAAAAATACTTCTATTACCTCTTAAATATTCTTCTCTCATATCAACAAGTTTAACTGTTGGTAAGATTTTATTTTCAACACGTTCTGGCATATTAACTAGTATCCAGTTTTTATTATTTTGTGCTTCATAATAACTCTCTATAGAAGGAGTTGCACTACCTAAAATTACAGGGCAATTATTTAATTCAGCTCTTTTTATTGCAATTGTTTTTGCATTATATCTTGGATTTTTATCTTGTTTATAAGAACCTTCATGTTCTTCATCTATAATTATCAAACCTATATTATTACAAGGTGCAAAAATAGCTGACCTTGCTCCAATAATTATTTTTGCTAAACCATTTTTAATTCTAGACCATTCATCAAATCTCTCACCTTCACTTAACCTACTATGTAAAACAGCAATACATTCTCCAAATCTTCCTCTAAATCGATTAACTGTCTGAGGTGTTAAAGAGATTTCGGGTACAAGCATTATTGAGATTTTTCCTTGATTTAAAACATTTTCTATAGCTTGTAAATAAACTTCTGTCTTACCACTACCAGTAACACCATTTAATAAAATTACTTTATTTTTATCTTCTTTAATATAAATTTCTAAAAATTTATCTAGTGCATTTTTTTGATATTCATTTAGTTCGAGCTTAAATGTTTTTTGAGAAATTACATTTTTTTGTGGTTTTCTTAAAATTATTTGTTCTGATAAATCAATACAACCTTTATTATGTAATTGTTTAATTAAACTAGGTGTGGTAGATGCTAATTCTTGAACCTCAACAAGTGTCATATATCCACTATATTTTGAAATTATATTTAAAACTTCTTTTTCTCTATTTGTTAAATCGGCTTCAGAATGTATATAACTGATACATAATTGCTTTTTATATTTACCTTTAGTCCCAAATATAAGATTTATATTTATAAGTTCTGCATTATGTAATTTTCTAACATAAGTTGACGCTTTTGAACCAAAGTGAGCTTTAAGCTTAGAAAGTTTTATATCTTTTTCATTTTTTATATATTCACAAAAATCTCTAAACTCTCCTTTTTTTTGAATCTCTATATAATCATTAAAAATCTCTATATCTACATCTAAATTAATTATTTTATGAGCTTTTGTTAGTATTCCCGAAGGTATAGCTGTTTTTAAAACACTTAGAAAATTTGTATAATAATACTCTGCAATCCACTTTAAAAAGTTTATATAATCTTGTTCTAAAATCTGTTCTGAACTTACAGATATAATATCTTTGATTTTTATATCTTCTGAAAGAGCATTATCATTATGTAAATCAACAACATAACCACCTAATTGATTATCTCTAAAAGGTACAATTACAGGTGTTCCAAGCCTTACATATTTTTTTATATTTTGGGGTATAGAATAAGTAAAAGTTTGATTTTCTAAGTCAGTATAAGAGTCAATCAAAACTTCTGCAAAATTATACTCAAAATTAATATTTTCATTCATAGTTAAATGATATTTTCTTTTAATATTTATGAAAAGATATTATATAAACAATTTAACTTAATATTTTTATCTATTTCTTCTTATAGTCTCTATTGGCTTTAATTTAACAGCTCGTCTTGCTGGGACTATACTTGCAACTAAACAAACGATAAAAGCAGAAAGTGAAACTAAAATAAAATCTTGTAACTGCATATCTATTGGTAAATTACCAATTATATAAATATCACTTGGTAAACTAATAGGATATTTAGAAAGTAATAAAGAACCAAGATAACCTAATATACAACCACTAATAATTCCTGAAATACCTATAAACATCCCTTGATATAAGAATATTAAGCTTATATTTTTCTTACTTGCACCAATTGCTCTTAAAATACTTATTTCCATTGTTTTTTCTATAACTATCATTACCAAAAGATTCGCAATACCAAGCATCGCAACAACTATTATAAACATCATTACAATAAAAATAACTTTCTTCTCTGTTGCCATAGCAGCTAATAAGCCTTTATTATCTTTTAACCAGCTTCTAGAATTAAGATATGAAAATTTATACATTATTTCTTCAGAAATTTTATCAGCTTTTAAAGGTTCATTTAATTTTACTGAGATTGAATTTATTGCTTTAGGTAATTTATATATATCTTGTGCTTGTTTTAAATTAATATACGCAACACGTACATCAATTTCATAAAAATTAGCTTGAAAAATACCTGTAACTATTAATGGTGTTATTATACCCACTCCTGTTATAAGTTGCACAGAATCACCAATTCCGACAGACATTCTTTTAGCTAATTCTGAACCTAAAACAATTCCATTATTATCATTCTTATTTAAAGCACCTTTTATTATATATTTACTCCATTCGTTATATTTATTTTCTTCAACAGGATCAACTCCATATACTAAGATATTCTTTTACTTCAATACCTGTATTTATTAGAGCTTGTCCTTTAATTGTAGGTGTCGCAGACTTTATATCTTTCATAGAGCGGATTTCTTTAATAGAATTTTGATAATTGCCTATTCTGTCACTTAAAGCAGACTCAACAGATATATGAGGGTTTGTACCTAAAATCTTATCTATTAAATCTTTTTCAAAGCCATTTGTTAAAGATAAAGCACATATAAGAATCATCACTCCTACAGATACACTTAATATTGCAAGAGTTGTTTGCTTCCATTTAGCTTTTAATTGTTTTAAAGCTATAAATAATTCTAAATTTTTCATTATAGAATTTATAACAAAATTATTCTACTATTGTCAAAGTAGATGATTCATTATCTATAAAATATTTTTTATAAGTATAGATTAAAACAGAACGAACAGCAGCAATCAAAGGAACAGCTAATAATAATCCTGCAATTCCAAAAAGATGTTCTCCTACAAATATTGAGAATATAATAATAGCAGGATGTAATTCAACACTTGTCCCCATAATCTTTGGATTAAGTAGATTTGCTTCAATTAAATGTATTAAAAGTATTAGAACAATTACTTCTAAAGCTAATAACCAACTTTGTGTAATTGCAACCATAACAGTTGGAGCTAAACTAAAAATAGTACCAAATATAGGTATAAGACTAAAAATAGCTGCTATTATTCCTAAAGTTACAGCAAACTTCACTTTTAAAATTAATAAACCTAATGTTGAAAGGAAACCATTTACAATACATATAATCAATTGTCCTCTTATAGCACCATTCATATCTTTATTTATAGCATTTGCTAAGTCTCTTGCACTTTCTCTGTATTCCAAAGGGATAAGATTAATAATATTTTTTTTAAGACTTGGTAAATCTATTAAAACAAAAGCCGTAAATATAAATATTACAACTAAAGAAGTCATTGTAGAAAAGAAGCCTGATGCAATTTTTTGGGCATATTTAGGAATAGATTCAAGATGTCCTTCTCCTGTAGACATTGCAGATTCAATCATTTTATCAAATTCCTGTTGAATATTTACATCTATTCCAAAAGATGATATTTGTTCTTGTATTGCTCCTATCCATACAGGTAAAGTTTCTGTTCTAAACGAATTAATTTGAGCAGGAATTTCTGAGGCAATTTTCTTACCTTCTGCATACATTATAGGAAATAAAACTGTTCCTCCAAGTATTAAAAGACTAAGTATTACAATGTATACAATTACTACACTATAACCTCTTGTTAGTTTATAATTACCAAAACTTTTACTTGATAACCAATTAACAATAGGAGCTAATAAATATATTAATAAAGCACATATAAGAAAAGGACTTAATATATGATAAATATTATATATTACAAATATAACTAATATAAAAAAGAATATTGCTAAATATTTCCTTATTTTTTTCTTATTTTCCAAAAAACTGCCTACCTATATAGTTTATTACTTATCTACTAAAATTTATTAGTAATCTTAACAATAAATTTTGATATTAACAAATTAATATTTTGATTTATTTTTTATAATCTCTAATATTTTATGCAAATTATTTTAAAATTTATCCAAAAATAAAGTTATAAGCTTTCCATCTCTTAAATCTTTAATAAATGTTTTTGCACTTCTATCAATATCTATTTGATTACCAGATTTAATAAAATTACGTGTTTTGCCATAAACCTCAATACTAAAATCTTCACCAAACTTATTTAAAAATTCGTGGTCATTTTCTTTTAAATATTTAATTATTTCTCTTGAGGTCTCTATTGGTTCATAAGATTCTGTACTAATAGAACCAATCATCACAAGTTTTATTGCAAAAATCTGATCTTCAAATTTTGGAATAATAATCCCTGGTGTATCTAGTAGTTCAATGTTTTCTCCTATTCTAACCCATTGCGAAGTTCTTGTGACTCCTGGTTTATCTCCAGTTTTGACTTTCTTTTTATCTACTATACGATTAATTAATGTAGATTTTCCAATATTTGGTAAACCTATAACCATTACACGTAGTGAACGTGGTAAAACTCCTCTTTTAGCTAACTTCTCTGTTAATTTATCATGATATTTTTTTAAACTGTTTCTAACCTTTAAAACATCTTTAGGATTTATAGATGAAATTGAGATAGCTTCTGTTTCTTTATTTTTCCAGTAATCAATAGACTCATCTATTTTTGTCTTATCAGTTAAATCTGATTTATTTAATAGGATAAGTTTATCTTTATTATTTAATAATTCATCTACACAACCAAAATGACTACTTATAGGCAATCTTGAATCAACCATTTCGATTACGAGATCTACAAGTTTTATATTATCTTTTAATTTTTTTTGAGCTTTTGCGATATGCCCTGGGTACCAATTAATAAGTTGCATAAAAAATTTCTAATAAAATTACATATAAAAAATTAATTATCGCACACTTTTTAACTTTTTATTCTGGTAAATTAAATGTAGCTGTTACTGGATAATGTTCTGATACATCTTGCATTAACTTTTTATTATCTTGATTATGAATCTTAACTGATTGATAAATATATTCATCAAACATTCCAACTGAAACAAAAACATAATCAGGTCTAGATTTTCCTTTAGTTTTTGATTCATAACTAAATATTGAATTATCAGAACCGAAATCTTCTGTTATTACATCATGAAAACTAACACCACTAGAACGAGGATCAACCATTGTTTGTAAATCAGGCTGAGTAGGAGAACCATTAAGATTTCCAAGAACTAAATATTTATCTCTAAAATTTGTTTTTTGATTCGCTATAATGTATTTTTTTACATCTTCAATATCTTTATCTCTTTGAGCTTGTAAATAATTTGGACTTTCAACAGACCTAAAATTCATTGTATAGACACTAAAAGTATACTTAGGATTAACTGTTAATTTTAGTTTAAATAAGTTTTTAGTTGGATATGGATTATCTTTTGTTGATACTTTTTTTGTTTCTATAACAGAAAACTTAGTTAAAATAACAGATTTGTTTTGGCTTCCAAGATCCTCTGAAGAATAAAACTTATAATTTAAATCTTTTAAATATCTTTCATTAAATGTTTTAATTTCATTAAAGTTTGAAACACCTTGTAATGCTACTAATTCAGGTTTTAAATTATGAATAACTTTACTAAGATTTAATTGTTTTACATTATCATGATTATATTTTTGAAAGTAGTTATTAATATCATAAGTAGCAACTGTAAATGTTTTTAAAAAATTTTGATTTTTATTATTATTAGAAGAACTTAAAACATTATTATCATTTGAACTAAGATTTATTGATTCTTGACCACAAGCATTTATTAATAATAATGGTAATAAAAGTAATACTTTTTTCAAAATATAATTCTCCAATAAGCTCTCTACTAGTTATAAACTAAATTATAGGTTATTTTTAATTTGTTTAAATTAAATTAAAGTTATCAGAAAATTAATTTCTAGTTAAAATATCAATAATTTATTTTATCTATGTGCTTTATTTCGGTTCCTTGATAATAGTATTTTAAAATGTCTTCTGAAGAACGTCCTGTTTTTGCTAAAAATCTTGCACCCCATTGTGACATACCTGCTCCATGACCAAAGCCTCTTCCTGTAAACCTAAAAAGAGTAGGAACACTTAAATTTTCATCTATAACTCTTGTACCAGGATCAACAGCTATAACAGAAAATAAAGTACTATTTAGCTTTGCTGAGCCTCTCCATTTTTTAGCATCAATCTCAAAATTACCTTTCTCTCCTTCAAAAACAACACTTTTAGCTCTACCAGAAGAAGTTGTATCATTAACAGATACTTTTATTATATTACCTATATCTGTTGAATAATCTCTTAATAAAATAGCTTTAATATCATCATTACTTATAGTTTTGTACCAAGTAAATCTAGGAGAGTCTTGATCAAAATCTTTTACAGGTTTTAAATATGGGATATAAGATCCCCAAGCATCTAAACCACTTTCAGTCATTCCTCCTGCACCTGATGAGTAATAAGCAGAAATTAATTTTGATTTATAAGTTACAACTTTTCCTCTTGTTTCATTAACAGCTTGATTGCTAACAGGTGTTTCTTCTTCAACTCCTCCATAAACTTGACTTGCTGTTGTTGGTAGAATATCAAAACCATCTTCTGAAAATTGTTCTAAATGACTTAATACATAAGTTCTAGCAGCAATAGCCTGTGTTTTTAATGCTTCTAGAGGCCAAGAGGCTGGCATTTCAGAAGGTACAACACCATAAAGATATTCTTCTAAAGGCAAAGCATTTACTAATGTAAGTGATTTAGGATTTTTAGGATTTTGAAAAATTTCTAAATACCCTCTATACCAATGGTTACCACCAAAAACAAGGGGGGCATATTTATTATCATCTAAACTTTTTATTAAAATAGCAGAATCTGTTACATCGTAAGTTTTATTATTTGAGTTTAACTCTAGCTTATTCTTCTTTAAAGAAATTGAACAGAACTGTTGAGGGTTAATATCAATTAATTTTGTAAATGTATTATTTTTATATAAATAAATTATTCCTTTATTAGAAGTGCTAACAGGAATATAGTCCAGATTTTGAGATAAGCCAACCTTTATTATTCTTTCAGAAAGAGGTTCAGAATAAGAAGGTAAAAAACTAGCTCCAATCAAAATTGCAAAACTTAAAATAGATTTTTTTATTAATTTACTCATATAAATTTTTAATTAATCAAATAGTATAAATTTTAATATAGTTTATAAACTAAAGACCTGCAAAATAAACTTTACTTTATTTAGCAATAATTTAAGCTTTAGGTAATGAGATTAAAAACTCATCCCATGCTGAATCAACAGCAAATTTACGCTTTCTATAATTTTCTGTTAAAAATGTTCTTATTTCTCCTTCACCTAAATTAGTTCTAAATGGCATGAATATTGATAAACCATTAGCTGATGCTCCTAAAGCATCTTTTGAATGTAAGGTAAAATTCTTTTGAGCTTTTCTAAGTGTTTCTATAGAAGATAATAAGCTTGGAGATTGAACTCTTTGATTAAGTTCATTTGTAAATCTCCATAAATCTCTCATATTTTCATTTTTCTTTTCTGCAATACTCTCACCTTTAATTGTTGGTACTGCATCATAAGCATCTAATATTGCTTTTGATTCTTTAGACATTGTTTCTTTAAGAGATAATGCAAATTGATTTAAAGCCGTTTTTAACTCATCTACTTTTGATAAATCAAATGCTGCTATTGTTGTATAACCATCATCTGCTCCTGTTTTACCGTGTCCTTGAATTGCCATTTGATAAGCAATATCTTTTGGATCTGTATTTTTTGAACTTAGATCTTCAAACATTTTGGTCATTACAATATTTGAGTTTTCTTTTGAATAAGAAACATCTTCAGATGCTATAGCATAATTTACAACACCTCTTAAATCATAAAGAGCCTCTACATTACCCATTAAACAAGCTCTAAAATATATTAAATCAAGTTTTCTTCCTTTTAAACCTTGTTTTAATGCCTCTGAAAATTTTTGTGGTGTTATCATTCCTATTCTTTGTTCTTTAGGTAACTCATTACCTTTTAAATCTGTTTGATGTACATCTGTTCCTATACCAAAAGCACCACCACCATGAGTATAAATTTGTAAATATCTTCTTTTAGATGGATAATTATCAAAAGTCCATTCTACAATTCTTGAAAATAGTCTTGGATTATTTGATTGAACTTCTTTAACATTATCACTTAAAAAACTCCAATCCGCTCCAATTTCTTTTTCACGATTATCACCTTTTAAGTAATATAATATAGAATCATCAGTTTTCCCACCATCACGAAACACAATATTATGTACACTTGTTTGTGGCATATCATCCATCATAAGAAGCATTTTTGCAGACCAAGGGCTTTGATGTGCTTCATCATCATTCATAAGATAAGTTAATTTTGTAGCAATTTTTTCTTGTTTTGATTTTTCAATCTTAGGATTTATCTTGAAGTTTTCATATATTTCTCCTCCAATTTCTTGTCTACTAAGAGCATTAATATTTTCAGAACTAATATTATTTATTGTATTTTCAGAACTACAATTTGATAACAAGAATAATGTAAACAATGTTGATATTGCCTTATTTAACTTTTTCACAAGAAAACTCCACTTTACTAGCTATTTTAGTTTTAAGTAATTATACTATAACTTAAGATAAATTTTAATATTCAATTATTTAAACCTCAAGTCTGAAAAAGTGTTAAAATTAAATTATGAAAAAGATTATATACTTATGTTTACTATTAATTTATTGTTGTGAGGCTCAGCCAAATAGACCTCTTACAGCTATTGATAAAATGGAAAGAATAAGTAAAATACCTTTATCTATTAATACTCCTTCTCCAAATCCAACAATAAGTGCAGAACCTAATATAGTAAAAGTTGTATTTAAGGGTCAAATATCAGATTTTGAAACAAGATTGCCTTTAGCTAATGTTAATTTAACTATTGATAATGTAAAGTCTCAAACAGATATTAATGGTAAATTTTTAATACCTGATTTTTCTACAGGTTCACATGAGTTTATTGCTATTAAAGAAGGCTATATGGATTATATAAGTACTATGAATATCAAATCTGATTTTGGTAGTGTATATATATTTATGAAAAAGAAAATATAACTTTAATTTTTCTGAAATACATATGCACAAGTATCAATATGAATTTTCTTTTTAATAAATTTGCAGTTATTTTCTTGAAAAAACTCTATTAGTTTAGGTATTGAGAATATTCTTACATCTTGAACTTTAAAACTTTTTCCAAATTTTGGATTGAAAATATATCTTATAATTATAGATAATTGATCTTCTGTAAACTCTTGTGTGAAATCTCCTTCATAGTTATCTAATTGCAATATTTTTAAAGCTTCTATATATTGTTGCTTTTTTATTTTATCATTACAAATATTTTCAACTGAGTTAATAATTATCTCTTTGGTAATAAAAGGATCTGGCACACTTATTACATAAAAAATAAGATAATCTTTTGAACTCATTAAATTTATAATTTTTATCCATTCATTTGTATCAAAATTACACATTGTTAATCCAGAAAAGTAATATAATCTTGGTGATATTTTAGATTCAATTTTTGTATTTAAAAAGTCATCATTGATAAGCTCATAATTCTTGAGTTTTGATTTATCTAGAGTCTTTTTTGATAGTTCAAGCATCTTTTCTGAAAAATCAACACCTGTATACTTAATTGATTTTTTTAACTTAAAAATAATCTTTTTTTCTTCATATGAGTTACCACAACCTAAGCTTATAAAATGCTCAATAGAATAATTATTAATGAAATTCTTTACAAATTTGATAATACTATTATCTGTTTTTTGATATATATCAGATTTATAATAAAGTTCTGCACATTCACCTAAATATAAATATTTTTGATTAAATTCCATTGGTAGTTATATAAAATTAAATTATATTTTTTATGAAATATTATAATATTATATTTTACTTTTAATAGTAAACTTTAATCTTAAAAATTGTAAAAAATTTATAGAATAAAAAATAATAAATAATATAAATTATAAAATATGATAGAATTAGGTATAATCTGTAAAAATATTAAGGAATAATAATTAATACTATGGATATACAAAGTATTTATCAAAAAACAATAAAGTTCTCAGCTGAAAAGCATACTGAAGTTAATCAAACATTACCATCAAGTAAATTACCTTATGTTATACACCTTAGTAATGTAGCTATGGAAATATTAATTGCATCTAAAGAAACAAACAATTTTGATTTAAAACTAGCTATACAAGTTGCTTTATTACATGATACTTTAGAAGATACAAATACTAACTTTGATGAAATAAAAGATAATTTTGATTTGACTGTAGCAGAGGGTGTTCTAGCATTAACAAAAAACTCTAATATACCTAAAAATGAAAGAATGAAAGATAGTCTAAAAAGAATAAAAGAACAACCAAAAGAAATTTGGTCTGTTAAGTTAGCAGATAGAATTACAAATCTTCAAGAGCCTCCTTCTAATTGGAATAGAGATAAAATAAAACAATACCAAGAAGAAGCAGAAGAAATTCTCAAACAATTAAAAGGTGCAAATATTTATTTAGAAAAAAGACTTAGTCAAAAGATCAATGAATATTCTAAATTTTTTGATTAAATAATGCTTATAGAATCTAACGAATATTAAAAGCAGTTTCCATTAATTATATTTAATTTTTAGGTAGTTTAAAATCAATAGTTTTATTTTTCTATGATTTAACTTTATTATTTATAATTTCTTTCAATTATAAGCATAAAAAAATATTTTCAATAAACTTATTGTCAAGATTAAAAATCATTGAAAATTATAAATATTTTAAACAACTACAATTTAAGATGTTTTGTTATAGTTTTGAATTCATCTTCTACAGAATTAAACCCTTTTTCTGAGGCTATAAAATTTGCTATCATAAGATTTTTATTAACAGGTATAAAAACTTGTTTTTGCTTTACTTTAGTTGAGTCTTTATCATAAGTAAAAGCTAATACCCAAGAATTTTTATTATTAACTTTTTCATCTTTATCTGAAACAATAGAAATTCCTTGTATTGCCTTTGTCAGTTTGTTTTTGTAATCAGTCTTAAATTTTGAATCAATATTTGTATTATTTATAACAGCATATGAGAAACTTAAATTATCATTTGGGATAGTTTTCACATAATTAGCTTTAAGAATACCAGTTGCTGGAACTTTCTCCCATTTAAACACTGGTTTAGTTGTTTTATTCTCTGCAACTTTATTATTTTTTGGATTATCTTCTTTAGTAGCAGTTGCAATATTTTTAGTGTTTTGTTCTATCTTTTTTTCAACTTTATTTTCTGAAGGACTAGTTTTATTAACAACAACCTTGTCATTAGATTTATTATTAATTTCTTTACTTGGATTGCTACTAGCAACTTTAGTTTTATTTCCCCAGTTACCATCTGCTCCCCATGTATCCTTCAATGTATATTTAATTTTACTTGAGTTATCGCAACCTGAAGCCATAACAGAAATAAGCATAAAACCAAATAAAAGTTTAGATTTCATAGATTTTGTTTATCACTCTCAAAGTAATTATATAAGAACTGTAATCAATATTTTATCACTGACTTTGTTTATAAGCAATTATAAAAAGAGCTTTAAAAGATAAGTTTTAAAGAAATATCTCAATGTTATTATGTTATTTCTAACTATATGTTAATCTTAAATAAATAAGATTTTGATGTTATGATAACAAGAATAGTAAAAATATAAAAAAAATATATGAATAAAACTTTAAGTTTATGTATAATAGCTAAAGATGCTGAAAAAGGACTAAAAAACTGTTTAGAAAGTGTAAATGGTCTAGTCGATGAAATTATACTGATTGATACAGGTTCTATTGATAATACTAAAAGAATTGCTTCAAATTTTAATGCTAAAATATTTGATTATACTTGGCAAGAAAATTTTTCAGAGGTACGCAATTTTTCTTTATCTAAAGTTACAACTGATTGGGTTTTAATTTTAGATACTGATGAAGTTTTAGTAGATAAACACTCTAAAATCAAAGAAATAATTAATAAAGATTATGATAAAACACCAATGTTTTTTGTTGATATTTTTACATATATAAATCCTGAAAACGATGAATATTCACTTTACCAAAAGAAAATAAGGCTTTTTCCTAAAAATAATAATATTAGATTTGAACATAGTATAGGTGAAGAAATTATACATCCTGAAGGTATATATAACTTGGAATCACATGATGCAAAAGGTATTGTAATAAAGCATTTTTTAGATGGTGGCTTAAAAAGTAAATCTCCTAGAAATGTCCCAATATTAAAAAAAGAGCTTAAAAAAAATCCAAAAGCTTTTTATTATAATTATTTGATGGGTAAAGAGTGTCTTCAACATGGTCTATTAGAAAAAGCATTTACATCTTATCAAAATGCTTTAAGTAGTACAGATGAAAAAGATAGTGTATATTTATCTGAAATTTGCACTGATATAATTAAAATTTTATATAAACAAGGTAATAGAGAAGAAGCTTTAAATTAGTGTTTAAGACGAGAAAATATTTGTAAGAATAATCCAGAATATTGGTTAACTTATGGTTATTTAGCAATAAGAGAAGGAGATTTTAAAGCTTCTGAAAAAGCTTTTATTAAAGCCTTAGAAATAAATCCTCCAGCACATTCTATTATAATTAATATAGATAATATTACATGGAAACCTGAGTTATTATTAGGTTATACATATCTTAGATTAAAAGATTATAAAAATGCAAAGATTTATTTAGAAAAAGCTGTGGAGCATAACCAAAGCCAGTGGTTATTACTATTTTATTTAGGAATTGTATGTAAGCATCTAAAGGATTTTAATTCCTCTGAAGCATATTTTAAAGCTGCTGAAATATTAGTCCCAGAACAACATAAAGCAGAATTGAAATTTAGTGTATTACTAATGCATATAATGAGTGGAAATTTTGATAAAGCAAATGAAACTGTAAAAACTATGATAGAAGATATCTCCTCTAAAGAAGAAGAGTTAAGTTTATTAGATTATGATGCTTTTTAATAAGTGAAAAGAAAGAAGTGACAAGACAAGAGTATTTCAGTAACAACACTACGAGTAAATATTTTTTGCAAAACAATTACTTTTAAGTATAAGTAAAAATAATTAAAGTTAAATCACAAACTCTTTTGCTTTAGATATTCTAATTTGATAATCAGAAGACATTAAAGGAATCATACTTGTTTGCTCTGATATTTTAACTTTTGCTACTTCTTTTAAGCAATTTATAACTATTTTAGTTGCTTTATTATCTTTCCATTTTTCACTTTCTTCAGGATTGTTTTGATAACCCATCTGCCAATATTTTTCAGCCGCCTTATAATAGTCAACACCATCTTTATTTCCTAGAGGGAAACAGCAATGTCCAGCTAGTTCAAAAGCTATACCTAAACATAGTAAATCTTTAGGATTTTCTTCTTCATAACTTTCAATTTGTCTTAATGCCTCTTCTACAAAAGATAAAGCTCTATTAAAAGCTATAAATGCAGTTCTTTCTCTATTACCTTTTATATAAAGACAACCTGCCTCAAGTAAAGTTTTAATATTATTATGGAAATTTCCAAAGTTAGGATATTTATAACTTATTAATTCATTACCTGTAAAGAAAACACCTAAGCTATGCTGTGCTGAGATTTCTAAGCATCTCGCTGCATGATAAATAAAGCCTATGTCTATAAGATTTTTAACAACAGAATCTACGTTTTCTCTTGGCATAGATGCTATATTACTAAATGCCCAGTGTAGATATGAGTTTGTATCATTATTACTATTTGAATCTTTTGGAGGTATCCAAACATCAAAATCATCATTTTCCATAATATTTAAATTAAAATAAAATTATTATTCATATATTTATACAAAATATTATAGTTTATAGTTTTTTAATTATAGAAACTTTTTCAACAAATTTTATTAAAAATATAAAAAAACAAAACTTTTACAAAATAATTATATAAGTTTGACAAAACTGTGACAATTCAAAAAATTCTATTATAGACTTAGCTTAAAACAATTAGTATAACTTGATTAGAAACTATTTTAATAGAAAGAAAATTTAATTATGAACGAATTTGAAAAATATTATGAGATGACAGAAACTACAGGTTGGAGAATAAATGATCTTAATTGGAAAAAAGTCGATAAAGAAAATATCTCAGATTTTGATAAACAAGTTGTATTAGCTACAGCGATTATAGAACATGGTGTACCTCATTACACTGATACATGGGCTAGAGTTAGAGGATTAGAATCTGAATGGGAATTATGGCAGTTTGTAACACTGTGGGCAGGTGAAGAGCATAGACACAGTTATAGCCTAAAAAAATTAGCAGATCTTCTTGATATTAACAGTGACCCTAATTATTATAAAAAACAGGCAAAAGGAGAATATTTTTACGAGATTATATCAAATAGTAAATTTGCTGAAGATCATAAAAAACATTGTTCAACTGATTGTTACTCAACAATAGCAGGAATGCTAACTTATACAACAATTCAAGAATTAGTAACAGCTAAATATTATCAAAATGCAGCAAAGAGAAGTAAATCAAGGTTTTTAAAAGATTTACTTACATATATAGCAAAGGATGAATTTAAACATCATGCTTTTTATGGTCATGCAATAAAAAGATATTATGAAAAATCAAATAATAAAGAACAGTATATACAAGATGTATATAATGCAACTGTTAATTTTGAAATGCCTCATACAATATATAATCAAGGTTTTGATTTCTTTGATAAACAAAACATAATAGGTAACTTAGATATGATCGAGATTAAACTAAGAATGGGTAAATTATTTGCATTTGATAAAACTTTGTTAAAAAATCTAGCTACTAATAAAAATTTTCAAGATTCAGAAATACAAGAAAAATTAGCAGTTTAATAAATAATTAAATGAAGCTATCAAAAGGGTAATCAAAGGCGATTACCCTTTTAAAATTTAAAAGTCTATAATCTATCTTCTAACATTTTTATTAATCTTTTTGATAGAGGAGAACCAACAGGTATAAAATCTGTTATATTACTATTTTTACCATTCAAATTATCTATAGTTTCTTTAATATCAGCTTTTACTAGTTTTTTAATAGGCTTTTCAAGGTCTAGTATCATTTTATCTTGTTTTTTAGGATCTTTTTCAAGTGCTATCATAAATATATTGCTGCTTACTTCAAATAGATTTTCTCTAATATCAAGGTGTCTTGATAACATAGGGTAAATTAACTTAGCTACTGCTGTTTCATTAGGTTTTTCATTTGGTTTAAGATTATCTTGAAGAACTTTAACTGCATATTTTATTAAGTTATCTAGTGCATATCTATTAAGAGATTTAATTAAAGGAGTAAAATCTTTTATTAATTTTTCTTGCTCAACCTGTGTAGCTTTAGGCATTTTATCAATAATAGCTTTGGCTGTAACTATATATTGATTACTAATCTCATTTGAATTTGATGAAATATTAGTGTTTGGCTGAACAGGTAAAACAATATCATTACTTGAACAAGATGTAAGAATCCCTAAAAAAATAAATGAAATTAAAGATGAATTTATAAGTTTTTTCATATTACCTCTACTTTAGAATTTTATTATAAAGATTAGACTGTTTTTAATTATACATTTACTTATATACAATGAAAAGGAAATAAAAAAAACAATCTATATTCTTTAGTAAAAGTCATTTTAATTTTTTACAAGTTACAATATACTTAACTTATATTAATTTTAGATATTTAGAGAATATGTATAATACCTTAAAAAAGTATTTTGGTTATACAGAATTTAGACCACTTCAAGAAGATATTATAAAGCATACATTAGATGGATATGATTCTTTAGTTTTAATGCCTACAGGTGGTGGAAAATCTTTATGTTTTCAAATACCTGCGATTATAAAAGAAGGAATTTGTATTGTAATTTCACCCTTAATTTCTCTTATGAAAGATCAGGTTGATTCGTTAATTAGCAATGGTATAGAATCTGCATTTTTAAATAGTAGTTTAGGTTATGAAGAACAAAGTATTATTGAAAAAAAATGTCTTTCTGGATTGATTAAGATTTTATATGTTTCACCTGAAAAATTATTATCAAATGGTTTTTTATTCTTCTTGAAAAAATTAAAATTAAATCTATTTGCAATTGATGAAGCTCATTGTATATCATCATGGGGACATGACTTTAGACCAGAGTATACAAAATTATCATTTTTAAAAGAAAATTTTCCACATATCCCAATAATGGCTCTTACAGCTACTGCTGACAAAATTACAAGAAAAGATATTATTAATCAACTTAATCTTCAAAACCATAAAATGTTTATATCTTCTTTTGATAGACCAAATATATCATTATCTGTTCTAGCTGGTCAAAATAGAATTAAACATATTATTAACTTTATAATGGCTAGAAGAAAAACATCAGGAATTATCTATTGTCTTAGTAGAAAAACGTGTGAGTCAACAGCACAAAAGTTAAGAGAAGTTGGTATCAATGCTGAATATTATCATGCAGGTTTAAGTAGTGAAGAAAGAAATGATATTCAGGAAAGATTTATAAAAGATGAAACTCAGGTTATTTGTGCAACAATAGCTTTTGGAATGGGTATTAATAAACCAGATGTAAGATGGGTAATACATTATAATTTACCAAAGAATCTAGAGGGTTATTATCAAGAAATAGGAAGAGCTGGCAGAGATAATTTAAAAAGTGAAGCTGTTCTATTTTATACATTTGCTGATATTATGAATCTAAAAAAAATGTTTGAAGAAAGTTCACAAAAAGAACTACAAAATATAAAACTTGAAAGAATGCAACAATATGCAGAAACTATGATGTGCAGAAGAAAAATTCTTATAAACTATTTTGGTGAAAGTTTTAATGATAATTGTAATAATTGTGATATTTGTAAAAATCCTCCTACATACTTAGATGGAACAATTATTACACAAAAAGCGTTATCTGCTATCTGGTGGCTTGGAAAAATAAATAAAAAAGTATCACAAGGTATTTTGATTGATATTTTAAGAGGTGCTCATAAAAAAGAAATATTGGAGAATGAATATAATAATATAAAAACTTATGGAGCAGGTAAAGATATTTCTTATCAAGACTGGCAAAGTTATATTACTCAAATCTTGAATCTAGGTTTTATTGAAATAGCATATGATGAAAACTATGTTTTAAAATTTACAGAATCAAGTAAAAAAGTTTTATCAGGTGAAATAAAAGTTAATCTTATTGATGCTAAAAAGTATAAAACACTTATTGAAGAAAATATTAAAAAGCAAAGTATTAAACCGACTAGTATTAATGATACTTTATTTGAACATTTAAAATCTATAAGACGAGATATTGCACAAAAAGAAAATATTCCTCCTTATATAGTATTTGGTGACGCAACATTAGAGCAAATGGCAAAAGAAAGACCAATAACTGAAAATCATATGAAAAGAATTTCTGGTGTCGGTGAGAAAAAATTTGATAAATATGGGGATATTTTTATAAATGCAATTTTTGAGTTTTTAAAGAATCAAAACACTGAAGGACAAAGTAAAAACGCAACTTATGTTCAGACTTATGATTTATATAAACAAAATCTATCTCTTAAAGAAATTGCTGATAAAAGAAACTTATCAGAATCTACAATTTCGAGTCATTTAGCTTATTTATATGAGAATAATTATGATATTGATTTATATAAATTTGTAGATCCCAAAGAAATGAATAAAATATTTAATACTATAAAAAAAGTAGGTAATGATATTAAATTAAGAGAAATATTTGATATATTAGAACAAAAGATTGATTATAATAAAATAAGGTTTGGTCTTGCTTATTATACTAAGAAAGTATCTAATATATCAAATTAAGTGTATTTAGTTTTTTTTATTAATAAAAACTAATCAAATAAATAATATTCATTTAATGAACTAGCTAAGATTTATTTAACATATATATGTTATATTAGTTTTGGGCTTATTAATCTAAATAAATTTATTTTTGAGGATGTAAAATAGTGAAATTAACTCTAAATTATCAAATTACTAATCTTTTAATTTATAAATCTATTTACTTATTTAATTTTAATTAAATATATTTTTAGGTTATTTAATTATGAATAAAAAATAAAATACATCTTTCTCTTTTAATATTACTATCATTTAGCATTCTATCTTGTGAGATTCCTGTTAATAATCAGAATACAAATACTAATACTAAATCTTTTGATAAATCTAAATATCTAATATCTGGTAATGTGTCTTTTGATACTAATTTTAATATAAAAGCAACAATAGGACAAGTCGGAGATAGAGCAACAGTATCTTTAATTTATCCTTATGATGATACTGCAACTCCAAATGTTACAATTGCAACAGGTTTGACTGATTTAAATGGTAATTTTAATATTAACCCAAATTTTAACCCAATAGAAAACAAAATATATGTGTTACAAGCATCTAAAAGAATTGGCTCATCTACAAAAAGAACAATTAGTGTTGCAACATATGTTAGATACACAGGTTCAGCATGGGAGAGTATAACATCACCTAGTATAAAAATAAATGCGAATACAACAGCTTTAACAATAATAGATTATTTTGATAGTAGTATAAGCTCTGCTGATACTATAGGAAAGATAGTAAATGATACAATAACAAGCATTGGTAGTGTATCTACTCAAGTTATTAGTGATGTTGCATCTAAAGCTAGTTTTTTAATAGGAGCAGATACAGACCCTACAAGATTTATTTCTTATCAGAATAATAAGTATTTTATATTAAAAGAAAATCCATTTAATAAGAACTATTTAGTTCAAAATAAATCATGTCCTAATTGTGACCTTATGTATGAAGATTTAAGTAATATTAATTTAAGTTCAAGTGATTTATCTAATGCTAATTTATCCAATTCTAAATTAATTAATACTAATTTGTCCAACTCTAATATAACAAGTGCAAATCTATCTAATTCTAAGTTAAATACATCTAACTTAACTAACTCCAATTTAACTAATTCAAATCTTACTAATGTAAATCTAAATTCAGCAAACCTTAGTAATGCAAATATAACAGGTGCTACATTATCTAATACTGATTTTTCTGGTTCTACATGGGTTAATGGCTCTACAGTATGCCTTCCTAACTCTATTGATAAATGTATTTTTCCTGATTTTCTTGTAAATACATATACTTTTTCTGAGCAAAAAAGACCTTCATTAGCTACAGATTCTAATGGTAATTTTGTTGTTACTTGGTTTGGTATTGGCACAGGAGATAGTAATGGTGGAATATTTGCAAGAAGATTTAGTTCAGATGGAACACCAATAGATACAAGTGATTTTCTTGTAAATACTTATACAACTGGATTACAGGCTAATCCTTCTGTCGCTTTTGACTCATCAGGGAATTTTATAATAACATGGGTAGGTCAAGGAACTGGAGATACAAGTTATGGAATATTTGCAAGAAGATATAGCTCTGGTTCAACTTTAAATCCTATAGATACTAATGAATTTTTAATTAATTCTTATACTACAGGAGTTCAACAATCTCCAGCAGTAGCATTTAATGCATCTAATGGATTTATTGTTACATGGTCTGATTCTGGATTAGGTGATTCTTCTGGAATATTTGCAAGGAGATTTAATTCAGATCGAACACCAATAGATACAAATGATATTATTGTAAATACTTATACTACTGGTTCTCAGCAAATTCCAGCAATTGCAGTAAAACCATCTGGAGAATTTGTTATAACTTGGCATGGAGCTGGTAATGGAGATTCATTTGGTGTCTTTGCAAGAAGATATAACTCTAATGGAACTCCACTTGATACTAACCAATTTCTAGTAAATAACTTTACTACAAATAATCAACAAAATCCTTCTGTTGCTATTGATTCAACAGGTAATTTTATTATTACTTGGGAAAGTAGGATAACAAGTTATGATACAAATGTTGTTGGAAAAAGGTATAGTTCAAATGCTACATTAACCCCAATAGATACGAATGAATTTACAGTTAATAGTTATACTACATATCATCAAATAAATCCATCTGTAGCAACTGATTCAAGTGGTAATTTTATTGTAGCTTGGTCTGGTGAAGGAAATGGTGATACTAATGGTATATTTCTTAGAAGATTTAATTCAAATCCTGTATTAACCCCTATAGATACAAATGACATAAGAGTAAATTACTACACAAACACTTTTCAAAATAATGCTTCAGTTACTCTGGATAATCTAGGAAATTATACAGTTATATGGGATTCATATAATCAGGAGTCATCTGCAAGTTCTTATGGAGTATATTTACATAAATTTAGTTCAAATGGGAGTTTTATAAGGTAATAATAATGAAAAAAAACTATATTAATGTAACTATAGCAACTTTATGTGCTTTATCTCTAATAGTATCTTGTTCAAGTCCTATTCAAAATATAAAGCCTAATGAATACAATAGTAATACAAGTCCTAATTCAAAGTATAAAATAATAGGAAAGGTTGAGTTTAATAAATTCACTACTAAAGCTACTATAGAGCAAATAAAATTAGGAACAACAGTTTCTTTAATATATTCATCTGAGCATCAAACAAATCCTAATGTAACAATTGCAACAGGATTAAGTGATACAAATGGTAATTTTATGATAGATCCTAATTTTACTCCTGTAGACAATGAAGTATATATCCTAGAAGCATCTAAAAGAATCGGGTATTCAACAAATGCAATAATGTCTTTAAGGACATATATTAAGTGGACAGGTTCAGCATGGGAGAGTATAACATCACCTAGTATAAAAATAAATGCAAATACAACAGCTTTAACAATAATAGATTATTTTGATAGTAGTATAAGCTCTGCTGATACTATAGGAAAGATAGTAAATGATACAATAACAAGCATTGGTAGTGTATCTACTCAAGTTATTAGTGATGTTGCATCTAAAGCTAGTTTTTTAATAGGAGCAGATACAGACCCTACAAGATTTATTTCTTATCAGAATAATAAGTATTTTATATTAAAAGAAAATCCATTTAATAAGAACTATTTAGTTCAAAATAAATCATGTCCTAATTGTGACCTTATGTATGAAGATTTAAGTAATACTGATTTAAGTTCAAGTGATTTATCTAATGCTAATTTATCCAATTCTAAATTAATTAATACTAATTTGTCCAACTCTAATTTGACTGGTACAAACTTAGCAAATGCAAACCTATCTGGAGCTACTTGGATTAATGGAATAAATACTTGTTTAACTGGTTCTATTGGAAAATGTCTATTTCCTGACATACTAGTTAATACTTATACTACAGGATTTCAGATAAACTCTTCTATTGCAAAAGATTCTGTTGGTAATTTTGTTGTTGCTTGGTCAGGAGCTGGTAATGGTGATACTTCAGGTGTATTTGCAAGAAGGTATAACTCTAATGGAATACCAATAGATGCTAATGAATTTCTTATAAATACTTATACTACAGGTACACAACAATTACCTTCTGTTGCTATGGACTCAACGGGAAATTTTGTAGTTAGTTGGCATGGTTCAGGCAATGGTGATACTTATGGCATATTTGCAAGAAGATTTAATTCAAATGGAACTCCAAAAGATACTAATGAATTTCTCGTTAATAGTTATACGACAGGTACTCAGCTATTTTCAGCAGTTGCAATGGATAGTATTGGAAATTTTGTTGTTACTTGGAATGGTGCTGGAACTCAAGATGTTAGTAGTATTTATGCAAAAAGATATAGTTCAAATTCTACATTAACACCTATTGATACAAATGATTTTTTAGTTAATACTTATACCACATCTATTCAACAAACTCCAGCTGTTGCTATGGATTCAAATGGAAACTTTACTGTAGTTTGGACGAGCTATGATTCTGCTGAAACTTATGGTGTTTTCGGTAGAAGATTTAGTTCAAATACAACTTTAACACCTATTGATGCTACAGAAGCAAGAATAAATTCTTTTACAGCAGAGGATCAAGCTAGTCCATCTGTTGCAATAGATTCTACGGGAAACTTTATTGTAACATGGTCTGGATATGGAGTAGGTGATGCTGGTGGTGTATTTGCTAAAAGATTTAATTCTAGTGGAAATCCTTTAGATACAAGTGAATTTTTAGTTAATACATATACAAGTGCAGTTCAAGCAAATCCTTCTGTAATTTATGATAATACAGGAAAATTTATAATAACATGGGCTGGTTCTGGAAATAATGATAGCTCTGGAGTTTATGCAAGAAGATATAATCCAAATGGGACAGCAATAGATACAAGTGAATTTCTTGTTAATAGTTATACATTTGGGATTCAAACAAATTCAAATGTTATAACAGATAATTCTGGAAATTTTATAGTTACTTGGTATGGTGGATATGGGAATAATGATAATTATTATGGGCTTTATATGCAAAGATATAACTCAAATGTTCAAGCTATAAATTAAAATTTTAGATATTTTTTATTTATAGAAACTAATAAAAAAACTAGATTGAAATATATAATTAAATTATTGAGATCTTTTATTTGGAGTTTAATATAATGGCAAAATCTTCTTATGCATTGATTGAAGCTTTAAGAACAACAGCAAATAGATTAGAGCAAGGAGTTTATTATCAATGGACTCATCAAGGAAGTTGTAATTGTGGGCATCTGGCACAAACAATAACAAAATTAACAAAAGCTCAAATACATCAAATGGCTCTTGAAAAAGAAGGTAATTGGGCAGATAAGATAAATGATTATTGTAAAACTAGCGGATATCCAATTGATCATGTAATAAGCTCTATGATAGATTTAGGGATGACAACAGATGATATATCAAATCTTGAAAAACTATCTTGCCATAAAATAACTGCAAAGATTCCAAAAGAATTAAATCATAAAGATAAATCTGATGTAATTTTATATATGAGAACTTGGGCTGATATATTAGAATCAGAATTACTAGAAACATTTTCTAAAAATTTATTAAAAAATGATGTATTCGTATAATATTTATCTATTTTAAATTAGTACTATATTGTGAGGTATATTGATTCATTAGTAATTAATGATAAATTATTTACATATAAAGATATAAAAAATAAAAATTATTCTAATCTATCTGAATATGAGCTTAATACACTAGATTTTTGTTACGAATGGTTAAATGGAAAAACAGAATTTATAATTAATACTTCTGGTTCTACTGGTAATCCTAAGCCTATAAAGTTATCTAGAGATTTAATGATAAAAAGTGCTGAGCTTACAGGAGAATTTCTTAAATTAAAACCTAAAGATAAGATTTTAATAGTTTTACCAACTCAGTTTATAGCAGGTTTAATGATGATTGTTAGAGCATTTGTTTTAGAGCTGGAAATGTATATATACAATCCTTCCTCAAATCCATTAGAAAATATTAAACTTTTAGATTTTTCATTAACATCCTTTGTTCCATTACAAATATATGAAATCTTAAAAAATAATCCAAATAGATTAAAAATTCTAGAATCTATAAAAAATATTTTGATTGGTGGAGCACCTATTAACTCTAATATTGAAAATGCTATTATAAACTTAAATAATAATATTTACCATACCTATGGAATGACTGAAACAATTAGCCATATTGCTTTAAGAAAAATAAATGGTAGTTCTAGAAGTGAGTATTTTACAACTTTAAAAGAAACTAAAATAGATTTAGATGCTAGAAATTGTTTAACTATAAATTCTCCGATAACAAGTTATAACACAATAATTACAAATGATATTGCTGAACTAATTAATAGTTTTCAGTTTAAGATATTAGGACGTTTTGATAACATAATTAATAGTGGTGGTGTAAAAATACAACTTGAAAAAGTTGAAAAAGCTATATCAAATATTCTATTTGATTTAAATATAAATGAAAGTTTTTTTGCTTATGGTTTAGATGATGAAAAATTAAACCAAAAACTAGTATTATTTTTTGAATCAAAAGAATTTTCTTCTAGAATATTAGAAAAATTAAAATATAAAATGAATAATACATTAAATAAGTATGAAATACCTAAAGAGATATTTTTTTTAGAAAAATTTATTTATACCCCAACAAATAAAATTGATAAGAAAAAAACTTTGTCAAAATATTCATAATATATAATATTTGTTTTTTAAATATTATAATTTACAAGTCAAATTACTAATTATTATATACATTCTTTAAATTTAAGTATATTAGATTCTATAAACATTTGTTTTATTTATTATCTTGAAATATAATTAACAAAAAATGTAATAATGTAATGAAGTTTAGAGTTTTAATATGAGTATAAAAAAAATAATCAAATATACATTTTTATCATCAATTATACTATCCACTAGTTGTTCAACTATGATAAAAATGAAATATCTTAAACCTGCATCTGTTAATTTAGGTACTAAGAGAAGGATTGCTGTTTTAAACTTTGATATATCTGGTACTATTAATGATTTTTATAGAAGAACAAATAGTTTACCAAAACTAAATTCTAATTATTTTTCAGAGCAAGTTTTACAAGATCTTATAAATAGCCAATATTTTACAGTAATTGAAAGACAAGAAATTTCTAAAGTTATTTCAGAGCAAGGTCTTAATTCATCTGGGTTTGTTAATTCTGAGAATGCAATAAAGCTTGGTAAATTATCTGGTGCAGAAGTTATTATGATGGGCTCTGGTAATTATTCTGTTGATGAAACTATTAGTAAAAGTAGTGATAATAAAGAATACACAAATAGAACAGTTAATTATCAAACAGCAAGTCTAAAAAGAAGTTTAACTTTAAATATTAATTATAGGATTATAGATACTTTAACAGGTGAAATAATAACTTCTAGAAATTTGGATGAAGAATCTTATGATAGTGTTTCTTCATTTCCATTAGCAGGAACAGAGAGTGTTACATATAAATCTGTTTCTAGTGATCCTTTTGTTCAAACTAATACAACACAAACACAAGAAGAACCAATAAAATACTTTAGTTTATACGATAAAATAGGAGAATTAGATACTTGGCAAACTCTTTTAAGTAGAAGTAAAAATAAAATATCTAGTTATATTGTTTATCACTTAACTCCTCATTATGTGGAAGAAGATAGAGAAATAAAAGATGGTGAATCATCTAATATGAAACAAGCAGTGGAATTAGCTAAAAAAGGAGATTGGGAAAATGCTAAATATCTTTGGGAGTCTACTATAAAAGATCCAACCGCCTCAAAAGATTATGTAAATGCAATGAGTAATCTAGGTACTTATTATGAAGTAAATAGTGATTACCAAAATGCTTTATTTTATTTTGACCAAGCTTATAAGTATTCAAATAATAACGAAGTTTATCAATTAAAGAAGGAAAAAATTCAAAAGAGATTAAATGAACTTGATATTCTAAAAGAGCAAGGTTTAACAGATACAAAAGTAAAAACAAAAAGAATAACTCCTGAAGAACAAGTTGACAAGATTGATCATGTTCAGTTAGCTACAAAATTTCAATCCTTAGGAAATTTTAATGAAGCTATCAATGAATATAAAAAAGCTCTAGAACAAAAACCTGATGACATATTAATAAATGCTAATTTAGCAAATTTATACTACTCTTTAGCTAAATATGATGATGCTATAAATTTTTATACAAAAGTTGTTAATATTAATCCAAATGAGGCTACTTCATATTTTAATCTAGCTTTAGCATATCAAGCGGCTGGTAAAATAAATCAGTCTAAAGATATATATCTTAAATCTTGTCAATTAGGTTTTAAGGGTGCTTGTGATACATTATTGAACATGAAATAAAAAAAAGCTCACCTATATTTTAGGTGAGCTACAAAAAATATTAGCTTACTTTTTTAAAGCTATCTTTGGAGGTAAAACAGAAGTATATTTTTTAAATGTATTTTCATTAGTTATACCTGATGAATTTTGAATATGTTTACTTGCAATAAATCTATTTAAATTATCTATTCTTTCCTGTGAGCCAGGGTGAGTATAAAATAATTTAACAAAACCATTTGGGTCTTTTGATAAAGTTAATAAGGTTTTTAAGAATCCTGATAAAGAATCTGTATCATAATTCATTTTTGCTAATATTACTGCACTGGTTTGGTCTGATTCTTTTTCTTGTTCTCTACTGAAACCTTTTAATATTAAGTCCAATGAAACTTGTGCTAATAACTGAATTAAGGCGTTGTCATTTGATGATAGAGCTCCTTGTGCTAATCCTTGAGCAGCCATAGCTCTTTTAATTGTTTCCACAGGGTGTTTATTCTCATTATGCCCAACTTCATGTGCTAAAACTGAGACTAATTCAGCTTCATTTTTTAAATACTTTAATAGTTCAGTAGTTATAAATATTGCTCCACCTGGTATTGTAAAAGCATTAACTTCTGGACTATCTACTATATAAACTTGATAATTTATTTCATTTCTTCTTGATGCTTGAGCAAAAACTTTATCAGCAACACTTCTTACATAATTAACAAGTTCTTTATTACCTGTATACTCTTTATATTGTGTCGCTACTTCTCTAATAACCTGTGCTCCTATTTGATTTTCTTGTGCTGGTGTAATTGGTGTCAAATATCCAATAGAAGCAGCTATAGCTCCTTGTGCTGCTCTTGCTACTATTTCTTGCCTACTGAGTCCACAACTAGTTGTGCCAAGCACACTGACTGAAACTAATGATAATAGTAGAGCTTTAATTTTTTTATTTTTTAACATAATTAATTTCTCCTAAACTTAACTTTTATACATTTATTATATTACAAATCATGTATAAATATTAATAAAATTTAAGATAAAATTTATCTTAATAATGCTTTTATAGAATATTCTTCTACAAGTTAAATATGAGATTCCGATAAAAGCTATCATAATTTACCTTACAAGAAAAAATGAAAGTAAAATCAAGAACACTTATTCTATTAAATATTTTCGCTTAAAGATTTATTTTACTTTTGATATGTTAAAGCTTTGGAAGTTAGATATAAAGGGAGATTTTATATATATAATGTATCCACTTATAGAAGTTGTGAAAAAAAATAAAATTTATCAAAAATGATATACTATAAGTTTATTAAAACTGATATTGAAGATAATATAGCTATCATATATATAGTTGGAGCTAAAAACTTGTAATAGCATTAAATTATTATGTTTATATGATTACTTTTAGATGGGTATAGCTATATTATTTTAAAGAGTTTTAAGATTTTTTTTGAGTATAAAAAGTGTATAAAAAACTATTATTAAAGACTAGCTTTATTATTTGACTCTAACTTTTTGTTTAATATATAAATTGCAGAGAAGTCATTATCTAAAATATTAGGATAATTATTTTTAAAAAATTTATGAATTTCAAGTTTTATATTTTGTGGTAATAAATTATATTCTGTTTCTAAAAAAAGCTTATTAAAGCTTGACCAAGTCTAGAGTTAATATCACTACATTCACTTACATCAATATGACCTATTAATTTTTCAATATAAACATTCTTATTAAAATCATTTTTTAAAATATCAAATATTTCTAAGTCATTTAGATTTATATTAGGTCTTTTTTTGAGGTATTGGTTAAATTTTTCATGTATTATGTTTACACCTTTTGAACCTTGATGAAAAATTAATATCTCTTTTCCTAAGTCTAATAGTTTTTTAAGAGTAAACTTTATATTTTTTACATAGTATAATGAGTGACAAATTATAATAAAGTCAAATTTTTCTTTGGTATTAAAAGTTTCAAGTTCTGAGTTTAGATAAATAATATTTTTTAAATGTTTTGCTTTATCTTTAAAAATATCCAATTGTTCTTGAAATGGTTCTAAAGCATAATAGGTAAAATCAATTGAGTTTTTATTTAGATCATCTATAAAAAAAAGGCTTTTTTTACCTGAACTACAACCAACGTCAAGAATTTTTTTCTTTCCATTTTTTAAATTAAATTTATCAATATTTTCTTTAAAGTAGTTATTTATAATTTCATCTTCATTTGATAAATGAAGCCAAGCATTAAATGGATTATAAATATTTTCTAAATTTTTTTTGTATAACCAAGACATAGTTTTATAAAAAATCTCCTAATTTTAAAACTAGGAGATCTAAAATATTAGTGTGATGCTAAAATATCTTCTATTCTATGATAACCAGACCAATCTTGAGTATAATAATCAAAAATCCCTTTATTTGGCATCATTATCCAAGCTCTTTGGTATCTATCATCTTGTGACATAACTCTTATCATCATATCACCATTTTTAAAATCCCATTCTCTACCATCACTATAACGATGAGGTATATTCATACCCTGTCTTGTTTTAATATGAAAACTATCTTGAGGTAAATCCCATGTACTATCTGTTATAAATTCTATAATTTGCCAAATATTTCCAGATGGTAAATGACCTTGATCTACTGCAATACCAGCGTCATTAGGTAAACCAAATACCATACAATGAGGTAAATCTCTTGCCATTGTGAATAGTTCACTATCACGTCCCCAATCATGATGAAGAGTAACTGCTATATTTCTTGCAAGTCCAAAACCTGCTTCATAGTCATAAGAACCTGTAATGTATGAACAAAGTTGATCCGCACCAGCAGAGAAACCAACAGTTAGTAAACCTTTATTTTGTCTATCATGTAGTAGTCTTCCAAAAAGATGTTTATCTCCATAGAATTTTTCACCTAATTCTTGGTATCTTTTCATACCTAAAATACTACTACCACCACCAAGTATAACAACTTCTGAATTAACAAGTTTATCAAATAATATTTCTGCATCTTCATGTCTTAAATGCTCATTCCAATAAAAGTTACTGTATTGTAAGCCCCATTGTTCAAAACGTTTGAAATACCAATTAAAAGTACCCCAACTATATTCTTGTTGATCTTGTTTACCCATTGACATTGGTAGGAAAAATATTGTTTTGTTATGGTGACTTTTTAAAGCTCTTTCTACAATCCAATCTCTGTGAATATATTCGCAACGGTTGTGTGAACTATAAACTAGTGCTGTTGATTTAAACATTAATACCTGTCTTTCTTTTACATTAAAATAGTAATAGACTTATGATGAGTGTTATATTAACATAAAAAATCATTTAGTAAAACCTAGATATTTTGTGATGTGTTAAGTTTTATAGATTAACTATATTATGGGTATATTTTGTTATAAATGTTCTCTTTCTAAAATCTTTTAAATAAGCAGTATTCATGTTCTAATATATTAATTATTAATTTAATTTTGATAGTAAGAAATATGAAAAAAATATATGAAGTAATTGTAATTGGTATAGGAGCTATGGGAAGTTCTGCTCTTTATCATTTATCAAAAAAAAACTCAAATATACTTGGTATAGATCAATTTGTTCCACCACATAACTTAGGTTCGTCTTATGGAGAAACAAGAATTATAAGAGAAGCATATTTTGAACATCCATTGTATGTTCCATTTATACAAAATGCTTATAAACTATGGGATGAATTACAAGAAAAATCAGATGAGCAACTAATAAAAAACACAACGGGTTTAATGTTAGGAGATTTAGAAAGTGAAACTGTTACAGGTGCAGAATTAAGTGCTATTACACATAATTTACCTTATCAAAAATTAGATTTTCAAGAAATAAATAAAAGATTTAACTATTTTAAACCAACAGACGAAACTTATGGTATTTTTGAAAAAAATGCAGGTGTTTTATTCCCAGAAAAATGTATTACAGAAAATCTAAAACAAGCTAAGCTTAATGGTGCAGAAGTTCTAAATAATACAAAAATAATTTCTTGGGAGCAGAAATCAGATTTTATTCTTTTAAAAAGTAGTGATAATGAATTTAGATCAAAGAAAATAATAATATCAAATGGAGCATGGATTTTAGATCTATTAAAGATTAATTTACCTTTAGAAGTTTCTAGAGAAACATTATTTTGGATAGAAGATAATAATAATAATTTAAAAGATTGTCCAATATATATTTGGGAATATGAAAAAGATAAGATATTTTATGGATTCCCAACAATGAATAATATGGCAAAAGTTGCTTTTCATCATCAAAGAAATTTAACAACAGCAGATAAACTGAATAGAGATATAAGTCAAGAAGAAAAAGAAAAGATGTTGAATATTGCTCATAAATATCTTAATTTAAAAGGTGAAATACAAAGACAAGAAGTTTGTATGTACACTAATACTCCTGATCATCATTTTCTAATAGATTTTTATCCTGATAATGAAAATATTATAATTGCTAGTCCTTGTTCTGGTCATGGTTTTAAATTTTCTAGTATTATAGGAAAAATATTATCTGAAATGATTTTTGAGGAAAAATTATCAAATAATATAGATCCTTTTAAAATTAATAGACTTTTAAATAAGTAAATTATTTATAATCATGATTTACCATCCAAATAATGCCAAATCTATCTTTACACATACCAAAGTATGCACCCCAAAAGGTATCAGATAATGCCATTTTTATTTCTCCATCTTTTGATAATAAACTAAATAATTCATTTGCCTCTTCTTTTGAGCTTGTATCAATAGATAAAGAAATATTATTTCCTTCAATAAGCTTTTCTCCCATTCCTTCTACAGCATCTGTTCCCATTAATGTTAAAGTTTCTGTAATTGGTAAAGATACATGCATAATTTTTTCATGAATTGCTGTTGGAATTTTTTCTGAATCAGGAATATCTTTAAATCTTTGTAGAATACTAAACTCTTTACCAAACACAGATTTATAAAAATTAAATGCTTCTTCTGTGTTTCCATTAAAATTTAAGTAAGGGTGAATTTTAATCATTTTATTACTCCTAATATTTTTATATGTATAGGTATTTTATATTATGTTGTAAAAATAATCAATACTAAGTTTTATTTTATAACAAAAATGATATATAAACTAAAATCTTCTATTACAAAATATTTTTTATTTTCTAATGAGAAATACTGAAGAATATAAACTTATTGAATATATTTTATGTAAGCTTATTTATTATTTCCAAAGTTTTATACTCATCTTCTTTATTAAAGTATTTATCTAATATTTTGTGAAATATTGAGTTATCTGGTGAAATATATTTAAATAAAGTCATAGAAGATTTTAATTTTAAATCATCTGGATAACCAAATATATTATTAGCTGTTTTTCCTTCAATTGTTAATAACATTTCTGATATTTCAATTAATCGAGAACCTAACACATTATGCTTTAAGTATAGTTTAGCTTCTTCTAAATTTCTAATTGAATAATATTTTGATATTTCGCTAAATCCTAAACCTTGTATTTGTGGAAAAATGTACCACATCCAGTGACTAACCTTTTTACCATTCTTAATTTCTTTTAATGCAATATCAAAACTCTGTTCTTGTGCTGATAAAAATCTTTCTAAGTTATATTTATTACTCATTTTTTGATTTCTCATATAATAAATTTATTTTTTATCTTTTAAATTTTTGATGTAAACTTTAGTAGTATTGATTAATTAATATTACTTACTTTTATAGTAAATCATCAGTACTAAATATTATTCTACTATATTGAGGTGAAAAGATATGAGCAAAATGAGTATAAGAGATTTAAGTAAAAATGAATTAGAGAATAGATCAGTACTTGTAAGAGTTGATTTTAATGTTCCACTTAAAGATGGTCAAGTTTCAGACGATACCAGAATAGTATCTGCATTACCTACAATTAAATATTTAAAAGAGAATGGAGCAAAAGTTGTTCTTGTTTCTCACTTAGGTAGACCAAAAGGAAGAGATACAAAAAATTCTTTAAAGCCTGTTGCTGATTATATTAACTCAAATACTGATATTAAAGTAAAATTTTTAGAAGATTGTATAGGTGATAATATCGAGTCTGAGATAAAAAATGGGAAAGCAGGGGATATATTTTTATTAGAAAATGTTAGATTTTATCCAGAAGAAGAAAAAAATGATAAATCATTTGCAGAAAAATTATCTAAGTTAGCTGACTTATATGTAAATGATGCTTTTGGAACAGCACATAGAGCTCATGCTTCAACAGAAGGAGTTGCAAGTTTTCTACCAGCTTACTCAGGATTTTTAATGGAGAAAGAAATCAACTTTTTATCTAAAGCTTTAAACCCAGAAAAACCTTTTGTCGCAATCATAGGAGGTTCTAAAATATCTTCAAAAATAGGTGTACTTAAAAATTTAATTGAAAAAACAGATACACTCATAATTGGAGGAGCGATGACATATACATTTTTAAAGTCTATGGGACAAAATGTTGGTAAATCTCTTGTTGAAGATGATTACTTAGATACTGCAAAAGAGATTATGTCAAAAGCTAAAGAACTTAATTGTAAATTGATTATTGCTAAAGATCATGTATGTGCTGAAAGTATTGATGATGAAAGTGGTTCCACTTTTGATTTTATACCAGAAAATATGTCTGCTTTTGATATTGGAGATAAAACTATTGCAGAAATTAAAGATGAGTTATTAAAAGCAAAAACTGTTGTTTGGAATGGTCCAATGGGAGTTTTTGAAAAATCTGCTTTTGCAAATGGAACAAATGAAGTCGCAAAAATTCTTGCATCTTTACATGATAAAGGTGTAATAACTATTGTTGGTGGAGGTGATTCTGTAGCAGCTATAGAACAAGTTGGATTAAGTGATAAGTTTAGTCATATTTCAACAGGGGGAGGAGCTTCATTGGAATTTCTTGAAGGTATTGAATTACCTGGTATAAAAGCTTTAAAAGATAAATAATAAGAAGATAAGTAATAATAAAAAATCTCTCTAAAAATTTAGAGAGATTTTTTTTAAAATTTAATCATTTGATCTTCTTCTAGTTCTTTTATAGCAGTATAAAAACTATATCTATCAAGATATGAATTCCATAATAGATCATGAATAGAACTTGTCCCATTTATTGATTTTAATACAGATATTTTAGGACTATCATTAGCTTCAGGAGCTAAATTTATTTGAGATTCAAAAGCATACTTTGGAACTAAATTTGAAGCATATTTTTCTTTTAAAACATTATACTCGTCTAATCTTCTTAAACCTTCGATTATAATTGACATAGACATTTTATCAATAGTATTATCTTCAACATTTATAGAATCCTCAAATGAAAAATCTCCATCTTGCCAACATATTGTTTCATAAAATGCATTGATACCTTTAAGATTTCTATTTTTTAATTCTACGTGTTTTAGCTTACCATTTTGAAGATAAATATAAGCTTCTTCATTTTCATTATCTTTAAGACTTAATTTACCTGTTTTATAATCATTGCCTAGCATTTGAACAAGGTTCTCAACTCTAAAAACACCAAGTTTACCTGAAAAAGAACCTCTATTATGAGATAATTCTTTAAGTTTTTCTGTTTCTTCTTCTGATTTTTTTAATTGATTAAGAATAGATTCATTTCTTTGTTTTGCTTCTTCTAATTGTTGCAATCTTTGATGAAGAACTGTATAAAGTTGAGCATTTTCAATTGCTATTGAAGCAATACCTGCTAAAGATTCAAAAATTGATAAATCCTGATTTGTAAATACACCACCATCTTTTCTGTTTAAAGATTGAAGTATACCTATAACACTTTCTTCTCTCTTTAATGGAACACATATAACAGATTTAGTAATAAAATGTGACTTTTCATCAGACTTATTACTAAATCTTGGATCTTTTTGTGCATCTGGTACTATAAGAGGAACTCCATATTTAGCCACCCACCCTGAGATACCTGTTCCTACAGGAACTCTAAATGTTCTTACTGCATCACTTGCATCGCCATGAACAAATTGAAATACTAGCTCATCAGTAGAGTGATCCATCAATGCTATAGAACTTGCTTCAGCTCTCATAACAACAGAAGTTGTATTTGTAATTTTACTTAGTAACTCATCCAAAATTCTTAGTGGTATTTATAGTGCTATTTATTTCTAATAATAAATTAAGTCTATTAATTAAATCTTGTTGTTCTATATTATCCATTATTTAAATCCTAAATCTTTGATTTTTATTTTATACTTAAAAGACAAGTAAGTATAACAAATTTAAAACTTTAAGTATTTTATCAAAATTTTATTAATTATAAAAGATTTAAGATCACATCAAAAAAATTTTTAATTTCGTTAATAGTTTTAAAAATATTACTAAAATATATTACATTTAACATAAGGTTAAAATAAATTTATATATTTAAAATTGATTAAATAAATTCATATTATTATTAAATTGTCTTCTTAGTTCATTATTTCTTCTAGTTATTTCTTCTTGTTTTATCATCTAATAAATCATGCTTTTGAAACTCATAATCAAGCAAGCTTTATTAATGTATTCTAGAGCTTGTTGAGAATCACGTTTTTTTAAGAAGTTAGACTCTAAGCTAAAATTGTATCATAACGATCAGGATTAATTTCTAAAAGCTTATCAAAATTATCTAAAGCTTTATCATTATTAATATTTTTCATATAGGCATTTGCAAGAAACATATAAGCATCTTCATGATATGATTAATCTTTAAAAGTTTATTATAGTATTTTATAGCTTGATTTAGCACTCATTTTGATTAGCAAAAGTATTAGCAGTAATTTCTAAAAGAGTTACTTGAAATTAGAATTTAATTCTAAAGATTTATCTATAATTTCAGAAATGATATCTAAAGACTTGCTAATAGTTTTCATAGTATTTTCCTTCAATACCTTTATCAGGGCTATTCAACCAAATCAATAATTGTAATTCTGCATCATTTTCATTTATTTCAATAGCTTTTAAAGCTTGTTCTTTCCCATCATCATATTTCTTTTGAATAAGATAAACCCAACTTAAAGCTTTATGAGTTTCAGATAACTTAGGCTCCATACTAACAGCTATAAAAGCATTATTAAAAGCTTCTGACTCAAACTTAGAGCTATCTTTTATATTATTTGTAGAATCATATATAAGCTTGGATAAAAATGCTTGTGATTCAGCTTTAGCAGCAAGAGCTTTAGCAAAATTTTTATCAAGTTCTAAGGCTTTATTATAAAAGATAATAGATTCTTCATATCCTTTAATATTAAATTTTAGAAATGATTCACGTCCTTTATTATAATATTCTAAAGGAGTTAATATTTTTTCTTTTGGTTTTATTATCTTTAATTTTTTATTATCTTTTTCAAGAACTTTGCTTTTAGGTTTAACTTTAGACTCTGTTTCTAAATTAACTTCTTTATTTTCTTCTTGAGTTTCTTGTATCTCCTGTTTTTCCTCAACTTCTACTTTAGGCTTTTCGCCTTCTCTTGGATTAAAAGAATAAGAAGGGAAAACTCCTATTGAAGTAAACATAAGAAAGTAAATACAAAACTTTTTCATTAAAAAATAATTTCCAAGAACTAATAAATTATCAATAATTATAATGTCTTAAGAGTTTTATACAAGTCTTTTTTTTACACTCTTTAATGAAATTTCAATATAAAAATGAATTAAAAACTTTTAACCTTATACAAAAAACTTAATTTTAAAATATTTATAGTTTGAATAATTTCATTTTATTTTAAACATATTCATTAGATTTTATGTTGAGCTTAAAAAAGGTTTAAGTTTTTCTATAAACTCTTTTCCAATTTCTGGTTCAATCATTGCTACATAAGAAGAAAATCCAATTATTTGATGTATAGACTCTCCATCATGTAAAGTTTTACCTTTTTGAAGATTATGAATTATTGCTCTTATTTTTCTTTTTAATTCTCTAGATGCTCTTGGTTTATCTTTACCATTTACGATTATTCCTGTAACTGCTTGTTTTCCTCCTTTGCGAGAAACCCAAGTTTTTTTTATATTCACTTTAAAACACTCTTCTTCTACTATTCTTTTTATTGCTCCTAACATATATCCAATCTCTGCTGATTTTTTATTATCAGGAAAACTAAAAGATAGATCGTCTGCATATCTTGTATAACGCCAACCATTGGATTTAGATAAACCTCTTAATCTTTTATCGAGATTCATTGAAACAATATTACTTAAAGCTGGACTTGTTGGTGCTCCTTGAGGTAAACAACGATCTGATATTGCTACAAAATATGTTTTATCTTTTATTTTTAAAACTTCTCTTGGAGATTCTGTACATAATAAAGCAAGTAAAGTTGCTACTTGTTCTTTATATCCTGCATTTCTAAATACACCTTTCACTCTTGGAAAAGTAATTGAGGGGAAAAAATCCTTAATATCAATTTTAATCAAACATTTAGAATTAGTATGAGGTCTTGCATTGGTTAAAATTGAGCGTTCAGGTAAAAATCCATGAGCATTACCATGTATGGGTAATTGTTCTAAAATATTCTGTAAAATCCATCTCTGTGCTGCTTTTATTTTTGGTCTTGGTGCCCATATTAAACGAGTTTCACCGCTTCTCTTAGGTATTTCAAAAGAGTGATAATGAATTGATTTTGCTGCTTCTTTATTAAAGGTTAACCAACGTAATTCTGAAATTGTTAAACCTAAAGCATCTGCTAATTGTTTCGGTGTATCAATTTGAGGTAACTCATTTTCACTAATTTTTATTTCAGGATTCTTAATATCAAATTTATCTTCATAAACTTTATCTTGCCAAAAAATATCATCACCAATATATGTAATATTATTTTCTTTATAACTTTTCCAAGCTTCTTTTTTTAATTTTTTTCTTTCTTCAGATTCTTTTTTTAAAGAGTCTTTATACTCTTTTAATTGCTTAGCATCCATTTTATCTGTATCACGACGAGTTACCAAAAAACCATTTTTTAATAATCTATTATTTATAAATTTATCAATACTACCTGCTTGAATTATTTCTTGCCAAATTTTACTAGTTTCCATTTGATTAACTCCTTGTATCAATAAATCCTTTAGATTCTAAAATATCAACTTGTTCAAAATATGCTTCTCTAGCATCTTCTAAAGAGTTAAAAACCATAGATTGCTTTTTATCTCTACCTGAAATTGAAAATCTCTTAATTAATCGTTTTTCATTTAATGATAATTGATAATTTTCTTCATTTCCATTTTTTAGCCTTTTTGTATAACATCTTGTTTCTAATCTTATTGTTTCTCTATTAGGATTGTCTTTTCTATCAATTTCTATTTGTCCAAATTTAATTCTTATTGCAATTAGATGTTCACACGGTCCTTCTTTAAGTTTATGTTTTCTAAAAAATGAACATGTGCAATCTGCTTTTAAAACTCGACCCTCAGAGTTTATTTTTAATAAAGGTCTATATTCTTTTTTTTCATCAAGATCTTTTACTTTACCAACTAATTCGACTCCAACATCATGTATATGTTCTTCTGATTCTAGTATTACAGTATCTTTTTTTGAAACTAAATCAAAAGCTTTTCTCTCTTTAATATTTCTAAACTTTAGTTCATCCCATGTAGGCATTTCATCAAGTAAAGGTCTTAATCTAATATTATTCATATCATACATTAATAGTCCTTTTTGACACCCATTTTGTAATCCAGAAAGTAAAGATTTTGAGTCAATCTTTAATTCGTTTTTTAAACTTTCAATAGTCATTAAAGTTTTTTTATTAAGTATTTTTATAATTTCTTCAAGAACCTTATTTTCTTTATTTTCACGAGGAAGTAATAAATCAAAAACTAATGATTGTGACCAATTTGAAGAACTAAAACCTGTTATTGCTAGAGTAAATGTTGCAAGTCCTGATTTTAGAACAAAGTATACAGGCATACCACTTCCAAGTAAAAAAACTTCAATTGAATCTGCAATTCCTAATAAGGCTGAAAGCACTTTAAGTCTTTTTCTACCCCAAATACGTATTATTTCTGGGCGTGTACCTTTATATAAATTTCCTGATGTCTGAATAACTATATTCCAAGGTTCTAAAACTAATCTGGGTAATTCTTCAGGAACTAATTCTACACGAATTGCTCTTCCACCTTTTTTCTGATCTTTGTTTAGACTTAAATGACGTATTACGTTATATAAATCTATAGGTTTTAAATCAAATTTTGTATATGTCAAGAGTGATGCTGATTGTACT
>JAXLXG010000032.1:0-61728 GCA_046328075.1 Candidatus Sericytochromatia bacterium
AGAAAATAAAGATTTTTATATATTAAATAGGGGAAATATATTAAAAACATCTTCAAGTGATTCTATTTATGATTTTAATATAAGTGAACAACATGACTTATATAATTATTTAAAAGTCTATTCAAATAAAAAATTAAACAATATATATTTAATAGGTGGTTATAATGGAACAATAAAGGTTTTTTCAAAAAAAGAAAAAGAAATTATAGGTAATTATTTTATAAAGTATAAAAATAAGAACTTAGTAGTTTATGATATTTTTATAGATAAAAACAATTTATATATATTAGCTGATAATTATCTTATTATTTTTAACAAATTTGTAGAGAATGATTTTAGACTTATAAAAAATAATATTGATTATGACTTATTAGAGGAATCTCTAAAATCATTAAGTTTAGGAAAATTAAAACTACCTCTTGATAATGGTTCTTCATTACCTTTACATTCAAGTGTTTATCCTGGTGCTAGAAGGTTATATAGAACAGGTGTTCATGAGGGTATTGATTTTTTTGAAAATGTTACAACTAAAACTCCTGTAATCTCATCTAAAAAAGGTATTGTTCTAAGAGTAGATAAAAACTATAAGGAAATTGATAAAAAGAAATATGATAATATATTAAAAGAGTCTAATTCACAGGGATATACTCCACCTGATATAGAGGATCTCTTAAGAGGTAGACAAGTAGTTTTAAAGCATGATAATAATTTAATTACTGTATATGCTCATCTTAGTAAAGTTAACGAAGATTTAGAACTCAACCAAGAGATTGATGAAAATGATATATTAGGTTATGTTGGTAATTCTGGGACTAAAGATGGAGTTAATCATTCAACTAAAGGACTTCATTTGCACTTTGAAGTTCATATAAATGATAAAAGTAAAAAGTTAGAGTATTATTTAGGAAAATATTTAACCATTGAAGAAACAATGCAAATATATCAAAAAATAATATCTAACTAATAAAAACTTATTTTTTAGATTTAACAGCTGCTGATGTTAATACTGTTTCTAAAGTCCAATTAGGAACAGAAAGTTCACTTTTAATAATTCCAATACCTGGTGTTATCCAATAATTACCAACAGCAGTATAAGCTTGTTGGTATGTACCTATTACACTTATTTTCCAAGCTTCAAATGTACCAGATGGAATAGTAACCTTTTCTTTTTTCATAGTTTGACCTGTCCATAATTTATCATCCCATTTTTCACCTTCTTTAAAAGGTAAATGTAAAAACTCTATATTATGACCATCTGCTGGAAGTCCACCAAAACCTAAATATGTAATTCCTTTTAAATCAACTTTATCTTTACCTATATTCAAAACAGGAAAATTATATTCATTATTAAGACTATCAATTCCTTTAAGATTTATAGTTGTTTGGTTATTAGTTTTTCTTGATTTATCAACTTCTAAGGTATATGTTCCAGGATAATCTACATAAGGATCATCTGTTGGATGAAATACAACATCATAATTCCAAGTATAACCAACAGTACTAGGAAATAAACCTGTATTATCAGCTTTAATAATTCCAGTTTTTGAGCTTATCTTTGTATTTTGTTTTATTTCATTATTAGGACTTATATTAATTGTTTGTGTATTTTGACAAGATGTTATTAATAAAAGTAGTGTAGAACAAATTATTTTTTTCATAAATTTATTACTCCTAATAGAAATTGAAAGGTATTATATCACTCTATTTACTAGATGAAAAATATTTTAATATTATGAGTTATTGTAATACAAGATATTTAAAAGAAAACTATTGTATAATTGAACTTTTAAAATTAATCTTAATTATAAAATAGTATCGGTTTAATTATTTTGGAAGAAACAGAACTAGAAGCTAAAGAAATTAAAGAATCATTTCTTATAAAAAAAACTAAAAGAATATTATTTGTCTTTTTAATAACTTTGTTTGTAACTCAAATATCATTTTTTATTCATGCTATGTCTCAAAGTACTGATAATTGGGCAATTATCTTTACTAAAGATAATGATGCTGCTAATGCAATAAGGTTATCTCAAGTTTCCGATTGGGTTACAAATAATAGATATTATAATTATGGAAATTTATATTTTAGGATATCTAATACAATTTCTAAAATAAATCCTTTTATAAAAATAGATGGGACAAATGTTTTTTCTGAACAATCTGATCAAACTCACCATTTTATACTTATGTTAGTATCTTTTTTGAGTATGTTAGGTATTTCATTTTTAATATCTTATATTCTAACTAATTCAAAAACAAAGTTTTTAATATCTTCTATAATTATAAACTCAATTTTTATGAGTATCACTTATTGGATTGCAAAAGTTTTAGGAGTTCATCCAGATTTATTATTATGTTTTTTTGTAAGTTTAAGTATTTATTACACAGCTAAATATATTTCATTAAAAGATGACAAAATCTTATATTTTTCAGGAATTTTATGGGGACTTACTTTAGCAATTAAATTAAGTGCATTATTTTATATGCCAACTTTATTATTACTATTTATTAATAAACCATTTAAACAAGATAATATAATTAAAGCTTTAAAGTTTTTTGCTTTAATAGGTTTAACATTTTTTATAATAGGTTTCCCACAAAATTTTGAATTTAATAAAATATATGAGTTTGTTAAGTATCAATCTGCTTTTTCAATAGCTCCAACAATGGAATCTTTTAATGAATGGTGGTTTTTACTTTATAGACAATATATTCCATTTTTACCTTTTATATTTATAATAGCTTTATTTTTATCTAGTAAAAATAATATAAAAATGAATAAAATTGAGCTAATTAAATTATTTATGATTTCTTTTATCCCGTTTGCATTTTTTCTTCAAAGAAATATTACCTCTCCTCATGAACATTATACTTTACCTGTTGTAGCTGGTCTTTTAATATTCACATCTATATTATTTATTAACTTGAAAGAATATTTTTCAGAGCAAAAAAAGTTAGATTTGGATAAAAATAGTTTATCTATTTCATTAATATTCACATTTTTAACAGTTTTAATTTTAAAACTTAGCCCTAATGTAACTAATGCATTACTTGTAAAAGATCTAGAGTGTAGAGATGAATCTAGAGAAGTTTATAAAATAGTTAAAACTTACCAATCTCAAAAATTAAAAACTCACGTAGATCCTTACGTTCCTTTTAGTCAAGCCCTTGGTTTTGTTAGAAATAATTGGTTTAAAGAAATGTCAGATATAGCTCCAAATAATGCAGATGTTTTAGTCTTATCTAAAAAATATTATATTAGGTTTTTAGGTGAAGAAACTCATTACTTAAAACAGGATACAAATAGATTTAATGAGGTAAAAAAGTTTTATCAAGCATTTTATAATAAAAAATTGGTAAAAGATGTATATAATCAACAGTGGGAAAAAGTAGCTGAATATTCTTGTGGTTTTGAAATATGGTTGAGAAGAAACAATTTGACATCTCAATAGTTATACCTTTGTATAACGAAAGTAAAATATTTCCTTATCTTATTGAGAGGTTAAATTCTCTTAGTAATATAACAGATTTAAGCATTGAATTTGTTCTTATAAATGATGGAAGTAAAGATAATACTGCACAATTAATGTCATCTTTAGCTCTAAGTGACGATAGGTATAATTGTGTTTTTCTTTCAAGGAATTATGGACATCAAACAGCTTTAACAGCTGGTTTAAAATGTGCAAGAGGAACAGACGCAATTATGATAATAGATGGTGACTTACAAGATCCACCAGAATTATTAGTTGATTTTTATAAATACTATAAGCAAGGATATGATGTTGTATTTGCAGTTAGAAAAAAGAGAAAAGAGAATTTTATTAAAAGATTTTGTTATTTTATTTTTTATAGAATTTTAAAAAAGATTTCTTATATTGATATACCTCTTGATAGTGGAGATTTTTCCTTAATTAGTCGTAGAGCTTTAGATGTTCTAAATAAAATGCCAGAAGAAAGCCGCTTTATTAGAGGTATGAGAACATGGATAGGCTTTAAACAGATAGGTATTGAATATGAAAGAAGTGAAAGATTTGCTGGGGAATCTAAATATACATTTAGAATGTTATTGAAATTAGCCTATAATGGAATCTTTAATTTTAGTGAGTTTCCCATAAAATTTATTACTAATCTAGGAGCTTTTACTGTTTGTTTATCTCTACTTTATTTAACAGTCACTATTTTTAAAAAATTTGTTTATGGAACCGTCCCTGAAGGTTTTACTGCTTTACTTTTTACCATTATTCTTTTTAGTGGTGTTCAAATGGTTTCATTAGGTGTAATTGGTGAATATGTTTTAAGAATATTTTTTCAGGTAAAAGAAAGACCATTATATATTATAGAAAACCAAGTAATGGATAAAGAATATCTAAATGGATAAAAAATTTTATGAAGAGTACTATTTTTTGGAAAGAAATCATTGGTGGTTTCAAATTAGAGCAAAAATGATTTCAAATTTTGTTAAAGATTATTTTAATAATAAAACAGATCTCAAAATTTTAAATGTAGGAATTGCAACAGGTTTAACAACTGAAATTTTAAGTTCTTATGGAAATGTCACTTCAATAGAATATGATAAAGATTGTTGTGAGTTTGTAAGAGAAAAATTAAATATTGAAGTAATAAATGGCTCTGTTACAGAAATTCCTTTTGAACCTAAAGAATTTGATCTAGTTTGTGCTTTTGATGTTATAGAACACGTCAAAGAAGATGATAAAGCTGTTAATGAACTTTATAGAGTTTGTAAAGATAATGGTTTAATATTTATAACAGTTCCAGCTTTTATGTCATTATGGAGTGAACATGATGACATAAATCATCATTTTAAGAGATATGTTATGAAAGAAATTATTGAACTATTTAAAAACTTAAAAGGACAAGTTATTTATAATTCATACTTTAATTTTTTATTATTTATTCCTATTTTAGCTTTTAGGTTAATATCCAAAGTATTACCCAAAAAAGCTATAAGAAAAGGTTCTGGATCAGATTTTAATGTTATTGATAATAAAAGTTTTATAAATAAAATACTTTATAATATTTTCAATCTTGAAATTAAACTTATAAAATCATTTAAGTATCCATTTGGTGTATCTATTATGTATATGTTTAAAAAAATAGATTCTTAAACTGTTAATACTACTTTTCCTATATTTTTTCTTTCTTGTATATATTTATGTGCATCATCAGCTCTTTCAAGCGGAAATGTTTCTGATACATTTACTTGATAATTTCCTGATTCAAATTGTTTTATAATACTATCCATATATGAACCAATATTTTCATCATTCCACATTTCTAAAACATTAAGACCAAAAACACCTATATTATTTTTAATTAGATTTAATGTATCAATATTTCTCATTTTTAGATATGTTTTAAGTGCATTAAGATAATTTCTTTTACCATCTACTAACATACTAGATGCTCCAAAAATTATAGTTTTACCTGTTGCTTTTAAAACAGAAAGATTTTTTGATACATTTTCACCAGCTACAGGATCTAAGATTACATCTATAGGCTTTTCTTTTCCAGATAATCTTCTTATTGAATCTACAAAATTTTCTTCTTTATATGAAATTGGGTAATGAACTCCCATCTCTTTTATAAAATCTAATTTTTTCTTTGAACTTGCTGTTCCATAAATAATACATTCTTTTTCTTTTGCCATTTGTATTGCAGCTAACCCTACACCTCCAGAAGCTCCATGTATTAAAACATGATCTCCTTTTCTTATTCTTGCCATTTCATTTAATGCAATATATGAAGTTATATAATTTATAGATATTGCTGCACCTTGTTCAAAAGAAATATTATTAGGCATCAACCTAGTTTTATTTCCTTCTGCATAAGCATAAGATGTATACCCACCAAAATATGTTACAGCTATTACTCTATCTCCAGACTTAAGATGGGTAACATTTTTACCTACTTTATCTACTATTCCAGAAACTTCATAACCAGGGGAAAATGGTAATGGAGGAGCATCTTGATATAAACCAACACGCATCATAATATCAGCAAAGTTTATTCCACAAGCCTTGACTTTTATTGTAACCTCATCATTTTTAGGTTCTCTTACAATTCTTTCTTTAAGTTCTAAAACATCATAAGAACCAAATTTAGATAGATTTATTTCTTTTTCCATAAATTTTTGCTCAACTTTAATAATTACTCTATTTTACAATAAGTCTTAAATATTTTTAAGTAAAATTTTTCATATAAGCTAGAAAATGAGAAATATATTTATTTTAAAAATTTATAATCTATATACAAAATATTTACATAAATAATATTCTACTTTGAAATTAACTCTTCTCCAAACCAAATATCAAGATCAATATATTTAATATCTTTTTTAGTATATGGTTTTTTTATTCCTTTAGAAGCTAGCTCAGAAATATGAGAATAAACATTTTTTCCCATTTGTTCAACATATCTATATTGTTTTATTGCTTTGTCTCTATTATTTAATAAGTCATATACTCTTCCAAGCCATAATTTTATTATTCCAGATTTATATATATCTGATTCATTATCATATGCAATATTTAACATTTTTGATGCTTTTTCAAAGTTTTCTAATTGTATATTTAATACACCAACTAAAAAATGAAGTATCGGTTCTTCTTTATCCATGATTTTAATAGATTCCATTAGAAGGTTTTCTGCATTTTTAAAATTTCCTTTTTGATAAAATTTATGTGAATCTATTATCTTTTTATTAACTATTTTAATGTTCTCATTAGAAAATTCATAGGGTTTAAGAGTAAATGAATCTGAAATCTCTATATCAAAATCAAAATGAAATGGTATATATGAATTATTAGAAACAGGGGTTTCACCACTTGCAACCCAAAACATATTTTTTTCAGGTGAAAATATAACACTTCCAACAGTATTATTTTGAGATATTGTATAACCAAAAGATTTTTCTTTCTCACTGCTTATATCATATCTATCACCTAACCATTCAGCTACATTTTCTTCTTTTATACTATAATAATGTTTCCCAGCTAATTGCATTGCTCTTTGATAACGTAAATTTGAGCTTATATTTAAAAGGGGTGAAATAATTAATTCTTTTTCATAAAAATCTTTTAGAATATAAGAGTTAGTACATATTAATAAATCTCTATCAGAACTTCTAAAATGAACTTCAGAACCACAAATCTCAGCAATAAATGCATCTTTTATTTTATAATCACTTACAACAATACTCCAACCTCCAACAGCTTTAGTTGATTTTATAATTTCTTGTGCTTTACTTAGAGTATCTGCATACTTTAAGACCATATTACCAAGAGCTAGTATTGGTACATTGTTTTCATCTATTTCCTTTGTATAATTTTGATGTAAAGCATATGTTATTCCTTTTTCATTCATTCCAGAAATAACACCAGCAGATGTTCCAGCAGAACCTATACTTACATATTTAAATCCTTTTTCTGGATGAATATAACTAACTAAAGGGTATTTATCCCAATAGCCTATCCCAAGAGAATCAAGATTACGTCCATGTATTAAATTATTTTCTTTAGTTGCATCTCCATATACTAAAATACTTGTACAACCGATTAAAGACTCTCCGCTTAAATAAGTTTTAAAAGAATAATTATCATTATTTGATTTACTTATAAGATAAGACATTATCTCAGGGAAAACATAAACTAATAATGCCGATTTAAAATCTATATCGGCACCTTCACTAAAACCTTTTATCTCAGATTTTATTTCTTCAGGTATTCTTTGTATAAACTTTTTAGCTTTGGTTTTTAAAAGGCTAACGACAACTTTATTAATAGCCTGATTTCTAAATCTTTTATCATTTTTTAGTAACTTTGATATTTGTGAATAAAAATATGGAAAAACTCCATCCCTTATCTCATCTTTTAAAAGATTTCCATGTTTAAAACCTATATCATAAGAACTACCAACAAGCTTTATAGATATAATGCCATGTTGCTTTTTTACAATCTTATTTTTCTCAATTTGCTTTAACATAAAATATATTCTAGCGAATTATTTTATTAACTTGATTCCAAAGTTAATTTTAACTATTCTTTAATCATAATTTAATTAGTTTATTTTATAATAATACATTATAAATAATTATAAGTTAAGTACTTAACCCGTATTTCTCACAAACCAAGTTTTGAAAATTAAAAACATGGTTTTCGTAGATAATAAGGTATATTTTTTTGATAGATTAGTAAAAAAAACTTAATAATATCAAAATTTAGGTTTAGTTTTAAAAATTAGGAATTTGTAAACATATCAAATAAAGCCTTTTTTGAGTAAAGCTAAATATTTTGTTTAAAATTGTCTAAGAAACTATGTTTTGTTTAATTTTTTTAAAAAGTTCTGAAAAAGGATAAGAACTTGCAAAATGGAAATGTATTTTTGTCTCTGTAATAGAAACAGAAGCACCTATTTTAAATATTTTTTTGCGAATGTAAGAAATAATATTTTAAAATTATAATTTCTATTCTAACTTTCAGTTAACAGTTTTTTACCTACTGGTATTTTGATTAATTCTAATCATCCGAAGGTTTTCAAACCATAGTAAGTTGATAATCTTTAAATATCGGATTTTGTTAATTTTGTTGCTTTTAAAAATTGTTAGTTCTGTAACCACTTTAGTGCTGTTTGCATGGTTAAAGCTTCATTCTGGACAAAAACATCAGGTGAAACTTTATCTATATAGGTTTTTTTATTACGATCTAGCAAATATGCTGAAGTAAGTACTAGGGTAGCTCCATCGGACATAGGAATTGAAGCGTTTGCCGATGAAAACCCCATACTTTCCTGTCCAAAACTTTTTGCTCCCGTACGACCAACAAAACTGATTGCAGTAGCTTCTCCAGAACTGGCTACATTTTTATCAATTAAAATAGCAACCTTAGAATTTTTATTATGTAATTGGTAATTATTAATTTTGTATTTTTCAATTTGTTTGGCAAGGATATTATCCCAAGATGACATTTTACCATCAGAGCCAAGAAAGAAACCAGGGTTTTCACTGCCAAGGATTGGAACCAATCCAGCCAGCATAGGCCACATATTACCTCCTTCATTCCCTCTTAAATCAACAACCCACCCAATAGGATTTTTTTTGTCTTGTTCAATAATCTGTGTCTCGATTTGTTTTGCAAAAGCAGTTGCCTGAATATCGTCACCACTAAATTCAGTTACTTTAACATAACCAATATTTGCAGGCACATCGCTGATATTTTCAGTTACGTGCAGTTTGTTTTTATAGGGATTGTTTAAATTTGAATACATACTGAGAATTTTACCATCAGGTGTAATAAAAAAAGTATGTTTTTCATTAAGGATCTGCATTGCTTTAACAATCCCAATATATGTATCGCCTGTTGTCTGGGCTGTAGCAGTTAACTTAAAAACTTCTTTATATAACATAGACCAGTCAATTTCTTTTTTACGGATAAAACCAGTTTTCATTTCATAAAGAACTTTATCAATATAATTGTAAGCTTCATCAGATATCTTCCCAATGCTGTTTTTGGAGGTAATACTGATTTTAGCTGTGTTGTAAAAAGCTTCTCTTAATGAGAGTTGGTCTCTGTTAAAGGTCTTTTGGGTTAATGAATTTTGACTATTAATGCTTTCTGATAGTGAATTATTGTATTGTGGTTTATTAACCATATAATCTTGGGAACAGGATATGAATGAAAATAAAGATAATAAAAATGTTGTCTTTACTATTGTCAACTTTCTCAAAGAAGTTCCCCTTAATTCTGCCATTTTTTCTGTTTAATTATATATCTTTTAGAATAAATAAAAATTATCTTCAGATTAAATAGTATTTAAAGTTAGTTTATTTTTTTAAAAATTTATTAACTATTTCCTTGAATAAATCAGACACTTCGAAACAAAATTTTCCATCAGTTTTTATTTATATAATTTCTATCCCAACTGTCAGCTAACGGACAGGTGTATGTGTAGGACTCGATTCTCTTCCATCGAGTCTTGCACATACACCATGTTAGGCGAAGGTAATTATAATATTTTATTAAGTTCATTTTTTACTTGCTCATTAAAATCTTTTTCATAGAATTTGTAATATAAATCTACAAATTTAGATTCTTTTCTTATGTCATTAAATAATGGCCAAAATAAATATGCTTTTTCATTTATATATTCTCCCTCATGCCCAATTTTTTCTAAGTAATCAAACGCTTCATCATAATTTTCTTTTATGATTTCATAAGCTAATTTTAAATCCATTGATGACGAGGAAAAATCACAACTATCAATCAGTTCAATAGATTTTTTTATATTTCCCGAATATCTAAGTGCAAGTGCATAGTTTATCAAGATTATTTTTTTTGTTGAATCCTTACATATATTTTTAAGGTTATTTCCATATTCCCTAATACTATAGTGAAGTTATAATCTTCATTTGAAAGACTTTCAACATAATATCTAATAAAAAATCGTTTGCTTCATTAATTTCATTAGGAAAAATTTTTCTCCATAAAGTTTGACCTAATTTAAATATAACTTCTTTAAAAATATTAATAGCTTCATTTAAATAATCTTGAGAAATTTCCAAAATGTCTTTTGGCTTAAGCTCGAGGGTATTATAACCAACACTATTACAAAGAGTAAGATATTGATTGGAAACAACCCCATTGCAGTGCATTAAAATATTTCTTCTTTGAGTTATTTCAATAAATTTAGCCCAATTTGAAAATTTAGATAATTTTATATCAAATTTGTTCTCTAATATTTTAAATTGCTCAAAATAACTTTCTCTTTTTAATTGCTCAATTTCTTTGTCAATAATATATTCTTTAATTTCAGTTATATCATTAAAACAATTTATTTCTTCCAATTTAAATGTTTTCTGTATAGAATTACTTAATTCAGGTTTATTTTTATAAATATAGTGTAATAAATCCCCAATAAAAGCATCAAAAATACTGAAGATAGTATAGAATAAGCTGTTAATTAAAATATTTTTTTGATTTATTTTAATATTTCTTTGAACTTTTTCGTATTTCTTGAAAAAATCATATATAAATGCTCCTAAATAATCTTCATGAATATCATTTGTTGTTGGATCTATATATTCTTTTAAATTTTCAGCTATAATTTCCTCTCGATACTTTTCGATTTTATCTTTGTTTTCTTTTTCAATCTTATCAGCTACAGGAAGAAACAAATTTGAGGTACTTTTTAATTCATCAATTTTGTTTAAATAATTTCTTATCACATATTCAAAAGTATTTTTTCCAATTGCTTGATCACGAATAGGGTCTAATAAATTCTCAAATAATTCTTTTGTACTTTCATCTAATATTTCAAGAACTTTATTTTCATTCATTTTATTTTGCTCAATTTACTTTCACATAACATCCGTATAAATGACATAATGTCATTTATACTACCAAAATTCAAGAATAAATGCACCTAGTGTCAGTTTATTTTTTTAGAGTGTCATTTATTTACAGTATATTCAAATTACTATATAGTAAAAACCTCTAATACTTGAAACATATAACATCTTTATATCTGAAATGGATTTGCATATTTCTCAATTATATTACAACTTAAATACAAAGTAAATATTTAAAAACTATTTGAATAAATTCATATAATACACATAATATTGTTAATATACAAAATTTTTCATCTTTTTATTCTATAAGACTCATTTTCAAGAATAAATAAATCTAATATCAGTTTATTTTTAGATTGTAATTTTATATAAGCTATATTGTAAACTCTTCCCATTCATCTTCATTTAAGTCCTCTTTATCTAAAAAACTAAATTTCTCATGTTCTAAGTCTTTATTTTTATATCCACCTAAAATAATATGTAATAAAATATACTTATCATCAAGTTGTAGTAAACTTTTTATTTTTTCAAAATCTATTTGCCCTATTTGACATAAACCTAAATCATTTTCTTCAGCTCTCATTCTTAATATTTGGGATATACTACCTGCCTCAATTAAAGAATATTCAATTGATGAATTTGCATATATTGGTTCTATAGCTTTTAAATCAGATATAAGATAAATACTAAATTGAGATTTTTCATATATAGATTGATTAATATAAAAATGCAATTCTTTATTTAATGAAATAGCAGAACTTAGTCTATTTAATCTATGTTTTTGAGGATTATAATAATATATACCTTCTCTTAGATGCTCTATATCTTCTTTTAAATGTATATAGATTTGAACAGGGTATAAGCTACCAGCAGAAGCATATTGAGCTTTATAGTAATTATTATTATATTTATGTCTTAAACTATTTAATAAATTACTTAACTGTTTAAAACTAATTTTGTCATCTGAAAAAGTTCTTGTACTATGATAATTATTAAATAAATAATCATCTTTATCATTTATTTCTAAATCAATAGACTCAGTATTAAATGAACGAATATTTTTATGACTATTTTTAAATAATTCTCTTTTCTCTGGATCAAAAATAATTTTACTTATAGATACATTTTCTTTAGATTTAATTTTTGATTTATTTACTTCATAAAATACAGCTAATTTATTAATAGTCTTTAATTGAAAAATATCTCCCATTTTAGGACAAAAACCAAACTCTTGTTCTAATAAATTGGCTAATTTTACAATATCAATAGAATTTGCACCTAATGATAATAAATCTGTATCAGGGGAAATATATTCTATACTTAAAACTTCTTGAGCCATTTTTGATATTTTAGTTATATATTCTTGATTGATAGAAATATTAGAATCTTTCTCTATTTTATTATTAGGTATTTTTAGAGAATTTCTATCAATTTTTCCATTACTATTTAAATGGAAATTATCAACAGTTATAAATATAGATGGAATCATATAACAAGGTAGTTTTAACTGCATATAGTCATTTAACTCTGTGTCTGTTAAATTTTTACCTTTGTATTTAATAAAAGCAACTAAATATTTATCTGATTTACTATTATTATTTGAGTCAATATTTTTATCAAAAGCGATAACAATAGCATTTTCTATATTTTCATTTTGATTTAATATAGATTCTAATTCACCTAATTCGATTCTATGACCTTGTATTTTTACTTGAGAATCTTTTCTACCTAAAAATTCAATATTTCCATCAGATAGATATTTTCCTAAATCTCCTGTTTTATAGAGTCTTTTAGATTTAAGATATTTTTGATTTTCTTCTGAAATTTCTATAAAACTATTATTTGTTTTCTCAATATCTTTAAAATACCCTTTAGCTAAACCTATTCCTCCGATATATATTTCTCCTACAACATACTCTGGACAAAAATCAAGGTTTTCATCTAAAATAAAGATTTTTTGATTTGTTAAAGGTTTTCCATAAGGAATACTTACAAAATTTGAATCAACTTTTTCTATTGGATAAAAAATTGACCATATAGAGGCTTCGGTTGCTCCACCTAAACTATAAATATTAATATTAGGATTAAATAATCTTATTTGTTCAGGAAGATCTGTTGGTATCCAATCACCACTAAGTAATACTTTTTTTAAAGATTTTGGATATTTATCTTCTTTTCCTTTTACATATTCAACTAACATTTTCATTAAAGGTGGAACAGAATTCCAAACAGTTACATTATTTTTATTAATTAAATCAACCCAATGCTCTATATCTCTTGACCAATCAGGTTTTGGTAATACTATTGTCGCACCAGCAGATAATGCTCCAAAAATATCATAAACAGATAAATCAAAATTTAATGATGAAATTGCGAATACTTTATCTACAGAATTAATTTTAAATCTTTTATTAATATCAAGTATAGTATTAACAGCACCTTGATGATCTATCATAACCCCTTTTGGTAAACCTGTTGATCCAGAAGTAAAAATTATATATGCTAAATCATTAATAGAATTATTTAAGGTATTTGTATAATCTATATCAGTATTTTTAGATTCATCTATTAAATCGTTATCTATAGATATTAATTTAATATTTTTATCAATATCTATATTATTTAACCATTTTTCTTGTGTTATTGCTAATTTAACATCACATATTGATAACAAATAATCTATTCTATCTTTTGGGTGTTCTGGGTTTATAGGTAGATAAGCACAACCTGATTTTAGAATAGATAAAACTGCAACTATTTGTTCCCATCCTTTTTCCATAATAACAGCAACTAAAGGTGTTGATGAGTTATTATTAAAATTTTTAATGTTATTAAAAGTATAAGTGACCATTTTAGCTAATTGTTCATAACTTATAGTTAAATCCTGAGTTATTATTGCATTTTGATTTGGATTTATATTAACTTGGTCAAAAAATAATTCATGTAAAAATTTATTAGAAATACTTTCATCTGTATTATTAATTTCTATAATTTTATTTATAAAGTTAGATGCTTCTTTAAACTCGATCAATTCATTATTAGAGATATTAATATTTTTATGTAAAACTGTATAAACAATATTATTTTTATTCCATAATTCATCATCTAAAGATAAATAATTTAGAACTAAACAATAAGTATTAAATATGTTTTTTATAAGATTTTCTGGAAAAACCTGTTCTAAATAATCCCAATTAAATATTAAATCACCTTTTACTTCACTTACTTGATGATCAAGCCAAACTTGTGGTGTTTGGGTAATACTATAAACAATATTATCAAATAATGGATTATTAAAATTATTATAATCTTTAATTATTTCTTCTTGAGATAATAAACTTGTAAAAACAATAGGCATTAAAGAGTTTTCTAATCCTCTTAATTTTGCTAATTCTCTTAAAACCCAAATTCCACCAATATATTTATTATCTATATCTTGCCATAATTGTTCTTGTATTTTTAAACAAATACTTTCAAAGCTTTCATTATTTATATTTACTTCTAAAAGATTTAATGATGTAAAATCACCAACTATATCTTTTACTTGAGAGTGTAAAGGTAATCTATTAAAAAGAGTTAGATTTATTATAAAGTTCTTATTTTTTGACCATAAAGATAATACCTGAGAGAATATAGATAGTAATAAAACAGAATTACTTATATTAATTTTTGAGGCTTTATTTTTTAAAATATCCCATTTTTTAGAATCTAATTTATAACTAAGTCTATTAAACTTAGGATTTGTTAAACTAGTAATATCATTTATAGGTAATTGAGGAGCATTTGGAAAATTTTCTAATCTATTTTTCCAATAGTCCTTAGATTTTTGATATAAAATAGAATTATGTAATTTCTTTTCTGTTAAAATGTAATCTCTAAAATTTATTTCTAGTTCAGATAACTTAAAATCTTGGTTTAAATATAATAAAGATAATTCTCTAGCCAATATATTCATACTTAAAGCATCTGCAATTAATCCATCAATACTTATATGAATTCTACTTGTAAACTCATCTAATAAACTAACACTTATTCTAAATAAAGGAAACTTAGTACTATCCAAAATTTCATGAGAAAGTTTATCTCTAATAATTTCTAACTCTTTAGGATTATTTTTTAAATCATTAACTAATATTTTGTAATAAGTATTTGATTCTAAAATTTTTTGTGTTCCATTTTCTAATATAATTGTCCTTAGCATTGGGTGTCTTTCTATTAGAGTATTTAAAGCACTTTCAAACTTGTTAATGTCTAATTTTTTAATATCTATCTCAAGATAAGCATGAGCAGATATATTTCCCATATCTATATTATTTGTTCTTCCAACCCAATATGCTTGTTGAACGTCTGTAAGAGTAAATGCTTGATTTATATTACTATCATGAATTACTTTAGGAAAAATAAAACTATCAATGTTATTTAATTGTTTTTCTTTTATTAAATTATAAAGCTTTGAAATAGTAGGATAACTAAATAATTCTTTTAAAGAAATATCAACTTGATAATATTCAATAATAGAATCAATTAATTCTATAGCAATTAAAGAATGACCACCTAATTCAAAAAAATTAGAATTAATATCAATATTATTTAGCTTTAATACTTTTTTCCATATATCAATTAAATCGTTAATATTTGAGTTTTTTAATTTATTTTTGATATTTATGTTATTACTTTTATTGTCAAAAGATTGATTTTCTTCTTGAATATAATTTTTATGGTAAATATCATTAAGTTTATTTATATCTATCTTTCCATTAGAATTTATAGGAAAACTATCTAAATATACTAAACTTGGTATCATTTCGCTATTTAATTTATTATTTAGATATTCTTTTAATTCTTTTTCTTTATCTCCAATAATAAAAGCAATAATTTTTTTATTATTTTTTTCTCCTATTGTTGTAATATAAACATTAGAAATATTTTTAAAACTCCTAATTGTTTCTTCTATTTCTTGTAATTCAATTCTTATTCCACGAATTTTAACTTGATTATCTTCTCTACCTAAAAACTCTATATTTCCATCATTTCTTAATTTTCCTAAATCACCACTTTTATATAATTTACCAAACTTAGTATCAATAAATTTTTTATTAGTTAATTCATTATCATTAAAATATCCTTTTGATAAGCTTAATCCACCAATACATATTTCTCCAACAACTCCCATTGGACAAAGATTTAAGTATTTATCAAGAATAAAAATACTTAAATTATCAATAGCTTTACCGATAGGAATTGAAGAATCTGTTATTTCACAAAAAGTACTAACCACAGTGCATTCTGTTGGTCCATAATGATTATAAATTTTAAAAGGTAATTTATTTTTAGATAAAATACTTAATTTATCTCCACCTGTTAAAACTCTTTTTAAATATTGATTATCAGAGAAATCTTTATTAATTACTAATTCAAGTAAAGGTGTTGGTAAAAATATAGTATTAATCTTTGTTTCTTTTAACCAATCCAATAACTTACTTGTAGATTCTAAGATTTCATTTTGTGGAATATTTATTGTTAAACCAGCAGATAAATTAGCAAAGATTTCCCAAACTGAAGCATCAAAACTTAAATTAGCTATTAATGCAGTATTATTACCTATTGGATCTATATAAACTCTATTATGCCATTTTACAAGATTAAGTAAGTTTTTATGATTTATTTGAACCCCTTTTGGTTTACCTGTGCTTCCAGATGTATAAATAATATAGGCATTATTATCATGTTTAATTTCAATATTAAGATGGGTATTAGAATTTTCTTTTAAATCTTCAATATATAAAATATTAGAATTTAGTTTATTACTTTTATACATTTCTTTTTCATGATACTTTTTATTTGAAATTATAGTTTTACAATTTGAGTTATCTAATATATATAAATTTCTATCTAAAGGGCTATTAATATTAAGGGGTAAATAAGCTTTACCAGATTTAAGAACACCTAAAATAGATATTATAAAATCAATAGATTTATCTAAAAATACAGCTATGATATTATCATCAAAATCTTTTAAAGCATTTGCTATTTTATTTGATTCTAAATCTAATTCTTTATAGCTTATATATCTATCTTTTTCTTTTATTGCAACTATATCTGGGTTATTTATGAAATGATAATTTATTAAATATAGTACAGAGCTTTCTTCTATCTCTGTTAATTCACCAACACAATGTTTAATTATATGTAGGCTTAAATCATTATCAGAAAATAATGATATTTCTTTTAATTTTATTTCATCATTTTTTACTATAGTTTCTAAAATATTAAGGTATGAGTTTTTTAAACTCTCAATAGTTTCATGATTAAATAAATCTGTATTATATTCAAAATTACCTTTAAATCCTTCTTTTTCTGGAATAAAAGCTAATGTTAAATCAAACTTAGAAGTTTTCATATCTATGTCAAGAGAAGAAACTTTCATGTCACTAAATGAATCTATTTCTATAGAAGCATGTAAAGCCATAATTACTTGAAATATAGGCGTATGACTCATATCTCTTTCAGGCTTTAAGATCTCAACAATTTTATCAAACGGTAAATCTTGATTATCATAAGCCGAAAGGGTCGTTTCACTAACTTTTTTAGCAAACTCTGAAAAAGAATTTTCAAAGTTTATTTTATCTCTTATGGCTAACATATTTAAAAATATTCCAACCATATTTAATAATTCTGGTTCATTTCTTCCTGCGATTGGAGTTCCAATAACAATATCATCTTGATTGCTATAACGACTGAGTAATAATTTAAATGCTGAAAGTAATAATGTAAAAAGTGTTACACCTAGTTTTTTACTTAAATTTTGTAATTCTAAAAATAATTGTTCATCTAATATAAAGCTCTGCATTGCTCCATTAAATGTTTGTATTTCAGGTCTTTTTTTATCTAAAGGTAGATTAATTATTTTAGGAATATCTTTTAATTGGTCTTGCCAATACTCTATTTGTTTATTATAAACACCATTTTCAAACTGTTCTATTTGCCATTTTGCATAGTCTTTATACTGAATTTTTAAATCTTCTAATTCAGGCTCTTGATTATTAATTAAAGCTTCATATATTATTCTAATCTCATTAAAAATGATTTTTAGAGATAAACCATCTGCAATAATATGATGAATAGTTAAAAGAACTAAAAAGACCTTTTCATCTAATTTATAAGTACTCACTCTAAGTAGATTAGATTTTTCTAAGTCAAATTTTTCACAAGTATCTTCTAACATTAAAGAATTAACTAAGTTAAATTTATCTTGATTATCTGATAAATCAACAAATTTTATTGGTATAAATTTTTTATCATATATAACTTGTGAGCTTTGATTATTAATAGTTTTAAAATTAGTTCTTAAAACTTCATGCCTTTCAACTATTTTATTTATAGATTTTTCTAAAATATCTATGTTTAATTCTCCTTCTAACTTTAAAACAGCAGGAATATTATAGGCAAAAATATCTTTTTCAAATTTTTCTATAAACCATAATCTTTGTTGTGAAAATGATAATGGATAACTTTCATTTTCAATATTTTTAATCAATTTAATAGTTTTTTTATCTATTAATTTATTATTTGATTCATTATTTACTTTAATTATCTCATTAGATATTTCTTGAATACTCGGTCCTTTTAAAAATTTAGAAACAGGAATTGAAATATCTAAATCACTTTTTAATTTATTAAATAATTCCATACCCATTAATGAACCAATGCCAAGATTTTTTAATGGTTGATTAATATCAACTTCATCAAGTTTAACTTTTAAAACTTTTGCTACATGAAATCTAAGATAATTATTTAAAATATCTAGTTTGTTATTTTGATTACTTTCTTGTAAAAGTTCTTTTATACTTCTATTATCTTTTTCAGGTTCTTTTGCATTTATAGATTTACTTTCTATTTGCCCTAAGTCAAATGATGTATTTTCTGGTAAACTAAGCCAATATCTTTCTCTTTGCCAAGTATAATGAGGAAAACTAGTCATTTTTCCATTTGGATATAATTTATCCCAATCTATATCAAATCCTAAAGAAAATAAATCACCTATTGTTTTATAAAATTGCTCTTTATCATCTTTTCTTAAACTAGCTAAAGTATAAGTTTTTTTATCATTTTTTATTAATGTTTCTTTTATAAATCCATTTAAGACAGGGTGTGGGGAAATTTCTATATAAATATGATTAGATTTTTTTTCTATTTCATTTATTGTAGGATAAAAATTAATAGGGCTTTTTATATTATTCCACCAATATTCATTATTAAAATTCTCACCTGTTTCTTTTTTACCTGTCACAGTAGAAAAAATATCAATATTTGATTTATTCGCTTTAATATCAAATAAATCATTTAAAATATCATTTTTTATTGGCTCCATTAGTTCACAGTGAGATGGTGCAACAGCACCTTTAATCAATCTACAAAAAACATCTTTTTCTTTTAATTCTTTTATAAGTTTTTCTAATTGTTCTTCTTTTCCAGATAAAACAGTCATAGTAGGGCTATTTAGTGCAGATACCCAAATATTATTATAATTTTTCAATATTTCTTTTATCTCAATATCAGGAATTTGAACAATAGCCATTGCACCTTTTCCTATCATTTTTATCATTGAAAAATTACGTAGGCATATAACTTTTATTGCATCTTCTAAGCTTAAAATTCCTGAACAATAAGCCATTGCAATTTCTCCTACACTTGAACCAATTAAAGTATCAGGTTTAATACCAAAGTATTTTAATAATTCAAAAATCCCTATTTGTATTGCAAATAATGTTGGTTGAACTCTTTCTATTTTTTGTTCTTCATTGTTTTTTATCTCATCAATTATTGACCAATCATGATATTTTTTCATTAATGAATCACATTTAGTAATAATTTCTAAAAATATAGGCTCATTTAAAAGTTCTCTACCCATTCCTATTTGTTGTGAACCCATTCCAGAAAAAACAAAACATAATTTAGGTTTCCTTTTTGGAACATAGTATGTTTTTTCATTATCAAAATCATCTAACTGTTTTTCTAACTCTTGTCTAGAACTGAAAATAAAAGAACTACGATAATTATAAAATTGTCTTTTTAATGATGCTGTATAAGATAAATTATTTAAATCTTCTTCTGTGTATTTTTTTAGATTTTCGGATAATTCTATAAGTGATTTTTCACTTTGTGCCGATAAAGGTAAAATAAATGGTCTTATTTTTTCATTATTGATAATTTCATTGCTTTTATAATCTGAATTAAAGGATTCTAAAACAATGTGAGCATTAGTGCCACCAAAACCAAAAGAGCTAACTCCTGCAATTATTTTATCTTTTTTTATATTTTCTAACTTGGTTTGAACACTTAAACCCCATTCATCAAAAGGAATATAAGGATTTGGTTTATTATAATTTAAACTTGGAACTAAAGATTTATTTTTTAAACATAAAACAGTTTTTATTAAACCAGCTATTCCTGCTGATGCTTCAAGATGACCAATATTTGTTTTTACAGAGCCTATTTTACAAGGAATTTCTCTATTTATATTAACTATTTCACCTAAAGCCTTTGCTTCTATAGGATCTCCTAAAATAGTTCCTGTTCCATGTGTTTCAATAAAATCTATATTTTTAGGATTTATATTAGCATTTTGATATGCAGAAAATAGAACTTCTTTTTGACCTTGTGAGCTTGGAGCTAATAAACCATTTGTTTGACCATCTTGATTTACAGCACTACCTTTTATAACAGCGTAAATATTATCATTATCTTTAATTGCTTCTGATAATGGTTTTAAAATTACAATACCACAACCTTCACCTCTTACCATTCCATTAGCATCTGCATCAAAAGCTCTACATTTACCATCAGGAGAAGTAGCTTGTGCTTGAGAAAATCCTATAGTAATAAGTGGAGATAATATTAGATTTACACCTCCAACTATAGCCATTTTCGATTCATTTAATTTTATACTTTGACAAGCTGAATGTATTGCAACTAAAGATGATGAACAAGCTGTGTCAATAGAAATACTAGCTCCTTTTAGATCAAAAATATATGATAGACGATTAGAAGCAACACTTTGTGCTGATCCACTTATAGAGTACATATCAATCTGTTCAGGGTTTTTTAGGTAAATATGAGAATAATCACTACTAGAAATACCTATAAATACTCCTATTTTCTCACCTCTTAGACTTTCTGGTTTATATCCAGAATCTTCTATTGCTTCATAGACAACTTCTAATAATAATCTTTGTTGAGGATCAATACTTTCAGCTTCTTTTTCACTTATATTAAAAAAATTAGCATCAAAAGAATCTACTCTATCTAAGAAACCTCCTGATATAGTATTCATTTTACCTTTTTCATTTACTTCAGAGTAAAATAGTTCTTTATTCCACCTATCTGATGGAATTTCTTTTATTGAGCTAATAGCATTTTTTAGATTATTCCAAAATTCTTCTTTATTATCAGCATCAGGAAAACGACAAGCAATACCTACTATTGCAATATCTTGATTAATATTTTTTATTTCCATTAGCTATCCATCATTATCTTTTTTAAGAAATAGTATATTTTTTGATCTTTCTATAGATTTACTAAGTTTTGATTTTAACCAATCTATAGGAGGTAATTCTGTTAAATAAGTTGCGACGTGAATACCTGATTTATCTAGTTCTAATAATTCAATCATTTGTTCATTTTTTTCTGTACAGAGTAAAATACCTAAAGGAGAATTTTCACCATTTTGCTTTTCATTTTTATCTAACCAACGTAAATAAAGTTCTAATTGACTCTTATATTCATGCTTAAATTTTCCAAGTTTTAGTTCAATAGCTATTAGTCTTTTTAATCTACGATGATAGAATAAAAGATCTATATAAAAATCATCATCATCTATAGTGATTCTTTTTTGTTTTGACAAAAAGGCAAAGTCACTACCAAATTCTAATATAAAATTCTGTAATTCTGATAAAATAGCATTTTCTAAATCTTTTTCTGAAAAGGTGTCTTTTAGACCTAAAAAGTTTAAGAAATAAGGATCTCTAAAAACTAGATCAGGACTTAGTTTGTTTTCATTTTTTAGTTCTTTTAAATCATTAATAATAGTTTGTTCTGGTTTTTTACTAATAGAAGTTCTTTCAAAAAGCATTGAGTTAATTCTTTCTCTTAATGTTCTTACACTCCACTTATCCATTTTACACATTTCTATATAAAATTCTCTTTTAAGACTATCATTAATTGGAATTAATTCTTTTATATGAGACCAAGTTAATTGTTTTGATAATGAATATATGTTAGCTTCATCTGTAAAAACGTCTGCAAATTGCATCATTCTTCTTAAATTTTTTTCTGAAAATGAAGTAACACCATATTCATTTATTAATTGTCGCCACAGTGTAGCGACAATTTTTTTACCATATGATTTAACTTCGCTTTGTTTTTTTACTTCTTCATTTATTCTATTACCAATATTCCAATAAAGTATAGTCATCTCTGAGTTAACTGAAATAGCTATATTATCCTTACTTTTATCTATTAATTCTTTTATTTGTGAAAATAAAGATAAATCTTCTAGTTCATTTGTCATTTTACCCTCTTTTTATAAATTTAAAAAAATAACTCCAAAATTCTTCTTTATTATCAGCATCAGGAAAACGACAAGCAATACCTACTATTGCAATATCTTGAGTATTAGGCTCTACTATCATAGTTTTTAGTATAATTTAGATAAAAAATAACAAGTAATATTATATCAGTAAGAAGATTAATTATTATTGTGAAGTTAGAGAAATATAAGTGACTATTTTCATTTATTGTTTATATATTCAAAAGATAATAAATTTGAATTTTTTAGTTCTTCAAGATACTTATTTATGGGTTCAGATTTGTTTTTTTCAACTTCAGCTAAGAATGTAATAGAATCTTGATAATCTATATCCTTAATCTCAACATCTTGATTTTTTAGATTATATTTTACTGTATCAAACTTATCATAAGATAAATTTATTTTATAAGATTGTATTTCAATTATTGGTTTTATTATAGAGTTTTTTATACATTCTTCAACACTTTCTGAATAAGCCTCAATTAAACCTCTAACCCCAAGCTTTACTCCACCATAATAACGAGTAACAACAGCAACAGTATTTGTCATTTTGTATTTTTGCAAAGTGTTTAAAATTGGTTTCCCTGCTGTGCCTGATGGTTCTCCATCATCTGAAGAATGAAACATTTCTCCTGTTTTTCCTAGAATATAAGCCCAACAATTATGAGTTGCATCTTTAAACTCAGAGTTTATTTGAGAGATATAACTCTTTGAATCTTCAAAACTTGAAATATTATTGATATGTGCTATAAACCTTGAGTTCTTAATTTTTATCTCATAGTGAGATTCTTCATCAATTTGATAAAAATAATCAGACATTAAATTAAATTACTTACAACAACTTTTCTATCATCAAAATTAGCTATAAAAATATATCCTTTTGTTGTAGATTTTATTGTTTCTATATAAGTCTGATCTATCATAAAATCTTTAGGTAAATTTCCTTCTATTATCTTAGATAACTCATTAAAGTTTTTAGCTTCAGGATAACTACCTTTATTATCAAGAGCATATTTTTCTACAGCATGACGTAAATCATATAAAGAAATAATTAAATCTTTTAAAACAACTTGCTCTTTATCTTTATTAATTTGCCTTTGCAGTTTATCTATTTGAATCTTTAGTGCAGTATTCTCAGATCTAACTTTCTTCATTTCCTGATTATCAATATTGTTTGAGATTAATTCTTCACAAGAATTTTGAAATATTAAAATTGTAATAATAAATAAACTGCTTAAGCTTTTTTTCATATTATATTTACACACCTTGAGGTATCTTACTATTTGGTACAGATTGCCAATCTTCTAAAAATTGTTTTAAACCAACATCTGTTAATGGATGTCTAAACATTTGCTTTAAAACTTTATGAGGAACTGTAGCAATATCAGACCCTGTTTTTGCTGCTGAGGTAATATGCTGCTGATGTCTTACACTAGCTGTTAAAATTTGAGTATCAAAAACATAATGATCAAATATTGTTCTAATTTCAGATATTAAATCCATTCCCTCATGACCTGTATCATCTATTCTTCCAATAAATGGACTTACAAATGTTGCTCCTGCAAGTGCTGCAAGTAAAGCTTGATTAGCAGAAAATATTAAGGTAATGTTTGTCATAATACCATCACTACTTAATATTTTTGTAGCTTTAATACCTTGTTCCGTCATTGGGAGTTTTACAACAATATTTGGATGCCATGAAGCATATTCACGCCCTTCTTTTATCATATCTTCTGTTCTTAAACTTATAACTTCGACACTTACAGGGCCTTCTATAAGTCTACAAATTTGATTTATTGTTGTTTTTAAATCTTTACCTTCTTTAGCAATTAATGATGGATTAGTTGTTACACCAGAGATAACACCCCAACCAGCAACTTCTTTTATTTCATCTATATTTGCAGAGTCAATAAATAACTTCATTGTTTTATCCTCCCAAAAAATATTCTTCTCTATGATTTTAACATATATGTTTTAAAACTTAATATTCATATTATGAACTAAGAAACATAACTAGGTAAAAATGAATATAATATTTTAGTGTTTACATTAATATTTTTAATTGGAATTTATTTAAGTGAAAAGAATTATAAGTTTATTGTCGGTATTATTTTTACTTTCTTGTCAGAATGCAAATACAGTGAGTCCTGTTTCCTCTCCCTCTCCTAGCATTAGTCCCTCAGAATCTCCTAATTTTAAATACACTAGAGAAGACTATATAAGAATTTTTACTTGTACTTTAGAAATTCAAGGTAATGATAAATTAACACCTGCTAATAGAGGTAAAATTGCAGCTCATTTAGCGTTAGTAAAGAATGATAGTGTATGGAATATACAAAAAAATACTCCTGAAACATATATAAATTCAGTTGAAACAATATCAAAACCTCTAGGCTGTAATTAAAGATATATAAAAAGGATAAATAATGAAAAGAATAACAACCTTTATAACAATATAAATCAGCATAAAACTTTAATAATAATGCACATATAAATGCTCACTTATTTTTAGTGAGAAATAATATAACTTGGGAAAGCTCTAAAAATAATATGGAAAAATTTGATATTTATGTCTTAACAATATCATCAAAATATAATTGTAAATAGTTTTATTATATAATTAAGTTTTAAGTTTAAATTAAGTATAAGTTAAGTTATAAAATGCTATACTCTATTTAACATTGAATATGGAAGCTTTAGTATAAATGATAAATATAGCCAAAGAAGCTTGTTTAATATCAGGAAAAATTCTTCTTGATAATTTAGGTAAATTAAGCTCATGTGATATAGAAACTAAGGGTATAAATAATTTTGTTACCTATGTTGATAAGCAATCTGAAGAATCAATTATTAAAATTATAAAAACATCATTTCCTGAACATTGTATATTTGCAGAAGAATCTGGAGATAATAAAAAAGATAGTGATTATAGATGGCTTATTGATCCATTAGATGGAACAACTAATTATATTCATGGAGTTCCATTTTTTGCAGTATCAATTGCTTTAGAGTATAAAGGTGAAATTATCCTTGGTGTAATTTATGATCCTGTTAGAGGTGAAATGTTCTATGCAGAAAAAGGGAAAGGTGCTTTTCTTAATTCAAAAGAAATATGTGTTTCTAATAAAGAGAATATAGCAAATAGTATAATAACAGTAGGTTTTCCATATAAAAGCTATCATAATATAGAGCATTACATTAATACACTTACAAAAATTGCAGGAAGATGCTCAAACATTAGAAAAATTGGTTCTGCTGCTTTAGACTTAGCTTATGTGGCTTCAGGTAGATTTGATGGATATTGGGAACTAGATTTAGGTCAATGGGATATAGCAGCAGGGATTATTATAATCAGAGAAGCAGGTGGTATCGTAACTGATACAGAAGGTAATAACGGTTTTATGGAAACAGGAAATACTCTTGCTTCAAATAGAAAGATACATAAGCAGTTATTAGAGGTTTTAAATAAAGTTTAGAATATATTTTAGTTAGTATTTAATTTTAGAGTAATAATTTATGATCAGAAAATTTTTTTTAGTTAGTATATGTTTTATTATTTTATCTTGTTCAAGTAATAAAAATGAAGCAAATTCAGTAGCAGATAATTTTGTAAAACATTATTATAAATTTATGAATATAGAAGAAGCCCAGAAATATACATCTATGATGGCTAAAGACAAAATAGATAAGGAAGTTTCTTTAATCAGAGAGGCAAGAGTTAAAAATCCAAATTCTGTAGCACCAAGATCTGAAGTAACTTATAAACTTGAAGATGTAAAAACAGATAAAGATATGAGCTTTATAACTTATCACTTAAGTATTACGCCAAAAGGTAGTAATACAATAGATAAAATGGCGCTTATTACAGTAAAAAATGAAAATGGTGAGTGGAAAGTTATAGATTATTCTGAAACAGATACAAAATAATAATCTCTAAAAGTAAGGCATATTAGTTAGAATCTGTGTCTATCCTTATTCTTCTAACTCAATTTCTAAAGGGATTGAAACAGAAAAGGTAGTACCTTTACCAGATTCACTATCAACAAATATATTACCTCCATGAGCTTCAACTGCTTTTTTTACAATAGCTAATCCTAAGCCTGTTCCATAAATATCACCTACATTTTCAGCTCTATGAAATGGTTCAAATAGATTTTTTAAATCTTTTTTAGGAATACCAATACCACTATCTTTAAAAATAAAATTTATTTTATCATCTATAAATTCAATTTTGAATAAAATATCCCCATTATTAGGAGAATATTTAATAGCATTTGATAAAAGATTTGTTGTAATATGTCTTACAATTTTTTCATCTGCAAAAATTGTTTCTTTTAGATTATTATAAATAATTTCTATATTGTGAATTGAATTATATGTCACTTTAACTTCTTCAATAATATCATCACAAATTTGTTTTAAATTTATATAATCAGGATTGAATGGAAACTTACCTGCATCAGCACGTCCAATTACTAAAATATCTTCTAATAACTGCACCATATGTTTTATTTCTCTTTGAATTTTATCTAATCTAGCTGCTTTTTGTTCTTGAGTCATTCTTTCACTATATCTTTTTAGTAGATCACTTGCAGCCATTATAGCCGTTAATGGTGTTCTAAACTCATGAGAAACCATAGATACAAATCTAGATTTTAATTCACTTAAAGCTTTTAAATCTTGGTTAGCTTGTTCTAGTTCACTAAATAACTGAGCTTGTTTTGTTTCAAAGTTTTTACGCTCAGTTATATCTGTGTAATGCTCAATTCTTCCGCCTGTATATAAACCAGAATAAATTGGCTGACTAAAATGCTGTAACCATCTATCTTGAATATGAGCATTTTTTAATATATGACACTCAAAATTTTGAACTTGATCTTTATTATTTAAATAATCTATTGAATTTAAAACAAAATCTTCAGGCTTTTCAAATATATGTTTTAATCTTTTTTCTACAAGATCTTTTTTATCTTTATTAATAATATCTTCTCTTGGTATTCCAAAGTATTGTTCAACTGATTTATTAACCCATACAATCTTGGAGCTTGAATCTAATATAAATATTCCAACTAAAGAACTATCTAAAACGTCATCTGTTAAAGATCTATATTTTTCTTCACTTTCTTTTCTAGAAGCTATTATTTGAAACCTTTCTATAGAATATCTAATTGAACGAGTTAAAAGATCTGTCTCTACTTGTCCTTTTACTAAATAATCTTGAGCTCCTTCTTGTAAGGCTTTTAGAGCTAAATCATGATCTGATAAACCAGTTAAAACAACTATTGGTATATTAGAAACTTCTTCTCTTGCTCTATTTACAGTTTTTATGCCTGATTCATCGGGTAATGTGAGGTCAAGTAACAGAATATCAAAGTTTTCTTCTTTTAGTTTTTCTAATGCAGGTTTTAGTCTATCAAAGTGTGTTATTTCGAATTGTACATCTTGAGAGTCATATAAAGCTTCTTTTACAAGACGAGCATCACCTGGGTTATCTTCAACTAGTAAAGTTTTTATTATTTTATTAAACATTATTTTCTATAAAACTGATATTTATTATAATTCTATCATGTTTTAAATTATATTTTAGTTGAGAGAATTTTTTTGTACAAAAAAGCTATATTATTTATTGATTTAGATGACACTATATTTCAAACAAAAAGAAAGAATGAACAAGGTTATATTCCTGTTACTGAACATGAAAATCCGAAAAATATTTCATATATGACAAAAGCACAAGATATATTTACAGATATATTCTTTAGTTATCCAGATTTGGAAATTATACCTGTAACAGCAAGAAACTTAGAACAATATAATAGAACTTTTTTAAGTAAAGATAATAGAATAAATACTTTTATAACTTGTTTTGGTGCTGATATATATAATAAACATAAAATTGATATTTTTTGGGAAGAGTTTATAAATAGTGAATATTTAAAGGTTAATAATAAATTAGAGTTAATATATGAAAGAATTAGTAAAATTTATGATTCTGGTAAATTTAATTTAAGTATAAGTGAAAATCGTTATATTATTGTTAAAAATAAATCTAGAGATATAAATATTTTTCAAGAACAAAACAAAAGTTTAAAAAATAAAATTTCTGAGATTTTAACAAATGAATATGTAATACATTCTAATAGCAATTATTTATCTATAATTCCTAACTTTATTGATAAAAGTAAAGCTATTGAATATATTATTGATAAATATAATCCAATTTTAACTATAGGAGCAGGTGATAGTATTAGTGATTATGGTTTTATGAAACTTTGCAATTACAAAATAATACCTTCTAACTCTCAAATAGAAAGATTAATAAGCACTATTATTTAGTTTGAAGTTTCTAAAAAGAATAACCAACTAGTAAGTCCAAAGCAAATGGAATAAAAGAATTATTAAATAAACCAACTAAAAAAGGTGAATTTTTAGTATCCATTGTTTCATAAAACACACCCCATGCTACATTAAAGACAATACCTTTGGCATATCTTGCCTCAACTCCTATTTTTTGTTGAAATAAAAAATCACTTCTTGCAACTTTAGAATTTGGTCCAGGAGTAAATAAAGTTCCTCCTTCTATTTCTCGATCCCCTAATATCAAACCTAAATCTGTTTGTGTATAAAAAGAAAAATTAGGATTAAAATCATAAATATAAAGTTTTCCATTAGCTATAATGCGTAATGAATTTATATCTACGGAATAAGAAGATGAGCTATTTGAACGAGAATTTCTCACAGAATAATAACCCAACCCTAAACCAGCAGATAATTTATCAATAAAATTATAATTTAGTGATATATATGGGAATCCTGTAGCTAATGTAAATCCTGTATTTAAAACATATGGACTTTCAACTCTTGAATTTATTTGATTACTTTCTCTTTCTCTTTCCCTTTCAGCATAAGAATCACCAATAAAAGACACTTGTATAAGTAGTATCATTAAAGATAATATTAATAATTTGTTTTTCATAAATTTTCTATACCTTAGATTTTTATATTATTAAATATAATAAAAAATAGTTTTGAATAAATGATACTAAAAAATCTTTCCAATTTGTTAAATTTACATAAAGCTTATACAATCAGATGTTAAAATGATACTCTTAAAAGTAATTTAGTGCAGGTTTTTAAATAATAAATAATTATGACTAATGTTGAACAAAATAAAATACGCAATTTTTCTATAATTGCTCATATTGACCATGGAAAGTCAACCTTAGCTGATAGACTTATAGAATACACAGGAACTTTATCTCAAAGAGAAATGACATCTCAAGTTCTTGATTCAATGGATATTGAAAAAGAAAGAGGTATAACTATTAAAGCTCAAACAGCTAGACTTAACTATATTGCAAAAGATGGACAAGAGTATATTCTTAACTTAATTGATACTCCAGGACACGTTGACTTTACCTATGAAGTATCAAGAAGTTTAGCTGCTTGTGAAGGTGCTATACTTATAATAGACTCAACTCAAGGTGTTGAAGCTCAAACTATAGCGAATGTTTATCTTGCAATTGAAAATAATCTTGAGATTGTTCCAGTAGTTAATAAAATAGATTTACCAAGTGCTGAACCTGATAGAGTAAAAAAAGAAGCTGAAGATATAATTAGGTATTGATACTAGACGCGAAGTCAACAAGTGCTAAAGAAGGTATTGGTATTCAGGATGTATTAGAAGCTGTTGTTAATAAAGTTCCACCGCCAACAGGAAGTAAAAACAGAACCTTTAAAAGCTCTAGTTTATGATTCATTTTATGATGCTTATCGTGGAGTTGTAATTTTATTCAGAATATTTAGTGGTGAAATTAAAGTTGGTGATAAGATTCAGATGATGTCTAATGGAAAAAATCCATGAGATAACAGAATTAGGATTTTTAACACCGAAACAAGTTAGGCGCCGACTCTTTTCTCAAAACAGGTTGTCGCAGGAGCTATTAAAAATGTTCAAGATGCTACCGTTGGAGATACAATTACACTTGCAGAAAATCCAGCACCAGAACCACTCCCTGGTTATAAACCTGCTGTACCTATGGTATTTTGTGGAATGTATCCTATAGATACAGATCAATATGAAGATTTAAAAGAATCTCTTGAAAAACTAAGATTAAAATGATGCTGCTCTTAACTAAGGTTTTCAGAAACATCAGGAGCTTTAGGTTTTGGTTTCCGTTGTGGCTTTTTAGGCTTACTTCATATGGAAATAATAAAAGAAAGATTAGAAAGAGAGTATAATTTAAGTTTAATTTTAACTCCTCCAAGTGTTGTTTATACAGTGTATTTAACAGACGGTGAAGTATTAACAATAGATAATCCAACAGAAATTGCCTCCTGTTACAAAGATTGAAAAAATTGAAGAACCTTATGTAAATGTTAATATTTATCTTCCTATGATTATGTTGGAACGATTATGGATCTTGCTCAAAGTAGAAGAGGTATTTTTATTGATATGAAATATATTGATAAAACAAGAGTTAATCTTCAATATGAAATGCCATTAAGTGAACTTATAACAGATTTCTTTGATCAATTAAAATCAAGAAGTAAAGGTTATGCTTCTCTGATTATGAGTTATGTGGAACAAGAGTTTCAAAGCTTGTAAAACTTGATATCTTAGTTTCAGGAGATAAAGTTGATGCTCTTTCTATGATTGTTCCTTTTGAAAATGCAGCAAGAATAGGAAGACAATTAGCTGAAAAATTAAAAGAAATTATACCAAGACAAATGTTGATGTTAAATCAAGCAATTGCAAAATAGTTGCTAGTGCGCTTCTGCGATGAGAAAAAAGTTCTAATAGCAAAATGTTATGGTGGAGATATAAGTGAAAACGTAAACTTCTTGAAAAACAAAAAGAAGGTAAAAAGAAAATGAAACAAATAGGTAATGTAGAAATTCCACAAGAAGCTTTCATGGCAGTATTGAAAATTGGTGATGACTAAAAATTATTGATAAAGATGATAAAAACAAATGAATAAAGATTCATCAGATGTTTTAATTTCTGGAGAAAGTGAAGATTATACAATTGATGATGGATTACTATTGGTGGAGCAAGTACAGCAAAGCCTAATACATCTTCAGTTGTAGAAAAAGTAAATGATAATAATGCTCCAAAATCAGAATCTACAGTTCCTGTAAGTGTTCCTTTTAAATCTGATAAAGTTCTTAGTCCTATAATCCATCAAGAGAAAATTCCTGTTATTGCTAAAAATGACTTTGATAATATCGAAGAAACAATGAAAGATATGATAGAAAAATTATCTTCAAAAGTATCACCAAATATTAATAAATTTATATCTATGACAAAGTGTGAAAACAATTTAAAAGATTTATATGCAAATCTTGAGCTTATTTCAAAAAGCAGGGGAAGTGCAAAAGATATTATAGATATTGGATCTAAAATTCAAAATTTTGAAGATGAAAAAAATAAACAGTTTATAAGTGATACTGATGTTGATTCAACAATAGAACAAATTAAAAATACAATATCATTATTAGGAAAATTTAAAAATATGCTTGAGGTTTCTAAAAATCTTAAGCAATAGTTTTAAACTATATTTAAATTTATGTATTATTAGTTATTTTAATTATAAAAATAACTAGAGCAATGTAATAGTTAGGTATATTTTATGAAAAAACAAGTTAGTATAGAAACTAGAGTAGAACAAATAATAGATGAATTAGATAGACATTTTGCAAGAAATATGGGGCAAAAGTCTTTATATCTAAATGACAGTGTAGCAACTATACAAAAAAGAGGCTCTGAATTTGTTGTTTATTACTTTGATGATAAAACAAATTTATTAGAATTAGATATAAAAGAAGCAACAAGATTTAAAAAATTTGCTAATAAAGATTCATTAGTAAGTTTTTTAAATGAAAATTTATACAGTTGGAGATAGAATTAATTATAATTCATATGATATTTCTCTTTGAAATGGTAACAAAATGAAAAAAATAAAATTAATACTTTCAGCCTTATCAACTTTTATTATTGTAAGTAATTTAACTCAAGTTAATGTTGTAGAAGCAAAAGGTAGAGTATTAACAGGATTGGATGTTTTATCTAAAAATAACTATGATTTATTAAAAAACAAAAAGATTGGATTAATAACAAATCATACTGCTTTAGATAGAAAAGGGCATCATATTTTAGATTTATTTGCAAAACAAGATAAAATAGATTACTTTAAATTGAAAGCAATATTCACTCCAGAGCATGGATTAAGAGGTAAGGAAGATAAAGAGTTTATTCCTTCTGAAGTATATGGTGAAAATATTCCTGTATATAGTTTATATGGAGATGTAAGAAAACCAACACAGCAAATGTTAAATGGTTTAGATGTATTAATATATGATATTCAAGATATTGGAACTAGGTATTATACATATACAACTACTATGGCTTATTGTATGGAAGCAGCTGCAGAAAAAGGGATTCCTTTTATTGTTCTTGATCGCCCAGATCCAATAACTGGAACTATTATAGAGGGTGAAGTTTTAAATTATAAATTTAGAAGTTTTACTGGATATTTTTCAATTCCTACAAGATATGCAATGACAATAGGAGAATTAGCAAATTATTATAAAGGTGAATATGGCATTAATTCTAATCTAAAAGTAGTAAAAATGGAAAACTGGGAAAGAGATATGTGGTATGATCAAACAGGTCTTAAATGGGTTAACCCATCGCCAAATATGCGTTCACTTGAAGCAGCTACTCTTTATCCTGGTTTAGGGATGTTAGAAACTATTAATATCTCAGTAGGTAGAGGAACTAAAACACCTTTTATGTTATATGGTGCTCCTTGGATAAATAGTTATTCTGTTTTAGAAGAATTTGAACAAAATGATATAAAATTTTCTGGCTTAAAATTTAATGCAACTAAGTTTATACCAAATGATAGTGTTTATGCTAATCAAAGAATTGATGGATTTAAAATAGATATTAATGATAGAAATAAAGTAAGAAGTTTTGATGCTATGGTTTATTTTATTAATACATTAAAAAAGTTATACCCAAATGATATTGAGTATAATGGTATGAAAAGATCTTTTGGCTCATCTATTTTAACTGATATGATGGATGGTAAATATAAACCAGAAGAAGTTTTAGATATTGTAAATGAAAATCAAAAGAATTTTATGTCAATAAGACAAAAGTATTTACTTTATTAGAGATTATAAAAAACTTTTAAACAAAAAAGACCTGATTTAATCAGGTCTTTTTTGTTATCTCATTTTATTACTATTGAATATAACCAGGATCATAATTATCACTAGCTTTTAATCCTTTATCAATAATATCCACTGTTTTACCAGCAATTAATGAACTTGCTATTGGATGAGCCTTAACAAATATTGCTCCATCCTTAATAAATTTACCACCAGTAGAGATTCCTTGACCAATAGTAGAAGCACCTCTTGTTATTATATTTGCAGTCTTTTCTCCAAATATAGCTGTTAAGCCACTTGATGTACTTTGACCGATTGAGGAACCTATAGGCTTAAATAATTTCTTAAGACTTGATGCACCTCTACTCATAGTATCGCCAAACTCACCAAGACCAAGGGATATTTTGCTTGTAGATTCAACAGCTTTTACTGCTTTTGTTGACTTTCTTGCTGTTCTAGTAACTTTTTCTATTGTTCCTGCTGTTTCTTCAATTCCTCTTAAAACTTTAGATCCTTTACTTGCACCGCTAACTACAGTTTTAGCATTTGAACCACCTACAACAAAATTAATATCACCATTTATAGTTGCTCCTCTCAAATCAATTTTAAATGCATCTTTAGCAACATTAACATTTCCACCTATCTTAGTTGTTTGTTGTACCTTAGTACCAGCACTAGCTAATTCATCTGCATTTTCAGCAACTGACTCAATTGCCTTTGTTGCTTTTGTTCCTTTAGTACCTTTACTAACTTTTTCAATTGCTCCTGCTCCTTGAGAGCCATTTTTAGCTTTATCAGCAGTTCCTGCTGTAAGTACTATCATACCTACATCAAAAACACCTCTACCAACAGCCTCTCCCCATTTACCATCTTTAATTGCTGTTGCATATGGATCAACAAAACCTTTAACAATACCAATAGGTAAATCTATAGCAATAGTTTTAGCAGTTTTAATTGGATTATTAATTGCATATTTAATTCCACCACCTACATAATTAAGAGCTTCTTTTGGATGGCTTACAGCAGATACAACTATTTTTCCTAAAGTTGCAACACCTTTAACAGTATCTAAACCTGCTTTACCAAAACCTTTAAAAACACCACCAATAAAACCTGTTATACCTTCTTCTCTTGTATCTTGTTTATCCATTCCTTGTATTTCAGGGTTTATAGCATCCATTGGAGCTAATATATCAGAAGTTGGAATATTATTATTTGGATCTGTGTATCTATTAGCCATTACAGTATCTAAGGCTTGTAAACTAGAGTTTCCAGAATTATCATAGTTATTACTGGAGACAGGGTTATTTCTTGGCTTAACTGCCTCTAAAGGCACAAGCTGTGAATTATTTACTCCACCTAAGTTTGTCATTTTAGAAATTTTATCTCCTAATAAATACCTACTATATAATAGTTATGGCTATTTTTTTCAAAATCTTGTTTTATTTTATTTAACTACAATATAAGATTGAGTTATCTTTTGGTTAAGAATCAAGTTCATAACCTTCAAAGAAGAAAATAAGTTGTTCTGTCTTTAAACCATTTTCTCCCCTTTTCTTATATTCAACACACCTATCAACTAAATTTCTATAAACTTCATCATCATCAACTAAAAATTCATGAAAGAAACCAATAACAGATTCATCAGAGTATATATCAAGAAGATAGTATATATATTTATCCTCATAGTATCCAAAATATGGTGCTTCACTCTCTTTTAATGGAAAAGATGAATAAGGAAACAAAGTTTGAGGTGCTTCTTGTATTGCTTTTTCTAACTCTGCAAAGACATCAAAATCAGTTGCAGAAAATGATGCTTGACAAGAACCATCATTAAGAATTTTCATACTATTTCCTATTACTGCTGTTGGAATCTTTAAACAAGCTGCATCAATTAAACAAGGATGCCATGTAGTATCAGAAATAACAATATCAGCAAAAGACATAATAGTCTTATATAAATTGTAGTTAGGATCTCTAAATGCTTTTACATTGATTTTAGAGCCTCTTAAAAGAGGTGATTGATTAACATTAGACTCCATACCAATTATATATAAATTAACTTTAATATCCATCTTTTTAAGATAAATAACTAATGATTTAAAAACTCTTTCAAAATGGCTGTTTAAATTAGTTAGATTGCTTTTTAATATAAACTGATAACTAAAGTTTAATAATATATTTTTTCTATCTGGCATAACCCCAAGTGATGCTTTCATTTTTTCAGCCTCAGCAGTGTCAAAATCTGTTACTGAATAGTTCCAATAAATAAATCTTTCATCTGTTTTTTCTTTAGGAGCTTCATAAGTAGGACATAATTTAATAATATATGGATAAATTCCTGTTTTTACGATCATTTCAGGTTTTGTATATTCATTTTTTTCAAACTGAATTTCTTCTTTTTCTAAATTATGTGGATTATCACCTAACAATGCTCTTGTATATACTTCATCATATTCAGCTCTTTCTGCATCAATTGGCTCATCCTCTGCATTAAACTGATTAGAGCTTATAAGATATAAATTATTATTTTCATTAAAATTAAACATATCATATACATCAACTAAACAAACAGGAATATCTAAATCGTCAAGCCATTCAGGATTAAAAGGAATAATCACATAATTATGATTATAATCTTTAGTAAATAACGTCTTATGATAGTCAAATACAAAAATAGAAGTAAGCTCTCCTTCTTTAATAGTTTGGTCAAATATCTTTTTGTTTTCTGAAATATCTGTAGTAATTGGCATTAAAAATACTCTTTCATCACCTGCAAGATATGATGAAGCTAGTTCACTTGCATAAACTAAAACATTACAACCAGGAGGTAATTGATCTATCATTTTAAGCATTACCATTGCTTCATAAAATGAATCAAAACCAAGTAATATAAATAAATAGTTCATTAGCTATTCCTGTATTTCTAAAGATTCTTCTATCCTAAAAACAATTATAGGAAAATCTTCAAGTATAATCTCTTCCATATCTGTATTTTTTATAGTTGGTTTTTGCCTATAAATTCTTCCTACTGGCTCTAGTATATCAATTATTTCAGAGTTATTATAATCACATAAAGCTATTGGAAAAAATAATATATTAGTTTCATTTGGAGCTTTAACAACTATATCTTTTAAATTTTGCATTAATTGCAAACTTGGTATTTCTCCAATTTCTAGTAACATTAACCATTGACAATTATTATTAACTGGTTTTATAAAGCTAACAACTGATATTTTTTCTGATTCTTTTAATCCTTCTATCTCATCTTCCGACACTATAAAAATTTTTGAAAAATAATCGGAAAATCTTTCAACTATCATATTTATATAGCTATTAGCAACTTCTGTTCCATCATGACGAATAGCAAGGTTTATTATATCGGTGTTAGCTTCAGACACTATTTTATCCTTTCTATCTAAATCTTTGGATTAATTATATCATGATTGGATTTTAAGGTTTAGTTTATATAGGCATAAGCACCATAACCAACAACTTTATCTTTAGTACCTGCTGTATCTCCTGAGTTTTTATAATCTAAAAACTCTGTTTTCCAAGAAAGATCATGAGCCATAAACATAGAGGTTAAAACTCCTACTATTCCACAAGCATCACCAATATGAGCCATTTTATTAATATCTTGATTAATAATAGCAGTTGATGTTTCAGTATCAGTCATAACAGCCTTTTCATAAGGAAAAAAATGACTTAAATCTGTACTAATTAATAAATATGTATTTTCATCTATATAATTCTTTAAAAATTCTGATAATTCTTTTATATCTGGATGCCCAACAACTATAGGAATTATTTCAAAATTTTTTAAACTCATTTTTAAAAATGGTAATTGAACTTCCAGACTATGTTCAAACTTATCTGCATCAGGTATAAAACCTAATTCTTTTGCCATTTCTTTTGCTAAACTTGAGCCTTTAATGTTTCCTAAAGGTGTTTCAAACTCATCATAAGCACATACAGAAACTGTTCTTAGAGGATATCTATGACTAGGTCCCAATATTATTACTTTTTTATTTTTTCCATTGTCATGTTTTTTTAATTGTTTATATGCTGAACCTGCAACAATACCAGAGTAAATATAACCAGCATGTGGGACTATTAATCCTTTTAAATCACCATTTAAAGTAATATTAACTGATTTTTCAATACATTCATTAACTTGATTTTTTAAAACTTCAGGGTTTGCAGTATAAAAGAAATCTGCAACAGCTGCTTTCTTTAATAGCATTATTATAATTTCCTATAGATTATAAATAAGCAAAATAATGATAACATTTTTTGATAACCCAAACCAACAATATTTAAACTAATAAAAAATATATTTTCTTATTCTTCTTCTGTTTCTATATCAAAATAATTGGAATCTATATTACTATAACTACCGATCATTTTCTTAAACTTTCTAAATTCATAAGAAGTCATTTTAAGCTTTAATGTTACAGTTCCATTATTATTAATATCAAATTTAAGATTTCTATAATCATTCATTTCATTTATAGATTTAAAAGCATTTAAAAGTCTCTTAGGATTAATCTTTGTATTATCAACATAAGAGTCATCTATAAGAGATTTTATAACTTTATCTGTATTAACAAAATTATTATTACTTTCAACATATTGAAAAATTTTTTTTATTTTTTTAGGTTCAACAGGTTCTTTAGTTCTGGTTAAGTATTGAGATACTATGTCTGTAATCTTTTCAAATTTTCTTGTTGATATATTATCGTATTTTATAGCATTTTGAATATTTTGTATTTGCTTTTCTCTTATTTCAGGAGGTAAAGGCGTTACACTCATTGCTAAAGACTTTGCAGAAGTCATTGTCATTCCAGATTTAACCATTTTAACTAATGTTGGATGTCTAACAACACTTAATAATTTTGATATTTCACCTTTTGATAACATAAATCTTTTTGATAATTCATCTTGAGTTACTTTTTCAGAATTTAATATATTATGAATATATAATGCTTGATATAATTTTGATAACTCTCCTCTTACATGGTTTACAGAAAATGAAACGTTTTCGGCAGAGCCTTCTGCGATCAAAACATTTACAGCCATTATATTTTTATCTAATTTTCTTAAAATAGATAACCTTTTATAGCCATCAATAAGTGTAAATTTATAATCGCTTTCCCCTTCTTGCATTACCAAAAGAGGCATCAAAACACCCAATTCAGAAATTGAGTCTTCAAGACCTTTCATAAAAACTCTTGTTTTTAATGAGTTATCTACCTCTCTAATCAAAGTAAGATCAGAGAGGAGTAATCTATGCATTTTTAAGTTATATACTTTTGTCATCTAATGAAAAGTCTTTATTATTAAAAATAAACTTTTTAGTTTACAAATTTAAACAGTAATAATTATATGATTAAGGTAAATCGCAATGCAAATCATTATAAACTTAGTTTAAGATTATTCATAAACTAAGCTTTACCAAAAGTTAAAACAAGTATATTTTTTTAATAACTATAAGCATAATAACAAAGTTATTAATTTAAGTCGAGGTAAAATCAATGTGTGGAAGAATTACTAGCAATCAACATTCTGTAAGATTAAGCGATATGAAGGAACTTAAAGATCCTAAAATAGCGGAAAAAATAAAAAATGCTAAAATCGATGATTCTATAAAACCTACAGTTTGTCCTACTACTTCTTTAGATCCTGATGATGGTTTTAAAGGTGGATGTATGCCTCCACATTCTAAAATAAAGCCTGAACCGATTGATTTAGGAGATATTATTGGAAAAATTAATAAATTTAATCCTAAACAAATGGTTGAGAAAATCAGAAGTGGTGATGTAGATGCAAAACTTGATTTCAAAGGAATGCTTGATGGATTATCTAAAAAGGACTTACAGGTTTTAAGAGATTATCTTGTAAATGAAATGGCTAATCCAGAAAATAAAGATGATGAACTTCTTGGAAACTTATTAAATAGAGTTAATGATGAACTTGATACAAGACCTGTTGGCGGAAGAATCAGACCATTTCCAGAACCTATAATATGTGGCCCATTCCCTTGGGAGAGACCAGATCCAAATGTTTTATTTAAAAGAACTGAAAACATGAAGCATTCTTATGATATGGGTCTTGGAGATCAAAGTAAAAATATAAAAATAGATGAAAAAAATAGATAAGCAAATGAAGAATTATTAAAAAACAAAAAGCTCCTTTTTTTAGGGAGCTTTTTGTTTTATAATACTAGAATTATTTATTATTAATTAGTTAATTGGAGTACTATGAAAAAAATTATAGCAACAAGTTTAATATCATCATTTTTATTATATTCTAACTTTGCAAATGCTGTTTCACAAAGCGATATAAAAAAAGATCTAAAAAATACTGGAACAAAAATTGAAAATGCAGCTAAGAATGTAAAAGAAGATATTTCTAAAACAGAGAAAAAAGTTGTAGAAGATGCTAAAAAAGTTGAAAACAGTATGGATAATGAAGTAAAAAAAATAAATAAAAAATTATCAAACACAGGTAAAAAATTAGATGCTCAATTAAAAAATGGTCTTAAGAGTTTAGAAAATAAATTAAAAAATACTGGAACAAAAATTGAAAATACAGCTAAGAATGTAAAAGAAGATATTTCTAAAACAGGGAAAAAAGCAGGAGGTACGTTGAAAAATGAGGTACAGAAGGAAAAATCAAAAAAAGTAGATAAATAAACTAAATTTATCATCTTCAAATTATAATAAGAAAGCTCCTTTTTAAGGAGCTTTCTTATTGAATTATTCTTCCAAAGAAACCTTTATTTGTTCTATAGCCCAATCAATTTCTTCTTTTGTTATTAGAAGAGGTGGAGTTAGTCTTATTATTGTTCCATGAGTGTCTTTACATAACATTCCTAAGTCCATTAGTTTTTCACATATAGGTCTTGCTTTAACATTAAGCTCTAAACCTATTAACAAACCTCTTCCTCTCACTTCCTTTATTTTATCAGTTTTTATCTCTCTTAATTTTTGCATGAAATAATTACCCATTTCAAAAGAGTTTTCAACTAATTTTTCTTCAATTAAAACCTCAAGAGCTGTTTTTGCAACTGCACAACCAAGAGGGTTTCCACCAAAAGTACTTCCATGATCACCAGGATTAAATACGCCTAAAATTTCTTTTGATGATAAAACAGCAGATACTGGATAGAAACCACCAGATAAAGCTTTACCTATAACTATCATATCAGGGTTAACATTTTCGTAATAATGTGCAAACATTTTACCAGTTCTTCCTAATCCTGTTTGGATTTCATCAACCACAAATAAAACATTATTTTCATTACAAACTTTTTGAGCTTCTTTTAAAAATCCATCTTCAGGTAAGTAGATACCAGCTTCTGCTTGAATTGGCTCTGTTATAAAAGCTACAGTATTTTTATTTATAGCATTTTTTAACGCATTTATATCACCAAAAGGAATTATTTTAAAACCAGGTGTAAAAGGTCCAAAACCATCTTTATATTGTTCATCTGTTGAAAATGAAACAATTGTTGTGGTTCTTCCATGAAAATTATTTTCACATACAATTATTTCAGCTTTATCAGTTTCAACTCCTTTTTTAGTATAACCCCATTTTCTTGAAGCCTTTATTGCTGTTTCAATTGCTTCTGCACCAGAATTCATCATCAAGAACATTTCTTTGCCACTAATTTCTTGAAGCTTTTTATATAAAAGTGGTAGTTGATTATTTCTAAATGCTCTTGATGTTAATGTTACATTTTCAGCTTGTTCTTTAAGAGTTTTTATTAGTTTATCATGACAGTGACCCTGATTAACAGCTGAATATGAAGATAAGCAATCCATATATTTTTTACCTTCAACATCCCAAACCCATACACCCTTAGCTTTTTCAATTACAACATCAAGTGGATGATAATTGTGTGCACCTAAGTCTTCTTCTATTTGTATATAATCTTTTGTTCTCATTTTTGTTTCTGTAATACTCATTTTTTGACCTCTCAAAAATCTTTATCAAGTTTTTAGAAATTTATAATATCCTCTAGAAAATTATAATTTAATAGATAAAGAATCGTAACCCCTTAAGTATTTAATATAATTCTATTATATTAATTAATCTTTTAATAAAAGCCAATATTAACAAATAAGGATAAAAATATTACGAATTTAACTAAATTTATAAATTAATAATTTAATTTAATTAGTTTAATTGTGATATATGTACATAAAGTTTACAAAGCTTCTAATTTTCATTATATAAATGATTATATAATTTAAGGAAACCAATTTAAGAATTTTCATTGAGGTAAATATGGCTTTAAAAATAGGTGTAATAAATCAAAAAGGTGGCGTTGGAAAGACAACTGTATCAAATGCTCTAGCTTATGAATCAGCAACACAGAGAAAATTAAGAACTCTTATTGTTGATTTTGATCCACAAGCAAGTCAAACGATATTATTTAATCTTAATCCTTGGGATTATACAAAAGATAGTGAACATAATATAGCTAAAATATTTGAAAAGAAACAAGTAAATCCAATTAATATAATTCAAAATCTAGATTTTTTACCAGCAAACCTAGAGCTTTCTAATCAATCTGAAAGTACTGTAGTTGGTAAAGATAAGATGTTACAAAAATATCTAAATAAAATAGAAGATGACTATGATGTTATTTTTATTGATAGCAATCCTTCTTTTAGTTCATTAATGACAAATGTCGTTTTAGCAAGTGATAATCTTGTAATTCCTATAGGAACTTCAGCCCTTGATGAAGCTGGAGCACATGGATTTTTTCAGATCATAGAAGATATTGCAGATATTTATGAAAAATTTCCACAAAAAATTTATATACTTCCTACCAAATATGATAGAAGAAGAAAAGATGATAGAGAGGTATTATCTATATTACAAAATGATTTGCCAGAATATATCAGTTCATTAGAAAACCTTGCTAACTCAGAGTTTTTTGTTTTACCAACTGTACCAGAAAGAGCAGTTATTAAAGATGCAGCAGCATCAAGAATGTTTTTAAGAGATTATATAGAAACTTATGAAAAAACTCAAAGAGAATTAACATTAAACTTTGAAAAAATAGTAAAAGAATTAACTAGAAATATTAAAAAAGTATCTAAAGAGAAAGTGAAAATAGCATAATGTCAAAAGTACAAAGAGTTTCAGTTTTTAGAAATGCAATTGAAAAAGTTGAAGAAATTAGAGAAAAAAATGGTTTTCAAGAAATAAATATAAAAGATATAGAAAACCCTACTTTTCATGATAGAACAACTGTTTCAGATGCTGATATATGGCAATTAGCAAATAATATAAAACAAGTAGGGTTGATAAATCCTGTAATTGTAAGAAGAAAAGGTAATAAATTTGAAAGAGTTTCAGGTTTTAGAAGACTAGAAGCTTTAAAAAAACTTGGAGAGGAAAAAGTTAAAGCAATTGTTATTGAAACAGATGAAAAAACAGCTTTACTTATAATGCTATCTGAAAATATTCAAAGAGAAGACTTAAATCCTTATGATGAGGTTGTTTCTTTACTTCAATTAATTTCAGTGAATCTTGATTATACAGAAGAAGAAGTAAAATCATTTTTATACAGAATTAAAAATTATACTTCTGGAAATATAAAAGACTTGAGTCAAGATGAAAAAGAAATAAAAGAAACAATAGATAATATTCTTTCTAAAACAGGTAAATATAACTTTCAAGGTTTTATTAATAGAATGAGAGTTTTAAATTTAAATCCTTTATTAATAGAAGCTATGAGAAGTAAAAAATTACCTTATTCTCATGCAATTGAATTAAATAAAATAAAAGATGATAATTTATTAAAAAAATTAATTGCTGAAGTTATCGAAAAAAGTATGTCTAAAGATGAATTAATAAATAAAATAAAATCTATTAGAGGTACTGATGTTATACTAAATCCTTTTAAAGATTTTTCTAGAAAGCTAAGATTTTTTAATAATTTACCTAAAAATAAACAAAGCCTTATAGAAGAAAAAATTAAAGAGATTTATAAAATTTTAGAAGCCTAAATTATTTACACTACCAAAGATTTAAAAAGTTAATCTACCCAAATAGATTAACTTTTTATTTGTAAAAATTATATGTTTAAAATATTATTATAAACAATTTTACTTTAGCTATCCAAAGGTTTTTGTGCTAAGTGATTATATAAATTCATTGTAGTAATTGCCTCAATTGTTGATAAATAGGTTTCAAGAGCTTTTTTTGCAGACCCTATTTTATCAGGCTCAACACCAAAATGTTTTATCCAAATTTTTTCTGCATCAGTAGGATTTTTAGCATAATCCTTAATTTCTTTAAATGCGGCTTGTTCTGGAAAATCTTTTGAGGTATAAGCTTTAATATTTTCTATGCTATTTGTATCTTTTTCTTTATATTCTTTATTTATAACTAAATCACTTACATTATCTGATTTACCTGTAATAGACTCCATTTGTAACTTTTTAAAATCTATATCTCTTAAATCATATTTTGAAGCTTTTAGTAAACGTGTTGATAAGTCTTTTTCTTGTCTTACTTCAACTAGCCAATGAAGCTTAAATTGATCTTGGCTTACACGAGCTTCCATTCTTTGAGCATTAGACATATTCTTCATTGTTGTTGCCATTTCTTTTCCACTTGCTCCCCATAATGCAGCCTGATCTCCTATATAAGCTTCAGGCCATAACGCTCTCATTTCTCTAGATTTTTGATTAAATTCAATTCTTTTTTCTTGACCAGCAGGGCTATCTTCTTCAAGTAGTTTTTTATTATCTCTCATGAAACTAATTAAATCATTTTCCTCTTTGTATCTTAACTCTGTTAAAGCCATTTCTTCTAAAACTTTTTCAGGTTTATTAGAATTTTTTTCTTTTAATTCTGTAACTTTAGACTTTAAGTCATTATTTAATTTTTCAAATCTTGATTCAGCAGAATTAAAACCTTTTTCTATATCTGATAAGAGTTTTTTTGCTTCATCAATTTGACCTTTTTTAGTTAAGGATTCAGCTTTAGTTTTTACCAATTCTAAAGTTTCTTTTTTAAAGCTTGAATATGCTTCTAAACCAGATTCACTTTTACCAAATCCTAGTCTTATTTGATAAAAATCCATTTCTTTTTGATTAGATAAATCTTTTGATTTTAAAACAGGATCTATTGCTTTTCCTTTACCAATATCTAAAACTAATGGAGAAGCATATGCGTTTGAATCAACTATATGGCTTGGTGCTCCTTCAAAGCTTTCTTGTAAATTCTTTTGCATAAACTGCATAAGTTCAAGTTCTTCCATATGTCTTTCAATTTGTGTCATTTCTCTATCAGATTTTTTAATTTTTACTGAAAAATCAACATCACTCCATGCTTTTTTATACTTTGACTGTGGATCATCACTTGGAGGAGTTCCAACATAACCATCTTCTAATTCAAATCCTTTTTTCTTAGCTTCTTCTAAAACTTTATCCCAACATCTTTTAACTTCTAGATCTCTTGCTTTATGTATTGATTCAAATACATTAGGAGATATTTTTCCATCAAGAGCTTTAATATTCTCCCAACCTCCCATAGTTTTATAAAAATCAATGATATTTTTATGATTACCTTCATTTATATTTTTTTCTAAAAATTTAGTAATATCTTCTTTTTTAGTTTCAATAAAATGTTTTACATCATCTTTTGTAACTAATGAAACATTATTAAATAGTTCTTTTAATTCTGGGGATAAATTAAGAGATTGAGTATTTACAGGAGTAGAAGATGTACTAGAAGAAGTATCAGATGTTTCAGGTGATTTTACCACTTGAGTTTGTTGTATTTTTATACCTTCTTTTAACTTAAGCTCTATTTTATTTCCATCAGATAAAATATCAGTTATATCATTTTTATTTAATTTTATTGTTTTATAACCTTCTCTAGAAATTTCAATAGATTCTGTTCCATCATCTTTTTTAACTAGTTTTACATTAAACTCTTGTGATGGTAATCCATCCTCAGGTTTAACTTTAATTGTTAAGTCTGTACCAATTTCTTTTCCTGCTTCTAAAATAGCAAATAATGAATCTTTGTTAATACCTTTTGTATTCACTAATTCTTCTAAACTCATTCTCATAGAAGTGTTTATTATTTCTTTAGCTTCATTAGGATCTAAAGTTTTAATATTACTAAGCTTTTCAGTAAGTTGTTCTTTTTTAGATTTTATATCATTTATAAGCTTTTGTTTTTCTTCTAAAGCTAATTTTGGTTCTTTTGAGTTATTTAATTTTTCATGATTAATTTCAAGCTTACTAACACCTTCTACTGCCTTTGATATAGCCTGTTCTGTACTAATTCTTTTTATAGTATCAGAATCATATTTAAGTAAACCATCTCTACCATTTAACTCATTCAAATATTTTTCTACATATTGAGCATGAAGATTAGGGTCATTAGTATTTAATTTTGGCATTTCTTTAATAGCTAATTTAGCTGATTCTTGTTTAATAAATGAATGTAAAGCTTCTTTTGATTGTACTGGTAATTTATCAGCTAATTGTTGTAAATTTTTAAGACTTTCTTTTGCTTTTTGTGGTGATATAAATTGTTGAGTACTTTCTTTTAGATAATCACTAAAGTTAGATTTTAATTGCTTATATTCATGTGAATCTTTAGCTAGTCCTGAATTTAATGATTCTGTATGGAAAGAGCTTAATTCATTAAGTCTATCTGGCGTAAGTTGTGAGCCGTGCATAACACCTATAATAGATGGTACAACTACACCTGCTGCAATAGAAACTCTTTCTCCCCATTTTTTAGCTTCTAGCTTTTGATCAGGAGTTAAAGGAGAAGCACTTGAAATTTCCATAGCTTTTTCAATACCATAAGTTACAAGTGATGCTGTATGTTGTTGTCCATAAGCAAGAGCAAAATTCATAGCTAATCTACCACTAAAATCCTTTATTCCTGAAAATTTACTAGCTGAATTAACAAATAAAAATTGTCCTGTAAACTCTATAAACTTTGTACCTAAAGAATGTTCACCTAATAACCTTTGAGCTGCTAAGTTCATTCCTTGTTGAACTGCAATCACTTGTCCCATGTGTACACTTCCATTAACTACAGTTCTTAGTTTACTTGCATTTGCTCCAACTTGTACTCCTTGTTCAAGTTTTCTCATACCTGCCATCATTCTTATAGCAGTTTTATCATTCTTTGCTATTTGACCTATTAATCTTAAAGCATTAGCCGCATTTTTTTCTCCACTAATAACATTTGGAAGAAATGATGATACAGATTTTGCTAAAGCGATTGCTTTTTCTATCTTTGGATAATTAACAGCAACTTCTTCTATAAACTTTCCAAGTCTTCCAGCTGCAACAGCAGAGCCTAAACCAGCTGTTAAAACTTCTGTTAGTGCAATTTCTGCAATCATAGCAACTGTATCGGTTTTATTTAGTACAGAGCCAACAGTATTTAACCATTTAAAATATTCATTTTCAATTTCCCAACCTGTTGTATCAACACCAAAAACATCTGTTACACTCATTCCTATATATTTACTTTCCATTTGTTTGGCATCATTAATTTCTTTTTGATAACCACCAGCAACTAATGAGCCTGTTTGTTCTTGTATACTTGATGCTTCTTCTTTTATTCCTGCTCCTTGTTCTGAAAGACCTGCTTTAGCAGACCATGATTTTAAAACTGGATCCCATTGATTTGGAGGTAAATTCACTAATTTTGAAATATCTAATTTACCTTTTGAAAGAATTTCTTTGGCAATATTTTGTGCTTGTTTTATATCAAAAGAATTATCTTCTAATGTTTCGGAATACAATTTTAATGCTGATAAGTATTGAAGCCCTCTATTGCCTTCTAATGATAAAGAATAAGATTCACTAAATGAATTTATTTGATTAATTTGATTATCATATCTTTTTTCAAGAGATATTCTAGCTTTATCAAGTAAATCTAAATCAATTTTATCATAATTGAGTTCAAGAGCCTTTGCATCTTTAGGATCATCTGTTTCAAGTGAATCTCTTAAACTCCAAATTGATGCTGCTATAAAATGTCCAGATGCAGCTTCTTTAGTTCTATGAATTTGATAGTCAAGAGCATCAAGAACTAAGCTTTTTTCTGATTTTAGATTTTCTTTATGTTCATTTATTTGCTTATTTACGTCTTTAAGAGAATTATCCCATTTTTGTTTTGCATCTTTTAATTTTTGTGATGCTTCTAGACCACCATTCTTTTGTGAAAGGGTATTAGCAATGTTTTGTGTAAGATTTAATAAATTTTGAGATGCTGAAATATCACTTTCAGTTAAAGCTTTTTGACCTTTAAATACTAAATCTCTTTTAAAAGATGTTCCAACACAGTCTAATGCAGTCTGTCCAATACTTGACATTAAATCAGTTTGTAATGGGTGTGTACCTGAAGCATTTGGAATATCTGGTGATATTTCAACTTCAGCAGAATCATAACTTCTTCCTAATAACCTTAATGATTCATCTGGTATTGTATTTGCAATTTGAGATGCAACTGTAGTTTGTGATGTAATAGATTCTATTGCTAAACTTTGTTTTGTTTCTGAATCTAGCTCTTTAGAATTCTTTAAACTAACCCTTAACTTTTCAGCTTGTTCTATTTTAACTACTGTTTGAGTATCCCATTGTTGTTTCGCATTTAAACCTGCCTCTATTCCTGTTTTATCTGCTTTTTGTTCAGCAACAACTCTTTCTTCTTTTGAATTAGGTAAACTTATTTCTTTTTTTGCTTTTTCAGTTGCAACAAATTCTACAGAAGGAGCAAGTTCTAAACGTTGATTTGCACTAGAACTAAATAAATGATGAGCTTGTTGTGCTTTAAATTCTGGATTTGATTTCATCCATTCAGGAGCAGTATCAAAAACTTTATCACTTTCTTCTATTCCTCTTTTTGCCACTTCTAGTAAAACTTCTGGTTTTAAATCTGTTGTTTTACCTGTTGCTCTATAAGCATCTTTTAAAGCCTGAGATTGAGCTGATGAAATTTCAAGTTTTCCTGAACTAAGTCTAAAAGCTTCTGATGCTTGAGCAATAGAACCTGATGATTTATCATCAGTAGAATAAGGAGGTACTAAAGTACTTTCTGTTTTATTTAGTCTTTCATACTCATTTTGTAAAAGAATTAAAGCTGAACGTCCTTTACTTTTTAAGGCTTCTAACTCTTTTTGTTTTTCTGGATTATCAAAAATATAATTGTCTTTCCAATCATCAATTTCTGCTTGTATCTCACCTAATTGTTCATTTAATGCTTTTATTTGTGTTGATATTCCTTCTTTTTGTTTAGCAATACCATTATATTTATCTTCTTTTGCTAATAAACCTTTATTTGTTGAATCAAATTCTTTATCAGCTTTTTGTTCTGCAATTACAATATTATTTTGTTCTATTTTTATTTCATTTGCAGAAGATTCAAGAGAAGCTAATTTACTTATAATTTGAATTTGTTGTTTTGCTTCTTTAGGATCTGTTGGCTCTTTAGAAAATCTATCAGGTATTTGAGATTTTAAAATTTGTTTTTCTTTATCAATAGTATCAAGTGTTTTGATTCCTGCTACATGATATTCTTTCTCAATTTGTTTTTGAGCATCAGTAACTAAGATTGTAGTTTCTTTTTCCTCGCTTATCAAAGAACCTTGTGAAGAATAATTTGTTTCAACTGGGCTAGAAGATTTATTCTCTGGTTTATAATTATTAGGTATTGGGTATTTAAATGTTTTACTTTTTTCATCATATACAACACCTGTTGCTTTTAATCTATCTTTTGAATCCTGTCTTTGAGCTTGGTGTAATGATAATTTTAAATCTTGAACACCAATATTTTTTGCAGAATCAATTGTATATTTTTCAACTTTTGATACATGTTTTTCTGCATCTATTAGAAGTTCACTAGCAGGAGGAGGATTACTAGGAGTCTCACTAACTTTATTATCTTTTTGCTTTTGAGTTGATTCAATATTAAACATACTAATATCAGAACCAGCAGTAGTTGTATGAACATTTGCAGCAAGATTTTTTAAATCAGGGGAAACTCTTTTTCCTTTTGATTCTGCTTTATCTATTCTTGAATCTAAAGAACTTGCATCATTTTTTAATGAAACAATTTCCTGATCACGTTTCTTTTTAACATTTGCATATTCAGTGCTATTAGGATCGAGTTTTGAAAGTTGACTATCAAAAATTCTTATTGCTCTCTCAGAAACTGATGTTCTAGCTCTTAAAGCAGAATCTGGTAAAGTTTTTAATAACGAAGTATCAGAATTTACAAGTTTTTGTAATTCACTTAATTCATTTTTTAATTTAAAAAGTTCTGCTTTTGCTTTGTCTAAATCTTGTGGAGAAGATATACTAGAAAGAGATTTATATAACTCATCAATTTTACTTTGTGAGTTTTTAACTCTATCTTCTAAAGCCATTCTATGTAATCTTGTAAATTCAATTACAGAATTAACAGCAGGCCAATTACCTGTTTTAAAAGCCTTTTGCATAGCTTCTTGCATTTTAGGACTTTGCTGACCTGTTGTAAGATAAAGAGCTAAATCTTCTTTTGTAATTCCCATTAGTTTTAAAGATTTACCTGTTGCTTTATTTGTATCAATTTTTGTCATTAGCTCTTTTATTTCAGGGTGAATTTCAGCTAACTTATTTAATTCAAGAATTGCATCATTATTATTAAAATTCTCTTTATTGATTGGTAATGCTACAAGATTTATACTTCCTTCAGGTAGTAAATTTGATTTATTTTCATTTATTATTTTAGAAATTGATTCTTTAACTTTAGGATCAGGGATTTCATCTAAAATAGAATTTATGTTTTTATCACTTATTAAATCAAAATTAGTTATTAATTCTTTAATCTTAGAGTTATCTTTATATTTAGTTATTATATTATTTAATTCTGTAATTTGAGTTTTATTTAATTTATTTTCTTTAGATAGATCTAAAAGTTTTTTAATATCTTCAGTCATTGAAGAATCAACAATTTTAATTAAAGTATTCTCAAGTTTATTATTTAATTCTTTTAATTTATTTGTATCTTTTGGAGATGTGTTTTTTATTTCTTCTTTAATGGAATTGATTTCAGCAAAAATTACTTTTTGTTCATCAAATGAGATATTAGTAGATACTAAAGGTTTTTCCTGATTCCTTTCTGTTTCTGGTTTTGGTGCAATCTCAACTTTTTGTGCCTGTCCAACTCTTTGAATTGTTATACCTGTATCTTGTGAAAACTCAACATAATTAAAGTTTTTTAGAACTGTTTTACCATCTTCTGATAAAATATTTTTCTTTAAATCACCTAATAGTTTTTTTACTAAATCAGGATTACTTAAATCAAGTTTTAAATATGAATCTTCACTTACTTTTATAAATTTGGCTTCGCTTTGATTTAATTCTGATACAAGATTTTTTGCATCTGTTAAATCAATAACATTATCATTTACTGAAGCTTTATCATCAATTTTTGCTTCTTTAGCTCTAGAACTGTCTTTTTTTAATAATTCTGTATATCCAGTATTTATTGATGTTCTAATTTCTGTCATAATCAAAATTCCTACTATAATTTAATTTATGTTGAATGATAACAGAGCTAAAATTAAACGCAAATGACTTAGATAACATAAAATAGCTGAACTAGCTCACACTAATAAAAATAATCTTTTAAAATAGATAATTTTATTGAGATCTTAGTTTAACTAAGGTATATTGTTAAAATGATTTTTATCTTTTAGGGAGTCTTTATGAAATACAATTTATTAGGACGTACAGGATTACTTGTTTCTGAAATTTGTCTTGGAACTATGACTTATGGTGGTAAAGGTTTTTGGGAAAATATAGGAAAATTACCTCAAGAAGCAGTAGATGAACAATTAAAATACTCTTTTGATTCTGGAATAAATTTTATAGATACAGCTAATATTTATTCTTTTGGTGAATCTGAAAAATTAGTGGGACAAGGTATAAAAAATCTTGGCTTACCTAGAGAAGAACTTGTTATTGCTACAAAAGTAAGAGGTAGAATGAGTCCTTCACCAAATAATGTTGGTTTATCAAGAGCTTCTATAATGACCCAAGTTGAAAATAGTTTAAAGAGATTACAAACTGATTATATTGATTTATATCAAATTCATGGTGTTGATCCACTTACACCAATTGATGAGACTTTAAGAGCTTTAAATGATTTAGTTACTTCTGGAAAAGTTAGATATTTAGGTTTATCAAATTTAGCTGCATGGCAAATAATGAAATCATTGGGAGTTTCAGATAAAAATGGTTGGAATCGTTTTGAAAGTATTCAAGCTTTTTATTCTATAGCAAGTAGAGATCTAGAATTAGAAATAGTTCCTTTAGCTGAAGATCAAAATTTATCTATATTAGTATGGAGTCCTTTAGCTGGAGGTCTTTTAAGTGGTAAATTTAGTCGTGAACACAATCCAGAAGGAGCTAGAAGAAGTAGTTTCGATTTTCCTATTGTTGATAAAGAAAGAGCATTTAATTGTGTTGATAAAATGAAAACTATAGCAGATGAACATGGAGTTTCAGTTGCTAGAATTGCACTAGCTTGGTGCTTACATCAGAAAAAAGTGACAAGTATAATAATAGGTGCTAAAACAAACGAACAATTGCAGGATAATATTTCATCAACAGAAATTAAATTATCTGAAAGTCAGCTTAAAGAATTAGATGAAGTAAGTAAGTTACCTCCTCAATATCCTGATTGGATGTTAAAGTTTCAACAAGGAGACCGTTTTAGTTCAATGACAAATGCAGAAGCGAATAATAAATAATAAACATGGGTGATCTTTATTGATTACCCATTAAAAATTCAAATTTTTATAAAACAATAGTTTGAACAATATAATAAAAGATTATTTCTAATATAAATTTTACTATAACAACTTTTAAATTATTTGATAATAAATTTTATAAGTTTATAATATCATTCATATATTTTAAGGGAACACAAATATGCACTTTCAAGTAGAAAATTTAGGATTTATTGACAAAGGAGAAATAAGCTTAAATAATCTTACTGTTATTTGTGGTGAAAATAATAACTGTAGCTATGAACGAAATAAATAATATAAATGTAGAAGAACTATTAGATTCTTTAACAAATTTAGGTATTAAATTTAATCTAAATGATGGTAATTTAATTATTAATGCACCTAAAGGAATTATTAATGATGAACTACGTGAAAAAATATCTAATAATAAACCATTAATTATAAAATATTTAGAAAAAAATATTTTATCAAATATTGATGACAGCTCTATAAAAAAAATAGATAGAGATAAAAAAATTCCCTTATCATACTCACAACAAAGATTATGGTTTTTATATCTTTTAAACCCTAAAACTTCTATTTACAATATTCCTGCTATTTTTAGCATAAAAGGTTCTTTAGATATTAACTTTATGGAAAAAGCAGTAAATGATATTATAAAGCGTCATGAATCACTTAGAACAAATTTTTATTTTGAAGATACTCAATCATATCAGAAAGTATCTTCTGAATTGAAGTTAAAACTTGAAGTTAAAAATATAGATTCTTATGAAGACTCAAAAAGTTATATTGATAATAAAATAAATGAAACATTTGATTTAACAAATGATGTATTAATAAGAGTTGAACTATTAAATATAAAAGAAACTAATGAATATATATTTATTTTAGTTATTCATCATATAATCTCAGATGCATGGTCATGTGGTGTTTTTGCTAATGAATTATCAGAATTATATAATTCATATATTGAAAAAAGAGAAAGTTCTTTAAAACAATTAGATATCCAATATATTGATTATAGTCATTGGCAAAAAGAAGAATTAAACAAAGAAGAATCAAAAAAACAATTAGATTTTTGGAAAGAAAAACTAAATAATTCTAATACTAACCTATCATTTCCTTTAGATAAGAAAAGACCAAATACTCAAACATTTAATGGAAATACAATTAATAAAAAAATATCAGATGAATTGAAAGAATCACTTAAAGAACTTGCAAAAAATAATTCTACAACTATGTTTGTTGTTTTAATGTCTGCATTTCATTCTCTTTTGTATAAATATACAGGAGAAGAGGATATTAATGTTGGCTTTCCGACATCTGGGCGAAATAATAAAAAAATAGAAAATATGATAGGTTTTTTTGTTAATACTCTTATTATTAGGTCTAATATTAATAAAGAGATTACTTTTAGTGACCTATTAAAACAAATAAATCAAACAACAATTGATGCCTTAAGTAATCAAGATATACCTTTTGAAAAAATAGTAGAGTCATTAAATGTTGATAGAAATACAGCATATACTCCCTTATTTCAATTTATGTTCGTTATGCAAAATATTGAGTTTAAAGCTCCTGAATTTAAAGACCTTGAATTTAAACTTATAGATAATGATAATAAAACATCAAAATTTGATTTAACCTTATCTATTAAAGATAATAATAGTACATTAAGTATTGAATATAGAACAGATTTATTTGAAAAAGAGACTATTGAAAGATTTTTAAATCATTATGAAAACTTATTAGAAAGTATAGTTAAAAATCCAAATGAAAAAATAAGTAAATTATCAATCTTAAAAGTTGATGAGATAAATGATTTAATTAATAAATTCAAAGCAAAACAAAATTTTAGTACAAATAATTTATTAATACATCAACTCGTTGAAAATGAGGCTGAGAAGAACCCAGATAAAATAGCTTTGAGTTTTGAAAATGAACAAATAAGTTACTCTGAGTTAAATAAAAAATCCAATCAATTAGCTAATTATTTAATAAAAAATGGAGTTGTTCATAATAGTAAAATTGCTGTTTGTATAGATATTTCAATAGATATGATTGTAAGTTTAATTGCTATACTTAAAACAGGCTCTTGTTATATTCCTATTGATATAGAAATACCTAGAGAAAGATTGATTTTTATATTAGATGACTGTAATCCTTCATTTGTTATAACCAAAGATGAATATACAAATTTATTTAATGAAAATAGTAAATTAATCAACTTAAATGAAATAGATTTAAGTAATGAATTAATAGAAAATCCTAACTTAAATATTAGTGAAAATAGTTATGCTTATATTATTTATACTTCTGGTTCTACAGGAAAACCTAATGGGGTTATTATAAGTCATAAGAATGTTATTAGATTATTTAAATCAGCCAATAATGTTTTTAAATTTGATAATAATGATACATGGGTTTTATTTCACTCTTATACTTTTGATTACTCTGTTTGGGAAATTTGGGGTACTTTCTATTGTGGAGCAAAACTATTAATAGTTTCTAAAAATTTAACAAGAAATCCTGAATTATTTTATAAAGAAATATGTGAAAAAAAAGTAACAATTTTGAATCAAACTCCTTCTGCATTTCAAAATTTTAGTAAACAAGCAATAAAATCTAATGAAAAAAATTATTTAAAGTATATTGTTATTTCTGGTGAAAATCTTGATATACAAACTTTAAAAGACTGGTACAGCACCTTTCCTGATAATTCTCCTAAATTATTTAATTGTTATGGAATTACAGAAACGACAGTATTTGTAACAACACTAGAGTTAAATAAAAATTTATTAGGCTCAGTTTCAAGAAGCCCTATTGGTCTTGCTCTTAATGATTTAGATTTATTTATTCTTGATGAAAATAAAATTCCTGTTCCTTTAGGTGTTGCAGGTGAATTGTACATAGGAGGTGCAGGAGTCGCTATTTCTTATCTAAATAGAGATGAATTAAATAAAGAAAGATTTTTATATAATATTGAAAATATAGAACTAAACTCAAAAATATATAAATCAGGTGATAAAGTAAGAGTTTTAAATAACGGAACTTTAGAGTTTTTAGGAAGGTTAGATAAGCAAGTTAAAATAAGAGGTTTTAGAATAGAATTAGGAGAGATAGAATCTATATTAAATTCTTATGAGATTATAAATGAATCTTTAGTTCTTTTAGAAGAAAATAATAATGATAAGTATTTAAATGCTTATATTACTACAAAAGATAATATTGATATAGATATTCAAGAAATTAAAATATTTTTAAAATCAAAAGTTAATAATGTAATGATTCCTAGAAATATAATAAAGCTAGATTCATTTCCTTTAAATAATAATGGTAAAATTGATAAAAAGTCTTTACCAAAACCAAATAATGAATTAACTTCTGAAAAAAATATTATTATACCTGAAAATGAAACACAAAAAATTCTTTTAAATATTTTGAGAGAATTACTAGATATAGAAAATATAGGAATAAATGATAATTTTTTTGATATTGGTGCACATTCTTTATTAATGATAGAAGCTCATAATAAAATTCAGGAAAAACTAAACATAAATTTTGAACTTATAGAATTATTTAATTATCCTAGTATTAAAAGATTCTCTGAGTTTTTATCAGGAAAAAAAGAAAAGAAAACTATAAAAGAATTTTACAAAAAAACAGATGTTGATGATATAGCTATAATAGGTATGGCTGGTAAATTTCCTGATGCTGAGGATATAGATGAATTCTGGAAAAATATTGAAAATGGTCTTGAATCTGTTCATTTCTTTACTGATGAAGAGCTTAAAAATAAAGGTATAAGTCAAGAATTAATAAATAACCCTAATTATGTAAAAGCAAATTGTTTAATAAAGGATATTGAATTTTTTGATGCTGATTTTTGGGGATATTCACCAAGAGAGGCTGAAATTTTAGATCCTCAGCAGAGATTATTTTTAGATTGTGCTTATCATGCTTTAGAACATTCAGGTTATAACCCAGATTCTATAAAAGAACCTGTAAGTATTTTTGCAGGAACAGGTTTAAGTCGTTATATGTTCTTTAATTTAGCAAATAACCAAAATATAATTGATAAAGTTGGTTATTTTCAATTAATGATAGCTAATGATAAAGACTATCTTTCAACAAGAGCATCATATAAATTAAATCTAAAAGGTTCTTCTGTTAGCCTACAAACTGCCTGTTCTACATCTTTAGTTGCAGTTCACTCAGCTTGTCAAAGCTTATTAAATGGAGAATCTTATATGGCTTTAGCTGGTGGAGTTAGTATTGATACTCAACAAGCAGGGTATTTATATCAAGAGGGCTCTATAGCTTCTCCTGATGGTCATTGTAGAGCTTTTTCAGATGATGCAAAAGGTATAATTGGAGGAAGCGGATTAGGTGTAGTTGTTTTAAAAAGGCTAAAAGATGCAATAAAAGATAATGATTCAATTTATGCAGTTATAAAATCAACAGCTATTAATAATGATGGTTCTGATAAAATAGGCTTCTTAGCTCCATCTGTTAGTGGAGAATCTGATGTAATTATAGAAGCAATAGAAAAAGCAGGAATAAAACCTCAAGATATAGGATATATTGAGACTCATGGTACAGGAACTCCTTTAGGCGATCCTATAGAAATTTCTGCTCTAAATAAAGCCTTTGAATTATATTTAGATAAAGATGAACATACAAATATTGCTATAGGTTCTGTAAAAACTAATATAGGACATCTTGATACAGCTTCAGGCATTGCAGGTTTAATAAAAACAATTCAGTCATTAAGATATAAAAAGATTCCAGCTAGTCTAAATTTTAACAAAAAAAATATTAATATAAACTTTAATTCTAATATGTATGTAAATACAGAATTAAAAGATTGGAAATCAGATTCTGTAAGATATGCTGGTGTTAGTTCTTTTGGGGTGGGTGGGACTAATGCTCATGCTATTTTATCAGAATATAAAGAAAATGATTTAAAAGATATAAAAAATACTGAATCAAATAAATTATTTATATTTTCAGCAAAAAGTAAAATAAGTCTAGAAAATATGATTAGTAATTTTAAAGATTATCTAAATGATAACAAAGAAATTAATCTTGATAATACTTCTTATACTCTCAAAGTAGGTAGGAAAGAATTTAATAATAGATATTCATTTGTTGCTGATAATATTGAAAATGCTATAAAAGAACTAGACAATTTTAGAGATATTGAAAATAAAAAAATAAATAAAATAGTTTTTATGTTTTCAGGTGTAGGATCTCAATATTTTAAGATGTCTCATAATTTATATAAAAATGAATCTGTTTTCAAAGAAAATATTGATAAATGTTCAGATATATTAAAACCTTTAGTTGATTTAGATATAAAAGATATTATTTATAATCAAGAAAGCCAAGAGTTTATAAATACTTCAAAGTTTATGCCTTTGTGTCTTTTTGCTGTTGAATATTCTTTAGCAAAATTATGGTTATCAAAGGGTATTAAGCCAGATATTTTAATTGGTCATAGTTTTGGTGAATATGTAGCATCTTGTATTGCAGAATCAATAAGTCTTGAAGACTCTTTAAAATTAATTCTAAATCGTTCATCTTTATTTGAAAAAATAAAAGGTTCAATGATAGCAGTTTCAACTTCTAAAGAAAATTTAGAAAAATATTTAAAAAATGATTTATCAATTTCTGCTGTAAATGGTGAGAATTTATTTTTAGTTTCTGGAAGTGTTGAAAGTATTAAACAATTACAATTAGACCTTAAAGAAAATAAGATAGCTTCTACAATACTAGAAGTTTCAGCTCCTACTCACTCTGAGTTATTAAAACCAATAATGGAAGACTTTAAACCGATACTTGATGATATTAAATGGAATAAACCAAATATTCCTATAATTTCAAATTTAACAAGTGATGTTGTTGATGAATATAATGCAGATTATTGGTTAAATCACATGATAAAGCCTGTTAAATTTTTTGATAGTATTAATAAATTGGGAACAGAAGATAATATTTTATTAATAGAAATAGGAGCAGGTAATCAGTTAACTAGTATAATAAAAAGACAAAATAAAAAGAATTTAATTACTATAAATTCTTTGCCAATAAAAAATAGTATTGAAGATGATCATAGATTTTTCTTAAATAGTTTAGGTAAAATTTGGCAATATGGAATAAAAATAGATTGGTCAAAAGAAAATAAATATAAAAGAATTGCTTTACCTCTTTATCCATTTAATAAGAAGCGTTACTGGGTTGATTCTGATTCACTAATACAAAACTCTGCAAATGATTTTAATAAATGGTTTTATATTCCATCATGGAAAAGAATTTATCAAAAAAATAATTATATAGAAAATAAAAATAAATATCTTTTAATAACAAATAATCAAGATTTTTATAATCAGATATCTTCTAATATTAGTAAGATTTCATTAGCTACAAATAATTTTAGTATAAAATCTGATGACAATAATATTTACTATATTGCTAAAGATGACACATATAATGACTTATTTAGAGAGTTAGATCAAAATAATGATTTACAAGATAATATTATTTTAGATATAACAGATAGTCAATTTTTCTCTGATAATTATTTTAAAGGAGACGTTTTTGAAAACTTTGATAATATAATTAACTTAGTAAAAGAATTAAATAATTATAATAAAAAGTTTAATATAACAATAGTTGTTAATGAATTACATAAAATAACAGGCTCAGAAAGAATAAACCCTCATAAATCATTAATAATAGGACCATCTAAAGTTATTAATCAAGAATATAAAAATATAACTTGTAAAATAATAGACATTGATAAAGATTCATCTGTGAAAAATATTTTTAATGAGTTAAATAGCCATGACTCACTAATTTCTTATAGAAATAACTATAAATGGGAACAGAAATTCGATAAAGTTAAATTAGATAAAGAACATAAAAATAATTATTTAAAAGAAAAAGGAACTTATTTAATTACAGGTGGTTTAGGTGGTATTGGATTAAGTATAGCTGAATTCTTATCAAAAGATTATCAAGCAAATCTTATTTTAATTAATCGCTTTACAGATCCTCTTGATGATTTAAGTTTATCAAGTAAGTTAGTTGAGCTAGAAAACCTAGGTTCAGAAATAATATTAAAAAAAGCTAATGTAATTAATTATAGTACTTTAGAAAAAGCTTTTATAGAAGCACTAGATAAGTTTGAAAGAATTGATGGCATAATTCATACAGCAGGTTTAGCAAGTGATAAATTAATACATCAAAGAAATACAGATGATAATAGTGTTCTTGATACTAAAATTCAAGCTACAAAAAACTTAGCTAGATTAGCAGAAAAGTTTAACTGTGATTTCTTATTTTTATGTTCATCACTTAATTCTCTATTAGGTGGAGTTGGACAAGTTGAATATACTTCAGCAAATGCATTTTTAGACTCTTTCTCTGAATTATATCAAAATAGTGAATTAAAAGTTATTTCAACAAACTGGGGAGCGTGGAAAAATGTTGGAATGGCAGAAAAGAATAATAAAAATCTTCCAGAATCTTTAAAAAATTCTAATGAGTCTATGACTGTAGAAGAAGGAATAGAGGTTTTTAAACTAATAATGAATTCTGAACTAAGTCAAGTTATAGTTTCACCAATTGAATTAGATAAACTAAAAGAAAAGTATGAGGATTTATCTATTTCAAAAGGCAAACAATTAATAGAAAAAATTTCATCATCAAAAAAAGTTAATTTATATTCAAGACCTGAGTTAAATAATCAGTATTTAGCACCTGAAACAGAATTAGAAAAAACTATTTGTGAAATATGGCAAGAAACGTTAGGTATAGAAAAAGTTGGAGTCACTGATAATTTCTTTGAACTAGGTGGAGATTCTCTAAATCTTGCAAGTATAAAATTAAAAATAGAAAATAAACTAAATATTGAATTGCCTATGAACATTATATTTCAGGGTTCTACAATAAAAGATTTAGTAAAGTTTTTAGATAGTTATTTATCTAAAGATATAAAAGAAATTAAAGAAGATAGAGTATTAATTGAAGAAAATAATAATGTAATAGATACAAATGAACAGGATGAAAAATTAATTGTTGCATTAAAAACAACAGGCAATAAAACACCTTTCTTTTGTGTTCATGCAATTTCAGGAACAAGTTTTCCATTTACAGATTTAGCTAAAAATTTTGAAAAAGATCATCCTTTTTATGCAATACAAGCTCAAGGTTTATCTAGTAATAAAATACCTATAAATAATTTAAAAGAAATGGCTAGTTTATACATAAAAGAAATAAAGAAAATACAATCTCAAGGTTCTTATATAATTGGTGGCTGGTCATTTGGAGCTATTGTTGCTTTAGAAATAGCTCAACAGTTAAAATCTAATGGAGATAATGTTGAAAAACTCATAATAATTGATATGCAAGCACCAAGTCTTGATGAATCTGAAAATTTATCACAGATGGAGTTAAAACAAGATGATTTAAAAGAAATATTTTTTAATGATATGAAAAAATTATTTGGGGATAATGTTGATATTGAAAACCCTGATATCGCACGATTATTTAAAATATTTCAATCTAATATACAAGCCTCAAAAACATATATTGCAAATAATTATTCTGGTAAAGTAGAGTTATTTAAAGCAAGTGAAGGTATATTTAAAGAAACAGGGGCTAATTATCTAAGGTGGTCTGAAATATCAGAAAGTGTAAATATTTATAATATAAAAGGAGATCATTATACTATTCTTAAATCAGAAGAGTTTTTTAATAAATTGAACTCTATTATTGATTTATAGTTAAATA
>JAXLXG010000033.1:0-61795 GCA_046328075.1 Candidatus Sericytochromatia bacterium
CATTAAAAATAAATAAAAATACCCATAAAGACATTATAGATAAAGCTATTGAAATCTTAAATAATGAAGAAGTTAAAATTGATGATAATCTAAAAATAATCAACTAAATTGTAAGAAACTAATTGTTATTTATGACAATATTTAAATAGTCACAGGAATATATAATAATAATTAACGTAGATATATAACTCCTTATTTAATATAATCTAGTATTATTAAGGACGAATTTTTAATATATTTTAGGAGAATTTTTAATGAAAAAAAATATTATAATATCTGCTTTATTTTTATTACTTACATCGTGTGCAACTAGTCAAACTACTACCCCAACACCTAATCCGAATTCAACACCTATTAGTGTAAATACAAAAGAAATTAAAGTAACTAGTGGTCAAACTCTAAATAACTATAAAATAGAGCCACTAATAATGCCTGTTGGTTCAGACCTTTATTTAACACTAAATGAAGCAATTATTCCATCAGAAAGAAGTATAAAGACAAATGATGAAACAAAGCTAAAATTTGTCTCAACAGAAAAATTTCCTGCTCCTCCAGTTGCAATAGGAGCTATTGGAACAGAGATTTGGAAATTTAAAGCAGTTGATAAAGGAGAGTTTGATTTAACTTTTAGAATGAGAAAACCTAGTGACGAACAGGGTAAGTATCAAGATGCTGAAACATTTAAAGTAAGAATTAAATAGGTTGTTTAAAGTTTAAGTAAAAAATAATAAGTTCTGTTCATGAACTTATTATTTTTTTTATATAAAATGTTTATTAAAAAGCTGTTAATAAGGCTTGAATTTAAAAATTTAAGGGAATAAAATTTTAAATAACTTTTAGTGTTGTTGGAGGATAGCCAAAATGAAAAAGCAGATATTAAGCTCAATAGTTTCCATATTATTAGTAGGTTTTCCTTTAAATTCTTATGCACAAGACACATATAAAGTAGCAAGTACTGCTAATATTCAAAGAGATGCGATAATAGTAAGAATTGCAACAGGAGAGGTTGAAAAAAAATTAGCTGGTACTAATGAATGGATACCTGTAGCTATAGGATCTGACTTAGCAGACAATGATATTATAAAAACAGGCAAAAATAGTACAATCCTTCTTGAGTTACCTGAAAATACAGGTTTCGTTAGATTAATGCCCGAAACTGAACTTAAAGTTGATAAGATAAAAGTTGAAAAAGGTTTTGAGGGAGGTCAGGTAGCAGAGCTTTCTATCTCAAAAGGAAAAGTTGTTACTAAAGTTCGTAAACTTAATCGTAAATCATCTAGATTACAAATAAAAACAAAAGGTGCAACTGCTGCTGTTAGAGGGACTGCATTCTTAACATCATATACTGAAGACAAAGAAACTAAAGTTTTGGTTGGTGACGGTCAAGTTGCTGTTAAAGCTCAAGGACAAGAGGTTTTGGTTGATCCTGGTAAATATACCAAAGTTGATAATGGAAACAAACCTGTTAATCCAGATCTTGTTGGAAATAATTTAGATTTTAAAATTTCTAATATGAAAATGGAGCAAGGTAACTTAAGATTTATAGGTAATGTCGACCCAGATGCAGAAGTTAGATTAAATAAAAATGCAGTTTTTGCAAATAGTGATGGTTCATTTAATGGTGTTATGAGTTTAAATCAAGGTGTTAATAATGCTATTATTAAAGTTTCCACAATTGATGGAAGAATGAAATTAAATAATATAAAAGTATTAAAATACACTGAATAATTAGTGAAAAAACAAAATTCTGGGCTGATAGTAAGTCTATTTATTGGATTTACTATCAGTCTTTTATATTGGGTAGGTTTTTTAGAACAAATAGAATTAAGTTTAGGTTATGATACAAGTTTCTTATTAAAGAAAAAAGGTCAAATAGATCCTAAAGTTAAAATTATCGGAATTGATCAAAAAAGTTTAGATTTAATAGGTGAATATCCATGGAGGCGTTCTCTATACTCTGATTTAATTAACTATTTAGGAGAACAACCTAAAGTAATAGGTTTTGATATTATTTTACCTGAGCACTCATTACATCCTGATGATGATATAAAGTTAGCTAAATCTATCAAAAAAAGTAACAGAATTATTTTACCAGTTAGTCTGGAGCCAGATATAGAGGATAATACAAAATTGAATTTTGTTTATCCATTAGAAGAATTAAGTCAAAATTCAAAGTCATTAGGATTAATACATTATTTCCCAGACAGCGATGGAATTACCCGTAAAACACCTATAAAAGAAGCTATAGGCAATGATAAGGATAATATAAATATATTTTCATATGAAATAGCTAAAAACTATCTAGAGAATAAGATTTTGGATTTACCTGATCAGCTTTATTGTAACTTTCAGGTTAGGGAAAATAATTATCAAATTTATTCTTTCTATGATGTAGTTTCAAAGAATGTTCTAGCTGATGAGTTTAAAGATTCTATTGTATTAGTCGGGGCAACTGCTGAAGGCTTACAAGATAGAATATCATCACCTTTAGGCCCTATGTATGGGGTTATATATCATGGACAATTAATATCAAATATTTTAAATAAGGATTATATAACACCTGTTCCAAGAATTTATAATGTATTTTTGATAATGTTTGTTTCTGTTTTTGCCTATTTTATATGGAAATACTTTGAGACTATAAACCAAGTACTATTGATAATATTATCTGTATTAACTCTTTATCTAATTCATTATATGTTATTTAATACTAATATATGGGTTAGTATTGTAAGTATTATTACAGCAAATGCTCTAACTTTTATTAGTTTAATACTTTATGAACAATTAAAAATTTCATATTCTCTAAAGCTAGAATTAGACAAATTAATATTAGGTTTAAGTTCAAGAAACTTACATTATGATGTGTCAACAGAAAACATTAATACAGAAGATAAAATAATATCTAATGCAAAAAGAGTAAATAAACTTGCAGAAATTGGAAAAATTTTAACAACAGAGAGAGATTTTTTACAAACACTTTTGAATAATATTAAAACTCCAATTATAGTAACTGATAAAAATAGTTTTATAGTTTTAGCCAATCCAATGGCAGAGAACTTTTTTCTTATAGATAAACAAATAAATGAAACAAAACTACTAAATCATAGACTAGTAGACTTAACAAATAATATGCCTGATTTTAAATCAGATCTTATTGCTATTTATGACAGAAAAAAAAGTTTACCTTTATCAGTTAACTATGAAAGAGGTGATTCTGTATATAATATAAAAATACTTAATTTAGACAATAAAGAAGATGATTTTAACCTTATTTGTATGATAGAAGATGTTTCTAATTGGCATCAAATGGCAAATAGAGATGGCTTAACAAATTTATGGAATCAAAGATATTTTAAAGATTATCTTCAGAAAGAAATAAATAAATCATTAAGGTATAAGAACCCTTTATCATTAATAATGATGGATGTAGACCATTTTAAAAGTTTTAATGACACTTATGGCCATCAAACAGGAGATATAGTCTTAAAGTCAATTGCAAAGGTTTTAGAAAATAGTCAAAGAAATACAGATATTGCAGCCAGATATGGTGGTGAAGAATTTGCAATAATTTTGACAATGACAGATGAAAAAGGTGCATTTATATTCGCTGATAGAGTTAGAAAAGAAATTGAAAAACTTGAAATAAAAGATATAAATGGAAATCCTGTAAGACAAGTTACATCTAGCTTAGGTGTTTCATTTTATACTTCTGGTTCTGTTAGTGATTTTATAGAAAGAGCAGATGAAGCTTTATACATTTGTAAAGATAGAGGTAGAAATTGTGTAACTCTATACTCTGAAATAGATAATTACAGTAAAAAATAAATAGTAAGTATACTAGATAATAAGTGAAAAGAAAAAAGTAAAAAGACAAGAGTATTTCAGTAACAACACTACAGGTAAATATTTTTTGCAAACCAATTACTTTTAAGTGTAATAAGAGAAGAACTAAAAAGATAAAACATACAAGTTTTAATATTTTAATTCATTAGTTTTCTCAAACCAATTTTGTTTAAGTATAATATATTTATGTTGTTTGATAAGTAAAAAATATAAAAATTAATAAGGATAGGTATTGATGAGCAAGATAATTAAAAATTTATATTTTTCTTTTTTATCTGCTATGATTTTTTCTTTACCTGCATTGTCTTACTCGCCTTTTTTAGACCAAAGCTATGAAATTTATAATGTTAGAAACAGATGTGAAATGTGCCATAGTGGAACTAAATTAAATCCTTTTGGAGAGGATTTTGCAAAGTACTGGAGAAAAGATAAAAATATAGAGAAATCATTTATAATGGTTGAAGATAAAGACAGTGATGGTGATGGATTTTCAAATATCACAGAAATAAAGGCAATGACTTTACCTGGTGATAAAATAGATTTTCCAACAAAAACTAATAAAGTAGTGTTTGCTCCAGATATTTTTAGAAAAAGCGATACTTTGAAAAATGATTAAGATATTTTCTATTATAATAATATCCCTGACTCTTATTAATTCATGTGCTTATATACAAGACAAGAATAAAAATATACCTTATGAAGACATACTTGATTTTGAATCTAATGATGTAGATGAAATTAAAGAACAAATTTCTATTAGAGAAAAAAGAGTTTTAGAATTAACAACTAATGTTGATACATTAAATAGTTATACAAAAAAGATATCTCAAAGGTCTGATTTAGATTATTTATATGGTAGAGATAATTCTACTATAGAGAAATATCTTCAGGATACAAAAAAAAATATTAATAAATATAATCTTATAAAAACAAGAACTTTAAAAGAAATTAGAATTCTTGAAAGAAGGCTAGAAAGCTTAAAGAGATAGATTATTAAATGTACTTTAATTTAATATTTTTATTTTGTTTTGTTGCTTAAGTTTTTTTTACGCTTATTCTATAATTTACTTAATTGATTTCATCTAAGAATAAAGGAGATTTAAAATGGCTGTTAACAACGATGTAAATAGAATCGCACAAAATTATGACATAGTAAAAAAAGGTTTTGATAAAGAAGCCAAAATTGATAGATTAGATGCAAAGATAGATAAATTAGAAGCTAAAGCTAATAAAGCAGTTGCAGAAAATAAGGATGCGAAAGCAGATAGAATAGAAGCAAAAGTTGAAAAATTAGAAGAGAAAAAAGCTAAGTTTGAATTAGTTGGTAAATTAGATAGTATTGTTAAAGATGATAAGAATACAAACCTAACAGGTAAATTAGATGGTGAAAAAATTAAATCAGCACTTGTAAATGCAGGTTTTGAAAATAATCCTAAATTAGCTGAGGCTGTTAAGAGCTTACAAAAAGGTGATGTAAATCAAGCTGCTAAGTTATTAATAGATGGTCTTTCTACTCAAGATAAAAAGAATAATAAAGGTGCAACCGAAGTAGCTCAAGAAAATAAAAAAGCTGAAACACCTAAAAAAGAAGATAAAAATGATGGTTCTAAATTATTAGTTGAAGCAGCACCTAAAGCAGGCTCAGTAAAAGAAAAATTAGCTGAACTTTCACAACAGATACAAGAAACAAGAGGTAAAATCAAAGCTAATGAAGAAAAAGCTGGTGCTGGAGTAGCATAATATTTAAAAATTTAAAAAAAGGGTGTCCCAAAAGGGCACCTTTTTTTATGATTACTATATACTTAAGATTATATTTTTATTGGATATAAATTCATGAATGAGCTAGAACATATAGAGCAACTTTTGCTTAAAGCAGAAAGAGAGCTTTTTAATGAGAATTATAAAAGTGTAGAAAGTTTATCTAACCACGCTTTAGAACATTGTAATAAAGATAATCAAGATCCTATGATTCTATATAGAATAGCTTTTTTAATTTTTCAAGCTGGTAATTTTGAAAAAGCTGAGAAGATTTGGAAAGATGCTATTGATGAGTCTATATCCAAAAATGATAAATCCACTCAAGCTTTTATTTTACATAATATTGCAACTATAAAGGCAAATTTAGGTCATATAACAGAAGCGAATTATCTATGGGAAGAATCTTTAAGTATTAAAGAAAAGATTGATGATAAAAAAGGAATTGCAGCAACATTAAATAATTTAGCTTGGGTTTATAAACTAGAAGAAAATTATAAAGAAGAAACAAGTTTATTAATAAGAGCAACAAAATTATTTATTGAATTTTCCATGTGGAATGAGGTTGCTGATAATATAATTAAATTATCAGAATCTGATAAAGAGAATAAATTGTCTTACTTAATACAAGCCTTTTATATATCAATAAAAGTGTATATAGAACCTAGAGATTTTTTATATATACTCACAAATATAATAGAAACAATAGGAATTGAGAATAAATACTCTAAATACTTTGTTGCTTTAAGCATATTAATTAATAAAGACTTTGAAAATGAAGAAGTAATTAGAGTTACACAGCAATTACTATTAGCTGTTGCTCTTGCTCAATCAATTAATGAAGAAAATATAAAACAATGGTTTGAAACTAATGAGCTAGGAAATTTAAAGGCATTACTTGAAAATTTACAAAAAGCTTTTGAAGAATTAAATCAAAATAAAGAATGGCTGTTTGATCCTAATATTTTATAATTTAGTGATAAAATTTAAAGTACTATATTAAGTAAAAAGTGAAAAATGATGAGAGAAGAATTAGTAATTTCAATACTTCTATTACATTAATTTTCTCAAATTATTTTTTTAAGTATATTTTAATTTTGAACTTATTTAAAACTTAGGAGTTATAAGATGACAGAGAATGTTGAAAATGTAATTATTATAGGTTCGGGGCCTGCTGGTCTTACAGCAGCTATTTATACAGCAAGAGCAAATCTTAATCCTTTAATGATAGAAGGATATACAGCTGGTGGTCAGTTAATGTGGACTACAGAAGTCGAAAATTATCCTGGTTTTCCTGAGGGAAGAATGGGACCAGATTTAATGATGGATTTTAGAGCACAAGCAGAAAAGTTTGGCACAAGATTTATAACAGAAGATGTAACTAAAGTTGATTTTTCTCAAAGACCTTTTATTGTTGACGTTGATGGTGTAATTCATAAAGCTAAATCTGTAATTGTTGCAACTGGTGCGACAGCAAAGCTTTTAGGTTTAGAATCTGAAAAAAGATTAATGGGACATGGTGTTTCCACTTGTGCAACTTGTGATGGAGCTTTCTTTAAAAATAAACCTATATGTGTGGTAGGTGGTGGAGACTCAGCTTTAGAAGAAGCAATATTCTTAACAAGATTTGCAAGTAAGGTTTATTTAATACATAGAAGAGATAAGTTAAGAGCTTCCAAAATAATGCAAGATAAAGCCTTGGCTAATTCAAAAATTGAGGTTGTTTGGAATAGTGAAATAGAGGAAGTTTTAGGTGATAAAAAAGTTCATGCAGTAAGACTTAATGATACTGTTAATGGAGAAAAAAGAGAGCTAGAGGTTGAGGGAGTCTTTATTGCTATAGGACATACTCCAAACGCCTCTTTATTTACAGGTCAATTAAACTTAGATCATCAAGGATATTTACATACAGAAGGTAAAGGTTCTAAAACAAATATAGAAGGAGTCTTTGCTTGTGGTGATGTTCAAGATCATGTTTATAGACAGGCTATTACAGCATCAGGAAGTGGATGTATGGCAGCTATTGATGCAGAGAGATACTTAGAGTCATTAGAATAAGACATAAAAATAAGCATAATAACTTTATTATGCTTATTTTTAAGCTTTTATATCTTCTTAACAAATATAGATTTGAATTTTTTTATTAATCCATTTTCATCATTGTTTTTTTGTACATTTTTTTCTAAATTTCCAGTCTTATCTGATTTTGAATTATTGAAATACTCTTGTGCTATTGTATCATTTGGGTTAATAACTAAAGATTGTTGAAATTGAGCCTTAGCATAACTTTCCCAGCCTTTTTTTTGATAGCTTAATCCTAAATAACTATAAAAAGTGGATGACTCTTCTCCAAGTTTTAAGTTCTTTAGATTTTCAACTGCTGATTTAAATAAATTTATTGCTTCATCTGTATTTCCTTTATCATATTCTCTTTTTCCCTTTAAAAATAAACTCATACTTTGATCAAGCCTAATTTCGGCTGAAGTTGAAAAACTAGGTTTAGGGGAATTAGGATTTATAATATTAGCCATATTTACTGGTGGTGGTGGTTTGATATTTTCATCTTGAGATGACATAGAAAACTCCTTTAGAAACTTTAAAAACCTAATTAAATTTAACTATAACAGAAAAAAATTAATTAATAAATATTGATTAAAAAAAAGTAATTTTATTAGTATTTAGATATTTGTTTTTGAAACGGGGAGAGAGGGATTCGAACCCTCGAAGCGCCGTTAAACGCTTACAGACTTTCCAGGTCTGCTGATTCAACCACTCTCACATCTCCCCCAGTTCAACGGAGAGGATGGGATTCGAACCCACGTGACAGCTATTAACCACCTAACCGTTTTCGAGACGGCCCCGTTATGACCACTTCGGTACCTCTCCAATATGGATTATACCGTACTTAGATGAAGTATCACGTACCAAACTTTCTTCTTTTTGGAAGTTCACAGTATTACTGCTTGGATTAAGTTTTATCCTAACTTTTTCAAGTGAAGTAAATATATCATAAGTTAAGATTATAGGCAAGGTTTTATTTATTTTAAAATATAGAATCAAAACAATTTAAAATCTAAAATCTTAATATTACATAAACTTTAAGTGTTGTGATATAATGTCATAACTGTTAAAACTCTGTATTGTTTTTTAATAGTAACAATTCAAATTAAATGTTTTTCGTAGGACTTTTTTAAATTGTATTCTTGTTTTTAAAAAAGCCTTTAGAGGGTAAATTATCCTCTGTATAAGTTTTTTAGTTAATTATTTTAGTTAGAGAGTTAATATATGGAAAAAAAAATCGCTCCTAAATTATCAGAAGAACAGTATCAAAAAAACTTCAAAGACATAAAGCCACCTCTTAATCTTGATAGTGCAATTGCTGAAGCAAATAGATGTCTGTATTGTTATGATGCTCCTTGTATTACGGCTTGTCCTACAAAAATTGATATACCTAGTTTTATTAAAAAAATTGCTACACATAATTTTAAAGGTTCAGCAAAAGTCATACTTGAATCAAATATTATGGGTGGTACTTGTGCGAGAGTTTGCCCTGTAGAAACACTTTGTGAAGGTTCATGTGTATATAATGGAATGGATCAAAAACCAATTGATATTGGAAGACTTCAAAGATTTTCTACAGATTGGTTAATGAAAAATAATGATATTAAACTCTTTGAACGAAAACCTGATAATGGAAAAAAAGTAGCAATTATTGGAGCTGGGCCTTCAGGTCTTTCATGTGCTCATAATCTTTCTCGTATGGGTTATCAAACAACTGTTTTTGAAGCAAAAGATTTAGGAGGCGGTCTTAATACATTAGGTTTAGCTGAATATAAAATAACTAAAGAATTTGCACTTGAAGAAGTTAACTTTGTAACAGAAATTGGTGGAATTGATATTAAATACAATACATCTGTTGGAAAAGATGTACAAATTCAAGATCTTTTAAAAGATTACGATGCTGTATTTGTTGGAGTAGGTTTAGGAACAACACCAAAATTAAGAGTTGAAGGTGAAGACTTAGAAGGTGTTGTTGATGCAATTGAATTTATTGAAGAATTAAAAAGAGGGCCTTTTGAAAAAATCAATGTAGGTCAAACAGTTGCTGTTGTTGGTGCAGGTAATACAGCAATAGATGCAGCAACACAAGCGAAAAGACTTGGAGCTAAAAAAGTATATATTGTTTATAGAAGAACACAAAAAGAGATGCCAGCTTATGAGTATGAATATGGTTTAGCTCTTAAAGATGAGTGCGAATTTTTATGGCAAACAAATCCAACACGTATAATTGGAGACGATTTTGTAACAGGAATTGAATTAACAAGAATGGAATTAGGAGAACCTGATGAATCAGGAAGAAGAGTTCCTGCACCAGTAAAGGGCTCTGAGTTTGTTGTTCCTGTTGATATGGTTATAAAAGCTCTTGGTCAAAAACCTTATGAAAGTTTTTTAAGTTCAATTGAAGGTTTAAATCTAAACTGGGGTAAAGTTGTTGTAAACTCTGATATGCAAACAAGTGTCCCTAAACTATTTGCTGGAGGAGATTGTATTAATGGTGGTAAAGAAACTGTTAACGCTGTACAAGATGGTAAACTAGCTGCTTTTGGTATTCATAAAATGATTTTTGGTGAAGGAGAAGTATAAAAAATGGTAGATATAAGTAGTAATTTTTGTGGGATAAAATCCCCTAATCCATTTTGGCTTGCTTCTGCTCCTCCAACAGATAAACAATATAACGTTGAACGTGCATTTGAAGCAGGTTGGGGTGGTGTTGTCTGGAAAACGTTAGGAGAACCAATAGTAAATGTATCATCTAGATATGGCTCTATAGATTTTAATGGTAGAAGACTTGCAGGATTAAACAATATAGAACTTATTACAGATAGACCTCTTGAAGTAAATTTAAAAGAAATAAGAGATGTAAAAAAGAATTGGCCAGATCGTGCTGTAATTGTCTCTTTAATGGTTGAATCTAAGAGAGAAGCTTGGCATGAAATGGTTAAAAGAGCAGAAGATACAGGCTGTGATGGTTTAGAATTAAATTTTGGTTGTCCTCATGGTATGTCAGAAAGAGGAATGGGTTCATCTGTTGGACAAGTTCCTGAATATATTTGTAACATAACCGAATGGGTAAAAGAAGTTGCTAAAACACCGGTAATTGTTAAGTTAACACCTAATATATCAGATGTTAGATACCCAGCAAGAGCAGCAACAAAAGCAAAAGCAGATGCATTATCACTTATCAATACAATTAATAGTATTGTTGGTGTTGATCTTAAGACATTTGTTCCACGTCCAATAGTTGGTGGGGCATCTTCACATGGTGGTTATTGTGGCCCTGCTGTAAAACCAATTGCTTTAAATATGGTTTCAAGTATTGCAACTGATTTGGAAACAGCAAATATACCAATATCAGGTATTGGTGGTGTTTCAACATGGCAAGATGCAGTTGAGTTTTTATTACTTGGAGCTTCAAATGTTCAAGTTTGTACAGCAGTAATGCATCATGGTTTCAGAATTGTTGAAGATATGATTGATGGTATGCAAAATTGGATGATTGAAAATAAATTTACAAAACTAGATGATTTTATTGGTTTATCAGTAAATAAAGTTAAAAATTGGGGAGATCTTAATCTTAACTATAAAGTAATAGCTAATATCAATCAAGAAAAATGTATTAAGTGTGGTCTTTGTTATATCGCTTGTGAAGATGCATCACATCAGGCTATTAGCTATACAAAAGATAATGGACTTAAGAAATTTGAGATTATAGATAAAGAATGTGTAGGTTGCAATCTTTGTGAGCTTGTATGTCCTGTTGAAGATTGTATAACAATGGTTGAACATAATCAAGATAAACCTTTTATGAATTGGGAAACTTATCAAAAAGAAGTTCTTAAAAGATAATTTAATAATCTAACAAAAAATTCCTAAAATAAATTTTAGGAATTTTTTGCTTATATATTTTTATCTATTTTCTTCAGAACTTGGAGGTTCTGTTGGTAAAGGCTCTTCTTTAATCTCTATATTTTCTTCTCCTTTATCTCCATTTACAGGTGGGGGTGTTTCTGTAGCCTCAGTATAAGGATTATCAAATTCTGGATTAGCTGTTTCAGTCACTTCTACACTTTGTGAAGGTTGAGGAGTGACCTCACTAATAGTTACAGATTCTTGATTTGTGACAACAGGTTTAGGCTCTACTTTTACAACTTTATTCTTCCATGTTTCAACTCTAGTAAACTTTTTAAAAGAATATTTATCTAATGCTTTAACCATATATTTTTTCCAAATTGGAGCACAAATTCCACCACCTGAAGCACCTATCATACTTGTATTATTATCATTACCAACCCAAACTAATGTAACAAGTTGAGGTGTAAAACCAACAAACCATGAATCTTTATTATCACTAGTAGTTCCTGTCTTACCAGCTATCTCACGACCACTTATAAAAGCAGATTTACCAGAACCATCTGTAACAACAGCTTTCATACATTCAAGCATCATATCTATACTTTCAGCGTCATAAGCCTTTTCTACAGTTATATATTGTGTATTATCTTCAATTACATTTCCATCTTTATCTAGAATTTTTAAGATAGGAGTTAGCTTTTTTACTCTATTTCCACCTGTTGCAATTACTCCATAGGCATAAGCTAACTCCATTGGATTAACTTCTGAACTACCTAAAGATAATGAAAGATTTTTCTGTAACTCACTATTTATTCCTAGTTTTCTTGCTGTTTCTATAACAGGATCTATTCCAACATTTTCAAGAGTTTTAACAGCAACTGTATTTATAGATTTTTTTACAGCATCAATTACAGTCATATTTCCTCTAAAAATACCATCATAGTTTTTAGGGCTCCATGTAGTTGCACCTTGAGGATAAGATATTGGTTCATCTGTAACAATACTATATGGATTAAGCTTTTTCTTATTAAACGCAGTCAAATAAACAAATGGTTTAAAAGCTGAACCAGGTTGCCTTTTAGCTTGAGTAATTCTATTAAACTGACTTGTATTAAAATCAACACCTCCTACAATTGTTTTTATATACCCATTATTAGGATCTATTGATAATAAAGCACCTTGTGTTATATTCTTTCTTCTTAAACCTGCTATTTCTTCAGCTATTAATTTTTCAGCATAAGCTTGAGCTTCAGGGTCTATTGTTGTATATATTTTTAAACCAGCCGTTCTTAATGTCATATCATCATATTTTTGTCTAAGTATTGATAAAACATAACTAGTAAAATATGGGTAAGACATTTTATAGTTTTTACTTAGTCCTGCAAAATAGACTTTTTCATTTTTTGCCTCATCTGCTTGCTCTTGAGTTATATACTTATTTTTAACCATATTTTGTAGAGTTAAGCTCTGTCTCCATTTTGCAAGTTTCATACTTCTATAAGGAGAGTAATATTCAGGACTACTTAAAAGACCTCCTATCATAGAAGCTTCTGCAAGATTTAAGTTTCTAACTGATTTATTAAAAAATACTCTTGATATAGCTTCAACACCATAAGCATTATGACCCCAATAAACCTCATTAAGATACAGTTCCAAAATCTGATCTTTATTTAAGACACTTTCAATTTTTCTTGCCATAAATATTTCAGCAACTTTTCTACTAATTTTTACATCTTTTGTTAAAAATAAGTTTCTTGCTAATTGTTGTGTTAATGTACTGCCTCCACCTTTTACAAGATTAACTTTAGGAATTAAGCTTAACATAGAACGTAAAATGGCTTTATTATCAACTCCACCATGTTCATAAAATCTTTCATCTTCCATAGATATAACAGCTTGTTTTACATAATTAGGAATTTCATTAAGTGGAATAACAACTCTATTTGCCTCATTATAAACTTTACCTAAAATATTTCCTTGACTATCATAGATAATACTAGTTTGATCAGGTGAATAATTTTTTATTTGGTTTACATCAGGTAATTGATTTGATATTGCATAAAATGCAATTATAGCGCCTGTTAATAAACCTAAACCAAGTACAAAACAAATAATTAATATTTTCATTAAAGGAGAAAGAGTTTTTTTTCTCTTTGCTCCATTTCTATAAAATTTATCAGCCATTTAAGAATTTACACCAAAATAATAATATTCAAAGTATAAATTAAAATAGTAAAAAATATTGAATAAGAATTCTTAAAAACATTGTGTATTAGTAAACATAAATTATTGTTTAATTATTAGCTATCCAATTATAAATGTCATCATAAACGATTTCATTATTTGGTTCATGTAAAAGATCATGATAAAAACCTTTGTACTTTTTTATTTCTTTCTTTTGAGATATAGATTTTTTATATAACTCATCTGAACCTTCTGGATTTGTTATTTTATCATCTGTTCCATGTAAAACAATAAAATTATAATTAAAGTCACTTATTTTAGAATTTATTTTTACTAAGGATTTTAATAATTCATTTGCAGTTTTTGCTGCTCCATTTGATTGGTAAATTAAAGGATCTTTTTTCATATCTTCAATAACTTTTTTATCCCTTGAAAAGCCATTATCATCTAATTCTAATAATCCTAAATGAGGAAAAACTCCTGATAAAAAATTTACTAATCCTATTTTGAATTCTGATATATCTTTACCCACTTTTAAAGCAGGTGCAGAAAGAATAAGACTATTTATTTCTGGTTTTTTCTCCATAGCAAATAATGTTGCTATTGCTCCACCCATACTATGACCCATTATAAAAATCTTTTTATTTTTTTCCTTTTCTTTGATTCTTTTATAAAATAAATCTAAGTCGTCTATATATTCATCAAAACTATTTACCCAAACTTTTTCTCCTCTAGAATAACCATGACCTCTTAAATCAAAAGCATAAACTGATATATTATTTTTTACTAGTTTTTGAGCAAAGGCTTCATATCTTGAACTATGGTCTTTCAAACCATGCATTATAATTAAAACTTTATCTGAGTTTTCTGGTATCCAAGATTGTTCAAATAAATCTATATTATCTTTAGACTTAAAATAATTTCTATTATGAAAATAGCCATTACGATTTTTTGTTATATAAGTTGTTGATGCTTGATTATATTGTAATATTTTATAAGCATCTATCTTATTAGTACATGAAAATAAAATAAATGATATTAATAACAATTTTGATATGTGTTTCATATTATTTTTTAGTAAAAAGCTCTTAAATAATTGGTTTTATAATATTTTAACATATAAAAATTTTCCAGAGTCCTTATATTAAAATAATTAAGCTATTAACTAATAAAACTTAAATTATGGAATTATATGAGTAATTAACATTAAAGACTTAAAGATTTATAATTTAACTTTAAATATTATTAGATTTTTAAAATTATAAAAATACGAGGAATTATGGAATATATAATATCAAAGATTGAAAATAAAATATGTACAATTACTCTAAACCGTGAAAAAGCTATGAATTCAATAAATATAGCTTTACTTGATGAGTTAATATCTACTTTTGAAAGTTTGAGATTTAATGATGATGTTAGAATTGTTGTAATTACAGGAGCAGGTGAAAAAGCTTTCTGTGCAGGAGCTGATTTAAAAGAGAGAATTACTTTATCTGAAAAAGAAGTAAAAATAACAATTTATTTATAAAATAAGAACAGGTTTTATTATGATTGCTAACTTTCCAAAAACCTATATCAGCAATTAATGGAGTTGCATTAGGAGGGGGAAACAGAACTTGCTTTGTGTTCTGATATTAGAATTGCTTCTACTAATGCAAAATGGGTTTAACTGAAACTAAACTTGCAATTATTCCAGGTGCAGGGAACTCAAAGACTACCAAGATTAATAGTTAAGGGAAGCAAAAGAATTGATATTTACAGGTAGAATGGTAGACTCAGCAGAAGCTTTAGGAAATAGGCTTAGTAAATAAAGTAACTAATTAAGGATTTGTTAAAATGAATGTTATTCAATGGCTCAAATGATTCAATGTGAAAATGACTTATAGCTAGTAGGTAGAACAAGCTAAAAAAGCACACAAATAAAGGAAGTGAAACTGATATTGAAACTTATTAGTTTTGAATCAGAAGTAATAAAGTTGTATTACCTCTCAAGATCGTTTGGAAGGTTTAAAAGCTAAAAAGAAAACCAGAATATAGAAGGTTACTGATATAATGAATAAAAATTAACAGATAGCCTAAATATACTCAGGTTCACAATTATAAAAATGATAGTAAAAATATTTTCTGTTATAGAAATTGTACTAGGTGTTTTCTTTATTATTTGTGTATTTTTAATAATCGTGAAAGTTTCTCTTGGTAGTTCTTAGATTTGAATTAAATATAAAAATGCTGTTATGGTAGGAGGTGCTTTTTATCTTCTAAGAAGCATAATACAAATGGTTTTGAATTAGCTGAACCAACTTCAAAGTCTTTAAGGAAAACATCTATATTAATTTTTGAGGTTATAACTGGTTTCGCAATGATAATCACAGGTTTTTGTGATGGTCGAGAAACTATTATAGAAAAATATCTTGGTACAGAAATTATTTATCATCATGGTCTAGGATTTTTAGGTATGTTATATGCATCTAAAGCTGTACTACAACTTGTATTTGAAGATAATTCAGTAGTTTAAAGGATAATATATTATGGATGGATTTATAGCATTTTTTAGACAGCCTTATGTATTATCAATACTTGGTGTAATTATTCTTATTACCTCTATATTTGATGTAATGGGCGTTTCAATACTATTTATAAAGATGAAAGCAAGTTATGGAATATTTATACTTGGTATTTTTCATTTCCTTAAAGGAATAAGTCAAATGTTTGAGGAGTAAAATTTTGATATGTCCTCAATGTAAAACTAAAAGTTTTAATAGAAATGTAACTATATCATGCCCTAAATGTAGATATCAGCTTGTATTCCCACCAAAAGATATTTCACAAATAAATGATTATTTTTTTATAAAAAAACTGAAATCTATTTCATCTAATAATAGTTATTATTTCACTGTTAAACAACTTTATTATTATTTACTAAGAAATAAGGCTTTTAATTCATCTATTTATTTTATTTTTCCAATAATAGTATTAATATTTTTTTCAGTACCATTAATAATAGGAAGAAGTTCAATAGCTCTGTATACTATATTTTCTATATTTATTTTATCTATAATTGCTTATAAAATACGTATAAATTATAAATTTCCTTATGATATAGAAAAATTCAAAGATATAGTTATAAAAAAATGGGAATTATACAAAGGAAGTATAGAAAACTTACTAAATGATGAAGATCTAAAGTTTAATTTGGCTAAATTTAATGATATTGAAAATTATTCTTTTGATGCTCTTTTAGTAACTGGTGATAATGAAATAGCTAATTTCTTAATAAAAAACGACTTTCATTTTAAAAATAAAACAGCTATTGTTTCAATAAATAAATACCCTAATCATTTATTTCCATATGTTATAGAGCAAATAACAAAAAACCCTAATATACCTATATTTTTAATACATAATGCTGATATTTTAAGTATAGAAAATAAAGATAAAGTTCAAAAAAATTGGTTTAAGAATATCCCTGTAAAAATCTTTGATTTAGGTTTGCATCCTTATCATGTTATAAAAAGTAAAAAAGTTATTACACTTAAGAGGAATAATATTACATTACCTAATATTGATTTATCCTCATATTCTACAAAAGAACAAAATTGGTTAAGAGCTGGTTACTATACAGAATTAAGTATTATTCCGCCTGTGAAATTAATTAATATTTTAGAATATGCAATTAACATTCACAAAGAAAAAGGTAGTTTAGAACTTGAAAAGATTTTATCTTCTTTATTTATTGTTGGCTTAGCATTAAAGTTACCAAAAATTAAGATAGGTAGTGGTGGTGGTGGAAGTGGCTCAGGTGGAGGAGGTTTTGAAATAGATTTTGGAGATGATTTTGGATAATGGGTGCAATTTCAGGAATTTTTAGTTTTGATAAATCATTCTATTCAGACTCAACATTAAATAAGTTTAGTAAAACACTTTCTCACAGATTATCTAATGTAGAAAAATATGTTTCTGATAATTATTTATTCATACAAGAACAAGATATTTTTTATAATAATGATTTAGTAATTAATTTTGACGGTAATTTATATAATAAAAGCTATTTAGATAAAAAGTATAATTTAAAAAAGCTTGAAAAAGAAAGACCTTCTTCTCAAATAATCTCAGAAATTTATAAAAAAACAGGTATAGATTTTTTTAAAGAATTAGAGGGAAGTTTTGTATTTACTATCTATGATAAAAAAGAAAATATATTTTATCTTGTAAGAGATCAATTAGGTGAAAAAGCTGTTTATTATAACTTTAAAAATAATAGACTGGCTTATTCTTCTGAAATTAAGGCAATTTTAGAATTAGATGATGTAAAACGTGAATTAAACATTTCATCAATGGAAAAATATTTTATTTTTTCTTATGTAGCTGGTCAAGATACTATGATAAAAGATGTCTATGAGCTTTTACCTGCACACTATATAGAGATTAAAGAAAATAGTTTAAAAAAAATTCAGTATTGGGATTTAACAGAAAAGTTAAATGAGACTATAAATAATGAGGAAGATTTGATAGATAAACTAAAACTTTTATTAAACGATTCTGTAAAAAAAAGAATGCCAGAAAATGAAAGTATAGGTCTTTTTTTATCAGGGGGTATTGATTCGAGTTTAGTTGCAGCAATAGCTCAAAACCATAGAAAAGATAAAATTAATACATATTCAATACATTTTGGTAAAGAGTATCCAAATGAGTTGTATTATTCTTCAATGGTTGCAGAACATATAAAAAGTAATCACCAAATAGTTGAAATCAAACCTAAAAATTTTTTAAATGATATGTTTAATATAATAAAATGTCTTGATGATCCTATTGGGGATCCTATAACTGTTCCAAATTTTATACTAGCCTCTATAGCAGGTAAGAATAATAAAATTGTTCTTAATGGAGAAGGTGGTGATCCTCTTTTTGGTGGTCCTAAAAATATTCCAATGGTATTAAGTCACTTTTATTCTAATAGCCAAGATGAATATGAAATAGAAAAGTACTATTTAAAATCATATAAAAAGTGTTATGACATAATAAATAGTCTCTTTTCAGAAAACATATTAAATAGTTTAAAAAAAGAAGAAAAACCAGAATTATTTATAAATTCATATCTAAAAAATATAAATACAGATAGCTTATTACAAAAACTTATGTTTTTAAATACTAAATTAAAAGGAACACATCATATTTTAGTTAAAGTAGATAAAATGACCTCTGCAAATAAAATAAATGCTATAGCACCTATTTTTAGTCCTGATATCTCTCAATTTTCTTTTCAAATACCACCAGAGATGAAATTAAATGGGAGAATAGAAAAATATATTTTAAAAAAAGCCGTTGAAGATATATTACCTTACGAAGTGATTTATAGAGAAAAAAAAGGGATGATGGTTCCTGTTAAGTTTTGGTTTCAAAAAGATTTAAAAAAATATGCAAAAAAAATTTTATCAAAAAAAAGTATTAATCAAAAAGGGTATTTTAATTATGAGTTTATAAAAAATCTTATAAATTACAACTTAGATGAACATCAAAAAAGCCATATGGGATTAAAATTATGGATGATAATTACGTTTGAAATATGGCATAAAATATTTATAGAAAATGAAAGTATTTGAGTTAATAATATATGATAAAAAAGATATCATAATATTTATACTAAAGTTTTTTAAAATCATCTAATTTTCTAACTCACCCCAACCCCTCTCTAATGTTAGAGAGGGGCTTTTCAATACCTCTTCACCGTCTTTTTTAAGAGAGGATCGCCGTTAGGCGGGGTGAGTTAATTAACTGTAGCGACTCTTTGACTATTATTTACATCTATATTGTTTCTAGTTTCTAAATCTCCATCATCTATCAATCTACCTGCTGGGTCATAAATAGAAGCATATTCAACTGATGTACCTGATGTTGAAACTGATAACTCATCATTTACTGATGGTGTTCTATTTCTATCTACAAAGTTTCCTGTTATTCTATTGGCTACTGAAACTATTACTCTATCATCTTTATCAAATGCAGTATTATCAAACTCCAAAGTAACTATATTCCCTTGAATCTTTGAACTCTTTATTAAGGTATTACTAGAATTTGCTTTTATTGGTACTAAGTTTGTATTTCTATCTTTATTTCCAAGTATTGAAGCTTTTACTGTATTAGTTGTTGTACTTGAAATCTCAGAGGCTAAAATTCTTCCTATCATATAACTAGCCCTAAACTGGTTAGTATCTGTATCAGAATTATTAAGAAAACCAAATAGTGTCGCATTATTATCTGTTGTGGTATTTGGAATAGGATTTGTATTAGCTTTTAAATTATTTGCATCTCTATACCAAACCTGTCTTGATAAGTTTGTTGGCTCCATAGGATCTGCTAAACCAGCACTATATGAGCTTTGGCTTATTAACTCCATAGGCTCACTATATCTTAGTTCCAGCTTATCATTCTCTCCATTAACTCCATCTTTTGCTGTTATACCAAGAAGTTTTGGAGCAACTTCATCATTTTTAACAGAGAATACAGCAAAGTCATTCATTTGGCTTGGACTAAATCTAAAATATCTCCTATCAATAGCTAATTTACCTGTCTTATCCTTAAAAGGTTGAGCAAAATCTATTATATATCTTGCTTCATCTCCACCTTTATTTGCTAAAATAGCTTTATTTGTCTTGAAAGTAACTACTTTTTGGTCTGCTGATATATCAAATTGTGAGTCTGGTGTATTTGAGTTTATAATGAAATTTTTAGTTTTATTATCAAAACCTGATTGAGATATTATTCTAAAATTACTTCTTACATCATCAATATTAACTGGTTCACTAAATGTCATTTCAATTTCTAGAGTATTACTATTAACACCTGTCATACTTGGTACATTTCCAATACCTACTATTTGTGAACCATTGTCCATTTGGTCTGGTGTTGGTTTTGTAAGCTTAGGTAGATTTGAACTCATTAAGAATACATCACCATTTGAAGAACCATTAACTTGTCTACCATTTACTTTTAACATTGTGATTTCTGGTTCATCTTGTATGGAATAAATTGTACTAAAATCAAAAATATTAACCATTGGATCGCCTTGCAAATTTGATTTTAAAACTTCTGATCTTGCTCTTGTAGTCCAACCATCTTTTGTTACTGTTATGAGAAGTCTTGCTCCAACAGGTGCATTTCTAAAAACATATTTACCATTAGTAAATTGTGTATTATTACAAGACCAATTAACACCTGCATCTATTGCCTTTGCACTAACTGTAACACCTTCAACTAAATTACCATTAGGATCAAATATTTTCCCACTAAATGTAGCTGTTTCTTTAATGTCAGGAGTTATTGTTTCTCCATAGCTTATTGAAGTATAAATTTCCTTATATCTACTAATAATTTCTTCTTTATATTCTACTGTTCCACAAGTAGTATAATAAGGTGTTTTTTCTACTAGACTATTAGTTAAAATAACTTGAAAAGTATATTTATAATTTGGATCAGAGTCTGAACTAACATTTATTAATGAATAAGAAAGATTTGGTAAATTACCATTTGTCTTTAATGTTCCATTATTATCAACAAAAAAACTTAAATTGCTAGAACTCCAATTTACAGGTTCATTACTAATAGTTCCATCTTTATATACTATCTCTGTTTTAAAAGTCTTTATTTCATTTGGTAATATCTTATATTCACTACCTGTATTTATTAATCTACCTTCGTCTGAGTAAACATTAATTTTTTGTATGTCTTTTAATGGTTTTGGTGTTGAGTTTGAGCTAGGTGTAGAAACAGTAATACTTGGAGTAATAATAGGAAGATCTGTAGGTTTTGGGCTTTGACTTGGAATAGGTGAATTACTTACCTTAGGACTTGGGCTATTTGTTTTGTTTGGGCTTGGTAATGGATTATTTACATTTGGTGTACAAGAAACTATTAAACCAACTATTAAAAGCAATTTTATATTTTTTATATTTTTTATGTTTTTCATTCTTTTATCCTTTATTAATCTATATCTTATTTTTTCTAACTCACCCCAACCCTCTCTAATGTTAGAGAGGGGGCTTTAAAACTTCTCTTTACCCTCTTTTTTAAGAAACGGTCGCCGTTAGGCAGGGTGAGTTAACTAGCTCTAGCTACTCTTTGAATATTATTAACATCAACATTATTAGAAACTTCTGGATTAGATGAGTCTATCAATCTACCTTGCTGGATCATATATTTGTGTGAATTGTGGATTATTTAGTGAATTAACACTTAAATCCTCATTTATTGTAGAATTTTTATATAAACCTTTTATATCTTTACCAACTGATAAAACAACAATATCATCTCTATCAAAAGCATCTGGGCTAAACTCTAATATTACATTTGAGCCTGTTATTCTTGCATTTCTCAATAAATCATTAGATGTTGTATTTCCTTTTACTGGGTTTATATTTGGCAATCTATTTTTATTTCCAAGTATTGATAATTTAGGTGTTCCATTTAGAACATCTGTACTTAATATTCTTCCAATCATATAACTTGCTTTAAATTGGCTTATATCAGAATCAGAATTATCAAGAAAGCCAACTAATGTTCCATTATTATCATTTGTTGAATTTGTTATTGAATTATTATTTGCTTTAAAATTATTTGCATCTCTATACCATAATTGCCTTGATAAGTTTGTTGGAGCTAAAGGATCAGCCAAACCAGCAGGATATGACGCTTGGTTTATTAACTCCATAGGCTCACTATACTTTAATTCTATTGTATCATTTGATGAGCCTCCATCTCTTGCTGTAATGCTAAGAAGTTTTGGTGGTGTTTCATCATTTTTAACCGAGAACACAGCAAAGTCATTCATTTGTGTATTTGAAAATCTAAAATATTTTCTATCAATAGCCGCTTTATCTGTTTTATCTCTAAATGCTTGGCTAAAATCTATTAAATATCTAGCTTCTTGACCTTCTTTGTTTGATAAGATAGCTTTATTAGCCTTAAATGTTATTGTTTTTTCATCTGCTGAAATTGTAAATTCAACACCTGAATAATTAGCATCAATAGTGAAATTTTTAGTTCTGTTATCAAATCCTGATTGAGAAGTTATTCTAAAATAATTTTGTACATCAGAAACTTTTATTGGCTCACTAAATATCATTTCTACTTCTAGAGTATTGCTATTAACACCTGTTAATTCTGGGACATTACCTATATTATTAATTTGTGAATCATTATCCATTTGTAAAGCTGTTGGTTTTGAGTTTCTTGGAGAATTTTTACTTATATCAAATTCTTCATCTTTTGAAGATTTTAAAACTTGTTTTCCATTTACTTTTAAACTAACTATTTCTGGTTCATCTTGTATTGCATATATTCCATCAAAATTAAATACATTAGCCGTTGGATCACCATTTAAGTTTGATTTTAACATTTCATTTTTTGTTCTAGTAGTCCAGCCATCTTTTGTTACGGTTAATTGACTCTTGCACCAATAGGAGCATTTCTAAAAACATAAGCTCCTCCTATTGTTTCCTGAGCTTCACCAACCCAATTGCTAAAGCTTACATTTCCTGAAGCATCACAAATAAATGCTCTTGCATTTACAATCGCTTTATCAACAGGGACACCATTTGGATCAAATACTTTTCCATTAAATGTTGCTCTTTCACTTATATCTAATGTAACTCCAACATCACCAGAATAATTTGGAGGTATAAAAGGATTTTCGGCTCTATTTAATGTATAGTCAACATAAATAGTATTACAATCTTTATCATACTGTGGTTTTTTAGTTAATAATGTTTCTAAAATCTGTATCTTGAGTGAAGTACTTATACTAGGAGTTTTTCTTAAATAAGCCTTTATTATTACTTCTCCTGTACCTCCAAATGTTGTAGCAATTCCATTGCTATCAATAGATAAAAGATGTGAATTTGATGATTCAAAAACAATATCATTGTAAACAATACCATCAATATATATTTCTGATGCAAATCTTCTCTTTTCATTTATTAACATCCTATAAGACCCAGAACTATTTGCAAAACTGATATTATCATCTAAAGAATAAATTCTTCCTGTAACTGCACCTGTTATTGGATAATTTGGAACTTGATTATTAATACTAGGACTTGGGATAGGTGTACTAATAGTAATACTAGGTGTAATAGTAGGATTATTTGTAGACTTAGGGCTTTGACTTGGAATTACATTAGTATTAGTGGAATTGCTTCCCTTAGGATTTGGGCTATTTGTCTTATTTGGGTTTGGTAATGTGTTATTTACATTTGGTGTACAAGAAACTATTAATCCAACTATTAAAAGTAATTTTATATTTTTTACGTTTTTCATCTTTTTATCCTTTATTTAAAATGTTTTTCTAACTCACCCCAACCCTCTCTAACATTAGAGAGGGGGCTTTAAAATTCTTCTTCACCCTCTTTTTCTAAGATCGCCGTTAGGCGGGGTGAGTTAACTAGCTGTAGTTACTCTTTGAGAGTTATGAACATCTATATTTGCTGATGTTGTTGAATCTCCTGCATCTATCAACCTACCTGCTGGGTCATAAATAGAAGCATATTCAACTGATGTACCTGATGTTGAAACTGATAACTCATCATTTATTGATGGTGTTCTATTTCTATCTACAAAGTTTCCTGTTATTCTGTTGGCTATTGAAACAATAACTCTATCATCTTTATCAAATGCTGTATTATCAAACTCCAAAGTAACTATATTCCCTTGAATTTTTGAACTCTTTATTAAGGTATTACTAGAATTTGCTTTTATTGGTACTAAGTTTGCATTTCTATCTTTATTTCCAAGTATTGAGGTTTTTACTGTATTAGTTGTTGTACTTGAAATCTCAGATGCTAAAATTCTTCCTATCATATAACTAGCCCTAAACTGGTTAGTATCTGTATCAGAATTATTAAGAAAACCAAATAGTGTAGCATTATTATCTAATGTGTTATTTGGAATAGGATTTGTATTAGCTTTTACATTATTTGCATCTCTATACCAAACCTGTCTTGATAAATTTGTTGGCTCTAAAGGATCTGATAAAACAGCAGGATATGAAGCTAAATCTATTAACTCCATAGGCTCACTATATTTTAGTTCTATCTTATCATTCTCTCCATTAACGCCATCTTTTGCTGTTATTCCAAGTAACTTTGGTGCTGTTTCATCATTTTTTAATGAAAATACAGAAAAATCATTTATTTGTGAATTTGAAAATCTAAAATATCTTCTATCAATAGCTGATTTACCTGTCTTATCCTTAAAAGGTTGAACAAAATCTATCATATATCTTGCTTCATCTCCACCTTTATTTGCTAAAATAGCTTTATTTGTCTTGAAAGTAACTACTTTTTGGTCTGCTGATATATCAAATTGTGAGTCTGGTGTATTTGAGTTTATAATGAAATTTTTAGTTTTATTATCAAAACCTGATTGAGATATTATTCTAAAATTACTTCTTATATCATCTATATTAACAGGTTCACTAAATATCATTTCTACTTCTAGAGTATTACTATTAACACCTGTCAAACTAGGTACATTTCCAACACCTGTTATTTGTGCTCCTGTATCTAATTGTTCTGGTGTTGGTTTTATATGTTTAGGGCTATTTTCTGTAACTAAAAATGAGTCTCCATTTGATGAATTGGTAATTACTCTACCATTTACTTTTAAACTCACTATCTCTGGTTCATCTTGAAGTGCTGTTGTTCCTTTGAAATCATAATAAAAACATTCAATTTCATTGCTTCTTAAAACATCACTTTTTATTCTTGTAGCCCAACCATCTTTTGTTGATGTTATAACAACACGAGAACCAACTCTAGCACCATAAAATCTATATACCCCGTCTTTTCCTGTTATATATGTTTCACCAACCCAATTATCACCAGAATCAATAGCTCTTGCATTAACTGATACTCCCTCCACAGGATTTCCACTATTGTCAATAACTTTACCTATTATTCTTGTTCTCTCAATACAATCACTACAATAACCAACATCTCCTGATGGTCTTGCTATAAACCCATCTTCAAAACGTTCAATGTATCTTGTTGAAAAGATATTATCACATTTACTTTCTAGTACTTTATATTCAAGTGTTTTAAGGATTTTTATTTCAAATTCAGCATATTTAGTGAGGTCATATTTAAAACTTGCTCTTAGTTTAATAGTTCCTTCTGTATTTCCATTTGTTAATAAACCTTCCTGATTTACTTCTGCAAGATTATTATTTTCTGAAATTGACCATACAATATTTTCTGACCCAACAGTATTATCTTTATACATTATTTCAGCTCTAAAATTATTCTTTTCATTTATAACTGAGTTATAAGCCTTATAATCTAAATTAAAATGTTGTTTTAAATCTGTTGTATAACCTTCAGACATTAATGTATTATCTTTGTATATTTTTATCCTATCAAACCTCTCAATTTCTTTAATATTTATTGGGTTTGGGCTAGGAGTAGAAACTGTAATACTTGGTGTAATAGTAGGAAAATCTGTAGGCTTAGGACTTGTACTTGCTATTACATTAGGGGAATTGCTTCCCTTAGGGCTTGGACTATTTGATTTATTTACACTTGGTAATGTGTTATTTACATTTGGTGTGCAAGAAACTATTAATCCAATCATTAAAAGTAATTTTATATTTTTTATGTTTTTCATCTTTTTGTCCTTTATTTAAAATGTTTTTCTAACTCACCCCAACCCTCTCTAACATTAGAGAGGGGGCTTTAAAATTCTTCTTTATCCTCTTTTTCTAAGAGAGGGTCGCCGTTAAGGGTGGTGAGTTAACTAGCTGTAGCAACTCTTTGAGAGTTATGAACATCTATATTTGCTGATGTTGTTGAATCTCCTGCATCTATCAACCTACCTGCTGGGTCATAGATTGGAGCATATTCAACTGATGTATTTACCCTTAATTCATCATTTAATGATGGTGTTCTATTTCTATCTACAAAACTACCTTCTATTCCTTTTCCAACTGAAACTATTAATCTATCATCTCTATCAAATGCATCTGGGCTAAACTCCAATAATACACTTGAACCTGTTATTCTTGCATTTCTCAATAAATTATTAGCTGTTGTATTTCCTTTTACTGGATTTGTATTTGGTAATCTATTTTTATTTCCAAGTATTGATGTTTTTACTGTACTAGTTGTTATACTTGAAATCTCAGATGATAAAATTCTTCCTATCATATAACTAGCTTTAAACTTACTTGTATCTGTGTCAGAACCACTAAGAAACCCTACCAATGTTGCATTATTGTCCTCTATTGAATTTGCTACTGGATTTGTACTTGCTTTAAAATCGTTTGCATCTTTATACCATAACTGTCTATTTAGATTTAATGGCTCTGTAGAATCTACTAATACTGCTGTATAAGACGTTTGGTTTATCCTCTCCATAGGTTCACTAGCATCTCTATTCTATTGTGTCATTGCTGAACCTCCATCTCTTGCTGTTATTCCAAGAGCTGGGGCTGTTTCATCATTTTTAACAGAAAAAAACAGCAAAATCATTCATTTGAGTATTTGAAAATCTAAAATATCTTCTATCAATGGCTGCTTTATCTGTTTTTGTATCTCTAAATGCTTGGCTAAATCTATTAAATATCTTGCTTCTTAACCTTCTTTATTTGTTAGTGCTTTATTAGCCTTAAATGTTATTACTTACCTTAAATATATGAGAACTAAATTCAACTCCTGAATAATTAGAATCTATTGTAAAAACCTACTCTGCTAACTATTAAATGTGCTGTAAGTTATTCTAAAATAATTTTGAACATCAGAAACTTTATTGGTTCACCTAACAATGTCATTTCAACTTCTAATATTCCTGACTTTAAACCTGTTAAACAGTACATTTCCAAAAGTATCTGCTTGATTTTTTTTGTATTATCTAATAAAAATGAACTTGGCTTTAAATTTTTAGGTTTATTTTGTACTCTCATTATAAGCAATATCATCAGATGAGCTATTAACTTTATGCTCACATTTATTTTTAAACTAACTATTTCTGGTTCATCTTGGATTACATAATTTCAACTTAAAATGAAAATAATTTAGACAAGGCTCTCCTTGTAAGTTTGATTTACAAAACTTCTGATCTTGTTCTTGTTGTCCCAACATATAAGAACTTTATTATGAGAACTCTGAATCCAACAGGTGCATTTCTGAAAACATAGCTCCACCTATTGTTTCCTGAGTTTCTCCAACCCAATTAACTCCAACATCTATAGCTCTTGCACTAACAATTGCTTTTTCAACTGCATTTCATTAGGGTCATACACTTTTCCGTTGAAAGTTGCTCTTTCTGGATAGTCCTAACAAACTAAAGTATTTATACTAAATCCCAGCGTGACTCATCTTTTATAGCCTTTTAACTCACAACCAACATCATAGATTGGAACTTGTTTTGTTATTAATTTGTCAACTAAAAATATAAAAACTGTATTTATGGTTTGGGTCTTCTTCTGAACATAATAATATTGATTGACTATAAACGGACTCTTTAAAGAAGTTTCCTATTTTTCCAGACTCAACAATATTAACATTTAAATTAGAACTCCAATTTACTCTTTCTTCTTCACCTGCTTTAATACCTACTGAAGCTATTTCTGTTTTGAATGTTTTTATTTCATTTAGTATCATTTTATACACATACCATATGTATTTATTAATGTTCATCATCCCAAGATAAACATTAATTTTTCATATTTCTTAATGGTTTTGGTGTTGAGTTTGGGCTAGGTGTATAAGCAAAGTAATACTAGGTGTTATAGGAGGAAGTTCTGTTGGTTTAGGACTTTGACTTGGAATTATATTAGGGGAACTGCTTACCTTAGGACTTGGACTATTTGTCTTATTTGGACTTGGTAATGTGTTATTTACACTTAGTGTACAAGAATAAACAAATAAATAAAAAATAATGCCCCACGTAATTTATGCATAATCTGGCTTCCTTGCCCCATAGCTGAAAATTTTCTATATTTAAATACAGACAAAATTAAAAACTAAAAAGTTTCTTTTTCTTAATTATGTTTTATTAAGTTTTTTTTAAGATTTTTTGTGATCAGATCAAATTACTAGTTAGTAATAATTCTCAACGTAACCAGCACCTAAAAATAACACTTTGCCAAAAAAAAATGTATCAGATGTTGCTAGATTGCTATTTCCCAGAAAATTTTTTGGAAATTGCTTAATTTGGTAAGCAGCAATTACATTTACATTCTCTATAATTCTCAGGCAATCTTAATTCTGCAACACTAAGTCTAAAACTTGTATGTGAAACATATCAGGAGCACCAGTATAATTATGAAAAAATTGTTAAACCGTATCTTAAATTAAGCTCTGTTGTTCTGGATAAAGAAACCAATTAAATTCTGCTCCAATTTCTGCTCCATAAATATTATCTCCACCTCTGCCTCTGGTTACTACTCCTCTTGCTCTTAAAAATGGACTGATACCTATATCTTCTCATATGCCAAACCTATAACCAACTAATGCACCTACATCACTTGTGTAAGCCATTATCTCATAGGTGTTAAAATCCTGAAATTACAGAAGGGTTTGTACCTATCATATGTTGAAAACTAATCTCTAAATCATCTATTGTTATTTTTTAAAAATTTGCTTTCATGCTCTCTAATTCTAGAAGCCGCCGTTTTTCCTTCTAATGGAGAAGCTGTCAAGATATAAGATTTGCTTATAATTTTTCCTTTTGATTTCCCTGGAGTATTTTTTATAGGAAATCCTTCATCTTCTAAAACGCAAGAATTTGTAATAAAGCCCAAAAATAGCTAGTGAAAATAATACTTTTTTTATCATATTTTATTACCAATCCTTATTTGAGTTATAACCTTGTGGTGGCTTCATTCTTATTTGTCGTCTTATAACTTCCTTATTATCATCTTTTATTGAGTTTAGCCATTTTTCGGCTTCTTGTGAAGTCATACCACCATTTTTTATCTTCTTTAAACTTATTTTTCTTGCTGTTTGCTCTGGTTTTTGATTTTGACCATTTTAGTTGTTTGCTATCATCTGTATTTTTATTCTGATTCTCTTGATTATTATTTTTTTGATTCTTATCTTTTTTATTATCTTGCTTATCTCCGTTTTTATTTTTTTCTTTTTCTCCAGAATCATTTTTATCTTTTTTATTATTATTTTTATTTGATTATTCTTCCTATCTTGCTCTTGTTTATCTTTTTCTTCATTTCTCTGCTTTTTTCCTAGATTTTTCTTACTTTGATAAATCATCTATTTATTTTAAGAGTATCAAGATAAGATTTTTTCAGCTTCACTCTAATTTCCTGTTTATATTAATGTGTTACCAAGATTATATAAAGATTTTGCTTTTAAATTATTATTTATATCAGAGTTAGCTAGACTCTTAAAAGTTTTTTCAGCATCTGTATATTTACCACTTTTATATGCAGAATTACCAAGATTATATTTTAATTGATTATCTTGAGGATTATCTATTTGTGCTTGTTTATAATGTTCAAAAGCTTTAGAATAATTACCTTCCTTATAACTTTTTTGAGCTTCTAAGAGATTATTATCCCAAGATGATGCAAAGACTTCTTGATTAGAACTAAATAAAAATAAAATAAAAGCTAATATTAAATATTTCACACTAAAAAAATTATCAATTACTAAAATTTCTCATAAATAATTGTATACACTTAAAACTTATTTGTGCTATTATTAAGTTATATTAATTTTTATTTAATTTTATGGAGAATATAATGAAAGTAAAAGAACTTATGACTTCTAAGTTATCATTCTGTACAAGTGAAACAAGCTTACAAGAAGTGGCAAAAATGATGAAAGATGAAGATTGTGGAGCTATTCCTGTCGTTGATAATAAGGATTCATTAGCACCTAAAGGAATAATTACAGATAGAGATATTGTTATTAGAAGCCTTGCAGATAGTAAAAACCCTATGGATTTAAAAGTATCAGATTGTATGACATCAAACGTTTTTACTATTGATTCAGAGTCTAATGTAGAGGATTGTTATTCTCTTATGTCTGAACATCAAGTAAGAAGAATAATAGTAATTGAAAATGGAAAAGTTAAAGGTATAGTTGCTCAAGCTGATATAGCTGTAAAGGCAAGTGAAATAGAGACAGCAAAGGTTGTAGAAAGAGTTTCTCAACCAGCTTAAGGATTTAATCTGCTACTCATTTTTCGGTAAAATGGTTTTTTAGAAATAATCTAAAAGACCTTTTATCAGTAGAAGGTAACTTAATAAAAAAATAATTTTTTTAAGGTTATTATTACAATTTTGTTATTAAAAATTCAATAATTTATTCATTAATTTTCTTTATCTGTCGCTATTCCTATTTGTGATGCTCCTGTTTGTTTCATTGTATCTAAAACAGAAACAACTGAGTCATATTTAAGATTATTATCAGCAGCTAAGACAAGTGGTATTGTATTATCATTTTTTAATTGAGTTTTTAATTCATTAAGTAATTCATTTTTACTTACAACTTTATCTTTTACATATATTGTGCCAGATGAGTTGATACTTACAACAAGAGCTTCTTTTGCCTGTTCTCCTGTTGTTGATTTTGGTAATTTTGTATCAATAGCACTTTGAACTCTAGGTAAAAAAGCAGCTATAGCAAAAAACAAACATAAAACCATCATGACATCAATTAGAGGTATTATCTCAAATACAACTCTTTCTCTTTTTTTTCTTTTAAGTTTTACTTTCAATACTTTAACTTTTCTAAAAAATGAAATTAATAATTATTTTATTAATCTATTAAATAAACATATTTATTTAGTAAATTATATATTATTGATGAAATAATTGCTTTTATAATAAATATATTTAGTAATAAGTAAGAAGCTGAAATTATTAATTTTCTTAAGAAGATATTATTTTATATAACTAAGTTCTTATACTTAAAATTTTATAGTTTGCATTTTTTCGATGTCAAAACATCACAATAGACTAAAGCATCATTATTCAAAAAGTTCTTTGATTAATTATTTACTTTTTTGTTATTGGAAAAAATACATCAACTCTAGCAGTAGGCCAAGGATCATTTCTTTGTTTATCACTTATATCAGCACGATCAAAAGTTAAATTAGTTTCCTTGCCGTTTTTATCAAACACCTTACCATCTTTTACATCATATTTAACAGTGGATTTTCCAACTTTTACCTCAAGACCAACAATTTTTCCATCTTGTTCATAAACATTAGTTACTGGTAAACCTTGAGCACCTGATTTTTGCTGTTCTGGTGTTTTTAATTGTATAGTTTGAACACCTATATGACCTGCTTCAGCTTTATTCGCAGGATGATAAACAACAATTGCCCCAGGTGGTAAGTATTGAACATCAGCTCTAGGAATTTCTATCTTTTGAAACAAGTTTTTATTTTCTTTAAATAAAGTATCAGAAGCAGTTCTTGCATGAGTACCATTCCTAACATTGTTATAAACCTTATAAGGAATGTCCATTGATTGTTCAAGTCCTTTTTTAACAGCTGTATAACATTTATTATCTGTTCCCATTAACTTATCTTGCCTTATAGCAGCCTCAGTAACTGTTCCACCTAATTTTAAAGATTCTTCTGCTTTTTGTTCTGCTTCTTGAGGACTTAATCCTTTTTCAATAAATGAGCTAATAATCTGATTTTTTATATCATCTCTTACTCTCTCAAATTTTCCTGCTTCACCAGATGAATAAACTCTTTGAGGACTCTCAACATTATTTGTTTGATTAGTATGAGTATTAGGGTTAACTTCTCCTATAGTTGGGTTAATTGGAGGTAAATTAATAGTAGTTGGAATAATAACTTCTCTTTGAGGTAAAGTATTAACTGGGTTTATCGGTTCTATAACAGGACTAGAATTGTTATGATTTTGTCTTTCATAAGGATTTTCCATTTTAGTTGCTTCTTCCATCACTTTAAGCGTTTTAGAGTCAACAACTCCTAATACAACATCTTCATAACCCTTTCTTGGCTTTAACTCACCTGTTGTTGCATCTTTTTCAAACATATTTCTTAGCTGAAAGTCTTTAACCATAGCTTCTGTTGAATCTTGAAACTTATCACCAATAGCAGGAAAATCTAAATTTCTAAGTAATAGATTTAATTTTTTTATTTCATCTCCTGATTGTCCTTTAGTAAAAGTTAAAGGCTTTCCATCTTCTCCCAAAGCTCCAGATTTAACATCATCTGTACTTGGTGTTATAACAAAACTATAAACCATTGGATTGGTTTCTGAAAAAGAGCCACCTTGTTTTATTAGTTTTGAAATCTGAGTTCTTATTTGTAATTTATCATCTGTTGTTAAGGTTGATAAATCAACACCTGCTTTTTTAGCAGCATTTTGTAATTCTCTTGAGGATATTTGACCATCACCATTAGCGTCAATTTTACCACGCCCTTGAAGATCTGATTTCTTTATTTGATTATCAGTAGTATTTAGTCTTGGTTTGAGCTCATTGCTTAAAATAGAATTTCTAAAACTAGAAATATCACTCATTACTATAACCTTTTTATTAATAAAAAACTAAATACATTATAGACAAAATATTATAATAACTTGCTTTTAAAAGTTAATTGATGCTTAAAGTTTAATTAAATAGAGTAAAAGTTACTTTTTCTTTTCGTATGCAACCATAGTAAAAGCTTTATAGAACTCATCAATTGATAATTCAAAGATACCATCATCTCTACCATCTCTTACATTTCCCTTAGAATCTTGAGCTTCTGTATGTCCCCAAGGGTTTCTGAGTTTTACTTTATCAGTTGTTGAATCAAAACTTAAGATTGTATATACATGACCATCTGGTAAGTTAAAATCTGATTTACCTATTAAATGTTTATTGATTGAAGCTGTCATTAGCTTTCCATCTTTTGTTGCACTTTCAAGTTTTGTACGTGTTGAATTTTTAGTAGTTACTAATAAAGCATTAGTTTCAAAAGAGTTACCTGTTAATTCTTTTATTCCTCTACCTATAATAAATGAAACCAGCACCACTTACATCAAAAGGATTTTCTCTTTAATAAAGTTTTTTCATTTCTATAAACAGCATAACCTTTTTCTATTAAAGCAACCCAACCAGCACCATCAGCATATAAGCCTAATTCGGTATCTGTTGGTGCATTAATTTTTACAGTTTTATCAGAAAATTTGATATTAAATGTACCATCACCATTATCTTTTATCATATCAATAATTTTTTGTGGGTTATGTTGAGCTTGTGATACTAAAGCTGCTAAAAAATAACAATCACCAGCTCCACCTTGTTGAACTGATTTAAAATCAATATCAGAAGCTTTTTTAGGTATTATAAATTTACCATCTTTATCAAAAAATGATTTACCAGAACTTGCTTTATACAAGCTATTATAGTAAGTATTAGAAACAGAATCTTTAATTGTATCAGAATCACTTAATTTATCTAAAGCAATTAAATCATTTTTTGTAACACCATCATTTTCTATACCAAACTCATCATCACTAAGATTTCTGATTTTTTTATTCGCTTCAACTAAAGCAGCAACTAAAGCAGCTTTATCTCCTTTAATTGAATTATCTTTCATCTTATTTATAATTTCTCTATTAGACAAAAAACCATTTTTATCTGTATCTATTGTTTCAAATGAGGTATAAAGTTTTTTAGCTATTCCTTCTTTTAATGATTTTTCATCATCTTTTACTTTTGTTGAACCAAAAGGATTATTTCCATTATCATTTATTTTTTTTATAGTTTTTTGAATAGAGCCATCTGCTCCAAATACATTAGCAACATTTATAGATTTTAGAATTTCAATAGGCTTACCTTTTGATAAACCAGCAAGTTCTAAAACTGAAGAAGAGTTTTTAACTGTTGCTATGCTCATTTTTTAACCTCTAAAATAATCAATTAACTTTTTATAGATAAGTAATTAATTTACTTTCTTAAGTTAAAGTAATAATAAATTTAACTTTTAGTTAATTACTTAAAAACTAAAAAACCTAGTTTTTAAACTAGGTGCTTATATTTATTATCTAATTCAATACTGCTTCTTTAGATTTAATTTCTTTACCATTCAAAATATGCTCTAATGATTTATCAATAGTTTTATATATAAAATCATACCCAGATTGTAATAACACATTAGGTTGTACATTTTGATTTCCTAGAAGCAATTCATTGCCCATTTCACCAAATAAAAGATTTATACCAATTTTAGGAATAGGAAATATAGTAGGTCTATTTAAAGTACTACCAAGAGTCTTTGTATATTCATAATTAGTTATAGGACTAGGAGAAACAATATTTACAATGCCATTTATTTCACTATTATTTATTATATGTTTTATAGATCCAACAACATCATCTATATCAACCCAACTCATAAATTGTTTACCATTTCCTATAATTCCCCCAACACCCATTTGAAAAGGAAATAGCATAGCTTTTAATGCTCCACCATCTTTACTTAAAACAACACCAAATCTTGTATTTACTAATCTAATATTAGAATTTTTTAATACATTTGTTTCTTCTTCCCATTTCTGGCAAACATCAGATAAAAAGCCTTTTCCTTTAAATGATTTTTCATCTAAAACCTCACTACCTCTATCACCATAATACCCAATAGCAGAAGCTGATATAAATAATTTAGGTTGTTTTTTTAGATTTAAAATTGTATTTGCTAAAAGCTTTGTTCCTTTAACTCTACTATTTAATATTTTTTCTTTCCTTTCATTTGTCCATCTACCCTGTATTGGGTTATCTCCTGATATATTTTCACCAGCCAGATGAATTATTACATCTGAGTTTTCTAATTTATCAGATTCAATTATATTTCTTTCTATATCCCAAAAAATCTGATTTTCTGATGTGTTTTTATTTCTTGTAATTGTTTTGATATTATGCCCATCTTGTTTAAGTGATTTAACTAAAGCTTGTCCAATTAATCCGCTTCCACCACTAATTATTATATTCATTAACTCAAAACCTCTTTTGATAATCTTAATATCCTTAAAATTATCTTACTTTAAATTAGAGAGAAATGAGCTAATACATAAATTAAGATCATCTAAAGAATTAACTTCTTGTATAAAACTTAAATTTTGACTATTCCCAATATATAAAACATTATAAACTTATAAAAAAGTCTTTCTAAAAAATTATAGATACAAAAAGTTTAATGAAAAAACTTTATGATTGGGATTAAAATATTACACTTTAGTGTAATATTTTTTTTGTCTTAAGTATTATAAGCTTAAAGATAAGCTAAATTATTTTAATTCTAAATCAACAAAAATATAAGGATATATATGTATAAAATATTATTATCAATAATATTATTTTTTCTATTTTGTAAAAATACTCATGCTTTAACTTTATCTCCTTCTACTGTTAATATTGAAACAATAGGAGGAGTGCCTAAGAATATTTCTTTTACAGTCTATAATGAAACATCTCAATCTTTGAATATAAAATCATATGTTTGGGATTTAATAATAGATAAAGATGGTAGAAAAAATATAGTTAAACCTAACATAAATAATAAAAATTCTATATCTCCTTATATACAAGTCCAACAAAATGATTTTATTATTAAAGCAAAAGAAAGAAAAAAGGTTGATGCTATTATTAATATTCCTGATAAAATAAAAGGTGGAAATATTGGTTTAGTGTTATTTGAAGCATCTCCTATTTTAAAAAACGGTCAATCGCTTGTTTCTATATCAACACGTTTAGGTGCAACAGTTATTCAAGAAACAAAAGGAACAATTAAAGAAAAATCGAGAATTACAGAGCTAAATTTTAATAAAGAATCCGAAAGTGCACCTTTAAATTTTAGAATGAATGTATTAAATGAAGGAAATAACTTTACTAAAAGTTCTATTATGATAGGTGTTTTAGGAGAAGATGATACATTTTATGGCTCTTATTCTACAGATAAAAGATTAGTAAGTCCTAATAGTAATGCTATATTTGAAAAAGAAATACCATTAAATTTGAAGAAAGGTAATTATAATTCTGTTATAACCTATACTTATAATAAAAAGACTATAACAATTAATAAACCTTTTCAGATAAAATGAAGAAGTTACTTTTTTCATTAATGATAATATTATTATTTTCATTACCTAGCTTATCTTCAGAAGATAATGAAATTATTATTGAATCAGGTAAAACAACAATAATTACTTTAAAAAAGATAAAAAAATATACTTTATCAAACCCTAATATTGCAAAAATAACACACGATAAGGATATGTTAAAAGTTAAAGGAACTTCATTAGGTGAATCTCAACTTTATATATGGACAGATAAAGAGTTTTATTCATATTTTATAGTAACAACATCAACTAAACTAGATATTGAAAAAAAATACTATATAGCATCTCAAAACAACTTAAACCAAAATATTACAAGAGGTTCATATTCAATGTCTACAGGAACAAGTATAAATAATACTAGAAGTATACAAAATATGACTCATAATTTAAAGATAGATTATCCTATAGATAAAGACAATCATATCAAGATAAATGGAAATATAAATTTAAATTCTAATGATATTACAAACATACAATTTTTAAACCTTCAAAATATTACTCTTAATTATAAAGGTAAAGAGTTTTCCGGAATATTAGGTGATTTTGGTTTTAACTCTAAGTATCTTTCTATAAACAACCTTAGAGGTTTAAATCTTGAGTATGATAATAAAATAAATAAAATAAGCGTTTTTTCAGGTTTTAATCAAAACCCTTTATTTTTTTATAAGAGTAAAGATTATAATCAAAATACTCTTAATAATGGTAATTTATATTATTTGGGATTAAGTGATCTTTTTAGAATAAATGACAGAATTGATATAAATAATACAATTCTATATTCTATAAGAGATATTAATGATATAAGTAAGAATAGATATAATTTATCATCTGATTTAAAATTAAGACCTATAGATAATTTATCTATTAATACATCTGTTGTTTCAGATTTTAATGATGTGTCACTCTTTAATACTAATTTATATAAATATAAATTCAATGATAATGAAAATATACAGGTTCAGACATCTTTTAATCATGTTGGTAACAATTCTTTTTTTAATAGTAATAGAAAGTATAATTCATTTCAAATATCTGCAAATGGCTCTCATAGATCAGATTTAAATGTTTATTCATCTTTGTCTCAATCTTTTTTTGAAAATGATGATAAACAAAGTTCTGCATTTTTCAAAGTAGATAAAACAATTATACCGAAATCACTTAATGCTTATGGTTCATATACTTATGAAAATATTAAATTATTTGATAGAAAAATTATTAATATTGGTATTAACAATAATCTTATTACAAAAAGTTCTTTAAATTACAGATATACACAAACTGAAAAAAATAATAATACTATATTTAGGCATGATTTATTAACATCACTAAGAATTTTAAATATAGAAAATTTAAGTTCATTATTAAATATAAATTTAGGTCTTTCAAATGAGGAACAAAGTATAAAAAACAATATAAACTTTACAACATCTCTTGTTTCTGACTTTAAAATAAATAAAGATTTATCTATTGGTTTATCTAATAGTTATATGAATTTAAGTTTTAATAACTCTTATTATCAATCATTAATAAATGTCATAAGAACAAATTACAAATTTATGAATACTATTATTAGTTTAAATTTGACATTTGAGAATAATCTTACACAATTAAATAGAAATTCTTTTAATGCTTTAATGTCATATAGCTTATAATTTTAATAACAATTCTATAGATGATCTAAAAGGAAGTATTTCAGGTAAAGTTTTTGAGGATCTAAATGATAATCAAATTTATGATAATGGAGAAAAAATATTTGATAATGTAAAAATAATAATAAAAGATAAAATAGTAATTACAGATTCAAGAGGATTCAATCTTAATGATATAGATTATGATGATTATGAAATAACTATTGATGAAAATACATTACCCAAAAATTATAAAGTAATTGATGAAAAAACTAAAATTGTTGAATTAAACTCTGATAATAAAGAAATAAACTTTCCAGTACAAAAACAAAATATAATTAAAGGAAAAGTGTATTCTGATTTAAGAGCTAGTAATATAATATCCAATATAAGGATTCTACTTGATAATAGAGAAGAAGAACTAACAGATGTCTTAGGTAGTTTTTCATTTAAAACAAGTGAAGGTAAACACATTATAAGTATTGATAAAAGCTCTATTCCTGAAAACTATATACTTTCTGGAAAAACTAATATCGAGGTTAATGCTCTAGATGAAGAAATAGAATTTAAATTATCTCCTGTTATATACTTAAAAGCTCAATTAGATAAAAAGATAAATGATAAGGTTAATATACATTTTAAAAATAAATATATAGAGTATAACAAGGAAATAGATGTTAATAGCTCATCATTCTATTTATTTGAACTTGAAGAAGGACATTTAGAAATTAGTTCTAAAAGTTTTGATAAATTATATAGTATTGAAATACCTAATTTACCTAACCAACTTAAACTTAATATTAAAGTAAAATAAATTATATATAACACTTTAGGGTTATTTTTTTATCTTAATAGAAAGAGTTATTTTCTTATTTCTAAAATACAAAGAGTTAAATTATTAAGTATGTAATTTTTTTTACAAAAGGAGTTTATAAAATGTCTAGTATTGTTTCAGGTAACAACTATGGTGGTAATATTGATAAGATTAATAAGACTCAAACACATATTAAATCATTAGAAGAAAAAAAAGAGTTAAACACACAAAAAAAAGAAAAATCAGAATTAATAATAAAAGATAAGAATAATGTATCCAAATTAGAAGATAAAAATCTAATAGGAGATTCAAAGCCAATAAATTCACCATCATCTGTTTCTTTTAAAGCACTTGGAACAGATAGTGATTTACTTAAAATGTTAAAGTCGTGTAAAACATTTACTATAAAAGATGTTACAAATACTAAATTTCATGATTTGTTACCACAAATAAAAGACAATGGAAAAGCTGATATTGTTATTAAAGATCCAAGTAATAATAAAAAATACTTAATTTCAGGAGATAAGATTAATTTAAGTGAGATAAAAAATGCTCTAATGAAAACAGCTCCTGAACAATGTGAGAGGGATATGAGAAACTTACGTTATTTATCAGAAGATGGTTTTATAACAGAAAAAAGTATGAGATTGGGTTTTGCTGACGCTTTTTTACAAGCACATGAGGATTTTTTTGGTAATAGTCCAAGTCTTTTACAAAGAATTGCAATGTATAAATCATATAAAACAGATGATTACCCTAATACTAGGGATAGAATTGAAGGAGCTAAATAAATAGTAATTATAAGAAAATTAATCATTGATAAAACAGGATATTAAGAAAACTAATGCACATCTAGTATTTTAGAATTAGTATGTTTAGTGTTATTAAATGATAACTATAATCATGTTAATTAAATTACAGGTAATTAAAGTGTAACGAGTTTAATAAGAGATTCTATAAATGTTAAAAAATAAGTTCTGGCAATTTTCATTATCATTAATATTATTTACAACTATTAATTCAGTAATGTGTTCTGAAATAGAAGCAAAAACGTTTGTTGATAATATGCAAGATATAAGGAGTGAGCATTGGGCATATAATGCAATTAAAAATTTAGTTGAAAAATATGATATTATGAGTGGATTTCCTGATAATACATTTAGAGGAGCTAGAACATTTACACGTTATGAAGCTGCTGCTGCTTTATATAAAGTTATGCTTAAAGTAGAAGAGTTAACAAAAAATCAAATTGTAAGACCACCTTTACAAAATAGTTCATCTGTATCTGGTGAAGATTTAAAAACTATAAAAGAACTTGTAAGTGAATTTAGAAGAGAATTAGATGCTTTAAAAGCATCTAATGCATCACAAGATGCAAAAATAAAGTCAGTTGAAGAAGATATAGAAAAAATAAAAAAAGATGTTGGAAAAATTAGGCTTGGAGGAGATTTTGAAGCTGGTTTTGATGATTCTTTAGAAGATACATTTCGACCCAAATATTACTCAAATTATTTATTAAATATGAAAGCAAATGTTTCTGAAGATGCCTCTTTTAGAGGAACCTTTATGGGAGCATTTAATAGTAAAATGATTGAGCAAAAAGATAATGGTGTTAGTAAAAATATTGAAAGTGAAAAAAGTCAATTATCTTTTATTGACGCGTTATTTAATTATTCGCCATCAAATATTCCTTTAAATCCTAAGATAAAATTTGGTTATATGAGTTTTAAAAATATTCTTGGAGCAAAAACTAGTATTACAAATTATTTTCCAGAAAGTACTAGTAATGCTAATCCTAATTTAAATGGTGATGATAATAGTGATAAGAATAGAGGCATAAGATTAAATAGGACTGTTGCAGGAGGTTTAGAAATAGGAAGTGGGATTTTTTCAGCGACTATTGCAGCTACACCTCAGACTTTAGCAACACAATTAAAAATGGATCTTGGTTTTACAAAAATAAAGTTTCTTGCTGATGCGGATCAAACATTGTTTTTTGGTGAGATAGTTCAAGATCCTATACATAATGAATCTATTATTGTTGATGTAGGAAATGATAATTTTGGTATATCAGGACAAGCTAGTTTTAGAGGTGTTGCAGATACTTGGCAATTCAGAGCTGCATCAGGTCTAATATTTTGTAATATATCTAATTTTGAACTTGGTGTTGTTGGTAAAGTTGAAAATGAATCTACACAACAAATAATTGCTGGAGCTTTTCTAAAAACACCAGATAAGATAGGAGATAGAACCATACCAAGTTTACAAGTTGCACTTCAAGAACCTTTAACATTATTAAATGGTAATATTATAGAAGGCTCAAACTTAGGAGATAAAGCTGGTATAAATATTAGTCTTACTTATGATAATCCTTTTTTACCTAACTTAAGTGTTTATTATGATCAAAAATCAAATATTCTTTTTTCTTCTGAACCAAAAGATATGATTCTTAATACATATGGATTATATACATCAACTAGTTTTTAAAGATTCACTTGTTTACATTAATCCTATTTTAAAAAGTAGTATAGATTATTTTAACTATGCTACTTTTTAATAAAAAAAATGAATTTTAAATTCAGAGTATTTATTTAAAAAAGAGTTATTATATTATTTTTTTATGTTTTTAAATAAAATAAAAAACAAAGAATAGATGATAAGTTACATAACCTAATATTACACTTTAGAGTAATTTTTTTTAGCTTTTAGAAAGAAGATTTTTTTATATTCTATATTAATAATCAAATATTATAAATAAAAGAGGATTATAAATGTTTAGTATTGCTTCAATAAATAATTATGTAAAAACTAATGAACTTAAATTAAGTAGTAATGTTACAAAAAATAAACATAAAGAAGTATCAAAAAATAATCATGAAATATCACAAAAAGATTTAATTGAAAAAACTAATATTCCTAAATCTAAATCATTATCGAATATAAAATTTGTCGATTATTCAAACAAAGAACATGAAGTAAAAAGAATGTTTAAAATAGGAGTTGAAAGAACTGGAGGTGCAATACTTGGTGGTACATTAGGCTCTCTAACAGGCTTAGCACTTGGAGGAGTTGGAGTTATTTTAACTCCAGAAAATTCTGTTGCTGGTGCTGTAACTTTTGTAACATCGTCTTTATCAGGATTAGGTGTTGGTGTTTATGCAGGTATAACAGGAAATATTCCTAAAGCTCTTAATATTGCTTCAGGTGTTAGTATGGGATTAGTTGCAGGTAATTTAATTAATATACCATTTGGTGCATCTTTCGTGAAAAATGAAGTACAAACAGGTATTATTGTTGCATCTGCTTTAATTGGTGGTATTTATGGAGCTATTTCTGATAATGATTGATTTTTTGTAATAAATATTATAAATAAAAGAGGATTATAAATGTTTAGTATTGCTTCAATAAATAATTATGGATGTAATATTAATAAAGTTCAAAATACTCAAACAGATATTAAGTCATTAGAAAAAAAAGAATTAATATCAAAAAATATAAATAAAGAAAAAATTGATAATAAAACAAGGTATCTTTTTAAATGAAATTGTAAGTAAATCTGAAATAGAGTGGTTAAACAAGTAGATAAAAAATTATCAAGTGATGATAAAAAAATAATTCATCTAAATTTTATGAATTTAAAAAAAAATATGATGTTTAAATAATAGTAATTAAGTAGGGATAATATAGGTTATAAATTTTATGAGTACACAATTTATAAATTACAAAGGATATAAAATAATTTATTCAGATTATAGAAATAAATCAGGAACAGATTTAATAAAAAGTTTATACGAAGAGAGAGATTTCTTTTTAAATCTAAATGATGAACAAAAATATTTGAAATTGTCTGATTTTAGGGGTGCTTATACTACAACAGAATTTATGAGTTTAGTAAAAAAAATAGGTAAAGATACTATTGTTCCTAAAACCCATAAAGCATCTATTTTAGGTGTAGAAGGAATAAAAAAAGTTTTATTTAAAGCTTATGTTCTTTTTACAGGAGATCCATCTCAGCCTTTTGATTCTGAAATAGAGGCTAAAGAGTGGCTAATAAGATGATTTATATAAATATTAAAGTGAAATATAACCTAGAGGTTTAACTTGTATTCAGAAAAATCGTTCAAAAAAATTATAAAAATATATTTTAAATTTATGGATAAAGATCAAGATGGATTTATAACATTAGATGAATATCTTAGCATAAATAGTGATAATAAATTTTATGCTGAAGTTTCATTTAAAGAATTAGATAAAAATAATGATAATAAGATAAGTTTAAAAGAAGCTCTTAATTCACCAAAAGTATTTTTATTGCCAAATAAGAACCTTTTAGGATTAGATTTTTAACCTAAACTCAATAAAACTAAAGTTTAAATTCTATAGAAATAACTCTATTTATTACAAATAAATATTTATAAAGAGGTTTATTAAAATAATTGTAAATACAAAAAGTGATTTAGATTTATTAAATAAATCTAAATCACTTGAAAAATAAAGCTCTAAATTAATTATAAATCCGATTCTAGAGGAGTTGGATCTGGAACAGGCTTACTATTCGGTGATGGTATTGGAGCACTTCCAACCATAGAGCCTTGAATCATACTTGACAATAAATTATATATAAAATCTTCAAACTCACTAAAATTTAATAGTTTATCTTTATTTTTATCAGAGCTTTCAAACATGAAAGAACCTATAAGTGTTTTTTTAATTGATTATTAAGACCAAGAGTAAAGTAAAAATATGTACCAATATAATCAATAAAATCAGACTTTATTATTTTACCGTCTTTATCTTTATCTATCTTATTAAATGATTCTGTAGCCATCCTTTTTAAAGACTGTTTATCTGTATTAAATAATGATAAAAAAAGTTTTGGTGATTTATTTATATCATTTAAATTTATTTTACCATCACTGTCTTTATCTATTTTATTAAAAACTAATTTTAGTTCATTTGATTGATTTTTTAAGTAAGAACTAAGATCAGTATAAGTTATGTAGCCATTTTTGTTTGAATCAATTACCTCAAAAAATAAAGTAGAAAAATTTGACTCCGCATTATTAAGACCTGAATTAGATTGTGCTGATACTTGTTGAGATTGGCTTTGTAAAGGTTGTATAGAGTCGACTTGATTAGAACAACCTATTAGAGTTGTTGACATAATACCAAGCGTTGTTAAGGAGATTTTTTTATTCATAAGACTATTCCTTAAATAAAAATTAATTTAGTATAAATAATATATTAAACTATTTGTTTAATAAAATATATTACACTTTAGTGTAATTTTTTATAGTCTTACAACAATATAATTTCTATAACCTTTATAAACATATAAATATATATTGATATTTTAATAGAGTTGTGATTAAATATCCGAATAATAAAACAAAAGAATAATAAAATTATAACCTTAGTAATGGGCTATATAGGTTGAGATTAAAGAATCAAACACCCAAGTTAAAAGGTAATGAACTATTTAGAGAAGAATTAATTAATTATATAGATAATATAGTTAATGAATATAGAGTTGTGTTAATAAATGCCCCAGCTGGGTATGGTAAGACAACAAGTATAATAAGTTGGTTAAAAGAAAAAAATATAATTAATGTTAATTGGATATCTTTAGATATATTTGATAATAAGTTAAAAGATTTTTTACTAAATTTTGTTGATTCAAATGTTTTTTTAGATAAAGCATTATTTTACAATAATGAGAAAGATATATCTGAACATAAGTGTGAGTCTTATATATTAGAGTTATTAGAAGAAATATCTAAAATAAATGAGACAATATATTTTATAATAGATGATTTACAAGTAATTACTTCATTAGAAGTATATAATGCATTTAATTATTTTTTACATAATATTCCAAGTAATTTAAAGTTGATACTTTTATCACGAAATAAGTTAAAAGATATATCATTTTCTGAATTAAAAAGAAGAAATGATTTTTTTGAGATAGGTTATGAGAAACTAACATTTAAAAATAATGATTTAATGAATTATGTATCATTAGATGATATAAAAAATAATAACCTTGATTTAATTATAAAAAAAACAGAAGGTTGGATATTTTCTATTCAAATCTTAGATATTTTATTAAAAAATAGAATTGATAAGATAGAGGCTATAAAAAGCTTTTCAGGAAATAATAAAGATATAAAAGATTTTTTACTAAGTGAAGTTATAGATAACTTATCAGAAGAAATACAAGATTTTTTATTAAAGACATCATTTTTAAATACATTTAATTATAATTTGTGTAATTATATATTAGATATAAATAATAGCCAAGAGATAATAAATTATTTAATAATCAATAATTTATTTATAATATCATTGGATGATAATAATGATTGGTTTAGGTATCATGATTTATTTTCAGAGTTTTATTTTCAATGTTTAAAATTAAGAATTCAAATAATATAAATGAGTTTTATATTAGAGTATCTGATTGGTATAAATTGAAGATTTAGATGAGTCAATTAGGTATGATTTAATAAGAGATTATAGTTAATTGTTAATATAATAGAAAATAATTTAAAAAAATGTTTTCATATTTAAATTATTAGAGTATTTTAACTAATTTTAAACTTGATTACATATAACTACCGTATTTATATTATTTAAAGTGTATGTTTTTACTCTGATATTAATAATATTTTGAATTAGAAAAACTTATTAATGAATTGGCTTTCATAAAACTAATAACCTTAATAATTATATTCTTTCTACTTTTTACTATATTAAAGCAATTTGTGGTGTAATAAGAAGAGAACCCGAAATTATAAAAATAATGTTGATAAAATATTTATTTTTATTGAAGAAGATAATTATGAATATTTAGGAAACACAAATCTCTTATTAGGTTTTTATTATGAGTTGATTTATGATTTAAATAATTCTATTAATTATTATCATATCGCTTCTCAATATTTCTATAAACTAAATGATTATAATTCTTATATGGAATGTTTTTATTATATATCTAATTTACTTTTTACGTCTGGTAAATTGAGAGATGCTAAAACTAAATTATTAAAAATAATTAATCATGAAAAGTTGAATATAAAAAATATTTTTTTATATCAAACCTATATGAAATTTATTACCATTTAAATGAAATAAATTTATTTAATAAAATTGTTTATGATATTATTGACTTAAAAGAGTCAATAAATTTTTATCAGTTATATGTTATATTGTCTAACCTTGCTGAATATAGTTTATATCTTTGTTTATTTGATGAAGCAAGTATTTATATAAATGAAATGTATTATTAAATAAATATAGTAATTTTTACATTGAAAAAGATAATTATTTTAAATATATAAAAAATATTAAACTTAGAGATTATGAAAATAGTAACAAGTTTATGAAAAATATCTTTATATAAAGTATATGGATTCTTTTAAAATTATAAGATTTATATATATAATTTTACTTATAGGGCTTTGATATTATTAAATAGATTCAGATGCTGAAATTATTATAAAAAGTCTTTAATAGAATATAAGGATTATGTTATATATCAGATAAAAATTTACCAAAATCATTTTTATATTATAAACAAAATAAATTAAATGAAGCAAAATCATCAATATTTAAAGCATTACAATTAGGCGAAGAAAAGGCTTTATTAGATTGTTTACTGATTCTCCAAAAGAAATTCATCATTTAATACTAGAAGTTCTTAATTCTAAGATAAATCTTTTTAAAAGATATATAAATAATATAAAAAAATCTTTTAATAGTGAAGTTAGAGATTTATTAAGTAATAGGGAGATAGAGATATTAAAATTTATTTCTAATGGTTTATCTAACAACAAATATCAGATAAATTACATATATCATTAAATACAGTAAAAGCCCATATTAAGAATATATTCAAAAAATTAAATATTGAAAGAAGAACACAAGTAATACAAAAGCAAAAAGAATTAAATCTATAATTTTGTAGGAATTATATAAATTGAGATTAAAGAATCAAATACCAAAATTAAAAGGTAATGAACTATACAGAGATGAGTTAATTAATTATATAGATAATATAGTTAATAAATTTAATGTGGTGTTATTAAATGCTCCTGCTGGTTATGGTAAGACAACAAGTATAATAAGTTGGATAGAGTCAAAATCTATAAATAATGTAAGTTGGATATCATTGGATATATTTGATAATGTTCTAAAGAGTTTTTTATTAAATTTATTGGAATCAAATTCTTTTTTAGATAAATCAATTTTTTCTGATAATGAGAAAGCAATATCAGAAAATAATTATACTGATTATATATTATCAATACTAGAAAATATATCTAAAATACCAGAAACAATATATCTTATAATAGATGATTTACAGATTATAAATAACACAGAAGTCTCAAATGTTTTTAACTATTTACTTCATAATATACCAAGTAACTTAAAATTAATATTATTATCAAGAAATAAATTAAAAGGTATATATTTTTCAGAATTAAAGAGAAGAAATAATTTCTTTGAGATAGGGTATGAGAAACTAAGATTTACTAATAATGATGTAAGGAGTTATATATCAATAGATAAGATAAGAGATAAAGATATTGATATAATCATAAATAAAACAGAAGGTTGGGTATTTTCAATTCAAAGTTTAAATATTTTATTAACAAACAAAGATAATAATCAAGAGATACTAAAGATGTTTTCTGGGAATAATACTGATATAAAAGAATTTTTGATAAATGAGACTATAGAAATATTAGATGATAAAGTAAAAGATTTTCTATTAAAGACATCATTTTTAAAGACATTTAATTATGAGTTGTGTAATTATGTATTAGGTATAGATAATAGTCAAGAGTTAATAAATTATTTAATAATCAATAATTTATTTATAATATCATTGGATGATAATAATGATTGGTTTAGGTATCATGATTTATTTTCAGAGTTTTTATTTTCAATGTTTAAAATTAAGAATTCAAATAATATAGATGAGCTTTATATTAGAGTATCTGATTGGTATAAATTAAAAGAAGATTTAGATGAGTCAATTAGGTATGCATCTTTAATAAGAGATTATAGTTATATTGTTAATATAATAGAAAATAATTTTAAAAAAATGTTTTCAGAAAAAAAAATATTTAAATTATTAGATTGGTTTAATTATATTCCTTTAAATCATTTGATTACATATCCTTTATCTTATATATATTACATTAAAGTTTTAAATTATTATATTGATGTTGATAAATTGATTGAAGTTGAACGTTTCATAAATGAATTTGAACATTTTTATAAAAAACAAAACCTTAATGATGATATTTTAGTCAATTTATACAATGTTAAAGCATCTTATGGAATGAGAAAAAAAGATTATGAAACTATAAAAATTAATGTTGATAAAATGAGTCTTTATACTAAAAATGATGATTATGAATCTTTGGGTTTCATTAACTCTTTTTTGGGTGTTTATTATATTAGAGATTATAAATTAGAAGAGTCAATTGAATCATATAAGAAAGCGGCTAATTTCTTTTATAAATCGGGAGACTATTATAATTATATTTTTTGTGAAATAATGAATATTCAAAATTTGTTACGAAGTGGTAAACTTAAAGAATCCCAACAAAAAGCATTTGAAATTAAAGATTTAATACATACAGTTTCAATAAAAGATATTACTTTAATATATGGATTTTTAGCTTATATTTATTATATGTTTAACGATATAGAATTATGTAATAAATATATTAATGATGGCTTAAATGGAAATAATGAAACAATAATTTTTCATGATCTAAAAAATTTCATATATATTTTAATTGGAATAAAAATAAAATTACATTTATTTGAAGAAGTGGATTTTTATATAAATAAGCTCTTAGATCTACATTATAAATATAAAATATCAGTAGAAACAGATATTATAAACTCATTTAATATAAGAAAAGAAATTAGACAAAAAAAATATACTAATTGTGAGAAATTTATTGGTGAGTATATTCATATCTCTAAATTAGACGATTTTAAGAAAATAAATTATGTAATTGTTTTTGCATTAATAGAATCTTTAATATTTACAAATAATTTATATGAAGCACAAAATCTAATTGATAAAACAATTATATTATACAAAAAATTTATACATCTATTAGTTGAATCTTATTTATTAAAAGCACTTATCTTGTATAAGAAAAAAAAATTGAATGATACAAAACACTCTATAAAACAAGCTTTATTTTTAGGAGAAGAAGGGGATATTATTAGATTATTTGTAGATTCTTTTAAAGAAATACATAAGATTATATTAGATATTCTTAATAATAAAAATGATTTTTCACAAGAATATATTAATAATATTAAAAATTCATTTAATATAAGAGATGGAAATGTTTTAAGCTCTAGAGAAATAGAGATTTTAAAATTAATAAGTGAAGGATTATCTAATGAACAAATTTCTAAAAATCTTAAAATCACAATCAATACAGTAAAAGCACATATAAGACATATTTTTAGAAAATTTGGTATAAAAAGAAGAACTCAAGCTATTGAAAAATTAAAAGAAATGAGTTTATAGTTATAAAAACTACACTAAAGTGTAATATATTTTTTTTCTGTTATTTCATAAAATATACATTAAGCTTACTAAATTTTTTTTGGGAACCCATTTAAAATCTGTAATTCTAAAATGATATTAGATTTACAGAGCTGTTTTTTATCGTTATTTTATATTTTTCAAGGAGAAAAAATGAAGTCAAATTTTTTAAAACTCTTAACAGGTTTAGCTTTAGTTTCAGCAATTACTCTTCCATCTTTAGCGAATGACACAGATGTAACTATTACAGCTGAAGTTGAAGATATTGTTTCAATAGTTGCAGAAAGAACAAGTGATAATCAAATAGTATCACAAGATAATTTAGATGGTGGTTCATTATCATCAAATGAAGTAATAGATTTTGGTAAGGTTAATGCTTTAGGTGTAGAAACATCTCTAAGTTCAACAACACATGTTGTAAATAGAGCTGTTACTGGTACAAATGGTACATCAGGGACTTTAATATCAAAAGTAATTGATACATCAAATCAGTTATATGATACAAATGCAGCATCATTACCAACAACATCAAATGATGGTGCTATATATATGTTAGAAGATGCATTACAACTTAGAGTATTAAGAACAGGTGGAGGAACATCTGATATTACAATGAGCCAATTAACAGGTGGAGATTTTACAGCAATAGTAGCACCTTCTTCTCAAGCATTTACAAGTGGAACAAGCTTGGGTTCTGGATTGTTTATAGATAATGTAAGCCCACCAACAGCAGCACCTTTAACATATGGTCTTACAAACAATACAGCATTTCCAATTGATATTGGTATAAAAGTACCTTTTACAAAAGCAGCAGGAACAGGATATTCAACAAAGATAATATTTACTGCTGTTTAAAAGTTATAGAAGGATAAATGACTTTATCCTTCTATTTAATATTATATTTATAAAATTGGATAAAAAATTATGATAAATAATAAGACAAAGAGAGGGTTATTAGTAGCATTAGGTTTGATTATAACTTCATGTAGTACTTCTATTAACTCTATACAAGAAATAAAAAAATTAAATTCTATTAACTCTAAAAATACAAATGAAGTAAGAGTTTTAGATAAAAACGTAAAAACATTTTTAACTAATGAAGAATTTGTAGAATTTAAAAAAGAGTATTCAGGGTTTAAAACCCTAGCTTTGTCTTATGAATACCTTTATAGAAAAATACAAAAGCTATTAACTTATAATGATAATGGTTTGTATCTAACAAAAGAAATTGAATTTGCTAGAGTTATACACCCAAGCTTATTATTACAAATATATTGTGATCACCCTGAATTATATTCAGATTCAGATATTAAACCTAAAGTAATAGAAAGAAAAACAAATGATTCTATTTTTAATGATTATTTAGTTCAATTATCATGTGGATCTAGTAGTGGTAATTCTGGTATAGGTGAGTTCCAAATTAATTCTTTTACTACAAATAATCAAGAAATACCAGATATAGCAATAAATAGTTCAGGTAATTTTGTTGTTGTTTGGCAATCATCTGGAGGGCAAGATGGTGACGATTATGGCATATTTGCTCAAAGATATAATAGTGATGGAACTCCTAATGGCTCTGAATTTCAAGTTAATACTTATAATACAGCAATGCAATATCAACCTAAAGTTGGAATAGATGATTCTGGTAATTTTGTTGTTACATGGTCATCATATACAGGTAATAGTTCAAGTTCAGATATTTTTGCTCAAAGATATAATAGTGATGGAACTCCTAATGGCTCTGAATTTCAAGTAAACTCTTATACAACGTATCATCAAGAAGAACCAGATATATCAATGAATAGTTCAGGTAACTTTACTATTGTTTGGCGTAGTGGTGATTATAATCAAGAACAACAGGATGGAGATCGTGCAGGTATATTTGCTCAAAGATATAATAGTGATGGAACTCCTAATGGCTCTGAATTTCAAGTAAACTCTTATACAATTGGCTCACAAGGATACCCAAGTATTTCAATGAATAATACAGGAAGTTTTGTTGTTGCTTGGGAATCTGATTGGCAAGATGGAGATCATACTGGTATTTTTGCACAAAAGTTTAATAGTGATGGAACACCTAATGGTTCTGAATTTCAAGCTAATACATATACTACATCTCAACAAAACAAAGCGTGTGTTGCGATTGATAATACAGGAAAATTTGTTATTACTTGGGTATCTGAAAATCAAAATAATGATTATTCACTTGATATTTTTGCACAAAAGTTTAATAGTGACGTAACACCTAATGGTTCAGAGTTTCAAGTTAACTCATATATTACAGATAGTCAATTTGAACAAAATGTAACAATTGATAATGCAGGAAACTTTATTATTACTTGGGTGTCTGATAATCAAGATGGAGATCGTACAGGTATTTTTGCAAGAAGGTATAATAGTAATGGAATATCGAATGGTTCCGAATTTCAAATTAACTCTTATACTACAGGAAATCAGAGAAATCCATCAATAGCAATGAATAATACAGGAAATTTTGTAGTTACTTGGCAGAAACAAGTTGAAATCCCAAATCCATTTTTTCCTAGACCTCAAGTAAACTCAGAAGTAATGGGAAAAATATATGATGCTAATGGAGTTGCTCAATAAAGAGATAATATGATAAATAATAAGGCAAAGAGAGGGTTATTAGTAGTACTAGGTTTAATTATAACTTCATGTAGTACTTCTATTAACTCAATACAAAAAATAAAGAGTTCAAATTCTTTAAACTCAGATTCTAAAACCACAAATGAAATGAGAGTATCAGATAAGAATGTAAGAACATTTTTAACTAATGAAGAATTTGAATCTTTAAAAAAAGAATATTCAGGGTTTAAAACTCTAGCTTTGTCTTATGAATATCTTTATAGAAAAGTACAAAAATTATTAACTTATACAGATAATGGATTGTATTTAACAAGAGAAATTGAATTTGCTAGAGTTATACATCCAAGTCTATTATTACAAATATATTGTGACCATCCTGAATTATATTCAGCATCAATAATAAAACCTAAAGTAATAGAAAGAAAAACAAATGACTCTATTTTTAATGATTATTTAGTTCAGTTATCATGTGGAGCTAACTCTGGTGGAGGAGGCTCTAGCGGTAATGAGATTCAAGTAAGTTCTTCTACAAATACACACTTTAATTCAAAAGTTGCTATTGATAATGATGGCGATTTTGTTATTACTTGGATGTCAAATTCTCAAGATGGTGATGGATATGGTATTTATGGTCAGAGATTTAATTCTAATGGAACAAAAAATGGTTCTGAGTTTCAAGTCAATACATATACAACAGGTTCACAGATAAATTCAAGTGTATCAATGAATGGAACTGGAAATTTTATTGTTACTTGGCAATCAGAATTTCAAGATAGTAATAGTTCTGGAATATTTGCTCAAAGATATAATAGTGATGGAACTCCAAATGGTTCTGAATTTCAAGTTAACTCTTATACAACAGGTTATCAAGGTTCTCCAAGTGTTAAAATAAATGATAATGGTGATTTTGTTATTACTTGGGAATCTAATTTTCAAGATGGTGATAGTACTGGAGTATATGCCCAAAGATATAATAGTGATGGAACTCCAAATGGTTCTGAATTTAGAGTTAATACGTATACTACAGATTATCAAAGTTCTCCAAGTGTAACAATTAATAATTCAGGAAATTTTATTATTACATGGCTCTCCCATTATCAAGATGGTGATTCTGATGGAATATTTGCCCAAAGGTTTAATTCAAATGGAACACCAAATGGTTCTGAGTTCCAGATTAATACATATACAACAAATTATCAAGTTTCTCCAAGTATATCAATGCTGAATTCAGGAAATTTTGTAATTACTTGGAATTCATATAATCAAGATGGAGATTCAAGTGGAGTATTTGCCCAAAGGTTTAATTCAAATGGAATTATGCAAGGTTCTGAGTTTCAAGTTAATACATATACTGCCAATGAACAAAATTTCCCAAGTATTTCAACAGATGAATTAGGTAATTTTGCTATTACTTGGCTATCTTACGGACAAGATAGCAATGGTGTTGGTGTTCATGGGCAAAGATATAATTCTAATGGAATGCCTCAAGGTTCTGAATTTAGAATTGATTCAGATTCTATAGGTGTTGCTAGAGGGTATTCAAATATTGCAATGAATATTAATGGTAACTTTGTAGTTACTTGGGTATCTCTATTATCTAACGCTGATGTATATGCAAAAAGATATGATAGTAATGGAAATGAATTGTAATTACTTTAATTTAACTACAAAAAGAGAATTAAATAAAAATGATAAATAATAAGACAAAGAGAGGGTTATTAGTAGCATTAGGTTTGATTATAACTTCATGTAGTACTTCTATTAACTCTATACAAGAAATAAAGAGTTCAAATTCTGTAGACTCAAAATCTAAAAATGTAAGTGATATAAAGACACATGATAAGTCATATAATGATGTTAAAACATTTTTATCTAATGAAGAATTTGAATCTTTAAAAAAAGAATATTCAGGGTTTAAAACTCTAGCTTTGTCTTATGAATATCTTTATAGGAAAATACAAAAATTATTAACTTATACAGATGATGGATTGTATTTAACAAGAGAAATTGAGTTTGCTAGAGTTATACATCCAAGTCTATTATTATACTTGCAATTAATTAGTTTGCAATAAAAGAATAAAAATATTTGTCAAATAGCTAAAAAAGATATATTGTGAATGTATGTTAGAGAAATTAAATTTATCATTAGAAGAAATAGAACTTCTGAGAGAACTTCAAAGAAATGAGAAGTATAAAAGACTATGTAAAAATAACATCAATTTTAATGTTAAATGATGGTTTATCATTTGAGTTTGTTTCAAGATATTTGGGAATAGATATATCAACAGTTAGAAGATATATGAATAGTTATGTATCATTAGGTTTAGATAAATACTATCTAGTAATTATCATATAAATACAGGTAAATTAAGTATAGAACAAAAATATTTATTGAAATTAGAATTGTCAACAAATTTTTATACTTAACAAGTCGTTCAATTTGTGATTATATAGAGCAAGAATTTAATGTAATTTACATGACCAGAAGGTCTAGTTCCTTTGTTACACAAATTAGGTTTTAGTTATAAGAAAACAAAGCTAGAACCTTGTAATTATGATGTAGTTAAGCAACTAGAATTTATAGAGAATTTTGAATTTTTAAATACTAATTTACCAGAAACAGAATCAATTTATTTTGCAGATGCAGTTCATCCTCAACATAATACAAAGAGTAGTTATGGTTGGATATTGAAAGGTGAAGAAAAAGAAATAAAAGCAGTAAGTGGTAGGCAAAGATTAAACATAAATGGTTTGTTAAATGCTAATGATGTAACAGATATAATAGCAATAGAAAGTCCTACAATAAATATGCAAAGTACAATTGAGCTATATAAAGAACTTGAGTTAAGAAATCCTAATAAAACTAAAAATTTATGTCATTTGTGATAATGCTCGATATTATAAAAATAAATCCTAGAAGAATGGCTTAAAACATCTAAAATAGAACAAATATTTTTACCTCCATACTCTCCTAATCTTAATATTATTGAACGGCTTTGGAAGTTTATAAAAAGAGCTAATAAATTCTACTTTCTATAGAACTTTCTCAGAATTTAAAGAAAATATTATGAACTTCTTTAACAATACTAATAAATATGAATCTAAACTTAAGTCATTACTTACTTTAAAATTTCATATTAAAAAAATGCAAACCAATTAATTGTTAGTATACAAATATATTGTGACCATCCTGAATTATATTCAGCATCAATAATAAAACCTAAAGTAATAGAAAGAAAAACTAATGACTCTATTTTTAATGATTATTTAGTTCAATTATCATGTGGTTCTAACTCTAGTGGAGGAGGCTCTAGTGGTAATGATGAATTTCAAGTTAATACATCCACATTATATGGAAGATCTAATCCAAGTGTTGCAATGAATAGTAGTGGTAATTATGTTGTTGTTTGGCAATCTGATGTTATGCAATATGGAGATAGTAAAGCTGTATATGCTCAAATCTTTAACCCTGATGGAACAAAAAATGGCTCTGAAATTCAGGTTAATGAATTTACAACATCTTATCATGTCAATCCTGATGTAGCTATGGATAATGCAGGTAACTTTGTTGTTACTTGGCAATCAAGAGTAAATAATATAACAGATGAAGTTTTAGCAAAAAGATATAATAGTGATGGAATTGCTCAAGGCTCAGAATTTCAAGTTAATACTTATACTTCAAATTTTCAGGGATATCCAAGTATAGGAATGGATTCTATCGGTAATTTTGCTATAGTTTGGCAATCATATGATGGTGGTGGAGCTGGAATATCAGCACAAAGATTTGATAATAATGGCAATACAATAGGAAATGAGTTTACTGTTAATAGCTATACAACTGATACTCAAGATTTTCCAGATATTTCTATGAATAGTTTAGGAAATTTTGTTATTACTTGGGAATCAGCAATAGAAAGTGATAGTAGTTTTGGTATTTATGCTAAAAGATATGATAGTAATGGCAGTAGTTTAGGTTCAGAATTTCATGTTAATACTTATATAAACTCAATGCAAAGATATCCTAAGATTTCAGCTAATGATTCAGGAAATTTTGTTATTACTTGGCAATCTTTTAATCAGAATGGTAATGATGATTGGGATGTATTTGCTCAAAGATTTAATTCAGATGGAATTATGCAAGGTTCTGAGTTTCAAGCTAATTCTTATACATTGTCACCTCAAGCTAGACCTAGTGTAGCAATAAATAATAGTGGAAACTTTGTTATTACATGGCAAGAGGAAGATCTTCCTCGAATTTTAGCTCAAAAATTTAATTCTAATGGTATTATGCAAGGTAACGAGATTCAAATTAGTTCTAGTAATGACGGAGATAAATTTAAACCTAATCTATCAATGAATAATAATGGTAATTATGTTGTTGTTTGGTATAAATCAGATACAATAAATAATATTTATAATATCTATGAGAAAAAACTTATATACTAATAACACTTTTGGGTAGTTTTTTGATTTTTTATGAAACCTTATAGTATATCAAACTATAACCTTTTTATATATTTATAAGGAGTAAAATTAATGATTAATTCTATTTCAAACAACAATTTAACTTTTAATGTTGCTGAAAGTAATAATACTGAAAAAAAACAAAATAACCCTAAAAATTATTCTGTAGAGACTGTTTCTTTACCTGATGATAAAAGCAATATATCAATTAAAGGAAGTGCTAAAACTTCTATTCCATTAATTGGGTTAGATGATCTTAATAAGGCTATAAATATTAATAAATGCAAAAAAATAATTGAAGAATGTTATTTTTTACCATCAACACCAAAAAATGAATTAAAATCACAGGAATTAGAAAAAGAATTCAGAAATTTAGTCCCTAATATATCTAACTCAGACAAAGAGGTATTAACAGAATTTGTAAAAAATAAAGAAAAAATATTTTATAGTTCTATTGGTGGTATTTCTGTACCTCCACCTCCTTTTTTAGATATATTAAATGGAAAATAATTCTTAAATTCTTATTAAGGAATTTGTAAAAGATAAATTGACTTATCAAACCTAATATGACTAAGTTTTTAGATAAAAGTGTGATAAGTTATTTTTTATCTTTTCTAGACTAATTAATCTATTGAGTAAATTAATCAATTTTAAAATAAGCTATTTTTTATAAATTAGAACCAAAACACAATGTATTTACAATATTGATGACCATTATTTCTACAATCACCATCTGCATGTTTAATAGAAACAGATAAACTATCTTTAGGTTTAAACCTTTTTGCCATAGATTCAATAATACCTTGATCAAAATCACATGGATAAGGATTTTCACATATCATTTCAGCTTCTTTTTTGCCTTCTGTAACTCCCAAGAATTTATAATTACCTATTTCACCATTTCTATGATTCATATGATAAGCAATGTCTATAGATCCTAAAGCTATTTCAAATGAGCTTATTTCTGGTGGGAAATTTGCATTTTCAGGAATCTTCTGACCAATCAAACGTAAAGTTTTTGTACCCATTATTTTAGATATTTCTTTAAATGCGTTTAACCATGATTTTTGAGAGTACCATTCACCAACCTTTGGTTCCTTAATACCATTTTTTAATAAAATATCGTATGCCTTTTGCTTAAAAAATCCCATTCCATCAACAACAGATAAAACACTTTCTCCATTTACTTCTACATGTTTATCAAAGGCTTCAAATTGTGTCATATTTTAGATTCTCCTTTTAATCTTTAAAAACTATTTTTAATAACTTATTTTTAATAATATCAATAATATCATCTCTTAAAATTAACTCCTATCATTCTTATGTATGATTAAAGTAATTGATTTTTTTATTAATCTGTTCTAAGTAAAACTATCTCTAAACTATCGTTTATAGGGTTTTGTTTTACTATTTTAAAACCATGCTTTTCATAAAAATGAATAGCAGGATAATTCTTATGAGCAGTTTGAACTTTTATATAATCTAAATCTTTAAAATTGACTTTAATAAAGCTTAATAGCTTTGAACCTATTCCTTTATTAAAAACATTAGGACTTACAAACAACTTGTAAATATCTAAAATATTATTATCTATTTTAAAACTAATAACCCCAAGAGTTTTCTTTTTTTCTTTAAAAATATAAAATGTTTCTTCTGAGTTTATTAAATCTTCTAGTGTTTCATTTAAAGGTGGTATATCATAAAAGTTTATAATTTTAGCTTCAGTTTTATATGATTCTAATTGAAGTTTTAAAATTTGTTCTGCAATATATCTGTCTTTAATATCAATCTTTATAATCTCGTACATTTTAAATAAAAAAAGTCCTAAGAATAAAAATCCTCTTAGGACTTATTATAAAATTTCTAAACTTCAAAAATTTCAACAGATTGCATTACAACATCTTCAAGAGGTTTATCTCTCATATCTCTATCTACATTACCAATTGCATCAACTATATCTTGACCTTCTACAACTTCACCAAAAACAGAGTGTCTATTATCTAAATGTGGTGTTGGTGTGTGTGTAATAAAGAATTGACTTCCATTTGTATTAGGGCCAGAATTCGCCATTGATAAAATACCAGCTTTATTATGTTTTAAATCTTTATGAAATTCATCTTCAAATTTATAACCAGGTCCTCCATAACCTTTACCCATTGGGTCTCCTGTTTGAATCATAAAACCAGGAATAACTCTATGAAATATAATTCCATCATAAAATTTACCTTTCATAGTTTCTTTTGTTTCATGATGAATATACTCTTTTGTTCCTGTTGCTAAACCAATAAAGTTTTCAACAGTTTTAGGAGCTTTATCCTTAAATAATCTACAAGTAATATCACCTAAATTTGTTTTAATTTTTGCGTAGGTTCCTTTTTCTAATTCATTTTTTTTATCTTCCATACTATCACCTTTTAAATAAAATTTTTTCCAAAGTCAGTATATCATAAAAGAATTTTAAAGCCATTTAAGTTTTTCTTGACTATAATTTAATACCTATATGAATTTAAGTAGTATTGAGAGTTTATAAACTTGAATAAATTAGACTGTGTAGCTATTTTTATAAAATATCCAGAAGAAGGTAATGTTAAATCTCGTCTAGCTAAAGATATTGGAAATAAAAATGCTAAAAATCTGTATATAAAATTTGTAGAAGATATTATCACTAAATTAAAAAACATGAGTTTTGATATACAAATATATTACTCACCAGAAGATAAAGAAAAAGATATAAAAAATTGGCTTGGTAATAATTTAAATTATAATGTTCAAGTTGGTAAAGATCTTGGTGAAAAGATGACTAACGCCTTTATAGAGTCTTTTAGTCAATATACAAATGTAATAATAATAGGTAGTGATAGCCCAGATTTATCTATTGATATTTTAAATACTGGATTTCAAAACTTAAAAAATAGAAAATCAATAATTGGTAAATCAAGGGATGGAGGTTACTATCTTATAGGATTTAATAAAAATAAATTTTTACCAGATATTTTTAAAGATATAAAATGGAGCACAGAAACAGTTTTTGATGATACTATGATTATTTTTAAAAATAATCATTATAATGTTTACTCATTAGATGAATGGTATGATGTAGATAATTTAGAGGATTTAAAATATATGTATTATAGTAATGTAAATACAGAATTTAATAAATCAAAAACATTTAATTTTATAAAAGAAAATATCAATTTTTAATGAAAATTTCTATAATAATACCTGTATATAAAGAAGAAAATAATATAAATAAAACTATAGAAAATATATATAAAACACAAAATAATATTGATTTTGAAATAATAGTTTCTGATTCAGAACAGAATCAGAGCACCTTAAATGTCATAACTAATAAAAATATTATAAAAGTTGTATCTAATAAAGGTAGAGCTAAACAGATGAACACAGGCTCATTTTATGCAAATGGAGATATTTTATTATTTTTACACGCTGATACTATTTTATCAGTTGATTCCTTAGTTAAAATAGAAAAAGTAATAAACTCAGGATTTTTAGCAGGTGCATTTGATTTAAAAATAGATTCAAATAAATTTATTTTTAGAATAATAGAAAGGGTATCATCTATCAGATCACGTTTAACAAAAGTACCTTATGGAGATCAAGGTATTTTCATAAAAAAAGATATATTTGATAGATTAGGTAAATTTAAGGAAATACCACTTATGGAAGAAGTTGAGTTAATGATAACTCTAAAAAAAAAGAATCATAGGATATTTATAATAAATTCACCAATAATTACTTCTGCAAGACGTTGGAAAAAAGAAGGTATTATTTATTGTACCTTAAGGAATTGGCTCTTAATTACACTTTATCTTTTAGGTGTTTCACCAAATCAGCTAGTTAAATTCTATAAATGAGTAAAAAAAATAAGAAGTAAAGATATAATATCAAGATAATTAAATATTTTCTTGTGGTTATTGAATCATTTGTATATAATTTTTACTTATATCATCCACTATGATGTGTAAATTTAAAGTTTAATAAAAAATTCGTTTGATAAAATTAATACACCAGAAGTTTTTAAACTCCTAATTTTTATCTTCTTATCTTTTCACGTCTTCTCTTTTTACATCTTTTCTTTTTACTTCTTACTTAATATATATTCTGATATAATTCTAAGAGTATTTTAATCTTATTTACCAACTTTGGGAAACTAATATGGCTATTGATGACAGAAATATTGATGCTAGTGCAATTGCAGATTATATAGTATCAAAAAATATTTTAGATAAAAAGACAATAAATGAGGCTTTACAGTCACATTTAATAAAAAAACTTGAAGCTGGTTTTGCTAATTATGATATAAGCAATTACGGTTCATTAATAACATTAAAAGATGAAAATGGTGAAGAGAAAAAGTCTCTAGAACTTCCTATATCAAAAGAGAATGTTAAATCAACAACTTTTTCTGATGGAAGTTTATTACTTATAGAAGAAGATAATACATCTTCTAAAACTTTTATAAAAAGAACTAAGACTAAAGGCTTTTCACTAAGTTCTAAAGGTGGACAACTAAAAGAAAATAATACAACATTTGCAATAAATAAATGGTTTAATGAAATAAACTCTAAAGAATCTTCTTTACCTTTAGATATACACTTCTTTGAAAAGTTACCTAATTATATTTTCTTTACTGATAGAAAGTTAGGAAAAATATTTATCGTTCAATCAAACCTTGAAAAAATTGTAAAAGAATTAAAAATAAATAAAAAAGATAATGGTAAAGCTATTAATATTGCCTACTCTCCGAAATCTAAAAAATGTTTTATTACTGATTACCAATCACCTGAAATGTATGCAATTAATATGGACAATTATTCATTAGAAAAATTCAGTCCTGCATTAGGTAACCTAGGAAACTTAGTTGTTTCAAAAGATGA